>JAJFKV010000017.1 GCA_021773055.1 Woeseiaceae bacterium
CCAGGTACGTGAATAACGACAATACGATGCCGAGCAGTACAGCATCCGTCCATTGTTCCCGCGTGTAGGTTGCGACGGGCGGACGCAGGACGACCCACAACAGAGCGGTACCCATCGTGAGCCGCACGAACGCCAGGCCGGCGGCATTCTCCGGCGTCATTATCGTCTTGGCCAATCCGGAACTGATCTGCAGTATGACCAGCGCCGCGATGAGAATCACCGGTGCGGGAATGCGGTTACCCGTATCGGCGAATGCCTGCTGCCAGCTGGAATGCGTCAATTGCAGATGGTCCTGTTAGCAGAGTCGGGATTGCCGGACTTGGAGGAACTACCTTCGGTGGTGCCGTTCCGCCCATTATCAAACGAGAAAAGGGCCCCGTTTGGGGACCCTTTCGTCATTTGGTGGTGAGGGTGGATTTGAACCCAGTTCGGTATCGCGAGACTCATTGACCAGCCGATTTAAACGATCGATCGTAGGTTACTCCTCACGCGATCGAAATTGCAAAACACTCGGGTAAGTCGCCTTCCTCGTCGAGGGCACCTCGGCAGCAAATCCAACCTTCCGGCGAAAAACAAAAGGGCGGTCCCCAGGACCGCCCTTTTTGAGCTACTCGACACATAGCTTACAGATTGTTCCGGACACATGGTTTACACATAACGGTATTTGGGGAGAGCCCAGATGCCCTGGAAAGAGTGTAAACCGATGGATGAGAGACTACGTTTCGTAGCCCGTTTGCTCGAAGGCGAGAAGATGGCACCGCTGTGCCGTGAGTTCGGCATCTCCCGGGTCACCGGCTACAAGATATTTAGCCGCTACAAAGAAAGCGGCCTCGATGGCCTCAACGACCGCAGCCGGGCACCGTACCGGCAAGCCAACAAGCTGCCCTTCCAGGTCGAGCGGACGATACTCGGCATTAAGAAGAAGCACCCGACCTGGGGCGCTCGCAAGATCCGCGACAAGCTGCTGCGCCAGTTCACACTGGTCAAGCCACCGGCCATCAGCACCGTGCACGCCGTGCTCGATCGCCATGGCCTCGTTAAACGCCGCAAGCGACGCCGCCACAAGGCCCGAGGCACCGCATTGATCGGTGCTGACTCACCCAATGGCCTGTGGTGTGCCGACTACAAAGGCGAGTTCATGCTCGGCAACCATGAGTACTGCTACCCGCTCACCATCAGCGACTACAAGTCCCGCTACCTGATCACCTGTGAAGGTGTCCCGTCTACGCGCTCCGACTTTGCTTTCTCTATTTTTGAAAGAGCTTTCAAGGACTTCGGGCTGCCACACGCCATACGAACCGACAACGGCGTGCCCTTCGCGTCCGGCAACGCTCTGTTCGGCCTGAGCAGACTCTCGGTCTGGTGGTTACGCCTCGGCATCCAGATCCAGCGCATCAAGCCCGGCCATCCTGAACAGAATGGCCGTCACGAGCGCATGCATCTGACTCTAAAGAAAGAAGCGACCAAGCCAGCCGCCTTCAACTTCCTGCAGCAGCAGGAGCGGTTTGACGAGTTCATCGGGGTTTACAACAATCGGCGACCGCACCAGGCGCTTGGCGGCGCCTACCCCGGTGACATCTATACACCTTCACCCCGGATCTACGAGCCACCGGGCGAGCCCGAGTACCCGTATCACGATCGAACCATCAGGGTCACTCGCTGCGGTCGCATCTGCCTCGGCAACCGTAAAATCAACCTCAGTTCCGTGTTTGCCGGCCAGACCATTGGCATACGCGAGGTCGATGACCAAATATGGCTGGTCAGCTTCCTGGAGTATGATCTGGGATACTTCGATAAAGAAAGGGACCGGGTTGAACCCGGTCCCTCACCGTTCATGCCGGACAAAGTGTTAACTATGTGTCCGGAACAAGATGTAAACCATGTGACCGGTTAACACCCAGCTTAAAATGGTGGCCAGGGGCGGAATCGAACCACCGACACGCGGATTTTCAGTCCGCTGCTCTACCAACTGAGCTACCTGGCCTTGCAGGGGTCAGCCGCAGGGCGGCTTCCTACAACGTTTGCCGGGGGCAAACGAGCGGGGTATTAGACCGACGCTGGCGGCCTTAGTCAAGGTGAATCGTGACTTTCCTGCTGGTCGGATTCGAGACAAAGAGGGTTGTTTTCAATGCTAGTGACGATCTTGGCTGCCAGCGCGCCCAATGAGTGCCGCAAAGTCTCTACTGCATGTCCGTAGCCGTCCGCGGACAAGCTGCGAGTCATATGAAATTCCTGCCTGATATTGACCTTCGGTGATGAGACCCAATAGCGACCGCTGATGACAACGCGGGAATCGTCGGTGGCGTGAAACCGGTCAAACTCCAGGCGCAGGCGACACCCCCCCGCAGGCGTCCACCTGCCGGCATCGCGATCCACCACCACATGATCGAGCAGCCGGGAGGCGTCCAGAACCAGTACTTTCGAAATCGCCTCGTCCAGCGGTTCGGCCCAAAAATGGTGGTTTGCTGTGCGTATCTGATTAGCGCCCACCGCAATGCTCATACCTCGCCTGTTCAAGTAGGCCGGTAGCAGCACCGGACCAACGGTCAGGTGAGCCCCTTCGCGGTCATCATTGACCGGCACATTGGCCTGGTCAGCGGCCAGAACCAGACTGTAGTAGTGCTCCTCGACCGGCCTCGAGGCGCATGCCGCAATCATTAGAAGCACTATGGCAATGAAACAGGGGCGGGCGTGGTTCATTCTTCTGCTCCTTTGGGTTCCAGATCTTCGTCATCAGCGCCACCGAAGATCAGGCTGTTTGGCTGGCGCCTGAGGTTCTTGAGGACTGGCTCCAGCTCCTGCAAGGTTTGCCCCAGCGATCGCAGGCTGTTCTGCAATTCCGCATGTGTTGCTGAACCCTCGGAAAAATCTATGGCCAGTTGCTGAAAGCCGATGAGCGTCTTGTTAAGTGTTCCGATCAATTCGTGACTTGCGGGGTCTGTCAGAATTTGATCGAGTTCGGTCGCGGACTTACGAAACTCTGCAAGCGTTGCGGCAATCTCATCTAACGCGCTCTGTGCACTATCGAGAACATCATCAAGCGGTAGCTTGTTGATCACGTCCAAAGTACGGCTCGCGTTGTCAAGGAGTTGCCCAAGCTGACCGTCAATGGACGGAATGACTTTGTAGCCTGCAAATGCCTCCATATCTCCACCCGCATTTCCGTCAGCACTGCGATGGTACTGAAGTTCTACGTACTTTCTGCCGGTCAGGAGATTTCCGGTCGCCAGTCCGGCACGAAGACCCGCGCCGACTAACTCGACAATGCGACCATCAACTTCGGCCAGCACCGATTTCTCGTCGGGATAACCGAAACGTGCAGGAATGATCTCAACAAGTACCGGGATTCGTGCACGCGGCATCAGCATGTTTTCAACTTCTGGATAGTCGATATCCGTTCGTATAACGCTGCCAACTTTTACGCCGCGATACTCTACGGGCGCGCCGGGTTTTAGGCCTCGAATCGAGTCGTCAAACAACACCATGTAGGAGAGCGAGTGCTCGAATTGCGTTTCATTAATAGCACCTTCACGTGGATAGATCGTGAAAAACGCACGCTCCGTGATGTGCTCACCTTGTGGCTGGCCGACAGGCACATCGAACGAAACGCCTCCGGATATCACTGTCGTGAGTGACGCCATCTCGAGTCGGATGCCGTCGGCGGACAGATCGACGCTGAGACCGTTGCTAAACCAAAATCGTGTATTAGTTGTAACGAGCCGATCATACGGGGCGGCAATAAAAGCATTGTAATAAGTACGCCGCTCTTCGCTGTTGGAATGAACGTACTCGATTTTGCCCACTTCAATACCGTGGAACAGCACCGGGTCGCCCTCACCGAGCGACCGATTGCCGTCGCTATCCAGGGTGACGTGCAACCCCGGTGTTCCTATCGGTGTAAAAGGTGGTCTCTCCAGGCCTGTAAACTGATCAGCCAGGTCCGCATCGGATCCGGGAGACAATGCTATGTAAGCGCCGGACAGGAGCGTGTTCAGTCCCGATACGCCGCCCTTGCCAACACGCGGCCTGACGACCCAGAACTGGCTGTCTTCGCGCAACAAACGTGTTTCGTCCTTGTTGATACGAACCGACAGTACGACATGCTCGGCATCGTCCGATAAACGCAGCTCCAACACCTCACCCACCGCCACGTTCTTCCTTTTGACTTTGGTCTTGCCCGCCTCTATGCCCTCGCCGCTCACAAAGGTAATTTCGATGAGTGGCCCCTGGCCGGACCAGTGCGCGTAGACCATCCAGGCGCCGATGATGATCGCCGCCGCCGGCACAAACCAGATTGTTGAGAATTTTGGACCACGGCCCACTCGCGCAGTTATCTTCTTAGCCACTTCGCTCATACCAGATCGTCCTTGTTTACCGGCTCCCATAGCAGGCGCGGATCAAATGCCAATGCCGCGAGCATTGTCGTCACCACCATGGCCGCAAAAGCCAGCGCGGCCACTCCTGGAAGTATAGTCATCACATTGCCGAGTTGAATTAGCGCCACGAGAATACTGACTACAAATACGTCAATCATCGACCAACGGCCGACGAATTCTGTGACGCGGTAAAGTTTTGTCTTTTGCCGCAAGACGAATCTACTGCCGAACTGCACTGAGAGACATAGCCATGCCAGCACCAACATCTTGCCCAGAGGCACCAGCACGCTGGCAACGAAAATAATCATCGCGATAGGTTCAGAGCCATGCTCCCACAAAGTCACGACACCTCCCAATATCGTGCTCTCGGTTTCTTTGCCCAGAAAGCGCGTATACGTGATTGGCAGGAAATTAGCGGGCAAATACAAGACAACCGAAGTCGCCAGCCAGGCCCAGGTATGTTGAATGCTATTCGCCCAGCCAGCATGCAACTTCGAGCCGCAGCCGCCACAGCGGATATCTTCAACGGGACCCACCGAGGTACAAATCGGACAGCCCTGAAGGCCCTGTGCCATAGCCGAAACTTGCGCTGGTTCAGTCATGGTGTAGCGAATGCACGCGCTCCCAAAGTTCGCGCTTGTCGAGATGCAACACAACTACCGTGATGCAAACTGTAAAAAGTGCGTATGACCAAAACGACGCGCCGAGCGCAACATCGGCGATGGCCACTATCTTGATGAAGCTGACCAGGATGCCAATAAGAAATATCTCCGCCATGCTCCAGGGCAACAGCAACAATGCCCATCGGAGTGTCGTACTGGTGCCTGGATACAAGCGCTCGTTCGCGAGCGAAAAAGAAACATAAATAATGCTGACCAGGAACATGGCCGGAATAGCGATGATCGATGCAAACACGACTGCCGCCAGCAACGGCAGGTTCTCGGTGACCAGAATCGCAACGCTTTGCAACAAGGTCACGGTTCTTTCCTGCCCTTTCGCACTAAAGCCGAGAAAGGGAAAAGCGTTCGCCAATATCAGGAACAAAAGTCCGGATGTCGCGAACGCGAAGACCACCCGCTGCGCGTAGGGTCGGTTCGCGGCGAGCATATAATTACAGCGCGGACAAAACGCTTTTTGACGGACGTCAAGTTGCGGCACATCAACCAGCAGGTCGCATTCGTGACACACCATTGATGATTCGGCGATCATATCCCGTTCCTGATGATTCATCCCGGCATGATTCGAGCGTAGCGGCATGATCCACATCTTACGTGAGATGTTGCGTCAGTTGTTGTCATCACTCATGCTGGTTGCATGTCCCAAGATATCTCCATACGTACAAACCTTCGCCCGGGTGATCTTGGCCGCATCATCTCGTTGCATGGTGAGGTCTACGATCCGTTGGGTGGTTATGGCCTTACGTTCGAGGCCTTCGTCGGCAGGACTATCGCAGAATTTGTACTCGACAATGGTGCCCGTGGCCAGATCTGGCTGGCTGAGCAAGGGGATCGTTTAATCGGCTGCACCGCCATCGCTCTGCGCGAGGGCAACCGGGGGCAGCTTCGTTGGGTTCTTGTCGACCCATCGGCGCGCGGTCGAGGCATGGGCAAACAGCTGGTTAACTCCGCCATGGAGTACTGCCGTAAAGAAGGGTGTAACAGCGTCTTTCTTGAGACCACTGATGGGCTGCCCGAATCACAAACACTCTACGAGAAACTCGGCTTCGCAGTCACTTCCGAATCAGTAGAAGAGCTCTGGGACGGTCCACGCCCGCTCATCATTATGCAGATGGACCTCGCATAAAAAAACGCCCGACCTTGAGAGGCCGGACGTTCATTTGTGCTGCGAGGTTCTCTTCTAGTTCGAGAAACGCTTTCTTAATGTGATACCGATCGTGCGAGGCATATTGGCACGGAAACCAAGTCGTGCACGGCCGCCACGTTCGCGGTCGAACGAGGTATTGGCATTCTCATCACCGAGGTTGCGAACATAGATCACAGCAGACCAGTCATCCTTCTCAACCGATGCGCTCAGATTAATGATCGTGTACGGATCAAGCTCCAGATCTACGACGTTCAGCTCGTTACCTGTAGCACCACCAAATGGCAGTCCAGAAGTGAACTGACCGGAACCCGCAGTTTGGTCACTCGGCTGTGTGATGCGATCACCAACATGTTGCACCGTTAGCGTTACCGAAGCATCAGAGCCACCGAAGGCCTGCAACGGGAAATAGTAGCTACCCGTTGCTGCGAACTGGAATTCGGGAACTGATGCAAGGCGATTTCCGTCCTGAACGCCACCGAGAATTGCACCGTTTGCGTCAACAACCGTCGAATCAAACTCTGACTCCAGGATGCTACCGGCAAGCGAAAAGTACAAAGACTCAATCGGCTGCGCACTCACTTCGAATTCAACACCCGCCGTGTGGGAATCGGCAACATTGAACGAAATACGCGATGAGCAAGACCCTGCGTCGAGCGTTACCTGCAAGTCTTCAATGTCAGAATAGAATGCACCAGCATTGAACGTTACGCCGCTATCCCAGGTGGATTTAATACCCGCCTCATAGTTCCACATCTTCTCATCGTTGTAATCCTGGAAGCTGCCAAAGACCAGCAGATCCTGCGGCGTACACAAGCCGGTATTGAGCGGATCATTCACGCCTCCGAGACGAAAGCCTTGTGAGGCCTGTGCGTTGAACGTCACATTGTCGTTAAGATTCCAGCTACCGAGTATGCGCGGTGTGAAGCCATCCGACGTGGTCGAATTTAGCTGCTGTGGGCCACCAGCCGCGAACAAACCACCCGTGATGATCGTACGGCTCTCATCGAAATCGTAAAAACGCCCGCCTGCTGTCAGGTGGAAGGTGTCAGATACATCGTACGTAACCTCACCAAAAAACGCCGTCTGCTCGATGTCGTACGGCAGGTCTGAGTTGAACGCCGAGTCCAGGTTCGGGAAGCCGTTGGCAACGGCGGCCGATGTACCGGCGCCGAGGGTTGCATCCGTTACAGCCGCGTAACCCGGCGTTGGCAGACGCTGTTTGTACTCACGTTCGGTGTCCGACAAGAAAGCGCCGACAACCCACTGCCACGCGCCATCATTCGTCGATGCAGCACGCAGTTCAAACGTCGTTTGCTGCAGATCCGTCGTATCACGAAGATTGGACGGCAGTAGCACGCCAGCGTCCGGGAAGCCAAGATCAACGGAGACGCTGCCCGACAACGCGCTTGCGTCACGGCTAACCAGGATTTCCCGGTCGAGATCACTCGCAGCGAAGGTCACAGTGAAGTCTTCGAACGCCAGATCGGCTACGACATCTATCAGCAGCGTCTCGTCCGAGAATTCTTCGTCGAGGAGCAAGAATTGCTGCCGTTCGCCGAGCTGAATCGGTGTTCGGGTCGTCGTATGCGGATTTGCGAACAGATTGAATACTTCCTGGCGATTGAAGCCGTCGGTCTCGATTTCCTGATAAACCACACGCGGCGTAATCGTGAAGTTTTCCGTTGGCGAAAAGGTCAGCGCTGCCCGCACGCCGGTACGATTGCCACTATTTACATCACTTGTGATGCTGCCATCCTCGCGCAGTGCGTCGATGAAACCACCATATTCGGTGGTATATCCCACGAGGCGCAGCGCCGCGTTATCGCTAAGCGGCAAATTGACCATGCCTTTGATGCTGCCGCCAATATCACCATCCGTAACCGAATTGAGATCAAGCTCAACATGTCCTTCGAAGCCGTCGAGGTCGGGTTGATTCGTGATGTAGCGAATCGTCCCGCCCACCGAACCGGAACCGAAGAGCGTGCCCTGTGGACCACGCAGGGTCTCGACGCGATTAAGGTCGTAGAGATCGAAGTCCGGTGTGAACAAAGAAAGTGAAATCACTGACTCGTCGAAATACACACCAACCTGCTCTTTCACGCCCGGCTGATCGCGAACGATCTGGCCGGCGGATACGCCACGAATGGCAACCTGACTCTGGCCAGGCCCAAGGTTTTGTACGGTAAGACCGGCGATGTTTCTTGACAGTCCTTCGAGGTCTGTCGCGCCAGTTCGCTGAATATCAACCGCAGTCTGTGCGTTGATGGAGAACGGAATGTCCTGAATTGATTGCTCGCGTTTGGTTGCTGTCACAATGATCTCTTCGATCATGACCTGCGCAAACGCAGACCCCGAGATGCCCGTCGCAACCAGTGTCGCGACTAATCCACGTAATTTTTTCCCGATACCACTCATAATTTGCCCCCCGGCCTGGAAACCAGATAATTGAATCAGTATTGATTCTGGAATGCTGAACGTCTGATTTTAGTGCGGTTCTACCGCAATACAACGGTTTCACATGAGACAAATATTGCGAGGGATCGATTTACGCGTCAAAAAGTCTTACAGACTGCCCGTTACGTTCAGGAAAACGCCCTGATGGTCGAAGCTCAGCTCGGTCAGGTCAGCGGAGAAATCCGTGAAATTGTAGCCCAGACCGACCTTTAGATAATCACCGAGGTAACGTGACACGGTCGTAAGCACGCCACTACGGCTTTCGCTCAAGTCCGGCATGTCGAGCAGGCGAACTTCTGCCATGAACTCCCAGTTGTCGCGGAACTTGTAGTCACCGCGGAGCACATACAGATTCGCGTTGTTTTGGAAGAACGTTGGATCTTCACGATCCAGACTTACCTGGCCAAGACGGTAGGCATATTTGCCACCCAACGTGAATTTCGGCGTCAGATCGTAGGTAACATCAATCGCCGCGATATGGCTCTTCTGAATAAATTCTGCGGCGATATTCTGCAGCGTAACCTGATCGGTGGTTGGCACATTGTAGAAGTAAGTGTACTTGAGCATCGTATTCAGGCGGTCATTGCTGACCGGACGATACGAGTAGCCTACCACCGCTTCGGTAAAGCCACCGTCATAAAATGTGCCCTGTGAGCTCTCGCTCTCCGAGTGATTGAGCTTGCCAACAATACGTCCTGACGGACCCATCTGATACTTGATGCTGTTGCGGAACAACCAGGTCGTGCGTTCGCTGCGACTTAAGTCATGTTGTTCGACGTCGTCATTTCGGTACTCGATACCGCTGACGAACTGCAGATCGCCCGCACCGAAACCAATTTGAATTCCTCCGGCGATCCGATCAGTCTCAGCGCCAGTAAAGGTGTCGTGCAAGGTGCCAATATCGGTGTTCAGGCCGAGACTCCAGCTATTTCCCGGGGCGAGGCTGATGCCAGTTGAATGCGTCAAACCCATCATCGTATCGCTGCGCTGGTATCGCTCCTCGAGAAAAACGCTGGCGCTGTCCGAGAAGCGTGACTTGACACCGGCGATCAGATTTCCCTGGCTGCCACGAGTTGTGTTCAGGCCGTTGTCGGCGCGCTCGTTTTCCAGCGTGTAGTTAAGGTACATGCTGGTGTGGTCCGAGTACTTGTAATTTGTGCCGAGCCGCCCACCCGCACCGAGATCGCCGCTCGAAACTTCAGCATCGACCTGCAGCTTTTCCGAGAACTGCATGGTGCCACCCATACCGGCACGCGCGTTTTCCTGGCGAGTCCCGGTGACGGACAACGTATCCTGCACAAAGCCGTAGACGTTCCATGCGGACTTTGAATCGTAGCCAACCTGCAGGACCGCATCGGCTCGTTCACCTTCGTCCTGTGTCAGCGGCACAATAATCGATCGGTCAATACGCTCATCTTCACGGTAACCGGCGCTTATGTCCCAGCGCTCAGCAATCTTGTAACCGATACTGTATTCCTGTGCCCGAGTCTCGATACCCTGTAACTGGATTCGATTGTCGACTTTGGCGCCGACGATGAAACGATCTGCAAAAGGCAAACTGAACGTGCCGCCGTAGTTCCTGGTATCGGTCAAAGCCGTCAGGCCCGGTGCGGAGTAACCCGCATCAACTTCTTGCATGTACAGCGTCATGCGCGCATCGATACCGAAGTCGACAATATCGGTAGCTCTCAGACTGATATCCGCACGGCTCGCATCCGCCTTGGCGTCAGCAAATTGCGTTGGGTCGTAACCGTTGAATTCATAACCACCGTCAGTGGAGAACAAGGGCATTGTCAACAAACCCTCACTCGTAGCCTGTTGAACCTTGAGCCAGGATTCAGGGCTGAGTCGCAATGTCAGATCGGCTGCCTGCAATGTGCTGTCGACACCGTCCTGCTCATTAACGTTTGATGTTAGTCCCAGCTTTACGTGGTCGCCGAACCAATAATGTGCCTGCCCGCCAACAGACAGGGCATCAATACTGTCGAAACCCGGACTGTATTCGTAACGTACTACGAGGTACGCGTCGTCACCGGAAACCGCGCCGCTACGAACCAGCAAGTTATCATCCGCTGTCGATGCCAATGGCTCGGCCAGCACGACGCGTCCCTGCAGGTAGTCAATGTCGTAGTCGATCGCCGGTGTCAGGTTGACGACCCCAGTCACAATGCCGGAGGCCTTGTCACGCAATTCAATGCGGATGCGCTCCGATCCGGTCAGCAGGTCCTGGCGGCGCAGGAAGTATAGTGACCCGCCGGTACCCCTGAATTCTTCACGACTGCCGATCGTACCCGGTTCCGCGGCGAACATGTCAGCAGTGAAACGTCGTTCGCCAAACTCTGTGGTTGCGTCGGTCTGGTAATGTGCGTTCGCGCCATACAGGCCACGGTCGACGTGTGCCAGCTCATTGTTTACGTAGCCAACCTTGAAGTTACCCCACTGGCCATAGTTGTCATCCTGGCTAACCCGCGCAAAGAACTTGCCCATCGTCGGCGCCATCTCTTCGACGGTGCTGTCGTCTCCAAAAGTCGGGTAGTAATACTTCTCATCAATGCGCCTGAAGAATGCATCGGGTGACTTATCCATGAAACCGCTGAATAGGTTCTCGATCGGTCCTTCACGCGTATCGGCGCTCGCTGTTACTCGCCAGTGATCACCGAATTTGCCGTTAACGAAGAACGCCAGTCGCCCATCAATGTTGGAGTCCGGGTCGTTAACTGAATTCGCGCCCTGCAGCAGATCGATTGGGCCATTCGACTCACTGCCGGATAACGTTAGATCGGCCATGCCAACGTAGAACCAGTCGTTGTTTTCGAACTCGAGGTCGCGCAGGTAAAGCTCTCCACGCCCCTCTTTGTCCAGCACGGCAACCTCCACGGTGTGTAAACCCTGCGGCAGAATTTCCTCAGCGACGAACTCTCCGTTTTCATCAATGGGAATTGGCCGGCCTGCAACCCAGACCTCTTGCTCATCGGAAATTCCGCGGCCGCGAACACTAACGGTTCCGCTGCTGAGACCAATGTTCTGTAAGCCGAGTGTGTTTTCGCCGTAGGCCGCAAACAGTATGGGATCCTCATCGGGTTCGTCGACCCCATCATCCAGCGGGATTTCCTCCAGCTCAAACTCGGCGTCATAGTCGATCGACAGTGCTTGCGGCTGGGTTTCGTCGAAATTTCCATCGCTACCGTATGCTCTCAGCACATAGGCAAGCTTTTCCATGGGCGCACGGAAACTATCTGAAGTTGGCAACCAGGTCGATGTGCCTTCAAGACTCATTTCAATGACATCAAGCGGTTCACTTTCCAGCGACTGTCCGGTCTCGAACACGCGAATTTCCGCGCGCTCGACAAAGTGTGAATAGTTGGTATACATCCGGAACTGAACTTCGGACGCGAATATGTCGCCGTCATTCAGTGCCACAACGCCGATACGCTCCGGTTCCGCCAGCACGCTGAGCCTCGGCGCAGACTTCAGATTATCGAAACCGAATTGAATATCCGCCTGCGCCAGTGCGACGTCTGTGCAGCGCTGAATATCCGACGAGCTGCGCTTCGGGTCATCAATCGGCTCACCGTCTACTGTGATACGCATCAGGTTTAATCCGAGCGGATTCTCCGGACTAAGTTCGCGCGTCATGCGCGTAACGTCGACGCCTTCGTAATCATCCAGGACGGCTAATTCGTCATAAACAACCTGCACTGCAACGTGCGAAGTTTCACCCTGGATGAATCCGGCATTGACGACATCGTCCGAATGCACATATCCGCGCCCTTCAAATTCTACCTGCGACGTGTCGAGCAACATGTCTGTTGCCAGTTGCTCCATCGCGCGCCGCGCCCGCGATGCGGAAAGGCCGATGTCGTCCCCGTAGACACCCGCCGTGCGGCGAGCGAGTCGTTCGTTCCGTGTGTAGCCAACGAAGCGAAGTCGCGGGTTAGTCTTGTCAGCCACATCCTGAAGCCCGCGGCGCAACAAACCCGTATAGCCGGCCCGAACAACGGGCCTGCCGTCCGCAAAGCTGATATTGTCGATTGATCCCCACGGGGGATCGTAAACTTTGGTCACCATCTCGGCGCCTGCATCACCCGGACACAGTTGCGGTTCGTCCGGTAGATCCTGCAATGGGTCGTCATACCAGAATTCAACTTCCACGCGACGATTGAGCGCTCGCCCTTGTGCGGTCTCGTTGGACCCCAATGGCCTCGTCGCGCCGCGGCCATCGCTCTCAATGACATTGGTCGACAATACCAGGCCGTCCTGAATGGCGAGCGCAACGCGACGCGCACGTGCTTTCGACAGGCCTGTGTGATCACCGTAAATTCGCTCCGTGCGACCGGTCAGCGGTACCCCGTCCGTGAAGCCAACAAACTTCACGACGACATTTTCCTTTCCTGCAAGATTGCTGAAGCCCTGCTGCACCTGCTCGATGAACACGTCGTTTACCTCGATCGCTTCCGCGCCGTAATACAGCGGAGCGATCAGGTTCTGAACCCGCGCACGCTTAGCGTGGCCATCGACGTATCTCAGTTTACAAACCGTTTCGATACGACACACTTTGACGGTCTCGACCTCATGTTCGACCAGGTATTCTTCCAGCCCGACCTGGTCGCGAATTTCGTCGTACCAAACCTCGACTTCGACGCGACGGTTTCGCGCGCGGCCCGCCTCGCTGCTGTTGGACGCGACCGGATCCATGTCACCCTGCCATGAGTACGATACAGCTTCGGCCGGCAACGCCAGTGCCGTTTGAATGTGCTCCGCAACTTCACCAGCCCGCTCCTGCGACAAGCCCATGTTGTCCATGTATATCCTGACCAGGCGTGGCGACAGCGGCTGATTATCGGCATGTCCTACAAGGTGCAGACGAACATTCAGACGGTCTTTCATACCGTCCAGAATTTTGCCGAGCGCCTCAACCGTTCCCTCCGGAATTTGCGCGACACCGGACTCGAAGTGAATCGGTGCCACTACGTTGCTGAGCTTGATGGTCTCGAAGCCATCCTTGAGTGTTTCGCGAGTCTCGATTTCGTCACTTGCTTCGGTCGCGAAGCGCTCCGGATCCTGCACCCACTGCATGAAATCAATGTCATTGGAGAGGTGGCGCTCGACGCCCTCACCCATTGGTGTCTCATCGACATCCTGTCCGCTCGCAACCGGCGGCAGCAACAGCATCAATGCGGCAAATCGGGTCAGCGTAATCATCGCTCACCCTCCCGCGGTTGTGCTGCAGGCTTGCCCAGACGCCAGTGGATCTCAGGCTCGATGATCAGCTCGTAGCAACAGTTAAGCTCTTCCCAGGCGTCGCCAATTTGGGTTTTGAGTGACTGCAGTCGTTGCTGGACCAACACTTCTGGCTCGACATCAGCGACGTAAGACAGACGTAATATTGCGGGTGCCTTCTTGAGTTCGTCGATCAGCAAATCGATTCGCGGCGCCCACTGCTGGCGCATCACAACCTCGTTCGGTTCGAACACGGCGTCAGCAATATCAAGGCCAACGACCCTGTGAATCGACGCACCAAAGTTGATGCGCAATGCTTTACCACGAGTCGCCCGTTGTACCTGTACCGGGCGTGTGGACGCTCGGAAACCACTCGGCAGTGTCCGGTCATCGAGCTTCAACACGAAGTTGCTGCCGCGACTTTCGTTCGGCACGGTAGCGCAAGTGATGTGATAGCGACCATAGGCGTCCGTTTTGGCAACCAGACCCTTCGCTGTTACCAGTCGTACGCCCGACAGTCCCTCTTCGTCATTGTCCTGATAAGCATTTCGGTTAGTGTCGTTGAACACCTTGCCTGTCACGTCGGTACAGTCGAAGGTTGGGTCCGGAATAATCCGTACCGTGGCAGATGCCTCTTCTGATATTGCGCTACCCAGTATTGAATTTGTCGCTTGCGCACGATTGACGAATTCGCCTTCGGTGACGCCGGCACCGGCCGCAAGCAACAGTTTAATTGTGTGTCGAGTGTCGACAGTCAGTGTGAAGTTCGACCAGACCAACTCCCGCCCGACTATTGTTGGCTCCAGGGGCTGATCATCGAACCTCGCCGATCCCTCGATGTAGCGGAAGCCGGCCGGGAAACGGTCGATGACATTGACGTTCTGAAGATCGATACCGAAAGAGTTACTTACCGTGATGATGTACGGAACCAGCTGGCCGCGGGTTACGTTCAACATCGGCGTGGTCTTTGTTACCGCAACGGCTCCGTTGAGGCGCGGATCCAAAGGCACGTGATTGTTGAAGAGCTGGCTTGAACCCGGACTCTGAGTCGCGTCCAGCCTCAGGAACAGATGGTAATCGGTCGCCGAACTTTGTGCCGGAACGGACGTGGGAGGCGCGAACTCCGAGGCCTGCGCTTCGCAGGTTTGCAGGACTCCCAGGACGGCATCATTGGATGATCCCGGACAGGACGGAACGTCGAACGGCAACGCCGTCTCATCCGAACTTGGCGGAATCAACACAGACACGCCTGGAACAAAACTGGTGTCCGGCGCCGTAACCTGAATCAGATAATTGAGACCGCTCGGACATGCCGGATCGGAGAAATTGATATCGAATTTATAATAGCCATTCGAAACCGTAACCTGACCCTGGTGGTTCGGATCATCAAAACACGATGATGGCAATGCGAGGTTATTGCGAGGATCTACAAGCGAAACGATCGCGCCGGTTACCGGTGTCCTGCCGACAGAAGCGTATATAACGCCGTTCGGATCGACCGGCATATTCAGGGCAAGCAGATTGCTGCCTTCCTGTACGTCGATCTCGGTGATTTCTTGCTGGCCATCGGTGAAATCAGAATCCGAAGCACCCAGCAAGGCCGTTGTCGAAACAGCGCCGGGTGCACTGAAGCGCAAGGAATACATTGATCCAGTGGCGTAATTCGGAATAACGTTGTTAAACAGGTAGTAACCATCGGTATCTGTAACCATCGACCGAACTGGCTGACCATCCAGCAACAATTCAACGCGCCACCCCACAAGAGGCTGCTCGAAGCCGCCAGGGGTGTTTTCGTGATCCGCGTCGTGCCAGACGTTGCCACTCAGCATTCCAGCATCCGGCATCGCACCAACGTCGATCATTACCGTTGCTTCTGCCTGCTGCTGCGGATCGTCCCAATAAACGCGAGCTGTGTTTACGATCGTCGTACCCTCAGCAAGGGCAGGATCAATGATCGCGCGGAAGCGCAGCACGGCGAACTCGCCTGGTGCAAGGGCGCCGTAATTCGAAAAGTAGTCGGCGGTTATGATCGGGTCTGCAAAGCTGACACCGGTTGCCAGTCCGTTCAACGTAGCGGACTGATCCACATACGTCAGGTAATCGGGGTTCGTCTCATTGAGATCATCGCCGATGGTCACGTACAGCGCGGGTACCGCGCCGACATTTTGAACAGTGACAACATACTCCAGCGTTGCTCCCGCAATCGCCGCCCCGCCGTCAACGACGGAGACTTCCTTAACGATCGTCAGTGCCTGGGCATCGCCCACAACAACGATTGTCGGTTCGGGTCCCGTCGCCGGATTACCGTCACCGTCAGTCAGGAGATTCGCGACCTCTGCACTGTAAATCGTGGCCTGATTCACGATCAGGCTGCCGCGGACAGCGGTAGAGTCAACCAGCAGGTCAAACTGCACGACGGCCGATTCGCCGGGTGAAAGAACACCGTCACCGGTTCCTGGTATCGGCAGGTCTGCAGAACTGACATCGATGCGTGCTGCAAGCGGGAACACGCCGCCATCAGGGCGACCGATAGCGGCACCATTCAAAGTGGTACTGTCGGCAACATAAGAGGAATTGGCAGGGACGTCATCGAACAACTCAACAATCGTCGCCGGTACACTGCCATTGTTGTATATCGTTATTGTGTATCGCAGCGTGTCGTCCGGATCGACGATGTTCGGTGAGCCATTGTCGATCTGCAACACGGCAGACTTTTCAGCGAACAGCAGTGGAAAGTTGCCTACTACATCACGCGTCGGGTCATCGGCCAGTTCTGTTCCCGGATCATCGGATGGTTGATCCGCGATGCCCTGATCAACAGCACTGACGAATGCCTGGTTCGATATAATCGTGCCATCCGGCACGTCCGCATTGACGGCAACGTCGAACGTAATCGTGGCAACGTTATCGGCAATACCCGCATTCAATACACCAGGCGTCGTATCCTCGGGCGCGTTGATCTGGATTCCGTCGATGAGCGCTGAGCTCGCAGCATCTGGCACAGGTACGCCATTCAACATCGTGCTATTCGCGACGTATGTCGTGTTGGCCGGGATCTGGTCAACGATGTAGACATCCGTTGCGTTATCGGTGCCAACGTTTTGTACGGTAATCGTGTACCGCAGCGTCTCGCCTGCGAGCAACACATTCGGATTACCATCGAGATAGGTCGAGATCTTCTCAACGATGAACGACGGTACCGACTGAATCAGGATTTCCGTCGGGTCTTCATCACCGGCCACATTCGGGTCGGCCGCGCCGTTGATATTCGGGTCATCACTCAGCGCGACCGGAAAGCCGTTAGAGGTCGCCTCTGACTGGTTGAGAACAATACTGTCATTGGCAATGACGGGCGCCAGCTGAACCTCAAACACAATGGACAGGGAAGCACCCAGTCCGCCGATACTCAGGTCGCTGAGATCCAGCAGGCCTGTTCCCGCAACACCGCCGTTCGGGTCGGAGTTATCGGTGCCGTTTGCCGGGTCGGTAACGACCAGTGTTCCCGCCTGGAACATGGCCGTCGCGTTCAAATTATCGAGTTCATCAATAACGTCGAAGCCGTCAAGCGGCAATGCGCCGGTGTTTTCAATTCTTAAGGTGTACTCGATCAGATCGCCGGGCGTTGCGACGGTGCCCGGGTCCTCTCCGGTCGTCACATTCATGACCGTCTTCTCGAACCGAAGCGCCGGCAGGTCGACGGTGACGCTGTGCGCGTCCTCGTGGTCCCCGACGCCCGCGGTGCCGTCGGTCAACGCGCGGATGTGGACGGTCGTGCCGTCCTCGTCGAACCACTCGGTCGCGCCGGCCACGTTCGTCAGCGTGATGCCGTCCTGGCTATCGGAGTCGAGCCGCGTGCGATACGTGATCATCAGACGCTCGTCCACACCGATTACCGAGGCGGCGGTCAGCGTGTTGAACGTGAGCTCGCACGCGGCGCTGTTGTAGGCGAGCGAGTAGTCCGTCCCCTGGACCAGAGAGCCTTTTCCCGGTATCGGTGTAACGCCGTCCGCCGCGAACACGCGCGCGCTCACAACCTGTGGCGTCGTGTCGCACATACCGCCGGTCGGGCCATCGGGCAGCCGGTCGACGAGCGTCACGTTGTACGCGTCGGACGCGCTCGCATTCTGCATGCCGATGGCGAAATTGCCCCACTCTCCCAGACGCATCGTCGCCGGGCCCGTCTTCGCGACCGTTAGTCCCGGCGGCAACGTAAAATCGCCAACCAGGCCCGAGGTGTTGACGGTGCCGCCTTCTCTGGTGATGAATTCGTCGACGGGACTACCATTGTCCAGAAAGCTCATCGCCAACGTTAAATCCACTCCATCGACGTTGAAGGTCGTGGGCTCGGCCGAGGCGACAATCGTCACACGGTCCGTGCACCCTTCTCCGGGTGGTGTCGGATAGGGACAAGGGTCGAGGTTGTTCGGGGTTTCATCGTGATTCAACGTGAAGGTGAAGGACAATGGACCGGTTGACACGCCGTCCACGGCAAGCACGAGCAGAACATCGAGCTGAGCCGACGTCAGGGAAGGATCGCCGACCGCGAAATTCCGATGTGTAAATGTGCCGAGAGAAAAGAAAGGGACGGGCCCTGGCAACGTGAACGGCGGCGGCAGCGTTGCGGTGAAGTCATAGCCGCTTTGCGGGCCCGTCGTCGTGCCCCAGCTGATGCTTGAGACGGGGTCGCCGTTCGTGATGGCGGGATCGCCCACCTGGATTCCGGGGAGGTTATCCGTCGGGCTATGCCAGGATCCAACAACGGATACAAATGTGATCTCGGCCGCCGACGCGCCCCCGGTCGGAACAAATAATGCGACCGATGCAAGAAGCGATGCACCCAGAATTAGGAACAACTTCCTCATTGCGTTGCGATCTCGTACGCGAACAGCCGCAACACCAACCGCCGCGCGATACCACTGCAGTGTAAAAATTGTGTGAGCGTCTGGGTCATCATCCCTAATGTTTGTCTGCCGGCGACAACAACACCAGTGGGGATAGCTCGATTGAAAACCGTGATTTGCGAGCGGTCCCGCTACCCTGGAGCTAGCTGCTCTGTAGGCCGGTGACTTTGCGTCGCCCCCTTTCGGTGGCTTTGCCTTTAGTCTGGATCCAGACGTGACTATGGCGCATCGAATGGCGCTAAAAGGTGAACTGCATCACACCCTGTACCATTAACCATAAGGGCGTCGAAAGTGTGTGAGGCTACTTCTTTTGAAAGCCAATCAGGCGGCTGGCAGGAAGTCGATTGGGTAGATTATGGTAACTGCGACGATGTCTTCCTTGGCACCGAAATCGAAGCCTATGACACGCTCAACGACCTGTTTTGCGAGCATCGGGGCGCTCATATCGGACGACTGCGTTACACAAAAAGACACTGAACCATCTGGCTCGATCGTCAGCTTCAGGATAATCTGGCCTCGCAGCGTCGGATTCTTGCGTAATTCTCGGTTGTACAAGCGGTACAGCGATGATTTGTAACGATCGAAGACGATCTGAATTTCCTCATCGGTACGGCCGGCAAACGCACCGCCGCTGCGCGGGCGATTCGATGTGCCATCACCCCCTGTGCCGATGGAGCTCGAAACACGAGAGACCTGTACACCATCGAGTCCCTGACCTCCACCACCGACATCACGACTGATACTGGCAAGATTGATGCCGCCACTTGAACCTGGTGCATTTGAGGTGACCATCGCGCGTTGCGGCCGGCCGGTAGCGTCTTCCCCGGCATTGCTGAGTCGGGCTTGTGACCCCAGTTGGGCGGTTGGGCGTAGATTCGCGCGGCTGGCGAAGCTTTCGCGAAAGGCCAGAATACCTTTTGATTTGACCTGTTCTTTCGTGTCGACTTTCTCGTTATCCGCCACTGTTGGCTCGCTAACGGCCTCTGGTACGACTTCCTCCGGCAGTTCCTCGGCCAGTTTTTCAGGCTCCGGCAACTCTTCGGCAAATATCGGTTGCGGCTCAGGCTGCGGCTGTATTCTGTTTTGCTGCACAAGTTTGGCAACACGCTCAGGTACTTCGATGAGTTGTTCCCGCTCCATAATCGGAATCGCGATTGTGCCGACGAGTAACGCGAGCACTACCGATGCAGCAAGAGACGTTCCCAGAGATTTGTGGAAGCGCTGGTCTTCTTCGTTGCCACGGGCCCAGGGCATGACCACGGAATGGTGCGCCACATCATTAGCATCACGCTCGACGAGCCATTCGTTCTTACGTTTTTCTTCCCGCTCCACAATATCCAGCAAATCGTAGTGCAGGCTATCCAGCGTTTGATTCTGATCGCCGATTTGTTCGAGAACTGAATCACGCCGATCCTCAACAACAGAGATCTCGGCACTGTATTCGTCGATTCTTTGGTGTGCGCTCGCGAGCTTTGCGTCACGTGTTTCGACGTCGTCTTGCGAGTTCCAGAACAAGTCTGCTGCGCCAAGATTCTCGAGTTCTTCCAGAGAACGGCAAATGTTGCCAAGAACATCAAACTCATGACTCTTTTCGGCGAGTGCCACAAGCTCGGCATTCACACGCTGCAGTTTCTGCTCGAGACCCGACAGCTGCTGCTCGGACCGCTCGAACTGAGTCCTGAGAGACTGCTCTTTGTTTGTGAGATCTTCGGTCACGCTGTCACCTTCGTGCATGCGGCTCTAATTCGCCGCTACTTGCGCGCCTTTTTGGGTCACTGCCAGAGAAACGTTCTCGAATCCCTCACCCGTACACGTTGACATGATCGTCTTGATCACAGTAAACGGGACCGATTTGTCAGCGAGGATTGTGACTTCCTGGCTTGTCGACACAGTCAGCGTGTTTATTCCTATTACGTTTTCCTTTAGCTCGGCCAGACGTGCGGCAATGGGATCCAGGGCACTTGCCTGTTCCGCAAGTATTTCATCTACGTACGCGACCAGCTGCCCCTGTACCAGCACTTCTTCGGCGCTTACGAAGATCACCACGGTTTCACGTGGTTTCGTTTCGACGCGCGACTCTGGAAGGGTAACCTCTTTCGGCGAATCGAGTATCTCAACCGAACCCGAATTAACCAGAAGGAAGAATACGAGAATCGTGAAAACATCCATGAGCGACGTGAGATTCATCTTGGTGATCTTCAGGCGATTCCGGCCCATGCGTTTGATACGACGGGAATTTCTCACGGCGCGTCTCCTACGGAAATTTCGGAGAACAACGCGTACAGCTCATACTCGTTCTCAACATTGGTAGGGACTTCGACAGTGCGAACGGTATCCATAACCCGGATCAGGTAGTCGTACGGAATCAGTCTTTCCATCAGCACTGAAGCTTCATCGACATTCGGATATTCCTGCTTCAGTGTGACCATCATTTCCGAGAGCGCTTCGAGATCGTATTCACCATCCTTCTTCGGGACAGTCGCAATAACAGCCGTCCCGTTGCTGATTTCGATCCCTGGCTCTCTAACGATGACTTCAACCCTGAAGTTTTCATGCTGCGGTGCAGCGCCACCGGCGTTGCTGGGCAGGTTCAGCTCCACGATCGTCAATCGCGAGAATACAGCGGTAATCAAGAGAAACGGAATCAGCACCACCATGAGATTCAAAAATGTGGTGACATCAATCTCGTAAGTGTTTGTCTTGTTTCGCTTGTAGTGATGTTGTCGCCGTGCCATTTTGCTTACGCTCCGGCAACGCGCTGGGCCCGTCTGGAGAATACGTTCAACGCTTTGACCGTTGCCATCTCAAGACTGTCGACAATGTCGCCGGTCTTACTGGTCAGAATTGCGTGGACGACCAGCAGTGGAATCGCCACCATCAGTCCGAACGCCGTCGTATTCATCGCGACGGAAATACTGGCCGACAACAAATCAGCTTTTTCTGCCGGGTTTGCGTTGGCAACTGCGGTGAACGCCTGGATAAGACCCATGATGGTGCCCAATAGCCCAAGCAGCGTCGCAATACTCGATGCCAATGCCACATAAGGGGTACGCTTTTCAAGGCGCGGCACGATTTCCATCATGCTCTCCTCCATGGCGATCTCGATATCTTCTCGACGCCGAACAGCGCCCTGCAACGACAAGCCCATGTTCAGTACCTGGGAGATCGTCGATTCGTCTGTATCGGTCATTTCCCGCGCCTCGGTGAAATCACCGTTATCCAACAATGGCTGCACTTTGTTCCAAACCACCTGATTCTTGCTCGTGATCATCGTAAGCGTAACGAAGCGTTCAACCGCTATTGCCACGCCGAATGCGAACACCAGGAGTATCGGATACATGAACAGACCACCCGTTGCGAAGAAGGCGACAATCGAATAGAAAAAGTCCATTTCTAAATCCTCATTTAACAGAATGTCCCGGTTTCGGACCGGACAACGTTTAGAGTAGACAGGCGTCTCAATCAATAACGTGATGTAGCGCACGTTCGACGATTATGACCGTAGGAACTTGCGCTTTTTTGAGTCACTTCACATGATCTTGCGCTGGCGCACGCGGATTGCGTGCCAATGCAGGTGGTTTACTCGCCTGAGCGGATCTCGTAGTAATCCAGCTCGCGGAGAAACACTTCCTTGTCGACTGGCTGAGCCCTGTCGGCGAGCGTATCCGACAAACCTATGTCATCGCCCATTTCAGAAGACTTCCACGGCACAATCACGAGTGACTTGGGGGCTTCTTCATTACCAAGAATCGACATACCGGACATTTGTTTGGGTCCGGTATCCTGCGGCGTCTCCGTCACCTCATCTGCCGGCTGCGCTTCAGTTTCACTCGCCTCTTTCACCTCGTCAGCTATCGTCAGCGAAGATGCCGCAAGTATCAGGAGTAAATATAGACTCTTGTTCATCATTTCACCTGGCTGCCCATACGGTTACGCAGGTCCGTAATCCACATTGATGCCTCATCATCAGACACCACCGTCGTCATATAGGCCTCGTACTGATAAAGCGCACATGCCAGGTCAGCCAAATAGAGGTCGCAAAGGATGGCGAGATTACGCCTCGCATGGTGATAACCCGGGTACACCGCGATCGCGGTTTCATAGTGCTCTTTTGCTTTCGCGAATTGCCCGGTCTTTCGATACACGATGCCGAGCTCGTTATGGGCGACCGGATGGTTAGCATTTAAGCGAAGCGCCTGCAGAAGGTTATTTTCAGCTTCCTCCAGCTTGCCCTGCCGGTGGTATGCGATACCCAGATCAATTCTCGGCGCGGTTACCAACGGCGCGGCCTCTGCGACTTTTTCCAGGATCGCGATGCCCTGCTCAAGCCGTCCATCCTGCAGGTGGTTCAATGCCTCATAGTATTGCAGCCGTACGCCTTCACCGACCCGAACTTCTTCGGTGATCGTGAAGCCGACGGCTTCCTGAACCTCGATGTTCGCCGTCTTGCGTACTGCATTGGTCGTCGCACTACAGCCGGCGACTAGAAACGCACCACAGATCGTCACGAACAGTGCATGATTTCCCAGCTTCATTTGTTGTTGCTTGTCTGTTGTCATAGCGCTTATGTTCACCTAACGAGTACTAACCAGACCACTAAGAACGGCTGTCTCAGCTACCTCGTCGTTGACAGGCGGTAATTCGCCCGCTTCAGCAACACCCTTCCCATCGACGTCAATTTCCGGCGCGACGGGCATTCGGTACGCGAATACATCAATTGAACCAAGGAAGCCTTCGCTGCTTTCGTTCTTGGCGTATCGACCCGGCATCATTACCGCCAGCTCATTGAGGCTTTTCTGTACCCACGGGTTGTACACACCAGCCGCGAGCAACTCAAAGTTGGCCTCATGAACTTCGATGGCCCGCTCCTCGAAGGGCCATGCCTCTTCTTCGATGACCAGTTCATAATCGCTTTCCTCAGCGGCCGAAAGTCCTTCCGGGCGTTCCGATTCCATTAGCGCCGTGCTGAATTCACGATAGGTTTCGGCAATGTAGAACGTCGCGGCGGCAGTCACCTCGGCAACCTCATAGTCGACAAGTTTTTCGAAGGCCGCCAGGGCCGTGTCCATACGAGATTGTTTCTGCGCCAGGCTTTCCTCGAACGGCTGCACGAGCTTCAGCCCTGCAAATTGCTCAAAGGTTTGTTCCGCCAGCACCAGCGCTGCGCCGGCAGCCAGATAGCGACTGCGATCCGTTCTGTCGATTCCCGCTTCACTGTCAACGGCTACGATAGCGGCCAACTCTACAAAATAGCGTTGGTAATCGAGCTGTTCCAGAAAAATGTCTGACAGTCGTTTGCGGGTCTCTATGGCGTAGTCGATCGGCCGCGGATATTCATCCACGTACTGCTCGTAAACTCGCACCGCGTCGTCAACAACCATGGCCTCGTCATAGAGGTTGCCTGCGACCAGCAGAGCCTCCCGGCTTAAGTCGATGTCGTCTGACTCCAGAGAAATTCTCTCGTGCTCGGCGGCAGACCGAGAAAGCTGGCCGTCTTCCCGATAAATATTCGCCAGCTGTTTGGTCGCGTCGCCTTGCAGTTCATGCTCCGGATGTGACGTTCTGAATTCTTCGAGAACGTCAGCAGCCATTGTCCAGTCTTCCAGTTTAATTAGCGCCGCAGCCGCATCGTATTCCGCCGCCGTCCGGCTACTCGAACTTGGCGCCAGCGTCTTGATACGCAGGAAGTGATTTGCAGCCGCCCGATAATCTTCCAACAGATTAGCCTGCTCCGCCTGCTTGTAAATCGACGCAGCAAGACCATCGATGACTGCCTGCCGGGATTCGTCTTCTTCCGGCGTCAACTGCAGAACGTTGGCGTACGCGTGCTCGGCATTCTGGTATTCGGCGATATCAATCGACGAATGTGCGACGACTGCCCAGGCGGAGCGTCGCAAGCCCGGATCAGACGCGGGATAACGCTCGACCAGTTTGCGGGCTGAATCGATCGCTCGCATGAAATTTTTCATCTCATAAAGATCGTCTGCAGCAGCGCCAAGAACTATGGGCGCCTGGTCATGTTCCATGAATGCTTCTGCAAATCGCAACGAACTTTCTACGGTCAATTCCTTAACGTTACGCTGACCTGCGCCGGTTACGTGACTTAGCTCCTGGCGATAGGCGAACACGGCTGCGTAGCCCGCCGCCGATGCCTGTTCGTGATCACTGTATTCGTAAGCCGTTCGCTCATATTCAAGCGCGGCGTCGCTAAAGTTCTCGTTCTCAAGCAGCAGGTCAGCCAGCCGGTAATTAGTCTGTGGCGACTCCTCATCGGCCGGGAATGAAGCGAGCAATTGTCGGTACCAACGATGCGCCTCGTCGAAATTTCCTGCTTTTTCCTCAAGCAATACTTCGGTCTGGAAAAGGGCATGATAATGCCCGGCAAGATCGGCCAGGTTGGTCTTCAGGAAGCCCGTGACTTGCGAAGCACTTTCGACATCGTGACGATTCCAGTACTCCGATGACAGTGCGTAGCGAGTTGCGAATTCTTTCTTTGCCTCCACAACCAATAACGGAAAATCGGCTTCACCGAATATTTCGACGACCCGCATGTTGAAGTGCGGAGACTTTTGGTGGTACGGATTCAGCTCGATGAAAGAGCGGTAAACTGATGCCGCGTCGTCGTAACGCAGCTTTGTAAAGTAGAACTCTGCGAGGTTGCCGTAGATCTTGTCGGCGTAGCTTCGATGACCGTTTTCGGAGAAGTACTCGTCCACAAACTCGGGTTCGCCCAGATTGGAGAAGCTCAGGCTGATGACGCGGAACGTATCTGTCACACGATGCTCTTCGTTGTCGTCCTCGTGTTGCTCAAAGTCGTAGCCTATCGACTTTTGGTAGTCGAGCATCGCGACAAAGCTGTCCAGCGCCTCATCATAGAATTGCTGTTTGTAAAGCGCCCAACCCATCTTGTAGAGCGACAGCTCATAATAGGACGAGCCCGGTCCCATGCGGATAACCGCACTGTAGGCGGACTCGGCGTCACGATAGCCCTTTCTGACGAAGTGATACTCACCGCGGCGGAATTGCACTTCATCGACGTACTTGGAGTGCGGGTATTCGCTGATGAAGCGATTCATAACCGCCATCGCTTCATCGGGTTGGCCAATCTCATCATACGCACGCGACATCTGGTAAAGCACCTTGTCGTTGCGCTCATAGTTCGGATAGGTTTCCAGGATTTGCTTGTAGGTCTCTATCGCTTCGCGTGGACCGGCTGGAATCGATTGTCCATCCACGGCAACCAGCTCTGCCTCTTCCCTGCCATCAGGGGCGAGAAACTCTGCCCGTTGAATTGCTCTGTG
Source organism: Woeseiaceae bacterium (assembly GCA_021773055.1). Classification (GTDB taxonomy): domain Bacteria; phylum Pseudomonadota; class Gammaproteobacteria; order Steroidobacterales; family Woeseiaceae; genus UBA1847. Next base: position 26,077 of record JAJFKV010000017.1, read on the forward strand.
TTCGAATTCCCTGTCCGACTCTGAAAGTTCGACGGGTCCGTTTGACCGCTGGTCGGCCACGGCTTCGGCGCCCTGGCGGGCCGCTTCCGGGGCGACCATCGTCCGGGCTTCGCCTTCACCCAATACGCCATAGGCCTGCTCTAGCTGCAGATCCGCAAGACGACGCATTGCTTCGGGTGTCCTCGCGCTTTCTGATGTCTCCTCGAGGTAACGACGATAGCTCTGCGCGGCGCGCTCGAGACTGTCGTCCAGATAAACGTCATTGAGATCGGCCTTAACGTCGCCAAGCTCTGCCAGCGTCCCGGTCTTGACGGCGGATGAGCCGCAGGCTGTGAGCACGGTCGCAATAAATGCAGTTAGCAAAATCCTCCTGATCATGGCGACACGTCCAGTCTCGCTTGCGCCTGGGTCGCCCGGTCGTAGCTGTCTGCCAGCGCGAATCTCGCTTTGTCGCCGTAGTTTTCGAGATGATCCCGACGCGCAACGAGTTCGTCGATCGCCAGCGCTTCAAGCAGATGACCCTGACGAGCCATGAGCTGATCGATCTTCTCGACGGACTTGAGTACCTCCGCTCGCAGGCGTCTCATCGGCTTGTTGTAACCAACGAAGCTGTGCGTCACCGCCTGTCGGTTACGCACGTACTCGTCATACTCGTCCTGAACCATCGCCATAGCCTGGTCCAGGCTGCGCACGTTTTTGTCGAACTCGGTCAGTCGAGCGTGATATTCGGTGTACAGCGTGTAAGCCAAAATTCCCTTCAATCGCTGCAGACGTTGCTGGGCCGGCTCACTGCTAGTGGTGCCCAATGTCGCTATTTGCTCCTCAAGCACTTCGATGCGGGCGAGTATTGCCTGCTCTCCGGGCGTTGCCAGAAACTCTGGGCGCGGCGTCGTCAGCAGGTCGTCGCGGCGTTTGACGAGCATCTTGTGTTGCTCCGCGCGTAAACGCATGCGTGAATCCAGCTTGCGGAATTTCTCATCTATGTCAGGCAACAATGGCGCGTAGTGGCCTTCACGAATTTCGACCATTTCGTCGAATGCATCGAATCCCCCGTTCCAGGTCAGCAGCTTGCGACGCAGGTCGGCAAGGTCCAGGTAATTTTGCAACCCGGTCTGAAAATCATGCGATGCCAGCAACTCCATCAGGTAGTAGGTTTCCGGCGCCTCGGGCAAATTTCTAAGACGAATCACCCAGTCCTTGTTTTGTCGGATTTCTTCGCGAATCAGCGCCTCAAGGAATCTGCCTTCTCGAATACTATCTATCGAGGTATCGAGCTTATTGATCTCGGCCCCAAACGAGTCGAGTGCGCGCCCATAATGAATTGCCGCTCGCCCGTGGATGTTCAGTTTGCCGTACGCATACGGAAGTGCGAGCAACGCCTCTTGCGTTGCGCTGTCCGTCACTTCACGATCAGCGAGAATGCTCCAGGGCACAACCGCACGCTCAAAGTCTTCGGCTGACATGCTGGCCCAGCCGGCGCTCAGCAAAGCCTGGTTTGAAAACGGCCCGTCCAGACGTACCCGGTTAAGTGGTGGTAGAGATCGCTCGAATTCGCCGTCTTCAAGCAGTATGGTGCCAAGCACAAGATTCGACTTGTCCCGAATGGCCAACTCACCCGGGTCATCGGTTTGTATTTGTCCTGCCCGGTCGAGCTGCTGCATGGCGGCGGTCTTCTGACCATTTTGCAGGTAGGCGATACCGAGGTTGTAGGCCGCGAAGCCGCCGAACTCGTCAGAACCCTGCAGCCTCTTCAGGACTTCGACGGATTCGAGTTGCTTGCCCTCTGCAAGATAAACATTGGCGCGCAGGAACTCGATGTCATCGCGGATTTCATGTGGCACTTCACCATCAATGCGATCGAGCGCCAGCAGAGCATCTTCCATCTGTTGTTTCTGAAAGTGAATTCGAGCGAGTCGATAGGCCGCGTCGTTACGTATGACTTCATCTACAGCACCTTCGAGAACAGCCTTGATGGCACGCCCGGCACGATGGTGCATGCGGTAACGCAATTCGAAGTCGCCAAGCGAAAACTCGGCATCGTCGATGTGTACATACAATGAGTCCAGCTCGGGTTCATCAATCTGGTCGTGCTGCCAAACCTCAGTGTCCAGTCGTTCTAGTGCCTCGAAAAACTGTCCCTGGTGTGCATAGTAGAGCGCCTCGCCGAAATAGAGGTCTTTCGGTTCGTCGGGTCGAACTGGTGCCGCCGCGAAGAGAACAAGCAGCAGACCTGTCGCCAGGTTTGATGTCCGGAGCACGATTTACCAGTCTCCGACCCTGATTCCGTCGCTCCCGAAACCGGGTCCCGCGAGCGTAATGCCCAGCGCTTTGGGCTTGATGCCCTTGGTAAAGACAAAGCTGCCAGATTCATTAAAATCCTTTCCGCTCTTAAGCTTACCGATCATGGTTACCTGGAGCTGGTGGTCGCCCGTTATCAGATTGCCGGTATATATTTTTTGCACTCCGCCGTTTTGCAGCGCATCCAGCTCCTTAAAGCTGTAAATGTGATGCGTGGCGAGCTCACCGTTAATTTCGACCTGAACGGCGTCCAGTCGGAATTCATCCTGCGGAGCGATCGACACGAACAACGCGACTTGAGTGTGAGAGGGATACAGTAAACGTTCTTCCAGCGTATTCAGCTCAGAAGCGATGCTAAGCACGTCGGACTTAATTTCCTGCACCTGGCCGTCCAGGCTCCGTATGTTGTCGCCAGACAAGTCCTGTGCGGCACCCAGCATTGGTATTCCTGCAAACAGCAGCAATAGTGCATTAAGCGATAGCTTCAACATCGTCCAATTCCTTTTGGTCTTACATAATCCTGTGGTTCAAAACCACCGCATACGACAGGCGCAGCACATCCTTCGGTTCATGCCAGTTTCAAGGATGTGTGGCGGTACGTCTGTGAACTGCGCCTCAAATCAGTCCCGTATCAGAATGTGAGAGGTTCCAGCGCCATGCTTGTGAATAAGCGGGGAATGTGGGGGCGCTCCTTGAATTCTGACCTGTTGCAGGGCTTCTATCTCGGTAATCTGCTCATTGAGCCACTCAAGGGCCAGATCACTGATCGTGTCGGATCCAGGCACTTACCGCCAAAGGCGGTCGACAACTTAAGTCTTGCTCCCCAAGATGCTTGCAATCTCATCATGAGATTGGACGACTCGGAATAAAAAAAGGCCGGGCAAAAGCCCGGCCTCAAAAATGCCTAATCCTGAATCGGGGGAGATGGGGATCAGGCCGCCTTCAGAGCGTCCGCGGCTGACAGGTAGTCATAACCGAGGTCACGGGCGACAGCCTCGTGATTTACGTGCCCTGAATGAACGTTCAGGCCATTCGCCAGGTGCGGGTCGCGCTCGAGCGCCACCTTCCAGCCAAGATTAGCCAGTGATTTGACGAACGGCAGTGTTGCGTTCGTCAAAGCGTAGGTACTGGTACGAGGCACAGCGCCCGGCATGTTGGTTACGCAGTAGTGCACAACGTCGTCGACCACATAGGTCGGCTCGGCGTGCGACGTTGGCTTGCTGGTTTCGAAGCAACCACCCTGGTCGATAGAGATATCAACCATGACTGAGCCAGGCTGCATGTCTTTGATGTTTTGTGCAGAGACAAGCTTGGGCGCTGCGGCGCCGGCGATTAGTACCGCACCGATAATAAGGTCTGCTTTAGGCGCCAACTCATCAATAGCGTGCTTGGTCGAATACACCGTGTGCACGCGTCCGCCCCAAATGTCGTCGAGTTCACGCAAGCGAGGCAATGAACGGTCGAGGATCGTAACGTTAGCGCCAAGGCCAACCGCCATATCAGCTGCGTTTGCGCCTGAAACTCCGCCGCCGATAACCAATACGTTCGCAGGTTGCACGCCGGGCACGCCGCCGAGCAACTTGCCACAACCGCCATTCGCCTTTTGCAATGCAAATGCGCCGGCCTGGATAGACAGGCGACCAGCAACCTCGGACATAGGCGTCAAGAGCGGCAAAGAGCCGTCATCTGCCGTGACTGTTTCGTAAGCAATTGCCGTGGAGCCTGACTTGATCAGCGCTTCGGTCTGATCCGCGTCCGCCGCCAGGTGCAGGTAGGTGAAAAGCACCTGTCCCGGGCGCAGCATCGCGCATTCGTGCAGCTGCGGCTCTTTAACTTTTACGATCATGTCGGCAGCGGCGAATACTTCTTCCGGTGTCGCTACAACCGTCGCGCCTACAGCCTCATAGGCCGCATCTGTTTCGCCGATGCCAACTCCGGCATTCGTCTCAACGATAACTTCATGGCCGTCACCTATTACCTCGTGAACGCCCGCCGGTGTCATGCCGACGCGAAACTCGAGGGTCTTAATCTCTTTTGGTACGCCAATCTTCATGGTCTCTCTCCAAACCGGAAATAATCAGTTTCTGTGGCAACAATACGCATCTGACAGGCGCAGCCGCTTGCGAAAAAGGTGACAAAATTGCATTAATATGGCATTTTCTGCGGTCTTGATACGTTTTTGAGCAAGTTTCTGCGATGTCATTGGACAGATTCGACAAATTAATTCTCAACGAGCTGCAAAAAGACGGCCGTATCAGTAACGTACAGCTGGCCAATGTTGTCAGCCTGTCCGAATCCGCCTGCCTGCGACGCGTCCGGTCCCTGGAGGAGTCGGGCATGATCGAGCGCTACGCCGCCCTTATTAGCCAGCGAAAAGTCGGCCTGCCCGGTAACGTATTCGTCCACATCGGTCTGCTTCGCGAGGAAGAAAGCGAGCTCGCGGCGTTCGAGGATGCCGTCAGAAATATCCCCGAGGTGATGGAGTGCTACCTCATGACAGGAGAGTTCGATTACCTGTTACGTGTCGTGGTTTCGGATATGGCAGATTTTGAGCGATTGCACCGCGACGCCCTGACCCGCCTGCCGGGAGTCGCGCGTGTGAACTCCAGCGTAACCATTCGCACGGTACAAAAGAAAACGGAGCTGCCGTTACATTAGCGCAACGGCCCGTTGCCGAAATAATCCGGTGACTGGTGGGGTCTCATTGATTGCGGTACGGTAATTCAACTACGCCAACCTCTAATTCAGGATATCCCCATGGCTTCGCGTTTAGCCGAGAAAACAATCCCCGCTCTACTCGAGCAATTCAAGACAACCCGTGAGCAGTCGCTGGCCCTGATTGCAGACTTGCAGCCCGAGGACACGGTGGTGCAGTCGATGCCAGACGTCAGCCCGACGAAGTGGCACCTGGCACATGTCACCTGGTTTTTCGAACGCTTTGTGCTTGAGCCCGGATTGCGCAATTACAGTCGCTTCGACGACCAGTATCACTACCTGTTCAACTCTTATTACTACACCGCCGGGCAAATGCATGCGCGGCCGAAACGTGGTTTGTTGTCGCGGCCAACACTTACTCAGGTTCTCGACTACCGCTCTTATGTCGACACCGCCATACAGCAGTTACTGCAAACGGACGCCGCGGACGAACACATTATTAAGGTCATCAAGATTGGCCTGAACCACGAGCAGCAGCATCAGGAATTAATGCTGACAGATATCAAGCACGTTTTTTCCTGCAGCCCCTTGCGGCCACCGGTATCACGAACGCTCGATGACGCCGTAACAACCGAGGTGGCGCCGTACTCATTCGCAGATGGAGACGCAGGCATTCGCTCGGTCGGCCATGCCGGCGACGGCTTTGCGTTTGATAATGAAACGCCACGGCATGACGTGTTACTGCAACCGCACCGCATCGGCAATCGGCTTGTAACAAACGGCGAGTATCGCGAGTTTATTCATGATGGCGGATACGACGACAGCGAGCTTTGGTTGTCCGACGGCTGGGCTACGATCAACGAGCGCGGCTGGCGCAGACCACTGTACTGGGACGAAGAGCTCGACACGGAATTCACCCTTGGCGGTGACAAGGAAATTGATGACAACGCACCCGTTTGCCACGTCAGTTACTACGAGGCCGACGCGTTCGCCCGCTGGTCCGGTGCTCGACTGCCGACGGAGTTCGAGTGGGAAAACGCCGCGCAAAAACATGACAGAGGCGGTAATCTTCTGGAGAGCAACCACTGGCATCCTGTCGCAGCGGAGGGCCCGCAGTTTTTTGGCGACGTGTGGGAGTGGACATCTTCATCCTATGCGCCCTACCCCGGCTTCAAGCCGCTGGAAGGGACGCTCGGTGAATATAACGGCAAATTTATGTGCAACCAGATGACCGTTCGAGGTGGCTCCTGCGTAACAGCGCGTGACCATATTCGAGCCAGTTATCGCAGCTTTTTTTACCCGGACGCCCGTTGGCAGTTCCTGGGAATTCGACTCGCAAAGGATGGTCATGGCGGTTAGTAACTTGGCAATTGTGAATGCAGAAATATCGGAAATCGTTAGCGGACTTTCAGAAGACCGCAAACAAATATCTCCAAAGTACTTCTATGACGAACGTGGCTCACAGCTATTTGATGAGATCACTCAGCTTCCGGAGTATTACCTGACCAACACTGAGCTCGGCATCATGCGCGACAATATCGGCGAAATTGTTGCGATGGTCGGCAAGCAGGCGAGCCTGATCGAGTTTGGTAGCGGCTCCAGTCTGAAGACGCGTATTCTGCTGGAGCGCTTGTCAGAACTTGCTGCTTATGTGCCCGTCGATATCTCCAGAAAGCACTTGCAGACATCAGCAGAACAAATTCGGGAGCAGTTCCCGGACATTGATGTACTACCTGTGGTCGCCGATTTCACGCAGGCCTTTGCACTACCAGAACCGAGAGTCATGCCTGTCCGAAATATTGTCTATTTTCCAGGTTCGACCATCGGCAATTTCGAGCAGGACATGGCGACGGACCTTCTGCATGTGATGTATCAGGAAGCGGGAGAAGGCGGCGCATTGCTAATTGGTGTTGACCTGCAAAAGGACCCCGACATTATCGAGAGCGCCTATAACGACTCAGCCGGTGTAACCGCTGAATTTAATCTCAATGTGTTGCAGCACCTGAATCGCGATTACGGCGCCAACTTCAATGTCGATGAGTTCAGCCATAGCGCGAACTACGACCAGGCCAAGGGCCGTGTTGTTCTCGAACTGGTCAGTCAGGCGAACCAGACCTTTGAAGTAGCGGACGCAGCTTTCGACATTGCTGCCGGCGAAGCGATACTCACGGAGTATTCACACAAGTACACGCTCGATGGTTTTGCGGCAATGGCTAACGAAGCCGGCTTCAGCGTCGAAAAAGTCTGGACGGATGCTAAGCAGCTGTTCAGCGTTCAGTTCCTGACGCGCCCGTGAACTCAAAGGAGGTCTGGCCCCTTTACGGTTTGGGTGGGACGAATTCCTTTGGTGCTGCCGAGCCTTCACCGAAGAAGAATTTCTCCATCTCGGCTTCCAGAAACTGGCGTGCCTCCGGCTCGATAGGCGTAAGCCGATACTCGTTGATGAGCATGGTCTGGTGCCCTACCCAGCGTTGCCAGGCTTCTTTGGACACGTTGTCGTAAATTCGTTGGCCAAGTTCGCCGGGGTACGGCGAGTAGTCGAGACCTTCAGCCTCCTTGCCCAACATGACGCAGTTAATGGTGCGCGACATTTTCACTCTTCTTTAGTTGATTAATAAGCTTCTTCACGGGTGCCGCCATCCCGCCCGGCGGTGCGTCGTTCAGTCCGTGCCAGGTTCTGGCATCGGTGTCGGCTACTTTACCTGCCTGAGACACGATGCGCACAAGAATTGGCTGAATATCCAGATCGTAATGACTGAAGCTGTGGCGCACCACGTCCCACGGACGTGTTTCGGCGGCAGCGCTCCCGAGCTCATCGAAGCACCACTCGCTTAAGGACCGCTCACCAAGCTCCGGAAGACTCCAAAGCCCACCCCAGATCCCCGCTTCAGGCCGGCGCTCCAGGTACACCCGACCATCGATGCTCGCCAGAATCATCGTCGTGGTTCGCAGGGGTTTGTTCACTTTGGGCTTGCGTCCTGGAAAATCGGCAATGCTATCCGATCGTCTTGCGCTGCAGTCCATTCTCACAGGACAGCGGTCACACGACGGCCTGCTCCGCGTGCAAAGTGTCGCACCGATATCCATGATGGCCTGCGTGTATTCGGCAACTCTTAGTTGCGGTGTGTTCCGTTCGGCGGCCGCCCAAAGCTCACCGGCGACACCCGCTTTTCCCGGCCAGCCCGGAATTGCTTCGTGCCTTGCGAGTACGCGTTTGACGTTGCCGTCCAGTATCGCGTGCCTTTGGCCGTATGCCAGCGACAGTATGGCGCCGGCCGTCGAACGACCGATACCGGGTAGTTCGAGCACCTCCTCAAAGGTCGTCGGGAACTCCCCGCCATGCTCAGCACAAATAGCTTTCGCCGCTTTGTGCAAATTACGGGCCCTCGCGTAGTAGCCAAGGCCCGACCAGTGCGAAAGCACGTCGTCCTGCTTCGCGTCCGCCAGGACTGCGATGTCCGGGAATCGACCCACGAAACGACTGAAGTATGGAATCACCGTTTGTACCTGTGTTTGCTGCAGCATGATCTCTGACACCCATACCCGGTACGCAATGGCGTCCCGCTGCCACGGTAAATCTTTGCGACCAAACTCATCAAACCAACTCAACAAGCGAGTCGCGAAGTCGCTCACTATTTGATGGCCTGCGCGATCAGCTCGATTCGCTCTACCGCGTCACCACCATTGTTTTTGAGTTTGCGTTTTAGCAGGTAAGGACCAATTCCCGGTGGTATCCAGAACTTGGGCGTCATTTCGAGACTGTAGAAGACGACCGTTCCACCATCCCGCGCAGAAAATCGCCAGCTCTCGTCGCTGCGATGAAAATCACTCGCCTCGGGATCGATAGTCGCGAAGATGGCTGTATTCACCTCCGCTTTAACGAAGCCATGACGCTCAAACGATGTACAGAAAAACAGCACGCAGCCGCGATTGCGAACATAGAACCGGGGCCGCCCCTGCTCGTCAGGCGGGAGATCGCGTGACTCAACAATGGCACTTGAGAATTTCGTCGAATTGTCCCAGTAACGAAAGACTGCGTAGACCTGCTCGACTTCGGCATCGAACCAGACCTCCGATTTCATCGTGTACGTGCCCTTCTCGTGATCAACCTCGATGCTGATCATTTCCGCGGCGCCGGCCGTCGCCGAAAAAGCGATAGCAAGAAGCAATAAGCAGCGCCCGCATTCGATCAATCGAACAGTCCCTTCAGTTTATCTTTGAGTAAGTCCTTCACCTCATCTTCAACTTTATCGCGCAGCAGCTTTTCAAGGTCTGGCTGAACGCTGGGGGACGCGAGCGGTCCGCTGATCTTCAGGGGAATGACGGCCTCGGTGAACTCCTGCAGCTCTTCCGCGCTTGCGTTACTCAGGAACTCTGGCTGCTCAAGTATCCGCGCGGTCATTCCGTAATCGACGGTTCCGGCCGGTATATCGACCTGGCCACTACCGGTCAGTTGCATAAACGGCAGTTCTGCGAACAAGTCATCGCTCTGCATGATGCCGTCTGTTACCACACCGCTCATGCGTACGGCACTGAATGCCGTTGTCGCCGGCAGTACCGCTTCCGGTGCTTGCTCGCCTTTCAAGGTTGCACGTGCACGGCGTAATTCGTACCAGATATCCGTGCCTACATAGGTACCATCTGTGAGTTCGAGCGACAGATTGCCCGACAGGTCTTTCTGGATCGAAAGCATATCGTTGCCGCGTCCTTGCAAAACAAAGGAGCCATCGATTGCGCCGGTGACATTGTCTGCTGCAAACATCGCCTTCGCCAGTTTCGCGAGGTCAACACCAGCAATTTCTTCGTTCAGTGAAAGCGCCGGAACCTCTCCGGACACATCGATGCGTACATCACCCCTATACGTGCCGCCAAATAGCTGCGATGAAATTGGAAAGACCCGCATTTTGCCCTTGCTCGAATTCAAACCAAGATCGACGTTTTCCAGAACGATATTGCCCATCGTCGCCTTATCCAGTTTGAATTTGCCGCGGGCGTTTAGCGGTCTGATAAGGTCTGCCGGTATTTCGATCGGCGCGGCATCAGCGCTTGCGGTGCTTTCCGATACGTCGGCTGGCTCCATGTAGCGAGACAGGTCGATCGAGTCGCCAGCCAGGTCAAATTGATAAAAACCTGTTGTGCTTGTCGGTATCGAAAGTTCACCCGTAAACGAAGTGTCGTCCAGCTTTATCGCGACCTCGCTGAGCTCTATCGCTACGGCGGTTACCTCGGCGGTAGCATTAATCGTCACGCGACTCAGTGCGGCCGGATCAGCTGTCTCGGGCGGTGGCACACCGAAGAGTTGCATCAGGCTGCGCGGGGAAAAAGTCTCCACAGCGATAGTCGCACGTGGTGTTATCTGGTCCTCATAAGAAAGCGGCTCTATGTCTGCGACAATATGCATGTCGAGCGCCGTCAGGTCGATGGTTTGCAGGGTCACGCGAGACTCATTGGTCAATATTTCCACGCCATCGGTTCGCAGACTGATCGTTGTCGGAATTACTGCAACGCCTTCGAGCGTTCCGTCCACTGTCACGCCGTTCAGTCTTAGCTCTCCATTGGCCGCATTGAAGGCAAGATTCGTATCAAGCTCCAGGGTGCCCCCCAGGCCCGACGGCTGCACATCGAACTGCATCCCAGCCTCAACCGGGACATCCGAGCCATCGCCTGTCAGACGACCGATTTCGAGATTGAGCTGATTGATCGAGATTGTTTCGCCGGACTCGTGGTTCGCATAACTGATGGTCGCGTCGATGATGCCGATCGAGTTGACGTCGATACCACCACCGGACTCAGATGCAGTGCTGGTGTCGGCGTCACGAGCGCTCTCCTGAGGTACCAGGTCCTCCCAGTTGCTGACGCCGCTTTGGTTGACTTCGAGGTTCAGCCGCAGAGATTCGATATCGGCCGCACCGACCACTATTTCCCGCCGTAGAATCACCGGCAACAGGCGCACGCTGAAACTGGCCCTCTCAAAACTCGCCATCGGTTCGTCACCGAATCCGGGCGCGTTGCCAAAACTCGATTCGCCAACTTCCACTGCCAGCCAGGGAAAGATATCCAGCGAGATATCGCCTGCAATTGTCAGGTCCCGACCAGTCTGGTTTTTTACTGAACTCGATATTTGCTCACGAAAATCGTTCGGATCGAAAAACATATAGATCGCGACTGACGCCAAAACGAATAGTGTGACGAAACCGCCCACCAACCAGAGCAAAAGCTTGAATACCCGACCCATTTGAACACCTCAGTTACAGGCGCCAAGGGTATCAAAGTCGGGCACAAAAAAGCCGGGCTGCTTGCACAATCCGGCCGTTTCTCAGTACTTTTCGTGCTAACTAATCGTTGCAGATATCGACACCACCATTCAGCGATGAGATTGTCACCCGACTATCACCACTACCTTCGGTGAAGCTTAGCTCCCAGCCGGGCCCGTATTTGTGTGTTTTTCTTGCCTCAGGTCCGAAACAGCTGTGAATTTCGCCGTTCAGCGTCTCGATATCAAACTTCGCCGACACCTTACCGGAGATATCAATATCGACGTCGCCGTTCACGGTGTCTACGTCCAGCTTGCCACCCTTTCGCAACTCGCCGTTGAATGAGATTTCGCCGGTAACCGTCTCCAGCGTGGCTCGTGAAAACGACCCTTCTTCAATATCCACGTCACCGCTGACGGAGGTCGCTTCTACGTTGCCTGAGATTCGGGACAGAATGACATCGCCGGATACCGAGCTCGCCTCAACCTCTCCGTCCGTATCGTCGCCGAAGACCTCAACATCACCACTAACAGACTCAGCCATCACGTCGGCACCAGTATGTGTTGTTTTCACATCGCCGCTCACCGTATGCAAACCCTGCTCGCCGGTAACCTTCGCCACCTCAATGTCAGCGCTAACCGTACCGACGTCGATCGTGCTGCCCTGCGGCACTTTAATCTCTAACTCGCTGTCAATTCCGCGACCGCCTCGCTTCGGCACTTTGACCTTGATAAGGACCTTGTCCCCGTCGCGCTCCACAATGAGTTCCTCGACGTTGCGACCCAGTGTGCCGGTCACTTCAACCTTGCCCTTGTTCCAGCCAGTAATCGTCACAGAACCAGCAATATTGGATACATTGACATGTCCGTCTTTGGACGCATCTACTTCTCGTTCAACCTCTTCTGCAAATACCGATACTGAAAGCAGGCAGGCCAGAGTTATGCTCACTAATTTATTCATCATATTCTCACTTACTCATCTATCGACTGCGCGGCCAGCCGCGCATACCGGGTTAGATATCGTTTCTCATCATTACGTTTCGGGTTAGTCCGCCAACGCGGCGCAATAACGCCAGTTCTTCGTGGTATGTTCTCAAAAGTCGTTCCTGCAACAGCAGGTTTTCCGGGTCTTCTTCGAGCGCATTATTCATGGCAAAAATCGTGTCATGAATCAGTTTCAAATTTGTTTGAATATCCTGTCGCGACTCAGGTGATAGTCGTTCCAGCTCAAAGTCGAGCTCCGCCACCAGCGCGTTTCGCGCGTCCTGAAAACCGGGCCCCAGGTTGTAGCGATTGCCAAAGGACGCTTGCTCAAAAATCATATGCGGCGACGCGATGACGAGGCGCTCCTGACTATCTTTCATCGTCATGTAGGTAACGCCCGATGAAGCACCGATCAGCAACACGACCGCGGCCGCTTGAGCAAGCATCGGTGTCCAGCGCCGCGTTGCCGGTTGTTCAATCATCTCAGCGATGTCGGGCCAGAGATCGCGCTCCGGCTTGATCGCGGTCGACAGCTGCTCTGCAGCCTGCATTAATTTGTCGTCGTTCATGCCTCGAATCCTTGTTGCTTCAGTTGTTGCACCAGTAATCGCTTCGCCCGGTGCAGCTGTGCCTTGCTCGTTCCTGCTGCGATCCCCAGCATCTCGCCGGTTTCATCATGGCTGTAGCCATATATTGCGTGCAGAACAAATACATTTCTTGCGCCTTCCGGAAGCCTGTCCACCGCCTCCGACAGGTCTCTCATTTCGCCGCTGTCCCCGGTTTCGAACGTCGGCGTTGCGGTATCAGTGACCGCCATTATTCGATCCTGCTCACGCTTCGACTTACGCATCCGACCCAACACTGAGTTGACGGCGATGCGGTGCAGCCACGTGGAAAATGCGCTGTCACCACGAAATTTTTGCAGTTTGTTCCAGGCCTGAATAAACGCCTCCTGGGCACAATCCTCTGCTTCGCTGACATTACCCGTCATTCGCAGGCAAATACCGTAGACCCTGTCAATATGCAGCCTGTACAGCGCCTCAAATGCTTGTGCATTGGACCGTTGCGCCTGCCTAATCAGCGCGCTTTCATCAGCAAGTACTTCTGTGTTCGCAATAGCCATAACCTGACTATAGTCGCTGCTGTGTGCTGTCAAAAGAGCTGCCAAAGCCTGTTTCTCCGTATCTAGTGTTATTTTGATGCCCGGCCACCCCAAATGGTTTGAATCAAGTCGCCACAGCGACCCTGTCTGAGGCGTTTAGGCGCGCAAAAGGTGGCGTAAGCGCATGTCTTTACATATGATTCCCCCCCATGGGGAAGACAGTCGTTGTACCTTTTACGGAAATCTGATGTCCGGACATTCCATTCTTTATCTTGGACGTGGGGAGTTTGCCGCAGATTATCTGGGCGAACTGGAAACCCTTCCCTGTTGTACTTACCTGACTCGATCCACCTCGTTCGAGCTTCCCGAAGATGCCTCCTATATTGTTGATCTCGTGCTGCTTGAGGCGGGGCCGATGATCGCGCAGTCAGGCCAGTCACTCGCGGATCTGATCAATCACCTGGCACCCTACCCGGTCGTTGCACTGACACAAAAGCAACACGAACACCGTGGCATTGCCGCCATGCGTGCTGGGGCCCAGAGCTACATCTGTGTTGATGACATTTCTGTCGAAGACCAGGACGCGGCGTTTGACCATGCGGTGAAGCGTGGGCGTATGCAGTCACGTCTGTCGAGTACAGACGTCACCGTCCTTTCAATACTAAACAATATCAATGACGGCGTTATCGTCGTTGACGATGCCGGCCATGTCCTCGACATCAATCCGGCGGCGCGCACGTTGCTGGGAATTAGCCCCCGCATGCAGCCTGATCCAACCTGGGAGCAGACCTTTTGCTGCGTCGACGAAAATGGCGACAGCTATCGTAACTCGGCGGATTTGCCGCTGATGCGCGCACGCACCGGCGAGAAATTTGCCGAGCAGATCGCTATCTACAGAACACCGGAACAACCCGATATCGTATTGAGCATCAATGGCCAGGGATTGTTTGACGGCAAGCGCGAACTTATAGGCGGTGTCATTACTTTTCGCGATATTACCGAGGCCAGACGCAGAACATCAGAGCTTGAGAAGCGCGCCCAGTTTGACGCGTTGACAGGTCTTGCCAATCGCAGCCTGTTTAGTGAGCAACTCACGCGAGCGATCGGCCGCAGCCAACGAAAGTCTGCGCCACTAGCCACGTTGTTTATTGATCTCGATCGCTTCAAATCAGTTAACGACACGCTGGGTCACGACATTGGCGATGCTTTACTTTGTCAGGTAGCGGATAGACTGCAGGGCAATTTGCGTGTTGGCGATTTCAGCGGCCGCTGGGGTGGTGATGAGTTCGTTGTTTGTCTGGAAGACTTTGGCGAGTCGGATAACGCCGCCGCCGCTGCACAGAAATTGCTGTTGGTTCTTTCTGAGAGATACGAAATCGGCAGCAGCGAAGTTTATGCGACACCGAGTATCGGTATTGCCATGTATCCGGAATCCGGAGACACAGCCGAGCAGCTTATCAAGGCTTCCGATGTCGCAATGTTCGAGGCCAAGAAACGCGGTGGTGGTCGCTTCCAGTATTACTCCGAGGCGCTGAACACCAAACTCGAACAGCGAGAAGAACTTGAAACCGGTCTGCGTCACGCGCTGGTACGCGACGAATTCACTCTGCACTATCAACCTCGTATCGACCTTTCGACGAACCGATTGATTGGGCTTGAGGCACTACTGCGCTGGCAACATCCGCGCTTCGGCCTCTTGCCACCGGCACGCTTCTTACCAATTCTGGAAAGCAGCGGTCTTATTCACTCCGCGGGCGAATGGGTCATAGCGACAGCTTGCCGCCAGCTGGCCGCCTGGCAGCACCGCTTCGAATTGCCCGACTTGTCGCTCGCGATCAACTTGTCGCCACAACAATTAATGCACAACAGGCTCGTTGATGTCGTTGCCAAGACGCTGGCAGACACGGCACTTGACCCGGGCTGCATAGAACTCGAGATTTGTGACGGCACAATGGTGCAAAAGCGTGAGGCCGAACACCAGACATTAAAGAAACTGCGCAAGCTGGGTGTTCGGCTGTCACTTGACCACTTCGGCACACGCGACGTGTCGTTCGAGTCGATCGACAGCGGCTTCATCGACAGTTTTGTGCTCGACCAGGCGCTGATTGCAGATGTCGAGGATAACAATAGCCACCAACGCATCGTGCGTGCAGCAATCGCGATGGCGCAGGGACTGGATATCGAAGTTACTGCCGAAGGCGTAGAGACCGTCAGGCAACTTGAGTTCCTGAAGAGTTGTAACTGCGATCTCGCGCAGGGCTTTCTGATCAGCCGACCAATGCAGCCTGAAAAAATCTCGGCGATCCTTCGTTCCGAGATTGCCGGCACATCGCTACTTGCGCGAGGAATGCCGTAGCAAACTTTCAGACACCGATCAGTGTTTTCAAAAAGCGCCGCGGGTCTTCGCCCTTTTCCAGAACCTCCACCAACGCCGAACCAACAATTGCGCCAGCCGCGTGCTCACCGACGGCCGCCACATCTGCCGGCGCCCTGATTCCGAATCCTGCACACACCGGTATCCTGGAGAATGAGGCGACTTTGTCGAGGTAGTCCGTTAGATCTGACGGCAGGCCGACATCACCACCGGTAATTCCAGTAATGGTCACTGCATAGACAAATCCACGTGACGCCTCACAAAGCATCTTGAGCCGAACGTCCGGTGTTGCCGGTGTCACAAGCTGGATAAGTCCCAGCTCCTTTGCTTCGAGTGCAGCGCGAATATCGGTGCTTTCTTCAAATGGCAGGTCGGGGACAATGAATCCACAAACGCCTGCTGCAAGTGCTCGCTCGGCTAAAGCGTCATAGCCAAACGCGAGCAACGGATTCAGGTACGACATCATTACCAGCGGCGCATCTATCTCGCCTCGCACGGTATCAAGCTGATCGAAGATCCACTTCAGGCTCACGCCTTTTTGCAGGGCGATGAAACTGGACCGCTGGATCGTCATGCCGTCAGCCATCGGATCTGAGAACGGGATTCCGAGCTCGACAACGTCGCCGATTGACGCAACCGCCTTTAAGGTCGCGATGAAATCAGTGGGCTCGGGATAGCCTGCCGTAATGAACGGAACCAATGCCGGCCGACCCGACTCTTTCGCCGCGCTGATCGCCGCACCCAATCGCTCATGTGCGCTCATGACCGAATCCTCGCAGGAAGCTTCGTCAGCGTGGGCATGTCTTTGTCACCGCGACCCGAATTGCCGATGAGTATGCGCTTGCCTGGATTCTGCTTCGCATAGTCGCGTGCAGCGGCATAAGCATGTGCCGTTTCCAGGGCCGTCAGTATGCCTTCTGTCGCACACAACTCTTCGAGCGCCTCGAGCGCCTCATCGTCTCGCGCCGAAATGTATTTCACTCGCCCCGTTGCTTGCAATAAGGCATGTTCCGGCCCGACACCGGAATAGTCGAGGCCAGCTGATACCGAGTGTGTTTCCTGAACCTGCCCATCGTCATCCTGCAAAATAATGGTATATGCGCCCTGCAGCACACCGGGCGTTCCGGTGGCGAGCGTCGCTGCATTCTGGCCCAGCCCATCGCCCGTGCCGCCCGCTTCGACGCCGATAAGCTCGATATCGTCGCCAAGCAACGGATGAAAAAGACCGATAGCGTTCGAGCCACCACCGACGCAGGCGAATGCAACGTCCGGCAATCCGCCGGCCTGGTCGAGCATTTGCTGTCGCGCTTCCTGCCCGATCACCGATTGCAGTTCGCGCACCAGATACGGATAAGGATGTGCGCCGACCGCAGAACCCAGCAGGTAGTAAATGCCGTTAGGGTCGGTTACCCATTCGCGCATCGCTTCGTCGATCGCCGCGCGCAAGGTTTTGTCGCCCGTTTCGACCGCGATGACGTCCGCCCCCAGTCTGCGGATGCGATCCACGTTGGGTGCCTGACGTTCCATATCAACGGCGCCCATGTAGACGCTGCAGGAAAGACCCACTCGTGCGCAAGCGGCGGCCGAAGCGACGCCATGCTGTCCTGCGCCGGTTTCTGCGATGACTCGTTTTGCGCCAAGCCGCTTTGCGAGCAAGGCCTGACCAATCGCATTGTTTATTTTGTGTGCGCCCGTATGCGCGAGATCCTCGCGCTTGATCCAGACCTCGGCACCCCAGGCCTTGCTGAGCTGCGGGGCAAAAGTCAGCGCTGTCGGGCGGCCAACCCACTCGCGTAGCTCTTTCTTAAATTCTGTCTGAAACGCCGCGTCATGAAGGTATTCCTTCACGCCGAGCTCCAGTCGATCAAATGCCGGCACCAGTGTCTCTGGTACGTAGCGACCACCGAATGGGCCGAAACGGCCGCGAGCGTCTGGCATATCGCCTTTGATGGCTGCATCCAGAAGCTGTTGCGCTTCGTCCGCAGCAAACAGTGTGCTCATAAAGTTTTCTCCGCAGCTTTTGCTGCACTCACGAATTTATCGATCAACCGGACATTCTTCTGTCCGGGTGCGGATTCCACCGCGCTCGAAACATCAACCCCGAAGGGCCGGACGGTTGCGATAGCCTCCGCAACGTTGTCGGCGGCAAGTCCGCCCGCAAGGATCATATTGCCTTTGCGGGCTATATCTGCGGCACGCAGCCAGTCGACGGGTTCGCCGTGACCGCTCTTTTGGCCTTCGTAAAGATAAGTCTGTCGAGACTCTGGTGGAGTGTGACCCTCTCTGTATACCGGCCATTGCTCGACTGAGTCGGGCATATCAAGTGTCGCGAAATCTGCCGCATCGGTTTGCAATATATCGGGAGCAAATTTTCGCAGGACATCCTGCCACTCCTCGTTTGTCGGGTGCAACATCACGGCAACACGTTTGACATGAGAGGGCACGTCCGCGCTGATTGTTGCCGCCTCCGTCGGTGCTATTCGCCGTACCGAATCGGCGAATACAAAACCAACCGCATCGGCGCCTGCGGCGACCGCCGCCTGCACATGTTCTGAGCTCCTGAGGCCGCAGATTTTTACAAGAACGCTCATGCCATCGTTCCGGCTTCGCGCATGGCGGTAACCAGGGCCCCGGGGTCGTCATCGCGCATCAATGCAGTACCAACGAGCGCCACTCCATAACCCAAGCGGGCAACGCGGGCAGCGTCATCGGGAACCAGCAAACCACTCTCGGCCACGCAGCATGCGTTCGGCAATGCAGGTGCCAGATTTACAAGTCGATCCGGATCAACTTCCAGCGTTCTCAGGTTGCGTGTGTTCACACCAATGAGCAACTGTCCGCTCGCTGCTTTGTCCTGGTCAATCGCATTATCGAGTAATCGAGATGAACGATGCAGGTCGTCTTCATCGAATGACTCCAGCAATACGAACAGGCTATGCTCCCACGCGCAATCGAGCATTTCGCGCAACTTGCTGTCCGTGAGCATCGCAGTGATCAGCAATACTCCGCTCGCCCCGGCTTTTCGCGCTTCGAGAATCTGTACGGGTTCGACCAGAAAGTCCTTACGCATGACGGGTGTACCGGGAACTGCCGCGACTACGGCCTCAAGATGTGCCAGCTCGCCGTCAAAGCGACTGGGCTCCGTGAGCACCGATATCGCGGCGGCACCGCCTGCCGCGTACGATCGCGCTCGGGAGCTGCGGTCACTGGCACCGGAATTGTTGGTCGTTTTGAGGGCGCCCTCGGCGGGCGAACGATCTTTGATCTCCGCGATAACGTCAAACGTGCCAAGCTGCAACGGCAGCGCCGGCTTGTCGAAATCAGCGGAACAAAACGATGACGATACAGCCGCCGCTCTTCTGGCGCTGTGAGTCGCCATGGATTGCAGAAAATCGCTCATTCGCTATCGAAATGCTTTCGCAGTGCCGCAAGAAAGGTCGCGGCTTTACCATCATCGATTGCGGCTGCGGCCTGCGCGACGCCGTCTTTGGCATCTTTTGCCAGACCCTGCACTTCGAGAACCAACGACGTACCCATCAGCAGGGCATCACGATGCGGGCCTTTGTCGTCGCCCGTGAATACCCGCACCAGTTCTTTGGCATTGTGCTCCGCGTTACCGCCTTCGAGTTCCTGTGGCTCGCAGCGCGTCAGCCCGTAGTCTTCCGGGCTGCGTTTACTTTCGGTGACTTTGCCTGGCGTTACATCGTATAGCCAGAAATCACCCGCCGGTGTCGCCTCATCCCAGCCCGGCTCGCCATGCACGACAAACGCACGCTCAAGTGGCATGCCAGACAAGGTATCCGCCATCAACCTGGCGGCGTCATTACTGTACGCGCCTATCAACTGAAACGGTGGCGCGGCAGGATTGGTCAACGGTCCGAGAACATTGAAAACGGTGCGTACCGCGAGCGCGCCGCGAATGGGCACAACGGCCTTCATCGCCGGATGATAGGCCGGCGCAAACAAAAAAGTGAAGCCGGTGGCCGCGAGGCAAGCGACCGCTTGCTGCTCGTGCAGCGGCAAAGGTACACCAAGGCTCTCGAGCATGTCGGCACTGCCAGAGCGGCTCGAAACCGAGCGATTGCCGTGCTTGACGACGCGTGATCCGCAGGCCGCGGCGAGCAATCCCGTACCTGTCGACAAGTTGAGGCTGCCAGAGCCATCGCCACCAGTACCAACGGTATCGACGGTGGGCGCACCGTCGGGTATTTCCGGATGTACGGCCAGCTCTCGCATCGCCGTGGCAAAACCGCGAATCTCGTCCGACGTCTCGCCTTTCGCCCTCAGTCCGGCCAACAGGCCACCGGCCAGCGCTGCCGGCAAGTCACCGTCTGCCAACCTGTGCATCAACTCGTAAGCCTGCATCTCAGTGAGGTTTTTGCCGCAAAGCAGCCTGTCGAGTAGCGCGCTATATGCTTTGCTCATGTCGTTTGTCGCATGAAGTTGCTCATTAACGTATCCCCCTCTGGCGTCAGCACACTCTCCGGGTGAAACTGCACGCCCTCGATCTGCAGAGACTTGTGCCGTACCCCCATGATCACTCCATCATCCGTTTCGGCGGTCACTTCCAGCGTGTCCGGCAGCGATTCAGTCGCGGCGCACAGGGAGTGGTAACGACCCACTTCGAATGGTTGCGAGATACCTTCAAATACGGTCTTTCCATCGTGCCTGATCGCGGATGTTTTGCCATGCATCAGGCGCTCTGCCCGCACTATCTCACCACCTTGTTGTTGTACGATGCTTTGATGCCCCAGGCACACTCCCAGCACCGGCACCTTGCCAGCAAACGTGGCGATCATCTCGAGTGACACGCCCGCGTCTTCGGGTCTGCCGGGCCCCGGCGATATCACGAGATGTGTCGGCGAGAGTGCGAGCCCTTCATCGACATTTATCATGTCGTTTCGATAGACCAGCACTTCCGCCCCGCGGGCGGCAAATGCCTGCACCAGGTTGTAGGTAAACGAATCGTAATTATCGATCAACAACATACGTACATGATCGAATGATTTGTCGGCCATTACAGTCCTCCCTCGGCGATCTCGAGGGCGCGCCTTAATATGGCACTCTTTGCCAGCACTTCCTGATATTCCTTGGCAGGATGCGAATCGGCAACAATACCGGCACCGGCCTGAAAACTGTACTCGCCGTCAGCGAAGACCAGCGTACGAATCGTGATCGCCTGATCCATATCACCGCTAAGACCGAAGTAGCCCGCTGTCCCTGCGTATAAACCACGACCCACTTGCTCCATCTCCTCGATAATCTGCATGGCTCTGACTTTGGGTGCACCAACCAGCGTGCCAGCGGGAAAGCTTGCGGCAAACAGGTCGAACTGATCAAACTCCGCGGCCAGTTCTCCCTGTACACCGCTAACGATGTGCATTACATGACTGTAACGCTCGATGGCTCGATAAGGCTCAACATGCACCGACCCTGCGCTAGCGACGCGTCCCAAATCATTGCGGGCGAGATCCACAAGCATTACATGCTCCGCCGCTTCCTTGGGATCGGCGAGCAGGGCCTTTTCATTCGCATCATCTTCGTCCCGCGTGGCGCCGCGCGGCAAGGTTCCTGCGATCGGCCGTAGTGACGCGGTCTTGCCATTCAGCTTTACGAGAGCCTCCGGCGAAGAACCGACTACCTGCAGGTCATCGAAGTCGAAAAAGAACATGTACGGCGAAGGATTGAGCAAGCGCAGGGCGCGATATACCTCGAAGGGCGGCACATCTGTTTTGCCGCGAAACAGTATGGACAAGACAATCTGGTAGATATCGCCGGACGCGATGTACTCCTTACACGCATTTACGCGCACGGCATACTCTTCCTCAGTGAGGCTGGCCTCGGCCGGGGAAACTGACACGTCTTCCGCTGCCGCCGGAATGGCACCACGCAGCAGTTGAATGACCTCGGATCTTAGTCGCTGGCGTTCTTTTTCCGGGCCATCGTGTAACAACGCTACTCGACGGGTCAGATGATCGAAAACCAGCAGAGACTCCGGCGCAACAAACGCCGCATCCGGCACGCTGGATTGTTTCTCTGTATCCACTGGTAATTTCTCGAACAAGCGCACGACGTCATAGCCCGACACTCCCACCAGGCCACCCGCAAAGGGCAGGCCATCATCAGGTTGCGGCCGTGGTGCTATCTCAAGGGCCCGGCGCAGGGCTTGCAGGTACTGCTGCTGATTCTCCGGGCGCGCTTCTTTCTTGCCATCAATCCGGAGTGACGCCGCATCCATACGCACTTCGACGGCATCGCCGAAACCCAGGAACGAATAACGCGCCAGGCGTTCGCCACCTTCGACGCTCTCAAGCAGAAAACGCGGCCGTAATGACCCCAGTTTCAGGTACGCCGATACCGGGGTGTCCAGATCGGCGGCTATGTCGAAGGGTGCTTGCATGTGCTTTGAACCTCTTTATTTCGTGCTCAGGGCGCGCTCCTACGATACATTGGCGGAGCGCCGCCCAACGAAAAAAGCCCATCCCTGTTTTGTGCAGAGATGGGCTCTTGATTTTCTTTGCTCTTGAATTACGTTAGCCGACAACCCCCTCTTGTGTGGGCTGCCACCACCAGTTGTTGATAGCTCGACTATTCATGCGGACGAGTATTACCGTCGCTACCGCCAGCGTCAAGCGCCGCAAAAGTTACAACTGATACAACATCGGCAGGATGATCGAGAACCCAACCCACATGATAAGCGTCAACGGGATACCGACACGCAGGAAGTCGGCGAACTTGTAACCACCAGCACTCATGACGAGCAGGTTGGTCTGATAACCATATGGCGTCGCGAAACTCATATTGGCGCCGAACAATACTGCGAGAATGAACGGTTCCGGGCTGACGCCGAGTTGTTGCGCAATACTGATAGCGATCGGCGTGCCGATGGCTGCCGCCGCGTTATTGGACACAATATTGGTCATGATCGTCATCAGCAGCATGAAGGCGCTCAATATCATTGGTGCTGGTAAGCCGGACGCAACATTGACAAAACTGACGGCGAGATAGTCCGCCATTCCTGTGCCCATCAGGGCCTTACCCAAAGCCAGTGCGGCCACAATAATCATGATGACCGGAATCGATAGCGCACTTGCAGCGTCACGCCATGCAAGACAGCCGGTTGCGATCATGAAACCAAGGCCCAGTATCGCGCTGACCGAAATAGGCAGGACACCAAGAGCAGCCAGCAATACAACTCCGCCCATGATGGTCAGTGCGCGCTTGGCATGATGTGTCTGCGGCAGGTTTGTTGTGCCATCGAGCACCAGCATCGAGCCACTTTCCTTGAGATTGGTGATTGCCTCACCGCTGCCCTGAACCAGCAATACGTCACCCGCTCGCAGACGAATCAGGTTCAGGTCGCCTGTCACTTGCGAACTTGGAGTGCGTGCCCGGTGCAATGCCAGTGGCAACAGGCCATAGCTGTTACTGAACCTGGCGGCGGCAAGGCTGCGTAAATGCAGTGGCGACCCACGAGTAACCACCACTTCGGCAAGTTGTTGCCCCTCGGCCTGCAGCGGCGTCTCCTCATCGACCGGATGTTCGTTGTCGGAAATATTGAATAGCGTCGCGCCCAGCAGTTGCTCGTAGTGCTTCAGGTTCTCGGGCGAATCCTTGACGAACAGTCTGTCGCCGGGCTGAATAACAACAGAGGGCAACTTCGCGAGAAACAGCGACTCGGTGCGTTGAATTTTGTCGATACGCAGATTGCCGTCCGCTTTGGCAAGAACCTCGGACAGCGACCGGCCATCCGCAAATCCACCCTCCTTGACATGTAACTGCGCGCTGAAAATGCGCGGTGACGTGTCTGCCATCGGCGGTGTGCGGTCGGGTAGCAATTTCGGTGCAACCAGCCACAGGAATAGCAAGCCAACGC
Organism: Woeseiaceae bacterium; assembly: GCA_021773055.1. GTDB lineage: Bacteria > Pseudomonadota > Gammaproteobacteria > Steroidobacterales > Woeseiaceae > UBA1847. Next base: position 49,619 of record JAJFKV010000017.1, read on the forward strand.
CGCCCACTATGGCAACCGGCAGCACCCACTCGAACAGGCTGAATTCATGCTGGCCCATATCATGCGCGATACCAACAACCAGCAGGTTGGTGGAGGTACCAATGGTCGTGGACATGCCGCCAATGATCGTTGCAAGGCCCATCGGCAGCATCACTCCGGAGACCGGGAATTTTGCACGTAAAGAAGCGCCAACCAGTATCGGCATGAGCAACACAACGATCGGCGTGTTGTTCATGAATGCGCTAAGTATCGCGCCCGCCGTCAGCGTGGTCGCAAGTGCGAGTACCGGCCGGGTTGACCATGCTTTGCTGACGACGGTCGCCAGGGGCTGCAAAGCACCGGTCGTTTCCAGCGCTTTACCAACCATCATGAGCGCACAAATTGCGATCAGTGCTTCGTTGCCAAATCCCGCGAAGAAATCGACCGGACCCAACACAACTTCGCCGGCTTTTTCGTAGGGTACGAGCTGAAACCCCGCCACCAGGATTATCAAAATGGCGAGCGATGATGACTCGAGAGGAATGTTATCGCGGGTAAACAGAATCAGCGCGACCACCGTTAAGGCGAGAACGGCTAATCCATGTGCGTCAGGTGTGATTGCTTGCAAAGCATCCTCTCACTAAGCCTTCGCCGATTGCGGCGACGACCGTAAACGGTATCCTAATCTACACCTGTTTCGCAATGAGTTCGGCACCGCGATTGCTTTGCACTATCGCCGACACTCTCTTGTGGAAGCCTTTGAAATCATTCACATTCCAGTGCGAAATACTCATATCTCGCTGGAATGACAGCGAATCGGCGAATCGGGTAAGGGGCAGCAGGTCCATATAGCGCAAATCAGCCTGTTTTTGCCGAGGAAAAACGTCCCAGGGCGAAATTGTCGTGAGATTTCGGTGCCGAATTGCAACGTCCTGAACGGCCTTTTTCCAGCGCCGCCCCCAGGCCCGCGTTTGCTTCTTTTGCGTCACTAATGCGCCCGCTTCATCGAGTGCAGGACACCAGTTGCTGTGCCGGGCGAGCTGACGTGACCGATTGTGCAGGGTCAGGCAAGCCCACTCCGCGAGTTCCTCCATCTCCCGAAGCGTCCGCAAAGAGCCGGGGTCAGAGCCCTTTTTTTCGACGATGTCGCCCCAGCCACGCAGCGCGATCGCGAGGCGACGATTTAACCAGCTGTCATATTCGATCAGTGGTTCCGTCCATTCCACCTGATCGTGCAGTCGATCGCCATCATCGACGCAAGCCTCAAGCGCAAGCTCTAGAGCGTCCACGGAAATGACCCCGGCGCTGTCCGTGTATTCCGCTATATCCAGTTGCAGCGGTATCCAAGCGGAGTGGCTGGGCACCGGCATACACACTTGGGGAGAAAAGTCGTTTGCCGCCTCCGCCGCTAGCAGGGGGCATGGGGAAGTCACGATCGCGGACGCAAGATAGAGATACATGGGCTCATCTTGCGATGACGCTACCGGATAGACCGTAAGCGTTACTCGGCAACTTGTGCAGATTTCAGAATCCTAATGTCTTACAGGTCTGGCGTGAACATCAAAGCGGGTGTACCGTTCGCTTCATTTACTGCAGGAAAGACAGGATCCAACATGCCCTCATTTGACGTTGTCAGCGACTTTGATTCCCACGAGGCCAATAACGGTGTCGATCAGGCGAATCGTGAAGTCAATACACGCTTTGATTTCAAGGGCACCGGCTCCAAGTACGAATTCGAGGAACAGGTTGTAACAATGACGACCCAGTCCGATTTTCAACTGCAGCAGATGCGCGACATCTTGCACCAGAAACTATCCAAACGGGGTATCAACATCGCCTGCCTCGATGAACAGGAGGCGGAAGTCACCAACAATGGCGCCAGCCAGCAAATAATACTGCGCCGTGGCATCGACGCGGACCGAGCGAGGAAGCTGGTCAAGGAGATCAAGGCGGCAAAAATGAAAGTGCAGGCTGCGATTCAGGGTGACAAGCTGCGCATCAGTGGCAAGAAGCGCGATGACCTGCAAAACGTTATCGCCATGCTGAAGGAATTCGATATCGGCCTGCCACTGCAATACGAGAACTTCCGCGACTGATACGAACGCTCCGCAATCATGGAATCCGATACTTACAACACATTGCGCCGCCAGGACATCACCTTCGAAGACAAGGACGAGGCGCTGCGCAAAGATGTGCGTACGCTGGGCGCTATGGTCGGCGACCTGATTCGCGAACAGAGCGGTGAGGAGCTTTACGAGTTCGTCGAGAATGCGCGTCTGCGCGCGATACGGCGACGCGAGGGCAACGACAAACAGGGAGAGGAGCTCGCAGACCTCGTCGACGGCCTGGACCCAAAAGAAGCGTTACAGGTCATCCGCAGTTTTTCGACCTATTTTCAAATGGTCAATACGGCGGAAAAAGTCCATCGAATCCGACGCCGGCGCGACTACTTGCGTGACGTTGTTCACTACCAACCAGGCGGACTGGAAGACACCTTTATCAAACTGAAGGCGTCCGGCGTAGACGCTGACGGATTGCGGGATTTGCTCACCTCCCTTTCGATTGAGCCGATTTTTACGGCTCACCCAACCGAGCCAACAAGACGAACAATTCTTCGCAAAGAACAAAAAATCGTCAGGCACCTCATCGAATTACTCAACCCGACCATGACCCCGCAGGAGACAGACGCCGCGCTGCAGAACATCCGCTTGCTGGCAACTACGGGCTGGCAAACTGATGAGCACCCATCCGAACAAATGACGGTAGCCGATGAGCTTGAGCACGTACTGTTTTTTGTTACCGATGTTCTATATCGCGCGATCCCGCCGTTCTATGAGGACATAGAAAGCGCGGTGACAAGGATTTACGGCGCGGAAGGTGAAGCCGTTGAGGTGCCGAACATTCTGCACTTTGGCTCGTGGGTCGGTGGCGATATGGACGGCAATCCAAACGTCAATGCCAAAACGATTCGTGCAACGCTCGCGCGGCAACGGTCATTGATCCTGGATCTGTATTTCAAGGAATGCGCATCGATAGGAGCGAAGCTCAGCCAGTCGGAAGACCGAGCCAGCTTTGGTCAAGGCATGCTCGACAAGATTGAGGAGTACCGCGGCGTGTTCCCGAACGCCTACCACGCGGTACCGGCACGCCACCGGGATATGCCGTATCGCGTATTTCTGCGCCTCGTTCAGCAACGCCTGCAAAACACCTACGACGATGAGGCTTTCCCGTACGAAAAAGTCGCACAACTGCTCGAAGACGTACAACTGATCGCGGACAGCCTTGCGCAAAACAAAGGCGAGCAAGCCGGCCTGTTCGCGGTTCGGCGACTCTTGCGGCGTATTAATACCTTTGGCTTTCACATGGTCACGCTTGATATCCGGCAGGATTCGGAAGTGCACCGCAACGTTATCGGTGAGTGCCTGGGCGAGGACGACTGGTCGGAAATGTCGGCCGTCGACCGTACGGTTCGTCTGGAAGAGGCGATTGCGACACGCGAAAGCATGCCGGCGACCCTGAGCACACAGGCGCGCAAGACCATCGCCGTATTTCAGGCAATTGCATTCTGCCGCAGAAAGTATGGCCCTGACGCGATCGGGCCGTTTATCGTCAGCATGACGCAGGGCGCCGACGACATTCTCTCGGTCATCTTACTGGCGCAATGGGGCGAACTGCATAACAAACGCGGCGACGTCCCAATGAATATCGCGCCACTGCTTGAGACGGTCGATGACTTGCATAATGGTCCGGCCATCCTGGAAAAATTGCTGTCTACGGACATTTATCGAGAACACCTGAAACGCCGTGGTGATCGTCAGATGGTCATGATTGGATATTCAGACAGCAACAAAGACGGTGGTCTCGCCTCCGCTCGGTGGGCTCTACAAAACGCACAGGAAATTCTCGTCAAAGCGGTCGCAGCACAGGGCATCGAACTGACGCTGTTCCATGGGCGTGGCGGCACCATCAGTCGCGGCGGCAGTAAAACGCACGTTGCCGTCCTGGGTGCTCCGCCCGGAACTGTTAATGGCCGCCTTCGCGTTACCGAGCAAGGCGAGATCATTAACGAGAAATACGGTCTACGAGGTATCGCGCTACGTACCCTGGAACAGATGACCGGTTCGGTCGCTCTTGCAACCGCAATGCCTCGCCATCGAGGCAACGACAAGCCCGAGTGGCACGACATGATGGATGTGATCGCGGCAGAAAGTCGCCGCGCTTATCGAAAGCTGGTTTATGAAACACCAGGTTTCTACGAATACTTTCGCAAAGCGACACCTATCGACATCATCGAGCGCATGCGGATCGGCTCCAGACCATCATCTCGGCGGCATCAATCCGGAATAGAAGACTTGCGAGCGATTCCGTGGGTCTTCTCATGGACACAGGCGCGCTTCCTGCTGCCGGGTTGGTATGGAATCGGCAGCGGCCTCCGAAAGGCCATCCACCAATTTGGTGACGAGGCAGTTGGCGAGATGATCAAAGAGTGGTACTTCCACCGCTCACTAACAGCGGATACCGAAATGGTGCTCGCGAAGTCTGATCTTGGTATCGCAAAGCTGTACTCGATGCTCGCTAGCGAAGAGCTGCACGAAGAGTTTTTTCCGATCATCAAGACAGAATTCAACCTGACCTGTGATCTGGTCCTGAGCTATTCGGAACATAACGAACTGCTGGAGGGTGACCTCACGCTGCAGCGCGCAATCATGCTGCGAAATCCTTATGTCGATCCCATGAGTTTGATGCAGGTGGATCTGCTTTCCAGATGGCGTGCTTCAAATTGTGAGGATGAGGATATCTTTAGCGCGCTGTTGGCGAGCGTGAACGGTATCGCGCAGGCATTGCAGAATACTGGCTAGTAGGAGCGCGCAGGGGGCGCCCCTACTCCTCGATAAACGATGTGTATTCCTCCAGCTCCTTTCGTTCGATGTCAGGGACTTCGGCATCTTCTGCTGGATAGCCGACCACCAATAGCAGGAACGGTCGCTCGCTTTTCGGTCTGCCCAGGATTTCGTTGAGGAATTTCATTGGGCTTGGGGTATGGGTTAGCGTTGCCAGGCCGGCCTGATGTAGTGCTGTGATCAGTATGCCTGTCGCAAGACCAGTCGACTCCGCCGGGTAGTAGTGCTTCACCTTGCGACCATCGGGGAGTTCTCCGAATTTTTGCAGGAAAACGGCAACCAGATAGGGAGCTGTTTCCAGAAACGGTTTTTTATCGTCGGTGCCCAGAGGCTCAAGCGCTGCCAACCATTCGTCCGACGCCCTGTGTTCGTAAAACTCACGCTCTTCCGCTTCGGCGGCAATACGAATTTGCTTTTTTGTTTCCGGGCCACTGACCACAGCAAAGTGCCAGGGCTGCAGGTTTGCTCCGCTGGGCGCCGTGTTTGCTGCTTTTAGTGCTGTCTCAATGATATCTCGCGGCACAGGCCTCGCTGAAAATTCACGGACCGTTCTGCGCCTGTCAATATCAGCATAGAACTCGCTGAGTCGCTGGCGCATTTCATCGAGCGGATATTCGCGATACTGCTCAAGCGGAATGGTTGGGTATCTCGTCACATCAGCTCCTTTTCTGTAAAACGCTCCATTCGTCGGTGTCGCTTTCCGAGACGGCCTGTCCGAGAACCGAAATTCCGGCCTCGTGCACACTCTCCGGGCGACCGGAGACCAGCGGATGCCACGGCGGCAAATCGTCTCCTTTGGCCACAAGTCGGTACGCGCAAGTGGTCGGTAGCCAGTGAAAGGCTTCTCGCTCATCCAATGATAACGTAAGGCACACGGCGACCTTGCTTGCACGGTTCTCGTAGTCCGAGCATCGACAGGTGTCGAGATCGAGAAGCTTGCATGCGACGTCTGTATAAAAGACCTCTCCCGTATCTTCGTCTTCCACTTTGTGCATGCAACACAAAGCACAACCGTCACACAGTGACTCCCATTCTTCAGGCGACATTTGTGCCAGTGATTTGCGTTTCCAAAACCGATCGTTCATCGTCCGGTACTCTGCGCTACTAGACATCCAATAGCCATATGAAAGCTGTATTTCTTGATTTCGGCACGATGGGGCCCGGTCTCGACATTAGCGGCATGCGCGCGCTGCTTCCGGAACTTGAGGTATTTGATGTCACTGCGGACAGTCAGATCGCTGAACGCATTCAAGGTGCGGAAATTGTACTGGCCAACAAGTCACGTCTCACCGACGAGATGCTGCAAGCATGCCCGACACTGCGGCTCATCGGGCTGACCGCCACCGGGACCGATAACGTTGACCTCACGACCGCGAAACGAAACGACATCGCCGTTTCTAATATCCGAGCGTACTGCACCGAGTCCATCGCTGAGCATGTCTTCGGCTGTTTGCTGAACCTCACACGCAATCTTGCACATTACAACGCTGCGGTCCGAGACGGCCAGTGGCAAAAGTCCGAAGACTTCTGTTTGCTGTCACTGCCCATCCGCGAATTGTCCGCGATGACGCTTGGCATCGTCGGCTATGGCGAACTTGGCAAGGGTGTGGCCAGAATCGCCAGAGCTTTCGGTATGCGAGTTCTCATCTCCGCACGACCGGGTACACATAGCGTTGCCGAAGGGCGGGTATCGTTCGATGAATTACTGCGAGAATCCGACGTCATTTCCCTGCACTGCCCGCTAACGGATGCTACTGCCGGACTGTTCGACGAAACGGAGTTCGGGAAAATGAAGTCTGACGCGATCCTTATTAATACGGCGCGCGGAGGGCTGGTCGATTCGGCCGCTCTGGTCGCAGCGCTGCAGGACGGCGACATCGCTGCTGCCGCTGTTGACGTGCTGCCAAAAGAACCGCCGGTGGATGGCGATCCATTGCTGGACTACGCCGGCGCCAACCTGATGATCACACCCCATATCGCCTGGGGATCGAACGAAGCACGGCAGGCAGCTATTGACGAGCTCGTTGGAAACATCACCGCATTTCTTGACGGCGCAGAACGCAACCGGGTTGTCTGAGCCGCCGGCTCGCGGCGCTCAAGCCCCGATAATTTGCCGCGCCCACTGCACGATGCCACGCACGCGTGGCGAACCGAGATCGTAGGCTTCGTCGAAACTCACCCATCGCCACTCGTGATGCTCCGGCTCGCCAGTCTCTGGTGAGTCCCCCATGACGATTTCCACCTGCGCAGTACTCGCCAAGTAGTAGCGCGCCACTTTTCCTTTGCTGTAGGGGCCCGTCTCGAAATATCTATCGCCCCAGTCGAACGCGAGGTCGTCGATACCCGTTTCTTCCTGAACCTCTCTCAACGCCGCATGCATGGGCTCTTCACCGGGTTCTCTGATGCCTTTCGGAAAATCCCAGTGATGAAATGCGCGTAACAGAATGCTCACCCAACCGTCATCCGTCTTGCGAACGACGACAACACCACAAGAGAGTTTTTGCTCCATCAGGCGTTGACTCCTCTGAGGACGTCGGCAGGTCGCGCATTGACGGCTCCGCGCGCAGCGAAATAGCCACTCAAACAAACGACAAAGACACCGGCCGAGACCCCAACCAACCACAAGGCCGGGCTGAACTCGTACGGCAGTTCGAAAAGATGTGTCGCGACGAGATACGCCAGCACCGAAGCGCCAGCAGATGCGAGCACGCCGGCCGCCGTACCCAGTGCCGCGAATTCGGCCATAACTCCTGAGAACACCGTGCTGCGTTTCGCGCCCAGCGCTCGCAGCATCGCACTTTCGAAGCGACGCTCATCGATAGTCGACTGCACCGCCGCAAACAGCACTGCAATACCCGCCGCCAGTGTGAACATGAATACCGCTTGCACCGCGAGACTCGCCTTTTCGATAATGCCGCGAACCTGCTCAAGAATTGCACCAAGATCAATTACTGAAATGCTCGGGTGTGTGCGCACCAGGTCCACAAGCATCGACTGACTATCATCGGCAATGCGCATGCTGGAAATGTAGGTGGTCGGCATGCCATCAAGTGCGCCCGGAGACAGCACGATGAAGAAGTTGGGCTGAAAGGAATCCCAGTTTATCTTGCGAGTACTCGCGATTTCCGCCTCAACCTCACGTCCGGCGACGAGGAACTTCAAACGATCACCAATAACCAGGCCCGCGTTGCTCGCGGACTCTTCTTCGATCGATATCAACGGTGGCCCACTATAGTCCTTTGGCCACCACGCGCCGTCCACCAGTTCATTCGACGCACTCATTTGCGCTGCGAAGGAGAGGTTTGCTTCACGATTCGCAAGCCACTCGCCATCTCTGTTGGGATATTCCCGGTCTTTGACGGACTCGTCGTTGATTGTCGTCATACGTGCGCGCACCAGCGGTGTGAATACCGGCCTGGCCGCACCATTTTTCTCGAATATAGCAGCAACCGACTCGGTTTCATGGGGCTGGATGTTGATGAGAAAGTGATTCGGTGCATCGTCACCAAGCGTTTGCCGCCAGCCTTCCAGTAAATCGGTCCTCACCAGCGTCAGCAACAGCAGCACCGTAATTCCAAGACCGAACGCGACCACCTGCACGGCACTATCGCGACCACGTCGCGCGACATTCGCAAGCCCGTAACGCCACGCAACTCCAACACCAGAGCGGGCTCGACCGATGAGCGCGACCAGCCCCCTGCCAGCCAGGTACAACAGGGCCGCTATCACGATAATCCCGCCGATCAGGATGAGCAGCATGCGCGCATCGCCCACGGAGCGATACAGCAGGAGGGCAACGGCGACCAGAGCCAGCCCTGCAACGAAAATACGTGATGGCGCGGGTGGCATTGCATCGTGTCGCAGAACACGCAGTGGCGGCGTATTGCGGAGCTGAATAAGTGACGGCAATGCGAACCCCAGCAGCAAGACCATCGCGCTGCTACTCGCAAGGATGATTGGCCGTATTCCCGTCGCGGGTAGCTCCGCCTGCTGCATCAGATCGAGGAGGATTCGCGACAGAACTTCCTGTGCTGCGAAACCCACCACGCATCCGGCGACGATCCCCAGTACGCCGAGCAGGGTTAACTGCACCAGCGCGACCGAAATTACAAAGCCCTGCGTCGCCCCAAGACTCTTCATCAGTGCAACCGCGTCCATGCGCCGATGGGCGAAACGTCGCGCGGACATGGCCACGGCAACGGCGCTAAGTAACAGGCTGATGACAGCGGTCAGCGAAAGAAACCGCTGCGCTCGGTCCGCCGCGTTATACGCTCGCTCGCTGCTGTCTTCCTGGCTGCGGACGCGAATGGACTCCGGCAACTGATCCTGAACGGCCTCGTTGAATTCGGCGACTGCTTTGTCGTCGCCGGCGACCAGCAGCGCATAGGCAACACGACTGCCTTCGCCTATTAATCCGCTGGCGGATATGTCCTCTATATTCAGCAACAGGGACGGCGCCAGCGACGCAAAACCGATTGACTGGTCGGGCCGGTAGATCAGGACCGCCGTAACGTGCAAGTCCAGCTCGCCAACAGCCAGTGTGTCGCCAATGTCTGCACCAACGCGTGCGAGTAGCGCGCCGTCGGCCCATGTTTCGCCAGGGGGCGGCACCCCGTCAACCACACGCTGTTCGCCAAACAATGTGTCAGACACCCGGACGCTGCCGCGCAGCGGATATTGCTCACTCACTACTTTGATGGTGGCCAGTGCGTTCTCGTCGCCCGCAAAGACTACCGATGGAAATGACATCGTCTCCGCCGTTTCGAGCTCGTAGTCGTGCGCAAGATCACGCCACTCCTGTGGCACGCGCTCCTGCGAACGCAGACGCAAATCAGCCGCCAGAACTTCATTGGCTTGCCGAGTTACAGCCTTGCCAATGCGATCGGTCAGGAACCCGACTGCCGTCAACGCGCTGACTGCGAGCCCGACGGCGGCCAGCAAAACCAGCACCTCTCCCGAGCGCAGCTCGCGGCCAAAACTTCTCAAGGCAAATACGAGTGCTTTCACCCGGCCACCCGTGTGTCGCTGACCAGTTTGCCCGCATCCAATGCCAGTATTCGGTCACAGCGTTTGGCAAGGCCGTGGTCGTGAGTCACAAGGACCAGCGTCGTCGACGAACTGCGATTAAGCTCGAACATCAATTCCATGATGTTGCTGCCCGTTCGACTGTCGAGGTTGCCGGTCGGCTCGTCCGCGAACAGCACAGCCGGTTCCGTGGCAAATGCGCGCGCGATGGCAACGCGCTGCTTCTCACCACCGGACAACTGCGCCGGGTAGTGGCTCCAGCGCTCCCCAAGACCCACTTTCTTTATGACCTCCCGCGCTGCATTGCGTGCATCCTTTTGCCCGGCAAGTTCCAGAGGCAACATGACGTTTTCCAGCGCGTTCAGAGATGGCACCAAATGAAACGACTGGAACACAAAGCCCACACTCTCTGCTCTGAGCTCTGCCCTGCCATCCTCATCGAGCGATGACAGGTTCGCGTCATTCAGCACTACATGCCCGTCGCTTGGCAGATCCAGACCAGCCAGCAACGCGAGCAGAGTCGACTTGCCGGCACCGGACGGGCCAACAACCGCAACCGACTCGCCAGCAGAAATTGTGAAACTCACGTCTGAAAGAATAGTCAGAGCCCCTTCCGGGCTGCTAACCTGCTTACCTAACTCGTGGGCCTCAAGAACATTGATCCCGTTTACCGATTGATCCGACATGCGAATATTATTTTCCCTGCTGTTGCTGTTGTTAGGCATAACTGCGTCGAACGCCGAGACGCCGACTATTGTCATATTTGGCGATAGCCTGAGTGCGGGCTACGGTATTGAAGTTGACCAGTCCTGGGCCGCTTTGTTGCAAACCCGGCTCAAAGAACAAGGGTACGAACATCGGGTCGTGAACGCCAGTATCAGTGGCGAAACTACAGAGGGCGGTGCGACCCGTATTGATTCAGCCCTGCAGGACTTTTCACCGCAGCTGATCATTCTTGAGTTGGGCGGCAATGACGGCCTGCGCGGATTTCCAGCCGCGAGAATGAAGGCGAATCTTCAGAAAATTGTCACGCGAGCGAAAGACACTGGTGCGGCGGTCGTGATGCTCGGCATCCGTATTCCGACTAACTACGGTCCTCGCTATTCAGCGGCGTTCGAGGGCGTTTTTCGCCAGGTTTCAGATGAGCTCGAGGTGCAGTGGATCGAGTTTTTCATGGAAGGCATCGCTTTGAATGATGCGCTGTTACAGGAAGACCGTATCCACCCAAATGCCGAGGCCCAGCCCATGCTGCTGGATAACGCCTGGCCGATAATTAGCGCTACACTCGACGACTGACCGGCGCGATAGCTAGAATAACAAGGGGTTCGTTTTGGAAAAAGTTTGGCTCAAGTCCTATCCGCCCGGTATGCCCGAAGAGGTTCCCGATCCGCCGTTCCGATCTATTCGAGATCTTTTCGAACAGGCGTTCGAAAAATACCCGGACAACGCTGCTTACACCAATATGGGGCGAACGCTGGATTATGCTGAACTCGACCGGCTGTCGATGCAGTTCGCCTGTTACCTGCAGAAGACGCTTGGGCTCACGCGAGGTGAACGTGTTGCGATTATGCTGCCGAACATCCTGCAGTACCCGGTTGTCATGTGTGGAATATTTCGTGCCGGCCTGGTAGTCGTCAACGTAAACCCGTTGTATACGGCCAGAGAGCTTGAGCATCAGCTAAAAGATTCCGGCACCAAGTGCATCATCATTCTTGAGAATTTCGCGCATGTCCTGCAAGACGTTATCGCGGACACCAATGTAGAACATATCGTGTTAACAGGCGTTGGTGATCTTCTCGGTTGGCCGAAGAGCACGCTCACCAATTTCGTGTTGCGTTACGTCAAGAAAGTGGTGCCTGCGTTCAAACTTCCTAACAGCATCACATTTCGGCAGGCCCTCAAAGCCGGTGCAGGAGCCGCACTTGACGAAGTCGATATCGGTTATGCCGACATTGCCTATTTGCAATATACGGGCGGCACTACAGGCGTTTCGAAAGGCGCGATGCTTAGCCACCGCAACATGATCTACAACGTGCAGCAGACGATCACGTGGCAGGCCGATGCTTACGAGAACATCCACCCGATCGTCATCATCACCGCACTACCGCTGTACCACATATTTTCCCTACAGGGGAATTGCCTCACCGGCATGGCGCAAGGTGGGGAGAACATCCTGATTACAAACCCGCGCGACTTCGAAGGATTCGCGAAGGAAATCGCAAAGCATAAGTTCAACATGTTCACGGGTGTGAACACGATGTTCGCCGCTCTCATGGATACACCGAGCTTTTCCGAAATTGACTTCAGCAATTTACGCGTCTGTATCGGTGGTGGCATGGCCGTACAGCCCGCTATAGCCAAGGAGTGGAAAGAGAAAACGGGAAATGACATTTTGCAGGGATACGGACTCACCGAGACATCTCCTGCTGCCATCGTTTGCCGCATCGACGAAGAGTTTACAGGCACGATAGGCCTGCCCATTCCCTCCACAGAGGTCATCATTGCGGGCGACGATGGTAATTCCCTGCCCGTTGGCGAGGTCGGAGAAATCTGCATCCGCGGCCCACAGGTTATGGAGGGCTACTGGCAACGACCTGCCGATACCGCCGATGTCATGCTACCGGGTGGCTGGCTGCGAACCGGCGATGTGGGCCGTATGGATGATGGCGGTTACCTGTTTATCGAAGACCGTAAGAAAGACATGATCCTGGTCTCCGGCTTCAACGTGTACCCGAATGAAATTGAGAACATAATTGTGGAACTCGACGGTGTGCTCGAGGCTGCTGCGATTGGGCTGCCGGACGAGCGTTCCGGAGAAATCGTCAAAGTATTTGTCGTCCGCAAGGATGACGGCTTGACCGAGCAGGACATTATCGATCACTGCAAAGAAAACCTGACTAACTACAAACGACCACGCATCGTCGAGTTCAGGGACGACCTGCCAAAGACGAACGTCGGCAAGATTCTTAGAAGGGCATTACGTGACTGATCGAAAACTGATATCCATTGTCCCACTCTTACTACTGGCCGCTGTCGTTGCCGCCGCCGTTCCCGCGCCGCTAGACCCCTTAAAGGTCGCACCGCATATCTATCAGCTCGAATTTGAAAACGAGCGTGTGCGCGTCATAAAGCAAACCCTCCGCAACGGCGAAACGCAGCCATTACACGCGCACCCGGATCGCCTGCTTGTCTACCTGCAAACCTGCGCATGGATCGAAGATGACGGCGACGGTGGCAAGCGAATGCAATCTTTCAAGTACGGTGAGGTCGCCTGGGCAAATGCCGAAACCCACGGCGGCGGAAACGCGTCCGTAGTTCAGGAATGCAAAATCCTTGAGATTGAGATGCTGTGAACACCGTGTGACGGTCGGGGTAGTGATTACTGGAATGGCTCGCTTCGCTGCGCTTTATTTCCTGTAATCACTACCCCGACCGCCCCACTATTCATGGTATTTCGGGCTTAGGTCGTGGACTGCGTCGACCAATGCACCAAGATGGTCAGGATCAATATCCGGTGTGATGCCGTGGCCCAGGTTGAAGACGTGGCCAGGCCCTTTACCGTAGCTTGCCAGCGTATCTGCAACTCCCTGACGGATAACTTCCGGTGATTCTCTTAATGTCGCCGGGTCGAGGTTGCCCTGCAGTGCGACTTTGTCGCTGACATATTCGCGAGCGCTTGCGAGGTCCGTAGTCCAGTCAACGCCCAGTGCATCGCAACCGGTTTCGGCCAGATCCGTCAATAATGGACCCGCGCCCTTCGTGAACAGGATAACCGGGATTTTGTGGCCGTCTTTTTCGCGGATCAGGCCATCGATGATTTTTTGCATGCTGGCCATTGAGAATCGTCGAAAATCGTCGCCTTCCAGGGCCGCGCCCCAGGTATCGAAGATTTGTACGGCTTGTGCGCCGGCTTCGATTTGGGCGTTCAGATATTCGATGGTTGTTTCCGCAACGATATTCATTAGATGATCAAGAACGTCAGGGGCCTCTTTTGCGAGCCCTTTTATGTTCGGGAATTCACGACTGGAGCTGCCTTCAACCATGTACGTTCCAACGGTAAACGGACTTCCCGCAAATCCGATCAAAGGAACCTCGCCGTTCAGTTCGCGGCGTATGGTGCGCACGGCGTCGAACACGTAACCAAGCTTCTGTTCAACATCAGGCACGCGCAATTTTCGAATGGCGTCTGCTGTTCGTACGGGGCTCGTGAACTTCGGCCCCTCACCGCTTACGAAATGCAGACCCAGGCCCATTGCATCCGGAACCGTCAGAATGTCGGAAAACAGTATCGCTGCGTCGAGCTTATAGCGTCGCAACGGCTGCATGGTTACCTCGCAGGCCAGCTCCGGGTTCTTACAAAGACTCATGAAGTCGCCGGCCTGGCCACGCACCTCGCGATACTCTGGCAGGTATCGTCCCGCCTGACGCATGATCCATACAGGCGTTCGTGATACCGGTTGGCGCATCAAGGCACGTAGAAAAACATCGTTCTTTAGTTCAGACATTATGCGCTCACCTGGGATTCAATTGATTCTTGCATGGCTTCAGCCGCCGCACGTGGGCTGGCCGCATCGCGAATAGGCCGACCGACGACAATGTAATCGGCCCCATTCGAGAAGGCGGTCTCCACGGTAACGACACGCTTCTGGTCGCCCGTGGGCTTGTTATCAACCGGCCGAATACCCGGTGAAATCACGAGTAGCTTGTTGTCAACGTGCTCGCGTAGCTTCGGAACTTCGAGACCCGATGAAATCACTCCGTCGCAACCCGACTCGAGCGCCTGTCGCGCCCGGGACAAGACCAATGCCTCCAGGTCGCAGTCGAAACCAAGATCATCGAGGTCACCACGATCCAGACTGGTTAGCGCTGTTACTCCCAGAACCTTCAGGGTGTCACCTTTGTTTTCCGCTGCCGCCTGCATCATCGAACGATTGCCGTGAACCGTCACGAATGAGGCACCCCGGTCCTTGAGTTGCCGTACCGCCGAGCCAACGGTCGCGGGAATGTCGAAAAACTTCAAGTCGCAAAAGACCTTTTTGTCTCGCGCCAGCATCCAGTCCAGTAACTCGAAATACTCGCCACTCATCATTAGCTCGAGACCAATTTTGTAGAAGCTTACCGCGTCACCGAGTTCGTCGACCAGTGTGCGCGCTCGATTGCAGTCCGGGACGTCCATGGCGAAGATGAGGCGGTCTTTGTTGGGGATGGGTTTGTGGATCAAAAGTGGTTTCCTGTTGTTTTTGCGGGCGCATTCTAGCAGTTGAGGGACTCGTGTGCTGCGATTGCGTAGCGGTCGGTCATGCCGGCGATGAAGTCCGTCACTACTCGCGCCCGGCCTGGATCGTCCGAGTCGCTGGCGGCAAACGCGAAGTCCTCCGGCATGCGAGTCACGTCTTCCATATACACCGCGAACAGGTCTTGCACCATCGCCTGGACTTTTCGCGTCATCGCAAGCTTTTGTTCGTGCGAGTACAGGTGTTTGTGCAAGAACTTCTTTAAGGACACGTGCTGGTCATACATTGCATCTGACATAGACACCAACGGCCCACCGGCGTTACGAACTGCGTCTATCGAATCCGGCGCAGCGGCATCGATCCGGCGCCGCGTCTCTTCGATCAGGTCACTGACGACCGCGCCGATCATACGCCGTATGATCTCGTAGATCAGCCGGCGGTCTTCGAGATCCGGATAGCGCTCGCGAACCTCGACGAAGCGCGTCTCGAACAATGGCTGCTCGCGAAGTTGATCGAGGCTCAGAAGACCCGCCCGGTAGCCGTCATCGACGTCGTGGTTATTGTAGGCGATCGCGTCCGCAATATTAGCAATCTGTGCCTCCAGACCGGGTTGCTTGCGTTCGAGAAAACGTTCACCAACATCACCGAGCGAGCGTGCGTTTTTTGTAGAGCAATGCTTAAGAATGCCTTCACGCGTCTCAAACATCAGGTTCAGCCCAGCGAAATCCGCGTACTTGGCTTCGAGCACATCCACAACCCGCAGGGACTGCAAATTGTGTTCGAAGCCGCCGTAGTCGCGCATGCACGCGTTCAGCGTGTCCTGACCCGCGTGCCCAAACGGGGTGTGTCCGAGATCGTGCGCCAGGCAGATAGCCTCTGTCAGTGGTTCGTTAAGCTGTAGTGCAAATGCCACGGTGCGGCCGATTTGCGATACTTCGAGCGAATGGGTCAGTCTCGTTCGGTACAGGTCGCCTTCGTGATTAACGAACACTTGTGTCTTATAGACCAAGCGCCGAAATGCTGTTGAGTGGATTATGCGATCACGATCACGCTGATACTCGCCGCGGTAAGTCGATGTCCGCTCAGCATGTCTTCTGCCACGGCTGCGCAACTCATTGGCGGCATACGGCGCAAGCACTGCGACCATCAATCAGCTCCGACGAGTCGTCGCAAACAGCTCTCATCGTACGACGATGTGACATGTGATTCGCCGAGCGTCTTCAACAACACGAAGCGCAATTGTTTTTGTTGGACCTTCTTGTCCATGCCCATCGCGCGCAGCCAGGCATCGGAGTCTATCGCCGGCGGTGCCACCGGCAAGCCCGCAGCAGCAATAAGTGACTGCAGCCGCATGAGGTCCGCTGTGTCGATCCCGCTCAACTCGGTCGCCATAAGCATGCCCGCAGCTACTGCCTCGCCATGCAACCACTCGCCATAGCCCAGGCAATGTTCGATAGCGTGGCCGAAAGTATGTCCAAAGTTCAGGATGGCGCGACGCCCCGACTCGCGTTCATCTGCCGCAACAACCTCTGCTTTCAATTCACAGGAGTGGCGAATCGCATAGGCCAGAGCGGCGGGCTCTTTGGCGAGAAGCGCCTGCATGTTTGCTTCCAGCCATGAAAAGAATTCACTATCGCAAACCGCACCGTACTTGATGACTTCAGCCAGGCCTGCCCTAAGCTCCCGGTCGGGCAGCGTATTCAGCGTGCTCGTGTCTATCATGACGACCTGGGGCTGGTGAAAAGCACCGATGAGATTCTTGCCCTCCGGATGATTCACGCCAGTCTTGCCGCCAACCGATGAGTCAACTTGTGCCAACAACGTTGTCGGTACCTGGATGAACGCGACACCGCGCATGTAACAGGCCGCGGCGAAACCCGCGATGTCGCCGACGACACCACCACCAAGAGCCAAAACTGTCGTGTCGCGATTCGCTCTCGAAGTTACCAGTCGGTCCAGAATTGTCTGCATCGTTGCGACGGTTTTGTGAACCTCACCATCGGGCAGTTCGACTGTCGCGATGTTCTTGCCCTTGAGGTTGGCAAGAACGCGGCTCAAGTAAAGTGGCGCAACCGTCTCATTGCTCACAACCAGGCAATCTGTGCCTGTCACAAACCCGCAGAGATCAAAGCCACCATCAAGCAGGCCACTACCGATAACGATTGGATAACTGCGCTCGCCAAGCTCAACAGAAATTGTCTGGACGTCACTCATCGGCGTAGATTACATGAATAAAACCATGCCTGTAGGAGCACGCCCTGCGCGCGCAGGGCGTGCTCCTACGAGACTTGATCAATAATCTCGTTCGCGACGGAATTAACCTTGCGACCGTCCGTCTCTACGACGATATCGGCTATCTCCCGGTACATCGGATCGCGGGTATCGAGTAATTCCTGAAGCGTTGCTCGCGGATCGCTGCTCTCCAGTAGTGGTCGCTCGCGGCCCTTCTTGGTGCGCGCCACCTGCTGGTCGACAGTCGTATACAAATAGACCACGAATCCGCGTCCACCCAATCGGCTGCGACTGTCGGTATTGACGATCGCACCACCACCTGTTGCCAGAACAACACCATCCATCCTGCTGAGATCGTCGATAACGACAGCCTCGCGCCTACGAAACCCTTCTTCGCCTTCTTTTTCAAAGATGAACGGGATATCGACTCCGGTACGGGACTCGATCTCGTCATCGCTATCAACGAATGAGAGGTGCAGTGTCCGCGCCAGGTGTCGCCCGACCGCCGACTTGCCGGCGCCCATCGGTCCAATCAGGAATATGTTGCGAGGATGCTTCATAGATAACCGTAAATCATAAGGACAAAAGCCAACCCGGAGGTTGGCTTTTGCTATTCATACCAGGATGGATCGGCAGCTTAGTGGATGCTCGAGCCTTCCTCAAGGATGCGTGGCGTAACAAATATCAGCAACTCGGCTTTGTTTTCGAGTCGCTGCTTGCTGCGGAATAATGCACCGAGAACCGGAATGTCGCCAAGAATTGGCACCTTCTTAACGGTCTCCCGACGCTCAGTCTCATAGATGCCGCCCAACACAACTGTCTGGCCGTCTGCTACGAGAACCTGCGTTTCGACAGAACGGGTATCGATACTCGGCACCGTTCCGCCGGAGCCGCCGGTTGAGATAACCTGACCAACGCTGTCCTTGCTGACTCGCAAGTCCATGATGATGTTGTTATCCGGCGTTATCTGTGGCGTTACAACCAGCTCGAGGACCGCCTCTTTAAACTGAATGGTCGTCGCGCCTGACGATGCTGACTGCTGGTATGGAATCTCCACACCCTGCTTGATCGTCGCCTCACTCTGATTTGCAGTAATTACGCGTGGCGTCGAAACTATCTCGCCACGACCCTCTGCTTCCAGCGCCGTCAGTTCGAGATCAACCAGAATGTCGCTCTTTATAAGCGCCAGCGAGAAGCGGCCTGCTGCGTCAGCAATTGGCAGGTTCACATTGTAGCGACCGTTCTGGGCCGGGTACTCAATCGCCGTTAATCCGGTCGGGTCGTTTAACGCTGTGTTAATAGAGTCCGCGAAGTCGTTCGCCGCCGTGCCTGTACCCGACGTAACCAAAAGGTCGCGAGGGCCAATATTGTCCGAAGTAACACCCAGCCGGATACCCAGGTCTCTGTTAAAGTCGTCGTTTACGACCACAATCCGAGACTCGATGAGTACCTGTTTGATCGGCACATCGAGTGTGCGAACCAAGCGCCGAATGTCTTGTAGACGTTCGGCCGTGTCCTGAACGAGCAGGGTATTGGTGCGATCATCGACACCGAGGCTGCCGCGCTCCGACAACATGGAGTTGCTGTCGCCGCCACCATTAATCAACCCGGAAAGATCACTCGCTTTCGCATAGTTAACCTGCAGGAACTCGGAATAAAGTGGCTCAAGTTCGCTGATAGCCAGCTGTGCTTCGAGGTCCGCTGTCTCACGTGCTGAAATTTCCTCAGCCGGCGCCACCATAATCACATTACCGTTCTGGCGCATGTCCAGACCCTTGGTCGTCATGACGATATCGAGCGCCTGGTCCCACGGTACATTGCGCAAGCGCAGCGTAACGTTGCCCTGCACGGTGTCGGAGACGACGATATTCTTGCCCGAAGTTTCAGCAAGCAGCTGCAGTACAGCACGTGTTTCGATGTCCTGGAAGTTCAGCGTCAAACGCTGGCCGTCATATTCCTTCGTTTCTGAGAACAGGCTCGATTCTGTATCGGTGGTCTCTGGCGCAGGATTAATTTCGATCGTGAATTCATTATCCGATTGATACGCGAGCTGCTCGTACTTGCCCTCAGCAGATATTACGATGCGCGCATCCAGGTTGGTACGTAAGGCATCGACAGTTGTTACCGGTGTCGCGAAATCCATCACATCGAGACGACGCATGAGATCTGCCGGCAAGCTGGTATCTTTAAATACAGCAACAACCCGTTCACCTTCCTGGCGGATGTCCACAGGTGTTGATGGGTCAGTCAGGTTAACAACGACTCGACCGCCGCCGTCACGTGTGCGGCGGAAATCGACACTTGAGATGGCGCGGTTGCCCGGAGCTGCGTAAGAACGGCCTTCCGACGACGCTGCGCTGGCGAACTGGGTAGAGCCTGCGCTGTAGTCATCACTATCACCCAGGGTGATAGTGACCGTGTTACCGCTGCGAACAGTTTTGTACTCAACCATGGAGCCGAGGTTCAATACAACTCGTGTACGACCATTGGCCTCAGCGGTCAGTACCGTATTCAGAGGTCCGAGATTGACATCACGGCGACGCGAGGTCAGCCCCAATGCTGTATCAGGCAAATCGATTGCGATTCTCGCGGGGTTCTCGATTGTGAATGCCAGTGGTTCAGGCGCTGTTTCGCTCATGATGAGCTTCAGCTCAACACGCTGGCCTGGCAGGCTTTGTACCTGAATATCCTGGAGCCGGTTGCCATCTTGAGCGCTTGCGGTAGCCCCCCAAAAAAGCAGCAGCGCCGCCTGTGCCAACACAACCAGTCGCAACGAAGTGCGGCGTCCGGCTGTCGGTATAAGTTTGAGCATCATTCCTTTTACTCCCAGTTCCATTCAGGTGTCAGTCTGAAAGACCAACCGCGGCATCTCTTTCGATGTAGCCGCCTATACCATCAGAAATAATTTCTACCAACCCGATTTCTGATTCAGAAATTAATGTAATTCGTCCGTCATTTTGCCCCATGTAGTTGCCGGGGATGACGCGGTGAATCAGTCCGTCTGAAGTTTGTACCAAGCCATACATCGTTTCATTGATGTGTAGGGTTCCGACCATGCCAAGCGTATCGAGAGGAAAGCTCTCCAGATATTCGCGGCTACGTTCTACGTCCGGGCGAGGGCCATTGCCTCCACCACTCGCTTGTGGTGTGTCCGGTCGAAACGGTGAGCGAATGCCCTGCCGATCGGCGATATAATTAAAGGTCTCGTAAGGCGTTATCTCTGGCAATGGGTCGATACGACCGCCAGGACGCTGCTTAACACCGTTGATGTACTTGTCGAGATCATCTGAACCACCGCCACAGGCAGACAGTCCAATTGCCAGTAGCGCCATCAGCAAGCTTCGTTTGAGTATGAGAGAAGTGCGCATCTTAGTCTGCCTCCTCGTCAAGGTAGCGATACGTCTGAGCGATTACTTCCATGCTCAGTTGGTCGTATTCGCCCGCTGTTTCCGGCGTGATGGTTATGTTGTGCAATGTCACGATACGCGGCAATGCCGCGATACCGCTGACGAAATTTCCGATCTCGTGATAGCCGCCGCTCAGACGAATATTGATCGGTTTCTCGGCGTAGAAATCACGTGGGATTTCAGATTGCGGGATAAACAGTTTCTCTTGCAATCCTGCAGCGAGGCCCGTTTGCGATATGTCCACGATCAAGCTCGGAATCTCCGTTTCACCTGGCAGCTGCCGCAACATGGTGCCAAATGACTGTTCAATCTGGGCAAGCTGCGCTTTGTACGCATCGTAATTGGCTGCCTTGCGTTGCTTGTTTTCGAAGGTGAGACGATATTCCTGCTCTTCGGCTACAGCGCGTTGCAACTGCGGACGCTTGTCCTCGATGATCGTGAACCAGATTCCCAGGCCAACAACGGCCAGGAAAACGATGAAGATTACTGCCCCGCGAAATGCTGCTGGCCAACGACCGACATCATTGGCGTCAAGGCTCTGGAGTTCTTCGACAATATTCATACGTCGTCCTCCTCGTCAGCACCCTTTTGTTTCTGTTTGAGGTAAACCACAAATTCAGACTGCCTTGAATTGCCGGCCTGTTTTGTTTCCACCCTTTCTACTTCAGGGTCGCTCAACCATTCCGACGCATCGATCTGTCGCATCAGCGCGGAAACGCGCGTACTGGATTGTGCGACTCCGCGGATCTCCACGCGAGAACCCGTTTGCTTCATGCCCGTCAGGTAAACACCTTCGGGGAGCTGACGTGTCAGCTCGTCAAACAGATGCACGATCTCCGGACGGCTTTTCTGCAATTGCTCAATAATTTCCATGCGAGCAAGCAGGCGTTCCTTCTGTCGTTCCAGACCGTCAATCTCCGTAATGCTCTTCTCAAGCTCGGCGATCTCGGCGACCAGTCGATCGTTGCGCGATTGCTGGCTGGAAATCATTTGCGAGAAAGCAAACATCGTGAGCATTATTACGGCGATGCCAACAATGACAGCGCCGCCCATTGCAACTCCGAAGTCTCGTTGGCGTTTCTTGCGTTCTGCCTCACGCCATGGGAGTAGATTAATTGCTGGCATCAGTCAAAACTCCTGAGTGCGAGACCACAGGCTGTTAACAACGCTGTTGCGTCCTTGTTTACGCCCTGTGATTTAGCTTTTGATGAAATCTTCATTTGTCCGAGCGGGTCACCAACTTCAGTCGGGATACCCACGCGACTGGAAATGACATCGGCAATTCCGGGGATGTTCGCACAACCTCCGCAGACCAGAATCATGTCCGGCTGCTCGCGACCGCCACCAGAGGCCAGGTAAAACTGCAGCGAACGACTGACCTGCTGCGTCATGTCATCAATAAAAGGCTCGAGCACTTCAGGCTGGTAGTTACTGGGTAAGCCGCCTTGCTTTTTCGCACGACCGGCATCTTCCATCGACAGCCCGTAGGTTCGCATTATTTCTTCAGTAAGCTGCTGACCACCGAAGTTGAAATCGCGTGTGTAAATGACCTTCAGGTCCTGCAACACACTAAAGGTTGTGCTGCTCGCGCCGATATCTACGACCGCGACCGACTGGCCGATACCACCGTCAGGAACCTGGTGACTCAGCAGGCGGCAGGCATTCTCAAGTGCAAATGCTTCAACGTCGACGATCTGCGTCTCCAGCCCGGCGGCGACGACCGCAGCCTGTCGTTGTTCGACGTTTTCCGTACGCGTCGCAACCAGCAAGACGTCCATGAGTTCCGGGTCTTTTTCATTCGGTCCAATCACTTCGTAATCGAAGCTGACCTCTTCCATGGGAAAAGGTATGTACTGGTCCGCCTGAATCTCGACCTGACCTTCCAGGTCTCTTTCCGAGAGGCTCGATGGCATCTGAATGACTTTCGTAATCGCAGCATCGCCGCTTATCGCGACGGCTACGTCCGTGGCCTTGGCCCCTGCGCGCTTCACTGCGCGGCGAATGGCTTCACCGACTGCCTTGGCGTCGACAATCGCTTTTTCATTCACTGAACTTGGGGGGGTTGGCTCTGCTGAATAGGACTCAACGCGATAGCGCTTTCCACTCTGGGAAAGCTCTATCAACTTGACCGACGATGTCGTGATATCGAGGCCCAGCAGTGGCTGTGTTTTTTTGCCGAAAAGCACGTATTTTTCCTTCTAAGTCGGTAAGTTGCGAGTCAAAACTAGGTCGGACATTAGCAACGCGATTTAACTATATATCAATAAAATGTTAAATAAAACGTGACTTTGTTCACGATCCGAACATCCCCATAGTAATGCAGCATTTGGGGTCTTACCGTGAACCAGTCGGCGGCCCGAAGTGTGACTCGTTATTGCGAGGATAAGGTTCTGCCGTCTATCATCAGCCGCCTTACGCCTCTTCTTGAGTCTCTGCCTCTAAAAAGCCACATTTCTTGCACCAGCCGCACATCACCGTAACCCTTAATAGGGTGAACAAACGCCTGCAAAAACAGGGATGTTCGGCTGAAAACGCTTGTAACTATGCATAATCCAATGGAAAAAAAAGTTAAACCACGTCACATAAGACGACGAAGAGTCGTTAGAAGCCTGATTTTGTTGCTCGGACTGGGCTCAATCGGCTTCATAGGCGTTGTCGCGGGCGTAATTGGCGCCTTTTACTACGTGCAGCCCAGTCTGCCGGCGGCCGAGACCATCCGCGACATACCCCTGCAAGTGCCAATGCGGATATTCAGCAGGGATGGCTACCTGATCAGTGAAATAGGCTCGCGCCGGCGCATTCCAGTGACCTACGAGGAGATTCCCGAGCACGTGATACTGGCTTTCGTCGCCGCAGAGGACCGCCGCTTCTTTGAGCACCCCGGAGTCGATTATCGAGGTGTTTTGCGCGCTGTTGCGCGAATGCTGCGCACCGGCAATGCGTCCGGCGGTGGCGGGAGTACCTTGACGCAGCAATTGGCCCGCGATTACTTCCTCAATCTCGATCAGACGATCGCCCGCAAACTATCCGAAGCATTTCTCGCCTACAAGATCGAGCAGGAGTTCAGCAAAGAACAGATCATGGCGCTGTTCCTGAACAAGATGTTTTTTGGTCAGCGCGCGTATGGCATAGCGGCCGCCGCGCAGGTTTTCTTTAATAAGGACCTATCGGAAATCAATGAGGCCGAAGCGGCAACGCTGGCTGGCGTACTTCCCGCACCGTCTGTGTATAACCCGGTATCGGGGCCGGAAAACGCTACCGTTCGTCGTGCCTATGTTTTGCGCCGCATGCGTGCGCTCAATTTTATCGATGAAGATACCTATAGAGCTTCCATGGACTTCCCGCTGGAATCGAAGCTGCACGGCGCGGCAATACAACTCAACGCACCTTACGTCGCAGAGATGGTGCGCAGCGAAATGTTGAGACGTTATGGCGACAGTATTTACACGGCCGGTTATCGGGTGCAGACATCGCTCGACTCTCGCCTGCAACGCGCGGCAAATTACTCGCTTCGAAACGGCTTGCTCGAATTCACGCGACGACGCGGTTATCGCGGACCACACGATCACGTCGAACTCACTGAAGAAGTCTTGCGGTTATCACCGGAAAACTGGCCCACCGAGATTCTCGCGCCGCTCGATCAATACGCGCCGGGCGGCTTGTCACTCGCTTTAGTGACCGCGGTTGCAGAGACGAATGAGGCGAGCATTTTATTCGCTGATGGCACTGAGACGACACTTCCCTGGTCAGGCATTCGCTGGGCAAACCCGTTTATTGACCGGGAAAACTACGGGCCTGCTCCGGAATCTGCCGCTGAAGTCCTTGGAGCAGGGGACATTATCTATGTCATGCCAACCGCCGACGACAGCTGGGCGCTGGCACAGGTTCCGAAAGCACAGTCTGCTGTTGTCTCAATCGATCCATACGATGGTGCTGTGTCAGCGCTTACTGGCGGCTTTGACTTCACCGTCAGCAAGTTCAATCGGGCGCGGCAGGCGCTTCGGCAGCCCGGCTCGGCGTTTAAACCGTTCATTTATTCCGCTGCGCTGGAACATGGCAATACGGCAGCAACCGTTGTTCTCGACGCGCCTGTTGTTATCAGTTCGTCGGAACTCGAGGCTATCTGGCGACCTATCAATTACAGCGGGCGATTTTATGGCCCAACCCGCATGCGAGAAGCCCTGGTTCGCTCTATGAACCTCGTTTCCGTTCGCTTGCTGTTGTTCGAAACCGGCATTGGTAACGCGGTGCGCCACATCGCGAAGTTTGGTTTCAGCGATGCGACGCTGATACGCAACGGGTCCCTGGCTTTGGGCGGCGGCGACGCTTCTCCGCTGGATATGGCGCAGGGCTACGCAATGCTTGCGAATGGTGGCCACGCGGTGAAACCCTATGTCATCGATTCGATTTTTGGTCCGAACGACGAAACGCTGTACCGTGCCGAGCCAGCCATTGTTTGTGACGAGTGTGTCCCGGATGAAACAGCGCAAGAATCACAGGTTGATGTCGAACTCCTCGAGGACGAGTCGCATGATGAAGAGGCGCTGCTTGAGCAAATGGCTGATGTCGTAGAGACTTATCGGCCCGATGCAAGCATTGCGCCTGAGCTTTTTGAGGGGATCAACGTCGCACCACAAGCGATAACGCCGCAGAACGCCTACCTGATCCAGGACATGATGCGCAGCGTTATTCGTGACGGTACCGGCAGGCGAGCTCGCCGGGAATTGGGGCGCTCCGATCTGTCAGGTAAAACCGGAACCTCGAATGACCGGCGTGACGCCTGGTTTGGTGGCTTTAATGCAGATATTGCCACTGTCGTGTGGGTAGGCTATGACGACTCCCTGCCTTTGGGTCCAGGCGAAGAGGGCTCGGCTACAGCGCTGCCAATATGGATCGAGTCCATGCGCATCGCGCTGAAGGGTGTACCGGAACATCAGATGCCGATGCCCGAAGGAATCGTATCCGTCCGGATTGACCGTAAAACGGGCTGCCCCGCCCGAGTCGGGCAATCCGGGACGATGTTTGAGAAATTTCGCGAGGGTTATGTGCCAACCTGTGATCAACTCGAGAATGCTTCCGATCCGTTCAACGACGCGGCGGGAATTGATCCCGTTCCCGATCCGGAAGAGGATTCTGATACGGAAGAACAAACCGAGTCACTCTTCTGATCAATTTTTGGGCTGAATTTCGACGCTGATGGGAAGAAAAACCACTAACGAATCAGTTCGTGAACGACAGGTCGTCGCGCAGGAAGCCGCGCGAATAATTGTCGACCATGGCGTGCGCGATTATCTCGTGGCGAAGCAAAAAGCTGCCGAGCGTCTTGGTATGAACGGCAGAGGTTCTTTGCCGGGTAATGCCGAGATCGAAGCCGCCGTCAGTGAACACCTGCAAATCTTTGGCGGAGAGTCACACGAAGATTTGTTGCGTCTGATGCGCACGGCAGCGCTTGCTGCGATGGAGTTTCTGAAGGAATTTTCGCCGCGACTGGTCGGACCGGTGCTGGCAGGTACAGCGGACGAAAATTCAGCGATCAACCTGCATGTTTTCGCCGATAGCCCCGAGATGGTTGCGATGGAAATCGGCGATATGGGAATACCGTTTCGACCCTACGAAAGACGCCTCAAGAGTCGCCGTGGGCAAGTCGAAATGTACGCCGGCTTCGAATTCACTCACTGCAACGAGACGGTCCAGGCGACTGTTTTTCCTGTTGACGGGATTCGGCAGGCGCCAATGAGTCCTATTAATGGGAAGCCAATGAGGCGAGTTGATCTGGATGCGGTGCAGAAGTTGCTTGAGCACGTATGACAGCGTCGTGACCGGGAGAGCGTTGCCTGCAATGGCTCGCTTCGCTGCGCTTTATTTGCTGGCAACGCTCTCCCGGTCACGCCACTGTCCCGAAGTACTGCATATGGGCAGTCCTTCTGTCCAATGGCGGTGCGGTTAGCGTTTTTCTACTGGCGTGTAATCTCTTGCGGCCGGGCCCGTATAGAGTTGGCGAGGCCTGGCAATTTTACCACCCGGATCCGAGATCATCTCGCGCCAGTGTGCTGCCCAGCCTACTGAACGGCCAAGTGCAAACATTACTGTGAACATAGACGTCGGTATGCCGAGTGCCCGGTAGATAATGCCTGAATAGAAGTCGACGTTTGGATACAGGTTCTTCTCGATAAAGTAGTCGTCTTTCAGGGCAACCTCTTCAAGCTCAAGCGCAAGATCAAATATCGGCGTGTCCTTGCGGTCCAGTTGCTTCATAACCTTGTGGCACATCTCACGAATAATCGTCGCCCGTGGATCAAAATTCTTGTAGACGCGATGACCGAAGCCCATCAGACGAAACGGATCGTTCTTGTCCTTGGCCTTTTCGACGTACTTGCCGATCTGGCTGACGTCACCGATCTCTTCGAGCATTTCCAGAACAGCTTCGTTAGCGCCACCATGGGCAGGACCCCAAAGAGCTGATACACCGGCCGCAATCGCGGAATACGGATTCGCACCGGAGCTGCCCGCCATGCGTACGGTTGATGTCGAGCAGTTTTGCTCGTGATCCGCATGCAGAATGAACAGTAAGTCCAGAGCCTCAGCGGCGATAGGATCAATCTCATAAGGTTCGGCAGGAACCGCAAACAACATGTGCAGGAGGTTCTCACAGTAGTTGAGGTCATTCCGCGGATAGACGAATGGCTGACCAGTATTCAGCTTGTACGCAGCGGCTGCGATGGTTGGCAGCTTGGCGAGAATACGGTGAGAGAAAATATTGCGGTGCTCGCGATTGGCTGCGTCCATTTCGTCGTGGTAATACGCTGACATGGAGCCGACAACCGCGGACAGCATCGCCATCGGGTGGGCGTCGTAGCGGAAGCCTTTGAAGAAATTCAGCATGCCCTCGTTGAGCATGGTGTGAACTCGAATCGTATTATCGAAATCTGCCAGCTCGGTCTCTGTCGGCAGCTCGCTGTTCAGCAGCAGGTAAGCCACTTCGATAAAGCTGGAGTGCTCGGCCAGTTGCTCCACCGGGTAACCCCGGTACATAAGGATGCCTTTTTCACCATCGATAAAGGTGATGTCCGATTCGCAACTACCCGTCGCTACGAATCCTGGATCGTAGGTAAAAACGCCCTGCTCACGGTACAGACGCGCAATGTCGATCACGTCTGGTCCAACTGTGCCGCTTCTTACAGGTAGTTCCATTTCCGAGCCGTCTGGGCTCTTAAGGTGATATGCGTCCTGGCTCATCTCTAGTCGTTCCTTTATATGCCTGTTGCAAAGCAGTCGAGCATAGCAGAGCGCCCGGTGATCCGGGATTGTGGAAAGTAATTATAGAAGACGCTTTGCGGCTGCGGTCGGCCGCAGGCCTTAGCCCATACCGTACTTTTTGCGAAACTTGTCTACGCGTCCGCCAGTATCGACAATCTTTTGCTTGCCGGTGTAAAAAGGGTGGCACGACGAGCACACTTCGATACGGAGATCCTCGCCGAGGGTCGAGCGAGTTGTGAACTCGTTGCCACAACTACAGGTGACTTTGATGTCGTCGTAATTGGGATGTATGTCGGCTTTCATCTTCAGGCTCTCCCGAGCGCGCTACTACACAAAAAGGGCGCGTAGGATATAGGGAAGCAACAGTCGCCGCAACCCCCCATTTTTTATCCACAGAACCTGTGGATAAGACTGTGGATGGAAATTGGGCGGATGCTCTAAGCTGCGGTTTTTCAAGCAACGTTGTCAAAATGACTATTTTCTGTCCATTTTCGATAGGTATTATAAATCAACGAGTTACGTTGACTTCGCGACACTCCAAATGAGATCGAGGCCCTCTTACGCTGAAAATAAAGGGTTCCCTGTGCTCTTGTGCATAATTGAATTAGCCGGTGCAACACTCGGGAAGCACCGCTGTTGTCGTTTGACGCGAGCAAACCGCAGCATCTAGCCGCTCAAAACGGCGTGTTTACAGGTCTTCGACGATGAATTCTGACTGCAAATCGTTCAAAAAACGTCTGCCGAGATCCGTCGGTCTCCAGGAACCGCCTGAATTGCGCTCCAGCAAGCCTTTTTCTCTGGCCCTCGCTGTCGCCTGCTCAAGCTCGCGGACCGACAAACCTGTCCGTGCAACGAAATCAGCCTCCCAAAACCCTGCCTGCAGGCGCAGGGCATTGAGCATGAACTCGAACATCAGGTCCGCCGCACTGAGTTGCGTCATCTCGCGACTTGTTGCCGGCCCTTCCTGCGCCATCATGTACTGCAGTGGATTCGCCGGTTTCTGGTAACGGCAGACGCCGGTTGGGGTTGTCAGCTTGCCGTGGGCGCCAGCGCCAACGGCAAGATAATCGCCAAAGAGCCAGTAATTTAGATTGTGCTGACAGCGCTTTTCATCACGCGCATAGGCAGACACCTCGTATTGCTCAAAACCGGCCGCGGCAAGCAGCGACTGGCCGCGTTCCTGTATTTCACAGGCCAGATCGTCGTTTGGCAGGTTCGCCGGCGGCCGCGAGTAAAATACCGTATTCGGCTCCAGCGTCAACTGGTACCAGGAGATATGTAAAGGCTCGAGATCGATCGCCGCATCAAGGTCCGCCAGCGCCATGTCCACGGTTTGTCCAGGCAGGCCGTGCATCAAGTCGATATTGAGGTTATCGAACCCGGCGTCTTGTGCTTCTTGAACTGCACGGAAAATGTCCGCGCTTGTGTGAATGCGGCCCAGTTTGGCCAGCAACGCGTCGTCAAAACTCTGCGCGCCGATAGACAGTCGATTGACCCCGGCTTTGTTGTATCCGGCGGGCGACCCGCACTCTACGGTGCCGGGGTTTGCTTCCATCGTAATCTCGGCATTTTCCGCCAGTGAAAAGTGGGCCCTGACCCCTTTTAAGAGCAGGTCTATTTCTGTTGGTGAAAAAAGGCTTGGCGTGCCCCCGCCGAGAAAGACACTTCGGACTTCACGCTCTCCCGCCCTTACTGATTCGTTCGCAAGGTCCTTTAGCAGCGCATCGATATAACGCGCTTTGGGCGCACTGTCGCCCGCCGAATGAGAGTTGAAGTCGCAGTAGGGGCACTTCCGCACGCACCAGGGCAGGTGGATATACAGCGACAGGGCTGATGGTGTCATGAGAATCGCTTATCGATGAGCGCGACGAGTTCCTTTAATGCCAGCCCCCTGTGGCTGCGCTCGTTCTTCTCGGTCGCGGTCAACTCGGCCGCGCTCTTGCCACTATCGGGATCCAGGAATACCGGGTCATAACCAAAACCACCCCCACCCTGGCGCGCGGTCAGTATGGAGCCGCGCCACATTCCACTGGCGACCAGCGCCACAGAATCATCCGGCATTACGAATGTTGCAACACAATGAAAAGCGGCTGTGCGCTTGGCCGTTGCGATCTCTTGCAATGCGACGAGCAATTTGTCGATGTTCTTATCGTCTGTCGCCCCGGGGCCCGAATAACGTGCTGAATAAACCCCCGGGGCGCCGTCGAGCGCGTCGACGGCGAGGCCAGAATCATCAGCAATCGCTGGCAAACCCGTCGCGTCAGCGGCATGTCGCGCCTTTAGTAATGAGTTTTGAGCAAACGTGGTACCTGTCTCGTCCGCGTCGTCGACGCCGAGCTCGGACTGTGCGACGACCTCGACACCGAGGCTATCCAGGAGCCGGGACAGCTCCCGTATTTTGCCGGCGTTACCGCTGGCCATGACTATTTTCCCCGGTAGCGCTGTCACTCAGCCTGCCCTGGCGATGGCCTCACTCTGTGCCGTGATGATGTGTGTGATTCCCTCACGAGCCAGACCCAGCATCGCGCCAAACTCCTCATCGCTAAATGCATGGCCTTCGGCTGTCCCCTGTACCTCAATAAAGCGACCCGCATCGTTCATGACAATGTTCATGTCTGTCTCTGCCTCGGAATCTTCTGCATAGTCGAGATCGAGCACCGGGGTGCCGCTGTAGATACCAACTGAGACAGCCGCCACCTGACCGTGCAGCGGGTTTTTCTTCAGCTTGCCCCTGGCAACAAGGCGCTGCATTGCAATTGCGAGCGCCACGTAGGCACCGCTGATCGATGCGGTCCTTGTTCCGCCATCGGCCTGGATGACATCACAGTCAAGCGTTATCGAACGCTCACCCAGGGCGCTCATGTCGGTAATCGCCCGCAATGAACGGCCTATCAATCGCTGAATTTCGACCGTCCGCCCGCCTTGTTTGCCGCGGGCTGCTTCACGTCCGGATCGCGTATGAGTGGCACGTGGCAGCATGCCGTATTCGCCGGTGACCCAGCCACTACCCTTGCCGCGCATCCAGCCAGGAACACGATCTTCGATGCTGGCTGTGCATAACACCTGGGTATCGCCGAAGGAAGCCAGAACACTGCCCTCTGCATGTTTGGTGAAATCGGGTACGAAGCGAACTTCGCGCATAGTTGCGGGATCGCGGCCACTGGGACGCATGATGTTTCTCCATGGTTTGATTGCTGATCCGGCGCACTGGGCTCACCGGATCGGGTCTAGATGCCGAGCCACCTTAACGCGGTACCCGTCGTATTGTCACTGTAGGGAGCATTAACGCCCAGTGCCTGAAGGCTAAGCGCCTTTAGGTTTTCCACCAGATTATTCTCACCCTGCGCGCCGATCTGCGCCATATCATCGTCACCAAGTCCCGACCAGAGCCCATCGGAGCACGCCAAAAGGACATCGCCGTGCTGCAGTGCTTTCTGCGGCGTAATACTCATGTCCGGCACGGGAGCGTCACCTCCGATGCAACACTCGACGAAATTACGCATGGGATGATCCTGGGCTTCCTCTTCGGTGATCGCCCCTTCCTGAATCAGCACTTCAACGTGGCTGTGATCGCGAGAGCGCGCCAGTACGGCGCCGTTCCTGACGTGGTAGATCCGGCTATCGCCAATATGCGCCCAAAATGCGCCGCCTTCCTGCACGAGGCAAATGGCGCAGGTCGCACGCGGCCTGAAATCGACAGCGACATCCTGGCCGATTCCGACGACCTCGTCATGCGCGCGCGACAGGGCCATATAGAGAAAGCCCTGCGGGTCGAAGATTGGTTGTGTTGCGGCCATGAATAGATCCTGCACGACCTTCAAGCCCGTCTCGGCAGCGCGAGCACCATCCGAATGCCCGCCCATACCATCAAACACGAGCATCAGTGCGGCGTCGTCGGAAGCCACAACCGCGGCGCGGTCCTGATTATCCTGGCGATCTCCGAGCGCTGATACTTTGGCGTATTCGATTTGCATATAGATTCTTTATTGATAAGCGGCCACAGCTTAGAATGTTGTCCCCTCAAAAAACGTGACCCATACAGCAGTCTTGCGGCACATCTTTGGAGAACAACGCTGATGTTACACAGTATGACAGGCTTCGCCCGCGAGTCGGTGGAGACCGATCTCGGCACGCTGACCTGGGAAATCCGCGCGGTCAATCATCGCTACCTCGACGTGCAGTTCAAGTTGCCCGAGGATTTGCGCCCGAAAGAACAGGCTTTTCGCCAGCAGGCGAGCGTCGTTCTGGGTCGCGGCAAGGTTGAGTGTGGGCTGTATTTTCGTCGTGCCGCCGATCAGCAATCTGAAATGCAGATTGACACCGATCTAGTCGCGCTGATTGGTACCCGGATTTCAGAGGTTTCAGCGAAACTTCCGGCAACCGCTGCGGTGAACCCGGTGGAGATTTTGCGCTGGCCGGGGGTGATGCAACAGCCCGAGATTGACGCCGAGCCGCTGTTCGGCGAGGCGTCCAAATTGCTCGACATTGCGCTACAGGCGATCGACGAGATGCGCCTGAGCGAGGGTCGCCGCATTGCGGAAATGCTAGAAGGCCGCTGCGTTGATATCGCAGGTATCGCCGCATCGGTGCGCGCGCGAATGCCGGAAGTCCTGGCGGCATCCCGATCGAAGCAGCAGGAACGGATTGAGAAACTCGATGTCGTCGCGGATCCGGCAAGGCTGGAGGTGGAGCTCGCGATAATCGCTCAGAGAATTGACGTTGACGAGGAGCTCGACCGACTGGAAAGTCACCTGGTTGAAATTCGTGATGCACTGAGCGATGAAAAACCGGTCGGCCGACGGCTTGATTTTCTGATGCAGGAGCTCAATCGCGAAGCGAATACGCTTGGCTCAAAATCCGCTGATACGGAAACTACCAAAGCAGCAGTAGACCTGAAGGTCCTGATCGAGCAAATGCGTGAGCAAATTCAGAATGTCGAGTAACACATCCGGGCGCTTGTTCGTATTCGCTGCACCGTCGGGCGCGGGCAAGACAACACTGGTACACGCGGTGGTTACAAAGCATCCGGAGCTGCGCTTTTCTATCTCGTACACCACCCGCGAGCCACGCATCAACGAAGCCAACGCAGTCGACTACCTGTTCGTCAGCAAGGATGACTTCATGCGGCTGCGCGATGAGGGTGAAATGCTTGAGAATGCGCAAGTTTTCGAGAACCACTACGCGACGAGTCGTAGCCAGGTGGAGAAACACCTTGCTGACAATCGCAACGTGGTCCTTGAAATTGACTGGCAGGGCGCACGACAGGTACGTGAGTCCATGCCCGATTGCGTCACGATATTCATAATGCCACCATCGCTTCCTGAGCTGGAGCGCCGGCTGCGTGACCGCCGCACCGACAAACCCGAGGTCATAGAGCGTCGCCTCAGGGATGCTCGTAGCGATATGGCCCACTGGGACGAATTTGATCACGTCATCATCAACGATGATCTCGACGTCGCCATCGTCGCACTCGAGGCCGTTTTAAAGGGAGAGGGAGACGCCTCTTCGACCGGGAATCCGGACCTGCGCGAGGCCGTTTCACAAATCATCGACTGAGCGGCTTATAGCGCTTGGTTATATGCTCTCGCAATCTGCTGGTGCGCTGACGTAGACTCCCGCCCCGCACCAATAAAGGGGTCTGACCCCTTTTCACCTTAAAGGACAACGCACATGGCCAGAATTACGGTCGAAGACTGCCTCGCTAATATCGACAACATTTTTGAAATGGTGCTGGTCGCCGCGAAACGCGCACGCCGCGTTGCTCACGGTGCCGACGCTATGGTCGATCTCGAGAATGACAAACCGACGGTAATCGCACTGCGTGAAATTGCTGAGGGTCTGGTCACGCCGTCTATCCTTGAAGAGATCGAAGAGCCGGTTACCGAAGACCTGCTGCAAACCGAATCGGTCGAAGATATCCTGCCAGTCCGCGGTATTTCCATCGGCGACTAGGCGCATCTGATTCCGGGCAAAGCCCCCCCGCGCAATACGACAGCGACACAATCCTCGATCCGCGGGTATGATCGGGGCATGGATTACGCTGCAACAATTTTGTCAAAACTACCGGGCGCCAGTAAGCGCGACCACGGTGTGCGACGCCTTGTTGAAACGCTGCAATCCTATATGCCGGACGAACAGCTCGCCGATATAACCGCGGCGTACGAATTCGGCGCGAAAGCGCACGCCGGGCAAAGACGCCAAACCGGCGAGGCGTATATTACTCACCCTGTAGCGGTCGCCCAGGAACTTGCCGATATGCATCTCGATGCGCAGGCGATTACCGCGGCAATCCTGCACGACACCGTCGAAGACACCGAGGCCTCGCTAGATGAAATCGCCGAACAATTCGGCAGCGAAGTCGCGCTGCTGGTAGACGGTGTCAGCAAGCTGGATCAAATCAAGTTCCGCAGTCGTGCCGAAGCCCAGGCCGAAAGCTTCCGCAAGATGATGTTGGCCATGATCGAGGACATCCGCGTCATCCTCGTCAAGTTGGCCGACCGCCTGCACAACATGCAGACGCTCGGCGCAATGCCCGCAGATAAGAAAAAACGCATCGCACGTGAGACGCTGGACATCTACGCACCGATCGCAAATCGGCTCGGCATCAATCGGCTGAAAGTGCAGCTCGAAGATCTCGGCTTCAAACATTTGCACCCGTTCCGCTACCGGGTACTTGAAACGGCACTGAAGAAAAGTCAGGGCAGCCAGCGTCAGATCGTCAAGAAGATCACCGAGGAATTCGACACAGCACTGGCAGACGAGAGTATTTCGGCTGAAATCAACGGCCGACAGAAACATCTGTACAGCATTTACAACAAGATGGCGGAAAAGAAGCGCCTGTTGTCAGACATTGTCGACGTTTACGGTTTTCGCATTGTTTGCGAAGACGTAAACAGTTGCTACCAGGTGCTGGGTATTGTGCACGGCCTTTACAAACCCATGCCCGGACGCTTTAAAGACTACATCGCGATTCCGCGCATCAATGGTTACCAGTCTTTGCACACGACGCTGTTCGGTCCCAAAGGCCTGCCGCTCGAAGTGCAGATTCGGACCCGCGACATGGACCGTCTCGCGGAATCGGGTGTTGCCTCGCACTGGATTTACAAGGCGGATGACAAGTCCGACGCAAGCCCGCAACGCCGCACGCGTGACTGGCTATCAAACCTCGAAGAGCTGCAGCAGTCCGGCACCTCGGAGGAGTTTCTTGAAAGCGTCAAAGTCGACCTGTTTCCAGACAAGATTTACGTCTTTACGCCCAAAGGCGACATCATGCCGCTGCCGAAAGGATCGACGACCGTGGACTTCGCCTACGCTGTCCATACCGATGTTGGCGACCGTTGTGTCTCCGCAAAGGTTAATCGCGGGCTGGTGCCGCTGCGCACGGAATTGCACAACAGTCAGACGGTCGAAATCATTACGGCAAGAGGCGCGAAACCCAACCCTAACTGGCTGACTTTCGTACGTACCGCCAAAGCGCGAACCGCGATTCGACAACACATGAAAAATCTGCGCACTTCGGAGTCGGTGGATCTTGGCAAGCGCTTGCTGGACCGCTCCCTGAAGGATGTTGGTTCATCGCTGCGAAAAGTTGGCAAGGTGCGCATGGCTGCGGCACTTGAGGAGCTCGGCCTCGACAGCAATATCGCGCTCTTCGAGCAAGTTGGCCTGGGTGAACGACTGGCACCGCTCACCGCTCGCTTTCTCGTCGGTATCGGCGAGGAGGGCGGTGGCGAAGACAACACGGCCAGCCTGATCATCGCCGGCACCGAGGGTATGGTTATCAGTTACGGTAAGTGCTGTTATCCCATACCCGGAGATGACGTCATGGGCTACTTAACTGCCGGCCGCGGCGTCGTAATTCACCGCAATCAATGTGGCAATTTGTCGAACTTCAGAAAGCAACCGGAGAAGTGGATTTCGGTGAACTGGGAGAAGGATATCGATCGGGAATTTTTCTGCCAGATCCAGACCGACACCCGCAACAAACCCGGTGTTCTGGCGGAGGTGGCAGCAACCATCGGTGACTGCGGCTCGAACATCGAGCAGGTCGAAGTACTCGGTCGTCACGAGGACTGTTCGGTCCTGTCATTCCTGTTGCTCGTCAGAGATCGAGTACACCTCGCCCAAATCATGCGCAGTGTGCGCAACATGAAAAACGTCATTCGCGTATCACGCGACTGCGCCTGATAACCGGGAAAAGAACTATGAACAAGAAACCCATTCATTCCGATAACGCGCCGGCCGCAATCGGCACTTACTCGCAGGCAATTCAGTCTGGAAACCTTGTCTTCCTCTCCGGCCAAATCCCGTTAGTGCCCACGACGATGGAGGTTGTAGAGGGCAACTTCGAGACACGTGCGCGCCAGGTATTTACGAACCTTCAGGCCGTTGCCGAAGCGGCTGGCGGGAGCCTTAACGACGCCGTCAAGATAACGGTATTCCTGACTAACCTGGATGATTTCGCGACCGTAAATACTGTGATGGAGAGCTTCTTCGAGCAACCCTATCCGGCGCGCGCCGCGGTGGGTGTGGCGGCGTTGCCCAAAGGTGTTGATGTCGAGGCAGATGCGGTCCTTATTGTTTAATTCGCGCGCCAGGCGCGCTCGCACGGGTCGTGGGGGGCGCACACAAGCATGTCGAAGTCTCCGTTAACAACTCTTAAGGGTATCGGCCCGGCACTCGCAAAGAAACTCGAAAAGCTCAACCTTTATTGGGTTGACGATCTGCTATTTCTTTTGCCGATACGTTATGAAGACCGTACGCAACTCGTAAAAATTGGCGCGCTTGAGGCGGGCGGTCGCTGCCTCGTCAGTGGCGAGGTGTTACTCGCGGAAACCGTGTTCCGGGGCCGCCGTAATCTGCTCGTTCGACTAAGCGATGGCAGTGGTCAGCTAACCCTTCGCTTTTTCCACTTTTCCCGAGCTCAACAGGCTCAGTTTCAGCCCGGCGTCCACATCACTTGCTTTGGCGAAGTTCGCCGTGGCAAGTCCGGATTTGAGATAATCCACCCCGAGTATCGTGTTTTGCGCGCCGATCAGGACGCGGCGACCGACGAATCATTGACCCCCATTTATCCGGCGACAGAGGGAGTGCAGCAAGGCCGACTTCGCAGCTTGACCGATCAGGCCCTGCTGCAATTGCACGCCGCACCACCGCCGGAGCTATTGCCTGCAAGCATCACCGAAAAACTGGGCATGCCGTCGCTGGCCGACGCGATCAAATATTTGCACCGACCGCCTCCCGATGCCGATGTAGAGCAGATGCTCGCCGGCACGCACCCCTGCCAACAACGTCTCGCTTTCGAAGAACTGCTGGCACACTACCTGAGCCTGCGAAACTTGCGGGCGCTCGCGGCAACCGAGGATGCCGTCGCGTTGACCGACGGCAATGAAGACGTCAGCGGCTTCGTCGCAGAATTACCGTTCAGGCTCACTGCAGCTCAGGAGCGGGTGGTGGCCGACATCCTTGCCGATGTAGCACAGCCGCATCCGATGATGCGATTGATCCAGGGAGACGTTGGCTCCGGTAAGACCGTGGTCGCGGCCATCGCCTGCATCAAGGCCATTGCCTGCGGCGTACAGGCGGCGATCATGGCGCCCACCGAGATTCTTGCCGAACAG
This sequence comes from Woeseiaceae bacterium, assembly GCA_021773055.1. Lineage (GTDB taxonomy): Bacteria > Pseudomonadota > Gammaproteobacteria > Steroidobacterales > Woeseiaceae > UBA1847. Next base: position 87,274 of record JAJFKV010000017.1, read on the forward strand.
CACTGGCACAGTTTTGGCGACTGGTTTCGACCGCTGGGCATTGAGTCGGCCTGGCTAAGCGGCAGCCAGCGGGCCGTGGCAAGGCGGGAGTCGCTGGAGAGTATCGCGAGCGGCCGCGCTCAGCTTGTTGTCGGCACACACGCATTGTTTCAGGAGGGAGTGGACTTCAAGAAACTCGGCCTGGTTGTTATCGATGAGCAGCACCGCTTTGGCGTCCATCAGCGTATGGCACTGCGTGACAAGGGCGTGTCGGCCGATGGCCATCCGCATCAACTGGTGATGACCGCGACACCGATCCCGCGAACACTCGCAATGGCTGCGTACGCTGACCTCGACACATCCGTCATTGATGAGTTGCCGCCTGGCCGGCAGCCGGTCTCAACGGTCGCTGTCCCACAGGCCCGCCGCGATGAGGTCGTCGAACGGGTACGTTCTGCGTGCGCCTCCGGACAACAGGCGTATTGGGTGTGCCCACTAATTGAAGAATCCGAGGTTCTGGGCTATCAGGCAGCAGAAGCGAGCTTTCAAATGCTCACTGAAGCGCTGCCAGAATTGCGGATCGGCCTGGTACACGGCCGCATGCGACCGCTTGAAAAGGAGCGGGGCATGCAGGCCTTTAAAGAGGGCCTGATTCAGTTGCTGGTAGCCACTACGGTTATCGAGGTCGGTGTCGATGTGCCAAACGCAAGCTTAATGATCATCGAGAACGCCGAGCGCATGGGCCTGTCGCAGCTGCATCAGCTTCGAGGCCGCGTCGGTCGAGGCGCCGCTCAAAGCCATTGCGTGTTGTTGTACAAAGCTCCGCTTGGCCGTATTGCCAAAGAGCGCCTCGCGGTACTGCGTGATACCAATGATGGCTTTGTGGTCGCACAGCGCGACCTTGAGCTACGCGGGCCCGGTGAGTTGCTGGGCACCAGGCAGACAGGTCTGCCCGAGTACCGCATCGCCGATCTCGTCCGCGATGCGGAACTAATGCCGCAGGTACAAATCGCGGCGGAGAATTTGCGCAAGAAGTCCGCACAACAGGCGGCAGCGATCGTTCAGCGCTGGCTGGGTGACGCCAACCGCTACGGGAAGGTGTGATGACTCGCCTTGTGGCGGGCCGTTTCGCTGTCGTCAGGTTCGCCGGTGGTCAGGGCACCGGCAGGGCACGACAACCGCTCCTACAATGGCTGCGAGTGGTTTAGACTCTGCCTCATGAACAAGATCCTAGCTCCGAACTTTGCGCCGGAATTGATAAGCCAGCTTCGCAACTACGGCAAACTCATGCGCGTCGACAAGCCAATAGGCATCTGGCTGCTGTTATGGCCGACACTGTGGGCGCTCTGGCTTGCCGGAGAGGGCACGCCGGATCAGGGTCTGTTCGTGGTTTTCATGCTTGGCGTCGTGGTTATGCGATCGGCCGGTTGTGTATTGAACGACTATGTCGATCGCAAAATCGATCCCTACGTTGAACGCACCCGCACTCGGCCAATCGCCTCCGGCGCCGTGGCGCCGATGGAGGCGCTGGTCCTTTTTACTGCACTAAGTCTGATCGCTGTTGGGCTCGCTTCGATGTTGAATCATCCGGCACAAATGCTGGCGATCGTCGCCGCTGGATTGACCATCGCCTACCCGTTCGTCAAGCGATTCGTATCAATCCCACAATTTATTTTAGGCGCAGCATTTGGCTGGGCCGTTCCCATGGCGTTCGCGGCACAGACGGGTGAAACACCTGAGCTCGCCTGGCTGGTATTCGGTACTGCCATGATTTGGGCCGTAATTTACGACACGTTTTACGCCATGGTCGATCGCGAGGACGACCTTAAGGTTGGGGTCAAGTCGACGGCCATTCTTTTTGGTGAGGTCGATATCTTTGTTGTGGCTGGTTTGCAGTTGCTCATGCTGGTTGCGCTACTGCTGATCGGTAATCGCGCTGATTTGAGTGCCTGGTATTACACGGCGGTGTTACTGGCCGGCCTTATGATGGCCTACCACCTTTGGCTCGCCCGTGATCGCCAGCCCGCAGGCTGCTTTGCAGCCTTCTTGCACAATCACTACATCGGCATGGTGCTCTTCATCGGTATCGTCCTGCATTACACCTTCAATCCGGTCGCTGCCTAGCGACGTACTGACGGGTGAGGCTTCTATCACCCGGCCCGCGCGACAGCCAGCACGCTGACCTTGCGGGTCCCGGCCGCAAGCAATGACTTTGCTAAGGCCCGTGCGGTCGCACCGGTGGTGACAACGTCGTCAACAATAAGTATGTGCCGGTGTGGGTCCATCCGCCCGACCGTAAACGCGCGTCGCAAGTTACGCGCCCTGGCCGCCGCATTCAGGCCGGATTGATATGGCGTTGCCCGCGTCCGTCGAATATTTCGTAACAAGGCCACACCAAGCAGACTGGCGACTGGTTGCGCCAACTCGGCTGCTTGATTGAATCCACGCAGCGCTTTTCTTCGCCAGTGCAATGGCACCGGTAACACGGCATCGATGTCCGATGGTAGAAGAGGTTGGGCGGTACAAAGTATTTCGGACAGCGCCGCTGCGTAGAAAAGCTTGCGATGGAACTTCAATGCCTTGATGGCAGCATCAATCGGGAACGAATAATGCAACATCGCGATGGAGCATTCGAATACATCAGGCAGCGGCGAGACAGGCGCCTCGTTCCAGGGCAGGTCTGAGAGACATCCTGTGCAGATGCTCTTTTCATCTGCCGTACTCGGCGTGCCGCAAAAAACACAGGACCGCGGTGCCAGAAAATCCAGAAGCCACATAGGATGATGATCCAGGCGTTATCGGTAGCTTGCACGCCGCGAAACTCGGCGATACGCGAAGAAAGCGTGCTAACGTTTCCTGAATGTTGAACCACAAACATATTCGCCGCCGCTTCGAACGCGCCGCAAGCACATTCGATGATTCAGACTTCGTACACTCTGCCACGCGCGAAGGACTGCACGCCCGGCTTGCGCCGCTACTCGTTGACGCAAAAATAGTGATTGATCTCGGCGCGGCAACGGGAGCAGCCAGTCAGGTACTCGAGAAACGTTTTCGGTCCGCTCGTGTTATCTCCGTCGATGTTGCTCACGGCATGTTGACAAAAGCTCGCGAAAAGAAGTCGTGGCTGTCGAAGAGCGGCTTTACCCAGGCCAGTGCCGAGTCATTACCGTTCGCGAACGAGAGCGTGGACGTGATCTTCTGCAACCTTCTGTTGCCCTGGGTGAGTGACCCTCTGCTAATTTTCACCGAGGTTGCCAGGGTATTGCGCAAGGGTGGCGTTTTTGCGTTTGCCACACTCGGGCCCGACAGCCTGCGAGAGGTCGGCCACGCCTGGGGCGCTGTTGACAGCGATGCGCATGTGAACCGTTTTCCTGATATGCACAATCTCGGTGATGGCCTTGTCAGTGCCGGGCTTCGGGACCCGGTTTTGGATGTTGACCGCCTGTCGGTCAGCTACGAAAACAGCGGGCGCCTATTCGCCGACCTCACCGCTGTTGGTGCTCGCAATGCCTTGCGCCAGCGCGCCTCCTCACTGACTGGCAAGCAACGCTTTGCCGCCATGGTAGCGGAGCTTGATCGCGGGGCTGCCGACGGCCGGATCACCCTCGATCTGGAATTGGTCTTCGGCCATTGCTGGGGCGCGGGGCCTAAAATAGATCCTGCGGATTACCGAATCGACGCCACACAAATACCCGTCCGACGCAGCTGAAAGTACCCATATCGCAGATGTGCGCGTAAGTTACTGTAAAACAACAGTTTGCCCCGCTCTGCTTCGGCTATTCACGATTGCATGGTCGCCGCGATTTAAGTACACTTCGCGAGCTTTTTGGCGTGGTGAGACGGCCAGACCGGCCAATGGACAGATTCCCGGTGCACCCGGGCCTTGCAGAACCCACCGGTTCAACAATTTGTCACATCCGGAAAACAATTGTAGTGCGGCCGTTAGCGCGGCTCGCAAGGTGAACAATCAATGATACGAAATTTGTTTTTGGGCTTGTCATCAGGCCTGACTTTGGCCAGCACAGCGAAGGCCGACTGGGGACTCAATATGCCGGAGGGCATAACCGAGCTCAGTCTTGAAACCTACAACCTCCACATGATGGTGTTCTGGTGGTGTGTAGCGATCGGCGTCGCTGTTTTTGCCGTAATGATCATCTCTCTGATCAAGCATCGAAAATCGAACGGTGCACAAGCCGCATCTTTTTCTCACAGCACCACGGCTGAGATCATCTGGACCGCGATTCCTGTCGTCATTCTGGTCCTCATGGCGGTGCCAACCGCAGAGACGATGGTAAGGCTGGAGGATTCGCGAAACCCTGACCTGACCCTCGTGGTTACCGCTTATCAGTGGAAGTGGCACTACAAGTATCAGGACTCGGGCATTGAGTTCTATTCTAGTCTGGCCCAGTCAAGCGTCGAGGCGCGCCGCAAGGGGTCGGGAATCGATCCGTTCACCGTCGATAACTATTTGCTGGATGTCGACAACCCGGTGGTTGTCCCCAGGGGCGCGAAGGTTCGCATGCTATTCACCTCCAACGACGTAATCCATTCCTGGTGGGTGATTGATCTGGCGATCAAGAAGGACGCCATACCTGGCATCGTCAATGAAGCATGGTTTAACGCCGAAGAAACCGGCACCTATCGCGGCCAATGCGCCGAATTGTGCGGCAAAGATCATGGCTACATGCCGATCGTTGTCGAAGTCGTCGAACCTCTGGCCTTTGATGCCTGGGTAGACAGCCATGACGCGGGACTTAAGTAGATGAATACGGAAGTAATGGATGCTCACGACTCTCCTGCTGAGCACGACGATCACGGCCCGGTGAAAGGCATTAAGCGCTGGCTGTTTTCGACCAACCACAAGGACATCGGGACGATGTACCTTGTCTTGAGTCTGATCATGTTTTTTGTTGGCGGTTCGATGGCGATGATCATTCGCTCAGAGCTGGCCATCCCTGGATTGCAGTTCGTGCATCCTGAGTTTTTCAATCAAATGACGACCATGCACGCATTGATCATGGTGTTCGGTGCTGTGATGCCGGCATTCGTTGGTCTGGCGAACTGGATGATACCGCTGATGATCGGTGCGCCGGACATGGCCTTGCCGCGCATGAATAACTGGTCGTTCTGGATTCTGCCGGTTGCATTTGGGCTGTTAGCTTCAACGCTGTTCATGCCTGGTGGCGCGCCTGCCGGTGGCTGGACCATGTACCCACCGTTGGTATTGCAGACAGGCGATGCGTTTCCATTCCTGATTTTCTCTGTCCACCTGATGGGCCTGTCATCGATCATGGGCGCGATCAACATTATCGTTACAGTGATCAACATGCGGGCGCCGGACATGTCGCTGCTGAAGATGCCGATGTTCGTCTGGACCTGGCTGATTACTGCTTACCTGCTCATCGCCGTTATGCCGGTGTTCGCCGGTGCTGTGACCATGTTGCTGACCGACCAGTTCTTTGGTACCAGCTTTTTCCTCGCGGCCGGTGGTGGTGACCCCGTCATGTTCCAGCACATTTTCTGGTTCTTCGGTCACCCCGAGGTTTACATCATGATTCTGCCGGCTTTTGGTGTGGTCTCCGAGATTATCCCGGTGTTCTCACGCAAGCCTTTGTTCGGTCATGACTCAATGGTTTATGCCGCATCCTGCATCGCGTTCCTTTCCTTCATCGTCTGGGCACATCACATGTTCACCGTTGGCATGCCGCTGACCGGACAGTTGTTCTTTATGTTCGCGACGATGCTGATTGCTGTCCCAACGGGCGTGAAGATCTTCAACTGGGTCGCAACCATGTGGCGCGGTTCCATGACTTTCGAAACACCGATGCTGTTTTCGCTCGCATTCGTCTTCCTGTTCACCATTGGTGGCTTCTCTGGCCTGATGCTTGCAATCGCGCCGGCTGACGTTCAGTACCACGACACCTATTTTGTTGTGGCTCACTTTCACTACACCCTGGTGCCGGGATCGGTCTTCGCTATTATGGCTGGCGCTTACTACTGGCTGCCGAAGTGGACGGGGCACATGTACAACGAGACGCTCGGCAAGGTACATTTCTGGGCCTCGACCATTTTTGTCAATCTCACCTTCTTCCCAATGCATTTCCTGGGGCTCGCTGGCATGCCGCGTCGTATTCCTGACTATTCCACACAGTTTGCAGACTTCAATACAATCGCCAGCATCGGCGCTATCGGCTTCGGTGTGTCGCAGTTGCTGTTTGTCTGGGTACTCGTGACCTCGAAGAAGGGCGCGAAAGCGACCGCCGAAGTTTGGGATAATCCCCCTGGACTGGAGTGGACGGTACCTTCGCCGGCGCCGTACCACACGTTTGAAACGCCGCCGACGACTCAAAGAGAAGGTTTCGAACACTAGTGAGTGACGCTGAGCGCAAGAAGAACATTCGTCGTACGACGCTGCTCCTCGTCGCCGTTGCGCTTGCTTTCTTCGTGGGATTCATCATGACCGGTGTACTACGTGCCTGAGAAAAACAAGCATCGTTCGCTGGTCGCTCAGCTTCTCGTCATGACGGTTGCAATGTTCGGGTTCGGCTTTTTGCTGGTGCCGCTGTACGACGTTTTTTGTGAGATCACCGGATTCGGTGGCCGCACAAACACGGCGGCTGTGCTTGTAGAGGAGGCGCCTGATCTGACGCGCGAAATTCGCATTGAATTCGTCACTACGGTCAACTCCTATGCGCAGTTTGAGTTCGCGGCCGATGCGGACAGCATGACCGTAAGTCCCGGCAAAATGTACTACGCCACTTTCACGGCGAAGAATCTCGCCGGCGAGCACAAGGTCGCTCAAGCAGTACCGAGTGTTGCGCCATCTATTGCGGCGGAACATTTTACGAAAATCGAGTGCTTTTGTTTTACGAGCCAGGAATTTGCGGCCGGTGAGGAACGGGCGATGCCGCTGCAGTTCATTGTGAATCCTGAGTTGCCGGACTACGTCGATACCATCACTTTGCAATACACATTTTTTGATACCGCTCGCGTGGCGGCGAATTTAGAGAATTAACATGACTACTACTCCCAACGATCAGCACGCAGACGAACGCTACTACATCCCTCACGGCAGTCACTGGCCCGTTGTTGGCTCTGTAGGACTGCTTTGCCTGATGCTCGGTGTGTCGACCTGGCTGAATGGCGCGGACGCCGGTTTCTACATCATGTTGACGGGCTTTGCGATCATCATTTTCATGCTCACTGGCTGGTTCAGTACGGTTATCGGCGAAAGCGTATCCGGCTTGTACAACGACCAGGTTGACAAGTCGTTTCGGCAGGGAATGTTCTGGTTTATTTTTTCCGAGGTCATGTTCTTCGCCGCTTTCTTCGGCGCGCTTTTCTATGCCCGCAACATGTCCATTCCCTGGCTGGGTGGCGAGAGCAACAATTTTTTTACGAACCTTTTGCTGTGGGCCGATTACGAAAGTACCTGGCCAAGCAACGGACCGGGCAACGTCGGTGGCGAGTACACAGCAATGGCGCCGCTGGGCCTGCCCTTGATCAATACGGCCCTGCTGCTAACGAGTTCGGTTACGGTCACCATCGCACATCACGCGCTCATCGCCGGCAAGCGCACACCGCTTACTGTGTTCCTCGGAGCCACATTCGTCCTGGGCTTCATCTTTGTGTACTTGCAGGGCGTTGAGTACATGGAGGCGTATGAGCATCTGAACCTGAAGCTAACATCCGGCATATACGGGTCGACGTTTTTCATGCTGACCGGCTTCCATGGCATGCACGTGACGATCGGCGCCATTATGCTCACCGTCATCTGGTTCCGTGTCCTGAAGGGGCACTTCTCGCCGAGGAACCACTTCGCATTTGAGGCGGTCGCCTGGTACTGGCACTTTGTGGACGTTGTCTGGGTAGGCCTGTACGTCTTCGTCTACTGGATGTAGCAGGAACGGTCCTAAGACCTCGAAGCGGAGCGTCACGCGCAGGGCGCGCTCCTACGGTGTAGGTGCTTGAATCCAGCCAAGGAAGTAGGATGCGATCAGGAAGAGGATCAGAAGCGCAGATAAAGCTACCCTGATTTTTAATGCTCGTAGTACCTTCGACGAATCAGAATCATCGCGAGACAGGTAATATAGCCCGGAGCCCAGGCTGACCAAAATTGCGGCCAACAATATGAAGACAATGTATTTCATGAAATTCGCCATGCACAAACGAGCAAGCAGTATATCGTGAACAGCAAAAGCAAAAAGCCTTTGCCCACCTGGCTACCACTGGTCGTCGGTTTTTTTCTCGTCGCGCAGTTTGCGGCGCTCGGTTCCTGGCAAATCTCTCGTGGCCTGGAAAAGCGCGCCACGCAGTACGCCTATCAGGATGAAACCAGTTTCAGTGCCTGGCAGGACGGCATGACTATTCGCTCCTTCCAGCGCCTGAAGGCGACCGGCGTTTACGATGGCGCCCATCAGATTGTGCTCGATAACATCATTATCAACAGCCGCTACGGACACTATGTTTTGTCGCCGCTCGACGTGGGACCGGAGAGGCCTTTGTTACTTATCAATCGTGGCTGGATTGAAAAGACGAGCGGCGCTTTCGATGCCAGTGGGCTTGCGTTACCCGACGGTGAATTGGCGGTCCGCGGCCGCGCCGGATCACTGCCCAAGGCCGGCTACAAAATGGGCGACGCAATCGCTCGGGGCCAGCAATGGCCGAAACATGCGGTTTACCCGTCAGAAGAAGACATATCGACGGCTCTGGGCCGTAAAGTTCAGCCATTTGTCTTGCTCATGGACCACGAAGAACAACACGGCTTTCTACGTCACTGGGTGCCTTCTGAATTCGGCCCGGGCAAGCACTTTGGCTATGCGCTGCAATGGTTTGCCATGGGCGCCGTACTATCAGCGTTGCTGGCGTGGAATTATCGCAAGAAGCGTTTCGATACATGACTGAGAAGAAAACCACCTGGGCGCGAGTCCAAATGCTACTTATTGCATCCGTATTCTTCGGCCCGCTGGCCGTCGCCACCTGGATGTATTATGGCGGAGCATTGCAGCCAGAAGGGCGCACCAACAACGGCGCGCTTCTGGAACCTATAGTCAGCATCGTCAGCGCTTTGCCCGACTCCAACATCATTGCGGTCGGTGACGGTTTTTGGCTGCTGCTGTACTCAAACAGTGGCGCATGCGAACAAGCCTGCGAAGAGGCCCTCTACACTCTTCGTCAATCGCGCAAGATGCTTGGTAAGGAAATGGACCGCCTCAAGCGGGTCTTCTTGCACGGTGATTCGTCGCCGGATACAGTACTGCTCGCCGATGCGCACGCAGGACTGATAACGCTGAGAGACACCGATTTCTCTCTACTGCTGAATAACAAGACACCTGCGACGCTACCGGCTGGCGGATACTTCCTGATGGACCCCCTGGGCAACCTCGTGATGTATTTCGAACCGAACATTAACCCCAGCGATATGGTTGAAGACATTCAACGTCTTCTGAAGCTGTCTCGAATAGGCTAAACGGCACAGACGTGAGTACAGAAGCAGCAAAACCTGTCGACTGGCGCGACTACTACGAGCTGACGAAGCCTCGGGTGGTCATGCTCATTGTGTTTACAGCTATCGTCGGCATGTTCCTTTCGGTTCCGGGGTGGCCGGGTATCGAACCGCTGTTTTTCGGTACCCTGGGAATTGGCATGGCCTCATCCTCTGCCGCTGTCTTCAATCACGTACTCGACCATCGTACCGACATCCTGATGATGCGAACTCGCGGGCGGCCATTGCCGCAGGGCAAATTAACCGCGAAGTCCGCCCTGATATTCGCAACAGTGCTCTGTGTCGTCGCGATGCTTATCCTCTGGTTTCTTGTCAATCCGTTGACGGCAATTCTGACCTTTTTCTCGTTGATCGGTTATGCCCTGATTTACACGGTCTGGCTTAAGCGCGCCACGCCACAGAACATTGTTATCGGCGGTGCCGCCGGTGCTGCGCCACCGATTCTCGGGTGGACGACGGTCACCAATGAGGTTACCAGCGGCGCGTTGCTACTTTTCTTGATTGTCTTCGTCTGGACGCCACCGCATTTCTGGGCGCTGGCCATTGCGAGACTGGAAGAATATGCAAAGGTCGACATTCCGATGCTGCCCGTTACCCACGGCGAAGCCTATACAAGGCTGAATATTCTTCTTTATTCGATCCTCTTGTTACTGGTCACTATCATGCCCTACCTCATTGGTATGAGCGGCCTGATTTATCTTCTGGCTGCGCTTGGCTTCGGCGGCTATTTTTTGTACTACGCGATTCGCATGTATCGCGATCATGAAGACCAAGAGCTGCCCATGCAGATGTTCAGGTATTCCATCAGCTATCTCGGCTTTATGTTCACAGCACTACTGATCGATCACTACTTCTTTTATCAATTAAGCCTGTAGCTGGTCGCCTATCGGCAGCGACCTTATACGGATTCCTGTCGCGGCAAAAATGGCGTTGGTCAGCGCCGGCGCTGCCGGCGGCAGGCCTATCTCGCCGACGCCCGTCGGTTTGTCGTTAAAGGGCAGAATGTGTGTTTCGAATCGCGCGGGTATTGCCGCGATTTTCGCCAGCGGGTAATCATGAAAATTGGACTGCTGTATCTGGCCGTTTCGCACAGTGATTTCCAGGCCGAGCGCAGTGCTGATTCCATCGATCGTACCCCCTTGTAACTGCGCGTCAACGGCATTGGGGTGCACCGCCAAACCACAGTCGATCGCCGCGACGACTCGCTCGATCGTGAGCTTGCCGTTCGTTACGCTGACTTCCATCGCGTGTGCTGCGTAACCGCCAAAGGTAAAGTGCGATGCGAGCCCTATGCCGCGACCCTCGGGCAGCTTGTTGCCATAACCGATTTGCTCGGCAACAAACTTCAAAAGCCGTGACAGCCGGCCGGGATTGAATGTTGTTGCCCCGTGATTCGTGTACTCAAGTTCACGCTCTTCGCCGTACAGGTCGAGCCGCAGCTGCAGCGGGTCTTGTCCGGTTTCGTGCGCGATTTCGTCAATGAAACTTTGAATGGCGAACGCGTTCGCCGTATGCGCCGGCGCACGCCAGGACCCGCGTGGTATACCGATTGGGTTGTGAAAATACTCCAGGCGCAGGTTCTCAACGATACGTCGCGGAAAATCATCATTGTAGAGTTCCGCCCCGGCCAGCTCTTCGTCGGGCATGTTCGGTCGACGATAATACTTGCTGGCGCTGGCCAGACGCTGCGTCCAGGCAGTGACATTATTATTGTCATCGAGCCCCGCCTGCATTTCATGCGTCCCGGCCGGCCGATAGAAGTCGTTCTTTATGTCATCTTCACGTGACCACTGCAGTTTTATTGGCCAGCCCGTGTGCTTCGATATTATTACCGCTTCGGCAACATAGTCTGTCGTCAATCGGCGCCCGAAGCCGCCGCCAACGCGTGTCATCTCGATGGAGATGTTTTCTCGTGGTAACCCGGTTACTGCTGCCGCTGAGCGCGACGCGCCGCTTGGGCTTTGTGTGGGTGCGATGACATGACAGCTGGCCTCCTGCACATGTGCATAACAATTCTGTGGCTCCAAAGGTGCGTGCGAAACGAACGGCACCCGGTATTGTCGAACAATCACGGTCTTCGCCGCGGCGATCGCGGCAACAAAGTCCCCGTCATCAAGAACTACCTGCCCGTCGCCCTTGAGTAACTCGCGGTTGTTTGCCCAAAAATCTTCGCTGTTTTCGTTGGCACTGGGACTCTCGTTCCACTCGATTTGCAACGCGTCACGGCCCCTCATCGCAGCCCAGGTCGACGTCGCAACCACAGCAACGCCGCTGGCCAGAATCAAGTACGGTTCGCCCATCGCCGGCCCATCTATTCTGAACACCTCCAGTACGCCGTCGATTTCGCGAGCTCTCGAATCGTCGAATCTCTTGACCGTCGCGTTGAGCACAGGTGCTCGCGCGATTACGGCATAACGCATGTCTGCTTGTACTGTGTCGATGCCATATTTGGATTTGCCGGTGACGATATCGCGCGCATCGACCGTTTTTTGTTGCGTGCCAATGATGTGATGGTCATCGATGGATTTCAGTGCGGGACTCTCGGTCGGCAAGGCCAATCGCGATGCTTCGGCGACCAGCTCCCCGTAAGGAATTTCTGTGCCGAGTGCGCTGCAAATTACCGCGCCGGATCTCGTTTCGCATTGCGCTTCAGGCACCCCGAGACGTATGGCGGCCGCCTTAATCAACTGACCGCGCGCCGTTGCGCCGACCTGCCGCATAAACTCCCAGTTGCTGGTCAGGCCGTCGCTGCCGCCAGCGCCTTGCCCGCCGTACTTCCAGGCGAAGCCATCCGCAGTTTTGACAATTCCTAGCGGCATCTGGCGTACGCTGACCATCGACCAGTCGACATCGAGCTCTTCAGCCACAAGCATGGGCAACGCGGTCCTGGCACCTTGACCGATCTCCGGTTGATTGCTTCCAATAACGACGTGGCCGTCCGCTTCTATCTGTACGAAAAAGCCGATCATGCGATCGCTATCCACCAATGCAGAACCGCTTAGCGGTAAGCCCAGCACCAGGCTCCCGGCGACACCGCTACCGGCTATCAGAAACTGTCGGCGGCTTATCGAGAACTCACTGATCGCGGCGCTCATGACGATTCCTTCGCGGTCGTCAGCTCGGCCGCACGGTGAATAGCCTTGCGAATTCGCGCGTATGTGCCGCAACGGCAGAGGTTCGTTATGTTGATATCGATGTCCTCGTCGCTTGGGTCCGGGTGCTGCCGCAAAAAGTCAGCCGTCGCCATAATCTGGCCTGCCTGACAGAAGCCGCATTGCGGGACGTCGTGCTCAAGCCATGCCTGTTGCACAGGATGCAGCTCGTCATCTGACGGAGCGAGTCCCTCGATGGTCGTTACGGACTTGCCGGACATTGCAGCAACGGGCGTTACACAGGACCGTTGTGCTTTACCGTTTACGTGCACGGTACACGCCCCGCAGTCGCCAATACCACAACCATACTTCGTCCCGGTCATGTTAAATTCATCGCGGATAACCCAGAGCAAGGGTGTTGCTTCGTCCCCGTCAAAAGTAACCGTCTTCGAATTGATCTTGAATGACACCATCTCGCAACCTCGACCGCTATTTGTACGAAGTACTTATGACACACACCTATAAACAAGGTGTCCTGAAACGCGATGAAGCGTGTGTTTTTCACGATCAGCTGAAAAAATACGCCGCATGCACTTGCAGCCACCGGACTGACCGCTAGACTCACCCCAACAATGACTGCAGCCAATAACACCACGTTTGAGAAACTTGTACAGCCGCATTTCGACCGGCTATATCGCCTTGCATGGCGCCTGACCGGCCGAAAGACCGAGGCTGAAGACCTGTTTCAGGAGCTCCTTATTAAGGCCTATGGCAAACTCGATGATCTCGTGAAGATCGACGAGCTGGGGTCATGGCTGTCACGCATGATGTATAACCTGTTCATTGACGAGCGGCGGCGCTTTGCCCGCCGTCGAATGCACACCGTCGAAGAGGGTGATATGGCGGGGGATGGTATTGCCGGACTGCCGGGTCCTGACAATCCTGCCTGGGACCATGAGCGCCTGGAGCGTGTGAATATGCTGGATTCCGCACTCTCGAAGCTTAGCGATGAACATCGCCTGATCGTATTGCTGCACGATACAGAAGGCTATAAATTAACCGAAATTCAAGAGCTTATCGGTATTCCGGTCGGAACAGTCAAGTCGCGGCTACACCGTGCCCGCGGCCGCCTACGAGAAATACTTAGCGAGGACGGAACCTTTTTCTGATCCCCGTCGTGTTAGGGGTCAAGCAGGACGAAATCATGAAAAACAATGACATAGACATAATCGCGGACAAACAGGATCAGGAAATCCAGGCACTGCTAAAGGATTACCCGATGCCGGAAGCACCCGCGGGCTTTTTTGACCAGGCGCTGGTACGAGCCACTCATGAAGGCTCGCGTCGACAGCGCAATCGCTGGTTGGTCGCCGGTTTTGGATCTGCCATCGCAGCGGGCCTCGCGCTTTGGCTGGTCGGTGGCTTCTTCCTGACAACACCCGATCTGCCCGCTGTTAACCCTGAAATCCCCGGCATCACGATGACGCTCGAAGAACCTCGCACATTTAACCTGGTATTTGCCTCGGCTGAACCGCTGGATGGGGCGACACTGACAGTGGTATTGCCGGAAGGTATTGAAATGTCCGGTTTTCCGGGTCAGCGGGAAGTTAGCTGGCAAACCAGCCTGGTCTCTGGCAAGAACCTGCTACCACTCAAATTAATAGCTACATCGCCAGTGGGCGGTGAAGTGTATGCAACATTAAGACATGACGACCGTGGCCGCACCTTTCGGTTACGTGTAGACGTCAGCTAACGGAGCAGGACGATGAAACAGCTGAACCTCTTTTTGGCAATACTGGCGCTGACCTTTGTTGCTTTCTTTCCCGCCACAGCGCGCGCTGCGGAAGGTCTTGACGGACTGGACGTCACTCTGGTCGTCCTGGACGATGCAAGTGATCTCGTCGGCCTGGTCTCCAAGATGCAGGGTCCAGATGATGAGGGCGAAGCTGACGGTGAAGATGAAGAGGGCCCTGAGGGCGAGGACGACTCGGAAGACGAAGATAATTCTGAGGACGAGTCTGAGAACGAGGATGACTCTGAAGACGAAATTGAGGGCGGGGACGACTCTGAAGACGTGTCTGGAGGCGACTTTGAAGACGACAGCTCTGATGACGAAGATGAAATTGAACACGAAGGCGAATTCGAAATCGGCGATGATGTTGATAGCGACGAAGTCGAAGATGACAGCGGAGAAGACGCCGGCTAGGCCTTTTTAGCCTCGATTTTCTCGCCTGAACCCGAAATCCCCCGTTTGTTATGCATTCGGGGGGTTTTTTTTCGACTGCGTCATGGTTTTCCGACCACTAAAGTCGGTACTCTTCCAGCCTGACATAACGTGAAATAGCTACATCTACATGCCCAGTAAGCCTTACCTTCCAATCTGGCTGGTATTGCTGGCGGCGATTACATCGCTTGCTCCAGCACACAAAGCCAATGCGATGACCGCGGAACAGTACTTTGCCGATGGCAACCGTCTGTTCCGGGATGACCTGTATTGGGCCGCTTTGCTGCGTTATCGACAAGCCGCCGACGAGGGATTAAGCAGTCCTTTACTGGATTACAACATGGGCATTGCACACTATCGTGCGGGCCAGCACATCCGCGCGCGAGAATCTCTTGCAAAGGCCATTACGGAACCCTCCTTGCGGGTCGCCGCGCATTACAACCTTGGACTCAACGCCTACGAACAGGGCGACCTGGATGAGGCCTTGCAATGGTTCCGGCTTGCTCGCGATCAAAACACGAACGCCAGACTTCGACGCTTCGCCATTATTGCCATTTCGAGAATTCGCGACGAGCAGGCAAAACCCGACGAATTTGAGGTGCGTGTTGCCGAGCGCGAGAAAAAGCGCGACTTTGCCAAACTGCATTTGCGCGCCCGCGTCAGCTTCGGCAACGACGATAATGTATTCCGCTCTCCGGACCAGCCGTATATCGATTTCTCATCGCCGACGGCACCACTGGTCACTCCCGACGTTAAAAGCGGCGCTTACATGCCGGTCAGTCTCAGCGCGAAATACCTTATCAACAGCCGCAAGTTTGAAGGTTTTTACGTGGCCTACAAACTTTCAGGCCGCTACTACCAGGACAAAGATCTCGACAACGCCAACGAGTTTCAGCACGAGGCAAGCTTTGGCAGCGAGTATCGACGTACAGATGGCGATCGTAAACGCGTGGTGCAGAGCGCATTTACGGTCTCACAGCACGACGAGACGTATTACGATCCTGACGACGGCGGCAACCGTATTATCAATGGCGTCAGCGTTGATGACCGCTTGAATTACCTGCGCTACGGCCCGCAGCTAAGCCTTCGCCAGTCGTACAAGAACCTCACCATCGGCGCGAAAATGAAGGGCCAGCTCTGGAATTACGCAGAGCAGCTTGTTGTCTCCGAGTATGACCACGAGTACTTCCTTTTGAATCTCTATGGCCAGTACAAGTTTGGGCCAACATCATTGCTGCGATTGACAGCGGAAGGCTATAGCCGGCGTTTCAGCGATCGGCCTGCCTTCGACCTCGACGGACAACAGCGCGCAGCTAATCCAACCATTCGTTACGACTATTACTCGCTTGAACTAACCGCACGGCAACGAATACTCGACAATATGTGGTTCGGATTCGACATCAAGCGTACTGAACGAATCGATCAGTACGTTGGCTACAACAACTACACACGCGACAGTGTTGGCTTCGAGTTCCACTGGACCCCGAGCAGGCGCTTCGACATGGAAGCCAGCGGGGTCTACCAGCTTTATGATTACCCCAATGCGTTCGCATTCCACGAACCGGCAGTGGGCCGCAAGACGCAAGAGTCGGCTCGCGCCAGGTTTATAGGAACCTACAAGATGACGCGTCACCTGAGTATCGTGGGCGAACTCAATTATCGCGAGACCGTCTCCAACGATGCGCGCATCCAATATGAGCGAAACCAGTTCATATTAGGAGTACGGTGGGAGCAGTAGTCTCTGCTAAACTTCCGCGCTCTCGAAAGCACGGCTATGATCCGCCATGGATGTCACACCCATACTCGACGGTCTCAATGACGCCCAGCGTCAGGCTGTCACTGCACCCTCTGAACCTGCGCTCGTTATTGCCGGTGCGGGCAGCGGCAAAACGCGTGTGCTGGTGCATCGGGCCGCCTGGCTTATCGACGTAGAGGGAATATCGCCGCAAAGTTTGTTGGCCGTTACGTTTACGAACAAAGCAGCAGCCGAAATGCGCGGTCGCATCGAATCGCTGCTCAAATTGCCCGTACAACACCTCTGGATCGGCACCTTTCACGGACTGGCGCACAGAATGCTGCGCCGTCACTGGCGCGAAGCCGCCCTGCCGCAGAATTTCCAGATCATTGATTCCGATGACCAGCTACGGCTGATCAAGCGCCTGCTGAAAGGCCTCGAAGTTGACGACAGTCGCTGGGTACCAAGGGAAATCCAGTGGTTCATCAACGGACAGAAAGATGAGGGACTGCGACCGCAGCATATTGACGATGATGGCGATCCGACCCGGCGCCAGCTGATATCCTTTTATCAGTCCTACGAAGAAATTTGCCAACGTGGTGGCCTCGTCGACTTCGCAGAGCTTTTGTTGCGTGCTCACGAAATACTGCGCGACAACGCGGAACTTCTCACTCACTATCGGCGTCGTTTCCAGCACCTCCTGGTCGACGAGTTTCAGGACACCAATGCAATTCAATACGCCTGGCTGCGGCTGCTCGCCGGGGACAAGGGTGTGCCGTTTGTTGTGGGAGACGACGACCAGTCAATCTATCGTTGGCGCGGTGCGCGTGTCGAACACATCCATCGCTTCCAGAAAGATTTTCCAGGCACGCGTGTCGTCAAGCTCGAACAAAACTACCGCTCTACACAAACGATTTTGAACGCCGCGAATGCCGTCATTGAAAATAATAGTTCGCGCATGGGCAAGAACCTCTGGACGGAGGGCTCACAAGGCGAGGCGATCAAGGTTTATTCCGCCTACAACGAACGTGACGAGGCGGACTTCGTTATTGGCCGGCTGCGTGACTGGATAGCACAGGGCAACGCCAGGGCCGATGCGGCGATATTGTATCGCTCCAACGCGCAGTCACGCGTTCTTGAGGAAGGGCTGATCAACGCACGCATCCCGTACCGGGTGTACGGTGGTCTGCGCTTTTTCGAGCGCGCGGAGATCAAGGATGCGCTGGCGTATTTGCGTCTCACATCGAACCGCGATGACGACAGCTCTTTTGAGCGAGTCGTCAATAAGCCCACACGAGGGATAGGAGCGCGCACTGTAGAGATGATGCGGGAATACGCCAGGGCCAACGCCTGCCCGATGTGGCGGGCTGCGGGTGCCATTGCCAGCGACGACCTGAATGGCCGTGCGGCAAATGCGGTCAATGCCTTCATGTCGCTCATTGAGCGTATGGCGCGCGAAACCATTGGTCTCGAATTGCACGACAAGGTCGACCATGTCATTCACCTCAGTGCGCTGGTTGAGTTTTTCAAGAAAGATAAAGGCGAAAAGGGTGAGACTCGCATCGAGAACCTGGCGGAGCTGGTGAGTGCGGCGAAAAGCTTCGAGCCCGATCCTGCCGAGGAAATGTCGCCTGTGGACGAGTTTCTGTCGCACGCGGCACTTGAGGCGGGTGAGGGTCAGGCGGATGCCTGGGAAGACTGTGTGCAGCTGATGACCATGCACTCGGCCAAGGGGCTCGAATTTCCGCTGGTATTCATGTGCGGGCTGGAGGATGGCTTATTTCCGCATCAACGCTCCGTAGCGGATCCGAATGGCCTTGAGGAAGAACGGCGACTTTGCTATGTCGGAATCACCCGAGCAATGCAGTCACTCTATATTACGCATGCCGAGCAGCGCCGCCTTCACGGTATGGATAATTTCTCACAGCCATCACGATTCATCGCCGAGATTCCCAACGAACATATCGAGGAAATTCGCCCGCGGGTTCAGGTTGCGCGGCCGATGCGCTCGACGCGGCCCGCGCAACGCAGGGCGGCGACGTCAGGGGCTGACAACGAGCTGGGTATTCGGCTGGGTCAGCGCGTTCGCCACAAGAAGTTCGGCGATGGCGTTATTCTCAATTATGAGGGCCAGGGGGCCCATGCCCGAGTGGAGGTCAATTTCGAGATGGCGGGCACGAAATGGCTCGTTCTGAGCTATGCGAATCTCGATCTGATGTAAACTACGTGCGATGAAAATTCTTATACTCGGCGCAGGTCAGGTTGGTTCATCCGCGGCATATCACTTGTCGCGTGAAGAGGCCAACGAGGTCACCGTCGTCGACATGCGGCCAGACGTTCTGCGCGAATTGCAGGACCGTCTCGATATTCGAACAGTTGTCGGTCATGCCGCCTACCCGGATGTGCTCGAACGCGCCGGTGCCAGCGATGCTGACATCGTAGTCGCCCTGACGGACACCGACGAAACCAACATGGTCGCGTGCCAGATCGCCTACACAAGTTTTCGCACGCCCACCAAGATTGCGCGAATTCGCGCCGCTGAATACATGAACGCAAACAAGCTGTTCACGCAGGATGCTATTCCAATTGATGTGCGCATCAGCCCCGAGCAACTTGTTTGCTCTTACATCGAGCAACTCATTCTGTATCCGGGCACCTCGCAGGTGCTCGACTTCGCCGGTGGTCGCGTACGACTCGTCGGCGCAAAGGCCGACCGGGGAGGCATGTTAGTCGGACAGCGCATTGCGACACTGAAAGATCACATCCCCAATACAGAGGGCCGTATCGCCGCCATCTACCGTGAGGGCAAGGCGACGTTGCCGAAGGGTGACACAGTAATTCAGGAAGGCGACGAAGTTTTTTTCATCGCCGACCGTAAGGACATTCGCGTTTTCATGAGTGAGATGCGTCGACTTGAGGACCCGGTGCGACGCGTCGTTATCGCCGGCGGCGGCAACATCGGTGTACGACTCGCCCTCGCGCTGGAGCAAACCAACCAGGTCAAGATTATCGAACGCGACCCGGTTCGTGCGCGGCAGATTTCGGAGCAACTGAACAAGGCTATTGTTTTGGTTGGTGACGCGGCCGACGAGGAATTACTGCTTGAGGAAAACATCGACAACGTTGATGTGTTTTGCGGCCTGACCAATTCCGAAGAAGCCAACATTCTCAGCTCGATGCTCGCGAAACGACTCGGCGCACACAAAGTGATGGCGCTGATTAATCGCGCCTCCTACGTAGACCTGGTTGAGGCCGGCAGTATTGATATCGCGATATCGCCACAACAGGTCACGATCGGTTCGTTGCTCGCGCACGTCCGGCGCGGGGATGTCGTAAAAGTCCACTCGCTGCGACGCGGTGCTGCCGAGGCTATGGAGGCTATCGCTCACGGTGATGCGGACAGCTCCAAGGTTGTCGGGCGAAGAATTGAGGACATTGAGTTGCCCAAGGGGACAGCGATTGTCGCTGTTGTTCGCGGCGATCAGGTTATTATCGCGCACCACGACACGGTGATCGAGACTGACGATCATGTCATTCTCTTCATGACAGACCGCCGCAAGATCGAACACCTGGAGAGTCTCTTCCAGGTTGGGGTTTCATTCATCTAAATGAACTGGACTGTCGTACAGCGGATACTCGGGCTGCTGCTGATGATGTTCAGCGTGACGATGCTGCCACCGATAGGGTTCAGTCTTTATTACAACGACCATTCGTGGCTGCCGTTTGTTGAGGGTTTCGGGATAACCCTGGCCGCCGGTATGCTGATCTGGTTGCCCGTACATCGATCCCGCAAGGACCTCAGGCTCCGTGACGGCTTTCTCGTGGTGGCTGCTTTCTGGACCGTGCTGGGAACCTTTGGTGCAGCGCCTCTGTATTTTGCCGATGGCCTGTCGCTGTCTGTCACCGATGCTATTTTCGAATCGATGTCCGGACTCACGACAACGGGCGCGACCATATTAACGGGTCTCGACGATCTTCCGGTTTCTATTCTCTACTATCGACAGCAGCTGCAG
Source organism: Woeseiaceae bacterium (assembly GCA_021773055.1). GTDB lineage: Bacteria > Pseudomonadota > Gammaproteobacteria > Steroidobacterales > Woeseiaceae > UBA1847. Next base: position 107,822 of record JAJFKV010000017.1, read on the forward strand.
TGGCTTGGTGGCATGGGCATCATCGTATTGGCGGTCGCTGTACTTCCTATGCTTGGCGTTGGCGGCATGCAGCTCTACCGCGCAGAAACGCCCGGGCCCGTCAAAGACACCAAGCTCACACCACGAATTACGGAAACTGCGAAGGCGCTTTGGTACGTATATCTCGCGTTTACCATCGCGTGCATGGTCAGCTACCGACTTGCCGGCATGGGTTGGTTCGATGCGCTATGCCATGCGTTTTCGACGGTGGCAATCGGCGGTTTTTCTACCCACGATGCGAGCATCGGCTTTTTTGACAGTGGCGTCATCGACGGTGTCGCAATCGTTTTTATGTTCGTTGCCGGCATCAATTTTTCATTGCACTTTTTCGCCTGGCGCTACGTTTCAATCAAGCACTATGCCAAGGACCCTGAATTCAAGGCTTACGCCTACATGCTGATCACGCTGTCGGCAGTTGTCGTCTTTACGCTGTATCAGTTCCGCGGCTTTCACAACCCGGGACAGACCTTCATCAACGGCGTTTTCCAGGCGGTTTCGATCGCGACAACGACGGGTTTTACGACGGAAAATTTTGCCCTTTGGCCTGCGGCGCTGCCTGTGTTGCTGTTATTTGCAAGTTTTGTTGGTGGCTCGGCCGGCTCTACCGCCGGCGGCATCAAAGTGATTCGCTGGCTCCTCATTTACAAGCAGGGTGCTCGTGAAGTTGCTCGCCTGGTGCATCCGAACGCCGAGATTCCGGTCAAGCTGGGCGCGACCGCCATCCAGCCTCGTGTCGTCGATGCGGTCTGGGGGTTTTTCTCGGTCTATGTCGTCGTTTTTAGCATCATGATGTTGGCAATGATGGCCACCGGGCTTGATCAGGTCACCGCTTTCTCTGCAGTCGCCGCAACACTCAACAATCTCGGGCCCGGTCTCGGGGACGTCACCTCTGGTTTTATGACGCTGAGCGATACCGCCAAGTGGATATCTGTAGTTGGTATGCTGCTCGGTCGTCTCGAGATATTCACACTGCTGGTACTCATAACGCCGATGTTCTGGCGGCACTAGAGGCCCACTCAATGCTGGATCGATTCAGTTCGCTCGTAGGCAAGGCCTCATCCTGGTTAACACTTTTTATGGTTGTGACGACTTTCGTTGTCGTTGTTATGCGCTATGTATTTGACGCCGGGCTCATCTGGTTACAGGAGTCGGTCGTCTGGATGCACGCATTTGTCTTTATGATGGGTGCCGCCTATACGCTGCAGCGGGAAGAGCACGTACGAGTCGACATTTTCTATCGGGAAATGAGTTTACGGCGGCGCGCCTTGGTTGATCTGATAGGCGTTTGTGTTTTCCTGTTGCCCTTGTGTGGCTTGCTCGGCTGGAAGGCGGTCGACTACGTCGCCGTTTCCTGGCGACTGCAAGAGGCTTCTCGTGAGTCCGGCGGTCTGCCGTATCCACTAATCCCGTTACTCAAATCCGTGCTCGTCCTGATGCCGATCACGGTTGGACTGCAAGGCGTCGCGTTAATGTCGCGGTGTATTCAGACCATCAGGAGAAGCTGACGTGGAGTGGGTCGCTGCGTTGCTTTTCATCGCCGTTATTCTGGTGCTGCTGGCGGGTTTTCCGGTTGCGTTCACCCTGGGTGGTACAGCGCTGTTATTTGCGGGATTCGGCGTTCTCGGTGGGGGCTTTAACGAAGCCCTGCTGTCCGGGCTCCCCAATCGAATATTCGGCATCATGACCAATGAGACGCTGGTTGCGGTGCCACTCTTCGTTTTTATGGGGGTTACTCTCGAGCGTGCACGTATCGCCGAGGAACTACTGGAAACTCTAAGCGCCTTGTTTGGAACCTTGCGGGGTGGGCTGGGCATTTCCGTCACGCTGGTTGGTATGTTGCTGGCTGCCAGTACGGGAATTGTCGGCGCGACCGTGGTGACAATGGGCCTGTTGTCGTTGCCCACCATGCTGAAGCGCGGGTATGCCCCTGAAATTGCGGCCGGCACTATCTGCGCGTCGGGCACGTTGGGCCAGATAATTCCACCATCGATAATCCTTGTGATGCTGGGTGACGTTATGACGACGGCGTACCAGCAGGCGCAACTGGACATGGGAGTCTTTTCGCCAAAGACCGTTTCGGTGGGAGACCTGTTTGCCGGTGCGTTAATCCCTGGTCTATTGCTGGTTTTGCTGTACGTCCTCTACATTCTCGGTGTCGCATTTTTCAGGCCGGGCATGATGCCGGCGCATCATCAGGAGCCGGATGACAATGCTTCGCTCGGCAAGATACTGCATGCACTGCTGCCACCTTTGTTGCTGATTTTTGCGGTTCTGGGATCGATACTTGGCGGCTTCGCCACACCCACAGAAGCCGCAGGCGTCGGCGGGATGGGCGCGCTGTTGATGGCTATTTCACGTCGCCAACTAACGCTCGAGCGCCTGCAGGAGATCATGCGCAATACCCTGCGCATCAGCAGTATGGTTTTTCTGATCCTTATCGGCGCCTCGATTTTTTCACTGGTGTTCCGTGGTTACGGCGGCGATGACGGGGTCCGGGCAGTTCTGGAAGCTATTCCGGGCGGCGTGGTGGGTGCCCTGATGGCTGTGATGCTGGTGATGTTCCTGCTGGGGTTCGTGCTCGACTTTATCGAGATCACTTTCGTCGTTGTGCCAATTGTTGGCCCGGTACTGCTTGCGATGGGTCTGGACCCGGTGTGGCTTGGCATCATGATCGCGATAAACCTGCAAACGTCCTTCCTGACACCACCATTCGGGTTCGCCCTGTTTTATCTGCGCGGCGTGGCCCCGCCATCGGTAACTACCGCACAAATCTATCGCGGGGTGGTGCCCTTCGTTGCCATTCAGCTTTTGGCGCTGTTGCTCATTGCAGCATTTCCCGGGCTTGTAACCTGGTTACCGGGACAAATATACGGCGGCTAGGTCGGCAGACTACTCACGACCGCGGCGGAAAATTTTTCGATAATCTCATGTTGCTGTGCATTGGTGAGATTATAGGGCGGCGCGATCAGGACGTGATCGCCGCGTTTTCCGTCGATGGTGCCGCCCATGCCGTAGCAAAGCAGCCCGTTACTCATCGCAGTCTGCTGTACTTTCTTGTGGATTTTGGCGGCCGCATCAAATGGCTCTTTGCTGTGCTTGTCGATGACAAACTCAATACCTACAAACAAGCCGCGGCCGCGTATATCGCCGACACAGGGATGCGCTCCCAATGCGTCGCGGAACCCGGCCCGGAGTTGCTTGCCACGCTCAACAACATTTTCCAGCAAGTTTTCCTGTTTGATTGCTTTAATGGTTGCGAGCGATGCGGCAACCGCAGTGGCGTGCCCCATGAACGTGTGGCCGTGCTGAAAGAAGCCGCTATTTTCACGAATGGTTTCGATGATTTCCGGCCGACAGAGCAAAGCCCCTATCGGCTGATAGCCCGCGGCAAGACCTTTCGCCATGGTAACCATGTCCGGAATTATGTGTTCCTGTTGATAGGCCATCATTGAACCGGTACGTCCGGTCCCGCACATGACCTCATCAAGAATCAGGTGTATGCCATAGCAGTCGCAGATTTCACGAACACGTGTGAAATAGCCCGGCACCGCAACAACGGCGCCAGCCGTCGCGCCCACCACAGTTTCGGCAACGAAGCCGGCCACGTTTTCTGGCCCCAGCTCGACGATTTTTGCTTCGAGCTCGACAGCGAGCCTGTCGCAATAGTCCTCCTGCGATTCAGACTCGATGCGTTCTCTGTACTCAAAACACGGAGCAACGTGGTTACCTTCAGCGAGCAACGGACGGAACGCCTCGCGGCGCCACTCGTTGCCGCCGACGGCCAGCGCGCCCAGCGTATTGCCGTGGTAGCTCTGACGCCGTGCAATGAAGAGGTGCCGCTCGGGCTCGCCGGACTCGACGAAGTATTGGCGCGACAGCTTGAGCGCTGCCTCTACCGATTCTGAGCCACCGGATAGCAGCAGGACCTTGCCCATGCCCGGCGCCGCCTCCACCAATGTGTCGGCCAGCTCTTCGAGGACATCGGTCGTAAAAAACGAGGTGTGTGCGTAAGGTAATTTCTCGACCTGCTTCTGAACGGCAGCGATAACATCAGGGTGGTTGTGTCCGAGGCAAGACACGGCAGCGCCACCGCAAGCATCGAGATAGCGCCGGCCAGATTCGTCAATGATATAGGCACCGTCGCCCGTTACGGCCCGAGGCGGGCTGCTTAACAAACTTCGGTGCAATGCGTTGCTCATGATTACCAGTAAGCACTGATGCGTGACAGTTGCTTCTCAGCCTCCTCGACGATTTTGACGGCGTCCCCGCCGGCTCTTGACACCAAGGTGGCGATCAGGGCTTGCGTTACCGCCAGCGCGCCGGTGAAGGAATGGTAGAAGGACGGCGACTGGTTTTTTGTGACTATAGTCTGCTCTGCGGCATTGGCTGCCGGCGAGACAACGCTGTCGGTGACCGCAATGATCTTCGCACCCGCTTCAGCCGCGTATTCCACCGCATCGATCGTCAGCCGGGTATAGGGAGGAAAAGATATGACCAGCAAACAGTCCTCCGGACCGATGCCTCTAAGTTGATCGGCGAAGATACCGGCACTCGTATCGAGCAGCTGGCTATTGTCCTTAAACAGCTGGTAGGCGTAATGGAACAGAAACGCTGGTGCATGTGCACCGCGCAAGCCGAGGACATATACACGCCGGCTCTCATGTATTGTCTGCGCCGCTTCTTCCAGAATTCGCAGGTTTTCATCCGACAGCGAGCGCTCAACATTCGCAACCTCCTGCGCTCGCAGGTCGGTGAGCACCGATCTGGTACCCGACCTCCCGCGCTCCTGGACGTTTTGCAGTTTTGCGGCGAATTCGGGAGAACGAGTCCGCAAGCGCTGCCGGAACGGCTCGCGCAAGGACTCGTATTCTTTGAATCCAAGCGTCTTGGTCAGGCGCGAAATGGTAGCTGGCTTGACCCCTGCGTCTTTGGCAACGCGGCGCATCGAGTTCAGGCCGATTTCTTCGGGGTGCTCGACCATGAATCGTGCCGCCTTTTGGAGCTCAGGCGTCAGCTCTGAGTAGTTGTCGACCAACAGTCGGATAGTATCGGGATATCGGCTATTCACGGTTCTCTGCGTTCGTTGGTGCCACGCCAAAGCCACAAACGGCGCGGCATGAAACAAGTGATTCATTTATTAGCCATATTGAATCATCCGTTGCAATAATGAAAGGGATCGGCTACTTTTATTCGGAATCGCTATAAGATAAATGGGCACACTTCGTGCCAGAATAAAGCAGTAAATTACTTTTCCAAGGGGGAAAAATAAAATGTGCAAGAAATCTCTTTCCTATGGCGCGCTGGCGCTCGTGCTTTGTTGCTCGGGCCTGACGTTCCAGACCGCGCTAGCGCAGGACGACGAAGCGATCGAGGAAATCAAGACGATCGGCTCGCGTAGCGCCAAACCGCGGTCCGCATCGGATTCGACCGTACCTATTGACGTTATCAGTGGTGATGACTTCAACGCGGTGGGTGGTACAGCCGACCTGACTGATAATCTCAAGGCTTTGATTCCGTCCTATACAGCGACACCGGCCACCGGTGACGGCAGCGCGTTTGTGCGTCCGACATCATTGCGTGGCACCGCGCCTGACCAAACACTGGTTCTGGTCGACGGTAAGCGTCGCCATCGCTCTGCGCTGGTGCAATTCTTCGCTCCCGCAGCCGGTAACGGCTCGCACGGCGCGGACGTTGGCATGATCCCCGGCATCGCTGTAAAGCGTGTTGAGGTTCTGCGTGACGGCGCATCTTCCCAGTACGGCTCAGACGCCATCGCCGGCGTTATCAACTTCGTAATGAAAGACGCCTCTGAGGGCGGCTCGCTACAAGCGACCTACGGCGAACACTACGAAGGCGAGCAAAGCATTAAGGTTGCAGCCAACGCCGGCTTCGCCCTGGGCGACGTCGGTTTCGTCAACGCGAGTGTTGAGTACGTCGACAACGACGCTCTTTCACGCGGTATTCAACGCCCCGACGCGGCGGGTTTGATCGCTTCTGGTATCAACCCAAGCCTCATTGGCGCCGACGCGCCATTTGGCGATGCGCCTTTTCTGCAAAGCTGGGGTCGTCCGGAAACCGAAGGAATTCGCTTCTTCGTCAACTCGGGCTTTGACTTGAATGGTTCCTCCGAGCTTTACGCTCGTTTCAGCGCCGCCGATACCGATGGTCGTTATCGCTTCTTCTATCGCAGCCCGACGCATTCGACCTTTACCTCGCAACGTGCTTTCGGCGACGGTTGTCCGGTTTGTGATCAGGACCCGGCTTCGGATCCTCTGGATCTTATTCCAGATACCCTGAGCTTTCGCGAGCAGGGCTTTACCGGTTTGCCCGCTGGTTTCACGCCGTTTCTTGACGGCAACCAGGAAGACACCAGCGTCGTTCTTGGCGTGAAGGGTGAGTTCCAAAGCGGCATGCTCTACGACATTAGCTATGGCTTCGGCAAGGACGAGCTCGATTATTTCCTCAATAACACGGCCAATCCGTCACTGGGCCCCGGCGATCTCAATTCGCTGCCACAGATGGGCTTCGACGTAGGCGGGTATATCCAGGAAGAGACCACCCTTAATGCCGATTTCTCGTTGGCGGTTAGCGACTCCGTAAACCTTGCGTTTGGCGCAGAAGCTCGTGAAGAGGAATACACCGTTGTCGCTGGCGAACCAAGTGCCAGCCAGGGTAGCGGTTCCAGTGGATTTGCCGGTATTCGTACAGCAGATGCTGGTGTGTTCACGCGTGATAACTTCGGCGTCTACGCAGACATCGAGCACGATATTTCTGACGCGGTATTGCTGCAATACGCTTTGCGCTACGAGAACTTCTCGGACTTTGGCCCGACGACAAACGCGAAGATTGCGTTCCGTTATCGGGCTAGTGACGCCATCGCATTGCGTGGCGCGATTTCAACCGGATTCCACGCCCCAACGCCGGGCCAGGCGAATGTCAGAACAACCATTACGACATTCGACGGAACCACCGGGCTGCAGGTTGAGGAGGGGCTCGTTTCACCGACCTCTCAAATCGCACTCGAAAATGGTGGTGGACCTCTGAAAGAAGAGAAATCGTTGAACTATAGCCTCGGCTTCGCCTCGGAAATCGGTGATGCATGGTCGCTTACGACGGACGTATACCGTATTGAGGTCGACGATCGCATTTACCGTACCGGCGACATTTCAACACCGGGTGGTCAAACAATTTCGTTCTACACGAATACCCTTGACGTTGTACACACCGGCGTTGACGTTGTTTTGACAGGCGGGTTGGCGAACACGGATGTGACTTTCGCATACGCATATAACAAGATCGAAGTCGACGGCCAGACGCTGGTTAACGGTGTTGCACCTGTCAGCGCGGGGACAGTTGAGGATATCGAGAACAACTACCCGACTAGCCGTTGGACGTTGTCGACGAACACGCACTTCACCGACCGGTTGGACTTCATGGCCCGTGCGACCTTCTATGGCGAGCATTTCGACGAGCGTGGCACGATTGGCGCGGCCGTTGATCCCAGCGCGAAGATCGATTCAACGGTTTACATTGATGTTGAACTTGGCTTCCAGGCGACTGATAACCTCAGAATCGCTCTCGGTGGCACCAACGTAACCGATGAGTTCATTAATGAGATCGGTGCTGGAAACGCCAACCGCCTCAGCGTCGGCCTGCAATACCCACGCCGAAGTGCTGCGAACTACGAAGGTGGTTCCTGGTACCTGAAAGGCATTTACTCCTGGCAGTAAGCGCCTGACGTAAAAAGACGCATCGCGTCGAAGAGCCGGTCACCGCAAGGTGGTCGGCTTTTTTTCGCGACAATTTTTCTAGAGCAGGCCCTTGTTGCCAGACGCTTCGAGCTCGGCCAGTAAGGTTGAGTTTGTGAGTCGATCCAGACTCAGGTCTACGGCGTACTCCGGTAGTGGACTGCCGCAGATATGGGCCGCACAAAGCTTGCCCGCCGCACACGCAGACATGCTGCCAAATCCCGACAACGCGGCGATGACAAAGGCTCCCTTGTTATCCAGCGGCCCAATTAACGGCCAGTTTTCTTCTGTCATCGCGTAGTAGCCGCCATAGTGGCTGAAGCGCGGCGGTGGTGCTGATACATACGGGCGCAAAGCGGGTATGAATTCCGCAGCACCACGAATAACAATTTCGGGGAAGCTTTGATCGATAGCCGGCTCATTTGCCATATCCTCTTGCGGCTCACTAATCTTCTTGTTGTACGCCCAGCCCAGTTTTACCCAGCGACCGTGCGGTCCTCCGTCCGGACGACAGTGGGTGCCTGACGGCAACTCTCCGGCGAGCCATTTGAGATCCGGGTCTTCCGCCAGCATTGAGCGCTCTTCTTCAGACCAACCCAGACGTTTTGCGTCGAGGTCTATCGAGAACGGCATGTCTCGCGGTATTGCGTTTAGGTGATCCTCAAAGGCTATCTTCTGGTGGTAGATATTCTTAAGCGGCAAGTCAGTGCCCAGCATGCGCGCCACTCGCGCCGCAAATGGCCCGGCGGCATTCACCACAACATCGGCTGTGACGGTACTCGGCCCATCTGCGCCTGCAACAGCGAGACGGTACTTACTGTCGCTTTCGACCGCCGTAACATCACCCTGGAGTTTTCGCCCACCCGCCGCTCGAAGCCGTTCCAGCATGTATTGCCCGAGTTGCTGGCCACTAATGTCGCCGCCGCGACGAATGTGAACGACGTTCTTTATGTCGGTCGTTAACGCCGGAAAGGTCTTCCGAATAAGCTCACGATCGCCGTAGTGAGCAACGTCAATATCCCCGGGAATAGACTCGATAATACCTGTGACATCGTCTTGACGTGTCGCCAGTACGTAGCCACCTCGCGTCATGTTAAAAACGTCATTTGACTCCTCTGCAAGCCGGTCGAGCTCATCAATGCTGTCATTGGTAAAGCTCGTCATCGTGTGATGCGGCCACCAGTTGCGATAGTTATCACCCGACTGCGCGCTGGTGTACGTCATCGGTTGCCGGCTGTCGATAAGCAGCACCGACTTCCTCTTGTGCTCAACACACAGGTAATACGCCGCAGCGATTCCGGCTATGCCGGCACCGATGACTGCGATCTCAACTTCCTGGTCAGCCAATACGAGTATCCAGGTAAGCCTTTTCTGAAATGCGTGAGTTTGCCTCGGCTTTCTCAAGATACTCGTAAAACGCTTTGCCAATTTTATTGGCCGCTGGATCCGCTGCCATCATTTCGGCGACGACTTCTGCCGTTATCGATTTAAGATGTTGCAGAACTTCTGCCGGTAACGCTCGTAGCTCGACATTTGGATCTGCAATTAGTTGCTGCAGCGAATTCGCATTGCCGTTGGTGTATTCGGCCGCCATGTCGACCGTTATCGACTGGCAGGTTATTTCAACCAGCGCCTGCAGGTCCGCAGGCAGCGAGTCCCAGGCCTTCCTGTTTATCATGCATTCGAGGCCCGGGCCCGGCTCCTGCCATCCCGGGTGGTAGTAGTACTTCGCGGCCTTGTGGAGCCCCAGGGAAACATCGTTATAGGGACCCACCCACTCGGTGGCGTCAATCGCTCCCGTTTGCAGCGACGTGAAAATCTCCGCTGCGGGCAGCGTAACCGGTGTCCCCCCGGCGCGACGCAATACATCACCGCCCAGACCGGGAATTCGCATCTTCAGACCCTTAAGGTCTTCGATATTGTTTATTTCCTTGTTGAACCAGCCGCCCATTTGCACGCCGGTATTACCACACAGGAACGGCACCACGTTAAAGGGCTCATACAGCTCTCGCCACAGTTCGAGCCCGCCGCCGTAGTGAATCCAGGCGTTCAGCTCCATGTAGTTCAAGCCGAAGGGGATAGCTGTGAAGAACTGGGCCGCATCAATTTTGCCCTTTTGGTAATACGACGCGTCATGGCCCATTTCCACGACACCACGACTGACGGCATCGAACACCTCAAGAGCCGGCACCAGTTCACCGCCGCCGTAGACCTTGACCTTCAGCCGACCACCTGATGCCCGATCAAGTCGCTCAGCCAGGTTCTCGACCGCCATACCCAGGCCCGGAAACCGTGGCGGCCAGGAGGTCACACACGACCATTCAAAAGACTCGACCAATGCGCCGCTGTCTTCGCTACATTCAGCTTCCGGTTTAGCGCACCCCGCCAACCCCGCAGCGGCCGCAATGCCGCCGACGAATTCTCTTCTTTTCATTATTAATTCCGCCCCTGGATTGACCGCCAGTCTAGCGTAAATCGGGCCCCGACACGGGGCCGGGGCCCTCCTTCCATGGTCCGGCCGACAGGGTTTAACCCCGCGCGCCCTCCGTGGCATGCAAAAGGGGGCGCTGTTCGAGTTCGCCCGCCCACCGGCCGGTACAGTCAGTCTCGCAGATGCCCCATTGGGGGTGGCTATTCGTTTGTGCTTGATGCATTAATAAAGACTGTAAATTTTCTGACTTCCGGGCGCTGAAACAAAAATGATCGGACTTCTGCAACGCGTCAACCGGGCCAGCGTCAGTGTGGACAAGCGGATTATTGGCGAAATCGATCGCGGTCTTCTCGTGCTGGTTGCCGTCCACCGCGATGACGCGGAGCACGACGTCGCTCGCCTCGCAGAGAGGATTCTGGGCTATCGTGTGTTTCCCGATGTTGAAGGCCGTATGAATCTAAGCGTCCAGGACGTTTCGGGTGGTTTGCTTCTGGTGCCGCAGTTCACACTAACGGCGGACACGCGAAAGGGCACGCGGGCAAGCTTCACCAAGGGCGCCGCCCCGGAGGTCGCCAGTGCCTATTTCGACAAGCTGGTCACGATCTGCGGCGAAGCACTGGAAACAGTGGAAACCGGCCAGTTCGGCGCCGATATGCAGGTTTCATTGACGAACGATGGCCCGGTGACCTTCTGGCTTGAAAGCTAGGCAAGTCCTCGGGTCTGGTGTGACGCGAGTACGGTTTTGTTGCGCTGGCAGGGGTATCATGAACATAATTCGCGCCCGGCCTCGGCCGGTAGCACTTACCAAACCAAAAAGGGGTCTGACCTCTTTAGGAGCAAATAGCAATGCCGAACATAAGCCCGGGAAGCCTGCTGCTTATTCTCGTTATCGTATTGGTGATTTTTGGTACCAAGCGCTTGCGCAGTCTGGGAACCGACCTCGGCGGTGCCGTGAAGGGCTTTCGTTCTGCCATGAGCGAAGCTGAAGCTGACGAGTCATCGGAAAAGATCGAGAAATCCGAAGACGATGCCAGTTTCGATTCAACGCCCATTGAAGAGAACGAAGAAAAGAAAGGCGCCTAAGGTCTTTTAGCGCCATGTCTGGAATCGGTGGTTCCGAATTTATCCTGCTTTGCCTCATCGGGCTTCTCATACTGGGGCCCGAGCGGCTGCCGCGTGTCGCTCGCCAAATCGGCGCTTGGGTTGGTAAAGCGCGACAGCTTACTCGCAGCCTGCAACGACAACTTGAAGAGGAGCTCGACACCGAAAAGAACTTCGGCATCAATCCTGACGACTTTAACCCCGAGAAACTTCTTTCGCCGCGTGACGACGACACATTTTCGCCCTTGCACGACGAAGATGAAGACGAAGATGATGACCTGGTCGAAACAACAAAAACGCCGGCGAAGAAATGAGTACCTCTGCAGATAACCCGGAAGAAGGGCTGGCGGAAGGTACATTGATGTCGCATCTCGTTGAGCTGCGAAATCGCCTGTTTGTTATGTTTGGCAGCGTCTTTGTGGTTTTCCTGGCCTTGTTTCCGTTCTCGAAACCGATCTTCGAGTTTGTTTCCGAGCCGCTGCGCACTGTTCTGCCCGGCGGACAACTCATCGCCACCGGAACAGCGTCGCCTGTTATCGCAACATTGAAACTGTCCTTCTATCTTGCCCTTATGCTCGCGATGCCTGTTGTGCTGTATCAGGTTTGGGCGTTTGTCGCGCCGGGACTGTACAAGAAGGAAAAACACTTCGCGTTTCCGTTGCTCGCATCCAGCATTTTGCTGTTTTATGTCGGGCTCGCATTTGCTTATTTCGTCGTATTTCCGCTCATCTTCAAGTTCGTGGTCGCGTTCACGCCCGAAAGCGTGAGCTACATGCCCGACATCACGGATTACATCGGCTTTGTCATGATGCTGGTGCTGGTCTTCGGCCTCGCGTTTGAGACACCGGTGGCGACCGTGCTGCTGGTCTGGACCGGCATCACCTCGGTGGAAAAACTCGGTACAGCTCGCCCATACGTGTTTCTCGGCGCCTTCGTGGTCGGCATGTTACTGACGCCCCCTGACGTGATCAGCCAGATAATGCTCGCCATCCCGGTTTACCTCTTATATGAGCTCGGGATCATAATGGCGAAACTATTCAAGTCGCGCCCTGTCAAGTAGCTATACATGGCGCAAATAGTGTTTAATGTTCGCCCTTACCCGCACTAAAAAATCGAAACGGCGCCAGACGCCTTCCGGGGGATAAATAATGACCGAAACCGTTGCCGGATCACCGGACGACCTTTCCAATCAGGCAGAATTTCTGGGCCACCCTGTTGGCCTGTATGTCTGCTTCACGACCGAGCTTTGGGAACGCTTTTCATTCTACGGAATGAAGTATTTGCTGCTCCTGTATTTGACGAAATATCATCTGTTTTCGGACGGCCAGGGCCTCGATGTTCTCGGCTCGTACGCCGGACTCGTCTATGCGTTGCCCCTCATTGGCGGCATGATCGCCGATCGCTATCTGGGCATGAGAAAGTCGGTTATGTTCGGCGGCATATTGTTGTCTCTCGGGCACATATTGATGGCCGTTGAAGGTCATCAGGCGATTAACTATGCAGTGGGGACCGTTCTTACAAACGACCTTACCCTGGCAAGTGGCGAATTTTTCGCAGCGGGTACGACGTTAACGGAAGCGGTCATGTATCGCGACACCGCATCATTGAATGTTTTCTATTTTGCGCTCGCGTTGATCGTGATGGGTGTTGGTTATCTGAAGCCAAATATTTCAACGATCGTCGGCAAGTTGTACTCGCAGGATGACCCGCGTCGCGATGGTGGTTTCACCATTTTCTATATGGGCATCAACATCGGCTCGTTCGTCGCGACATTGCTTTGCGGCTGGTTGGGCGAAACCTTCGGTTGGCGGTACGGTTTCGGTGCTGCTGGTATCGGCATGATCATCGGCCTGATCAGCTTTACGTACGGCCAGAAATTCCTGATGGGCCATGCAGAACCTTCGGAACCGGAAAAACTTAAGAAGAGCTTTCTCGGACCCATCAATGTCGAGTGGGCTATTTATCTGTTAAGCCTGCCGTTCCTCGGTGTCTTCTGGCTGCTGGTACAACACGAGCCCGTCGTATTGCTGACACAGAACGTCTTCCTGATTATCGCTATCGTGGGTCTTATTCTGTACTCAATGGTGCACAGCAAAAAGGACAGCAACAATACAGTCGCCTACATGATCGCCGGCCTGGCTGTCGTTTCGGGGCTGTACGCGATCGGCGTGAACCTGCACTTCATCCCGGGCAGCGAAGCGCTCGCCGAGAATGTTCTCTACGGTTCGATCGCCCTGATCATAGGGTTTGTTGTGTACGGCTTCATGACGCATAACTCTCCCGAGTTTGGGCGAACGGTCGTGCTGATGATTCTGATTCTCTCGACCGTGGTTTTCTGGGCACTGTTTGAACAATCGGCCGGCTCCATGACCTTGTTTGCGGATCGTGTTGTCGATCGAACTGTTGGTGGCACAACCTTTACCGCCGCGCAGTTCGGCTCGCTCAACGCCGGTTTCATCATGCTGCTCGCGATTCCGTTTGCGGCGCTTTGGACCTGGCTGGCGAAAGTCAATTTCGAACCAAACACACCGGTTAAGTTCGGCCTTGGTATTTTACAGGCGGGTCTCGGTTTCGGGGCGCTGGTATTTGGTGCTCAGTTCCCGGATCAGTCTGGGCAGATTGGGATGATCTGGCTGATCCTTGCCTACCTGCTGCACACGACCGGAGAGCTTTGTCTGTCGCCTGTCGGGCTGTCTGCTGTAACCAAACTGTCTATCGGCAATGTTGTCGGCGTCAGCATGGGCACCTGGTTCCTCGCCACCGCCTTGTCGGAGACGGTCGCGACGCGCATCGGCAAGATGGCGGCGATCGACGTGTCAGACGGTGAGTCGATGGATATCGCGACAGCGGTTGCCACGTACACCGAGCTGTTCTCATTCCTGATGTGGTTCGGAATTATTGCTGGCGTGTTCATGATACTGATCTCGCCAATACTCAAGCGCTGGATGCATGGCATTCACTAGACTCTGGAAACAGACGCACTGGAAATAGTTATGAAAAAACTCGCTGGAATTTTCGCGGGCGCTTTGCTCGTGGTCGCAATGGGCGCCTGCTCACAACAGGCATCTGAAGAAAGCGCTGTTAGCGTTCCCACCGAAACCGCTGAAGAGTTTATCGCGCGAGCGAATGCCGAACTCGAAGAGCTCAGTAGAGAAATCGGTGCAGCGGAGTGGGTGCGTTCAACGTACATCACCCAGGACACGGCAATAGTCGCCGCTGCCGCCAGCGAAAAGTATGCGAAATGGCACAGCGGTATGGTGCAGCAGGCACTGGCTTACGACGGTCAGGCGCTCAGCGCCGAAACAGCGCGCGCAATAAATCTTCTTAAGCTCGGCACATCCCTGCCAACACCGAACGATCCGGCGAAGCGCAAAGAACTGACGTTAATAGCGACTGAACTTGAGGGGCTGTACGGTGCGGGCCAATACTGCAGGGGCGACGACGACTGCATCTCCGGCTCTGAGCTTGAAGGCCTCATGCAAAGCACGCGCGACTACGGTCTGCTCGAAGAGTACTGGACCGGCTGGCGCACAATCGCACCGCCCATGCGCGACAAGTATCAGCGCTACGTCGAGCTAGTGAACGAAGGCGCAGGCGAGCTTGGTTATAGCGATCTCGGTGAAAAGTGGCGCGCTGGCTTCGACATGGACCCAGCCGAGTTTCAGGGTGAGGCAGAACGCCTCTGGGACCAGGTTAAGCCGCTTTATAATGAGCTGCATTGCGCCGTGCGCGCGAAACTCGGCGAGCATTACGGCGAGGACAAGGTCCCGGCAGACGGCCCTATACCGGCACATCTTCTGGGCAATATGTGGGCGCAGGAGTGGGGCTTCATTTACGACATTATGGAACCGTACCCTGGCGTCTCGGACCTCGATGTTGATAGCGCGCTGAAGACCAAAAACTATTCTCCGCAGGGAATGGTTCGCTCCGCCGAAAGTTTTTATGTTTCGCTTGGCATGGATCGACTCCCGGATACTTTCTGGGAGCGCTCGCAGTTTTCCAAACCCCAGGACCGCGAGGTCGTTTGCCACGCCAGCGCCTGGGGCCTGGATGGCGGTAACGACCTGCGTATAAAAATGTGCATCAAACAGACCTATGACGAGCTGCGCACGATATATCACGAACTCGGCCACAACTATTATCAGGGCGCTTACAAAGACCAGCCACCAATATTTCAGGGCGGCGCACACTCCGGGTTCCATGAGGCGATCGGCGATACGATCACTCTGTCCATGACGCCGCAGTACCTGCAGGAAGTGGGGCTTGTCAGCTCAGCCGAAGAAAGCGAACAGGCGATCATCAACCGGCAAATGCAGATGGCGCTCGACAAGATCGCTTTCCTGCCATTCGGCAAACTGATCGACGAGTGGCGCTGGGGTGTCTTCTCGGGTGCAACCAGGCCCGAGGATTACAACAAGGCCTGGTGGGATTTGCGCCTGAAGTACCAGGGTATCGCACCACCGACGGAGCGCACTGAGGAGCACTTCGATCCGGGTGCGAAGTACCATATTCCGGCGAACGTCTCTTACACGCGTTACTTCCTCGCCAGAATTTTGCAGTTTCAATTCCAGCGGTCTTTGTGTGAGACCGCCGGCCACGAAGGCGATCTCGCATCCTGCTCTATTTACGGAAGCCAGGAAGCGGGCGCGAAATTCTTCGCGATGATGGCCTCCGGCCAGAGTGAACCCTGGCAGGAGTCGCTGGAGAAGCTGACCGGCACACGTGAGATGGATGCGACGGCGATCATCGATTACTTCGCACCTCTGATGGGTTATCTGAAGGAACAAAACGCGGGCCGCAACTGCGGCTGGTAACTGTTGCGAGCGGCCCACGCCGCTGCTGTAGGAACGCGCCCTGCGCGCGATAAGGGGTAAACGCATGTCAGAACTTAATCAAAGCAACGCACCCGGCGGCTTTCTCGGCACCGTAGAGCGAGTTGGCAACAAGCTGCCCGATCCGGCCGTCCTGTTCATTGCCTTACTCTTCATTGTCTGGGTTTTGTCCTGGCTGTTGTCCTACGTGTCATTTGACGTTATCGACCCGCGCAACAGCGAGCCGTTGGTGATCAGGAATCTGATGTCAGGTGCGGCGTTTACCCAATTCCTGTCCGTCATGGTTACGAACTTCTCTCACTTCCACCCGGTCGGCGTTGTACTGGTCGCGATGCTCGGTATCGGCGTTGCGGAGCATACTGGCTTCATCAACTCTGCACTGAGAGCGCTTCTCAACGTAACGCCGGATAAATTGTTAACGCCAATGGTTGTTGCTGTCGGCATCGTAAGTCACACCGCGGCAGACGCTGGCTATGTCCTGGTTATCCCGCTTGGCGGCGTTATTTTTTATGCGGCGGGACGTCATCCGTTAGCGGGAATCGCTGCCGCGTTTGCCGGTGTGTCCGGCGGCTTTTCCGCGAGCTTCGTCCCGTCTTCGATTGATCCACTTCTACAGGGCCTCACGCAGGCAGGCGCGCAGATTCTTGACCCCGAAATCACGCTGAACCCCCTGAACAACTATTTCTTCACGACCGCGTCGTCGCTGCTGATTATCAGCCTTGGCTGGTTCATCACAGACCGCATCGTTGAGCCGCGCCTGCAAAGTGAAACCATTGACGGCGACGAAGAAGACTTGCCCGAGATGCACGACCTTCAGGATAAAGAGCGTAAAGGCCTGCGCTGGGCGACAATCTCGATGCTGCTCGGGATCGTTCTGTTGGTCGCCACCTCGCTACCTGCCGGATCACCCTGGCGTGACGCGACTGGCGATATCTCCAGTTTCCAGGCACCACTGATGCGGTCTATCGTCTCGCTGATTTTCCTGTTCTTCTTGTTGCCGGGTGTGGTCTACGGAGTCGTCGCTGGCACCATCTCGAGCTCCAAAGACATCATCGTTGGTATGACCAAATCGATGCACAGTATGTCCTATTACCTGGTCATCATGTTTTTCATCGCGCAATTCGTTTATGCGTTTGGCCAGTCGAACCTCGGCGTACTCCTTGCTCTACAGGGCGCGGCGTTCCTGACGGCGATGGCTTTGCCCGCTGCGGTAACCATCGTTGGAATCGTCATACTCACCGCATTCGTCAATATTTTCGTTGGATCAGCGTCGGGTAAATGGGGGCTGCTCGCGCCCATCTTTGTCCCGATGCTCATGTCGCTTGGCATCTCACCCGACCTCACGCAGGCGGCGTATCGTGTGGGCGATTCCAGCACCAACATCATCACGCCCCTGATGCCCTACTTCCCGTTGGTCGTGGTCTATTGCCAGCGCTATGTGAAAAACACGGGTATCGGCACGCTGACTGCGATGATGCTGCCGTACTCGATGTCCTTCCTGGTGCTGTGGACAATCTTCTTACTAATTTATTTCGCGATTGGAATTCCGCTCGGCATACAGTCGAACTACGCCTATCCACCGGGCTAATTCATGGCCAATCTTGACTTCGAAAAACTCGGTTCGTTTTATCTCGGTAAACGCTTCGACACAGACGCGCAAAAGCTCAGCGAAGACCTGGTCCTTTACGACTCGAAAGACCTTACGACGCATGCGGTGATTATCGGTATGACTGGCTCGGGCAAGACCGGCCTGGGCATAGGCATGCTTGAAGAGGCTGCACTTGATCATATCCCGGTGATTGCGATCGACCCCAAAGGGGATATGGGTAATCTGCTGCTCACGTTTCCGCAGCTGGCGGCAGAGAGCTTTCGCCCCTGGGTCAATGCGCGGACAGCGACCGACAAAGGCCAAACCGTCGATGAGTTCGCTGCCGCACAGGCCGCCCTGTGGAAAAAGGGGCTGGGGCAGTGGGGGCAAACCGCGGCGAGGATCGCACAACTGCGGAAGAACGTAGATCTTGCGATCTATACGCCCGGCAGCAATGCGGGCTTGCCGATTTCAGTCCTGCAATCTTTTAACGCGCCCGACCAGGGGCTTATTGATGATGTCGATCTGTATCGTGAGCGCGTACAGGCAACCGCGACCGGCATTCTGACGCTACTCGGTATTGACGCCGATCCGGTGGCAAGTCGTGAACACATTCTTGTCTCGCGCTTGCTGGACCACGCCTGGAAAGCGGGCCGCGATCTGGATGTTGCGGGTTTGATCGCGGAGATTCAAAACCCGCCGATAAGTAAAGTCGGCGTAATGACTATCGATTCATTTTTTTCGGCCAAGGATCGATTCGCACTGGCAATGCGACTGAACAACTTACTGGCGGCACCCGGCTTCGAGACCTGGATGCAGGGTGAGCCACTCAAGGCAAAGAGCCTGCTCTATACCGAAGAGGGCAAACCTCGAATCTCTGTAATGTCCATCGCTCATCTCGATGATGCTCAGCGCATGTTCTTTGTCTGCATGCTGCTGAACGAATTGATCGCATGGATGCGGGCCCAGCAGGGCACGTCAAGCCTGCGTGCGATTTTGTACATGGATGAGCTGTTCGGATACATGCCACCGGTAGCCAATCCGCCATCGAAAAAGCTGTTCCTGACGCTGCTGAAGCAAGCGCGTGCATACGGGTTGGGCCTGGTGCTTTCTACTCAGAATCCGGTCGATCTCGACTACAAGGGTCTATCAAATACGGGCACCTGGTTCATTGGTCGCCTGCAGACCGAACGCGACAAAGCGCGAGTAATGGCGGGCCTGGAGGGCGCGAGCGGTGGTGACTTCGACAAGCCGGCGATGGAACGCACGATAGCCGGTCTCGGCAAGCGCCGCTTCCTGCTGCACAACGTGCACGAAGATGAGGCGGTTGTTTTTAACACGCGCTGGGTGATGTCTTATCTTGCCGGCCCACTAACGCGCGACCATATCCGCACGCTAATGGGCAAAGCAAAAAGCAGGATCGCGGCAGCTGCAAAGGCGATATCAAAACCCAAACGCAAGAGCGCTGCGTCGGCGCCTGCTTTGCCGCCCTCAATCGAACAGTACTACGTGCGCGGCCGCGGTGAAGACATTGTCTATCACCCACGGCTAGTCGCCGGTGGCGACGTTGTTTTCAGTAGTTCGCGCTACAACATTGAAGATGAGCGTGCCGTGCTGCACTCCGTCGAGTTCGAAGACGGGCCGGTCGCGATCGACTGGGATTATGCTGAACCGCTCAATACCGCAATTGACGACTTGGAGAGCAATGGCAACGGCGCGGCGAGCTACGCGGTCTGCCCGACCGTGGCCAGCAACGCGAAAGGCTATGCGGGCTGGAGCAAAGATTACAAGACCTGGTTGCGGCAGAACGAAAACGTCACGCTTTTCCGCAGCAAACGCTTTCGCCTCACTTCACGAGGCAACGAAACGGAAGGTGATTTTCGTGCCCGACTTCAAGACGCTGCGAGCGAAAAACGCGACCTCGCAATTGCAAAGGTCCGTAAGCGCTATGCCGGCAAAGCAACGACGCTGGAAAACCGACTGATGCGGGCGGAGCAGGCCGTCGCTGTGCAGAAACAGCAGTCGACGAAGAAAAAGCTCGACACGGCCATTTCATTCGGAACCGCGATTCTTGGTGCCGTTCTGGGACGCAAGCGATTGTCCAGCAGCTCCGCCACGCGGGTTGGCGCGGCCATTAAGACTGCCGGCAGCGCGCGAAAAGAAGCCGCTGATGTCGAACGCGCGAAGCAAACCTCAACGAAGGTGAAAGCGGATATCGCGGCGCTAAGTAAGGCGCTGGAGAAAGAGGTTGCTGAGTTGGACACGGCGTTCAACGCGCAGTCGGAGGAGCTTGACGAGATTGTTGTGCGGGCCAAAAGTACCGACATTCACGTCGCGATTACCGGGCTCGTCTGGTTGCCTTACACCAGCGGCGATAACGGGCGCTTAAGCCCGGCCTGGTAGCTACCCGCCCACGCAGGCTCCTGCGTAGGCTTTCTGGACTGCGGCGTTGTCGAGCTGACATTCGTTGTCGTAGGTTTCGCCGTCCATGCCGCAAACCGGTGAGTATTCGTTCGGGCAGTTTTCCCCGAGGCTTTCACAGACGCCGGCGTACTCGATAGAGACACCGCGGCGCTCTGCAAAACACGCGTTGCCGTAGGTCATGGCATCAACACCACACACAGGTACAAACAATCTCGGGCAAGACCTGACGTTGCAAAGCCCCTCTGTGAAATTTGTAACGCCTGCTTTTTCGCCAAAGCATGCATTGTCATAGGTTTCGCCGTCTTCGCCACAAACCGGTGCGAACACCTTTGGACAGTTTTCGATATTGCATGCGCCCTTGCGCTGTACGAGAATCCGCTCGGCATCAGCCTCACAACGATTGACAAAGGTCCGACCGTTCATCCCGCAAACCGGGTCTTCATAGCTGGGACAACCATTTACCGTGCACTCCCCCAGGCCGGCAACCTCAACCAGCGACTTTCCGGCAAAGCACTCGTTGATATAGGTGTTGCCATCGTCACCACACACCGGATCAAAAATCTCCGGACAGCCGTCGGCCCGCTCATCGAGGCACATTCCGGCGCTCGCCACTTCGATGCCCGCCGCACCCGCAACGCAGTCATTGCTGTACGTTAGTCCATCTGCGCCGCAAACCGGGTCATATTGCATCGTGCATGCGATCTCATCGCCTTGCGCAAGGGTTATTGGGGTTGGAGACGCTGAAAAAATGCTTTGTAAGTCTACGTCGCTGGCGATTGCTGTCGAGAAAGGCGCCGCAATTAATAAAACGGTCAGCAGTGTATTTTTAAGATTATTTTTCATCATTTTGTTTAGAGCCATAATAGACGCTGCGGTTCAACGAATTCTCGCAGCCCCCCAATAGTTGTAACTTAGCGACTTCAGCCCCGGAATATACATTTGATTGTCGTCCTGAATATCAAATCCCGCGCTTGTGAGCAGCGCCGGGATATCGCGGTTCATATTGCAGCCACCCGCGATCCTCTTCCACGCTGGGTTCATACGCTCCTGCCACTTCATGACGTTCGCGTCCGGCGCCTTGCCGTGCTCGCAATAAAGCAGTTGGCCATCCGGTTTCAGCACCCGCCGCATACCGTCCAGTGCGCTCATGACATCCGGAATGGTGCATAACGTGAAAGTAATCAAGACCGTGTCGACGATGTTATCCTGCAGTGGAATTTCCTCGCCGGGAAGATCGATCATTTCGACATCCAGCCCGGACGCAGCAACAGGTGCTGCCGCGAGCCTTCGCATACCCGCTGATGGTTCGAGACCCCAAATACGGCGTACCTTGCCACGGTCGTAGTACGGCAGGTTGTGGCCACTGCCGAAACCGATTTCGAGAATATCACCCGTTGCTCGGGGTACTATTTTTTCGCGTTGCTTTCGTGTCGGCTTACTGCCGCAGGCTGCGTTGATGAGTCGTGGCAAAATACGATCCTCGTACCAGCTCATGGTGTCTGCACCCGTTCACGCCGCATCAGTTTGCTGATCGTCACGAGCTCGTATCCTTCCGCGGCAAGCTTGGGCAGTTCGCGTTCCAGCAGATCCAGCGTCGCCGAGTACGGATGGCCAATAGCGACCACTGATCCGCGCTTTTCTGCCAGCCGCTTCATGCGCTCGAATTCACGGGCTACGGTTTCGGGCTCTCTGTCCGGGTCCAGAAAAACGTCTCGCTTGCGGGCATCAACGCCGGCCTCATTCGCGATCCTTAGCGCGACGCTCTTGTGCGTTGTAAAGCTATCGATAAAAAACAGGTTTTCACGTGCCTGAATTTCCTCCATCAGCCACTGCATGTGCCCGGGGTGACGCGTCAACAGACCGCCGCGATGGCTATTCACACCGATGGCAAATGGCACGGACGTCAGTGCCTGTTCAAAGGTTTCGCTGAACTCACGGCGACTCATGTCGAGGTTTATGCCGAGAGGCTCCTGAGTCTTGTCGTTTGGGCTGGCCTGCAGCGGCAGATGCAACAAGACCTCCTTGCCGCTGTTGTGTGCCTGAACCGCAAGTAGCTCTGCGCGTGGCGTGCCGGGCAACACAGCGAATGATATGGGTCCGGGTAGCCCGATCGCCCGCTGACCCGCGTCGAGCCGGTATCCCAGGTCATCAATAATTATCGCTATTCGGGGTTGGCTGGTTGCACCGGAGCCGGAAACCAGCAGAAACAGCAGCGCCAGTGATAGCAGACAGACCCTCAGTATTGTCATTGAGCTTTGCTGTGCATCACCGCCCGGGACTGCAGCTGTAGAATTGCCTCGGCCAATTGGGCGTCGGTTTCCCGGTCGAGAATCCCCGACAAGCTCAGGTCGGGAAAGCCGGGAGCTTCGTCGACAAACACGTCGGGCGTAACGCCGATACCGTGGATCGAATCGCCGGACGGAGTGTAGTAGCGTGAAGTGGTGAGTTTGACCGCCCTGCCTTTTGACAGTGGCATGACGGTTTGCACCAGGCCTTTTCCGAATGTCGTCGACCCAACAATCGTCGCACGATTATGGTCCTGCAATGCACCGGCGACGATCTCCGAGGCCGAAGCGGAGCCCCCGTTAACCAGAACCACCATAGAGGCCCCGTCCAGAATGTCACCGCGGTGCGCGGAGCGAGTAAAACGCGACTCCACTGAGCGGCCGTCGGCCGTAACAATGACGCCCGAGTCAAGAAACAGATCGGACACCTCAACTGCCGAATCGAGCACACCGCCAGGATTGTTACGCAAATCGAGAACGATCCCGTCCAACATGCCAGCGTTCGTTTCCTGCAGCTCATCGATGGCCTCACTCAGTTCGCGTGACGTGTTCTCACTGAACTGGCTGACGCGAACGTAGCCGTAGGACGGGTTTAGAAATTCTTTGTGGACGCTCGCAACACGAATGACCTGTCGACGCATTTCGTGATCGATGACAACGTCATCTCGCAGTACAGACAGGGTGATTTTCGAGCCGGCGTGGCCGCGCAGTCGCCATAGCGTGTCCTTCAGGCGGTCACTATCAACCGCCAAACCATTTACTGCAACCAGCTCATCGCCACTGCGAATTCCGGATCGGGCGGCGGGCGAACCCGCTATCGGCGTAATCACGCGGATGGCGTTGTCGATCTCCGCCACCTCAATACCAACACCCGTGTAACTCCCCGTTGTACTAATTCGAATATCGCGGTACTCATTCGCGTCGAGATACTCGGAGTGGGGATCCAGGTCGGCGACCATGCCGCGAATAGCGCTCTCAAGCAGCTCCGCGTCATCGATGGGCTCGACGTACTCCCGCTTTACGTGTTCCAGCACCTCCGCGAACAGTTGTGCTTGCTCCCAGGCCAGCTCTTCGCTGGACACCGGCTTGCTATTGCCAAGCAGCCCACCACCAATGGACAGGCTGAAGCCCATAACTACACCGATGACGATTACGAGAATTGCTCTAATTTTCAATGACATAGGATCTTCCAGGCGCCCCGGCATTTTGCTCTTGTGGCACAATCTTCGACCTTAGCACATCATCCGCCGGGACGCCGTGTGACCCATTCCCTCGGATTAACCGGCTTTGTCCCCTTGCGGAGCTCGAAATAGACGCTGGCTTGCCGCTGGCCACCACTATCGCCCACGGTCGCTATGACGTCACCGGGTGCGACCCAGTCACCGGCGTTTTTGAGAATGGTTTCGTTGTAGCCGTACAAGCTCATGTAGCCCTCACCGTGATCAACAATCACGAGCAGCCCCATCCCGGCCAGCCAGTCTGCAAAGGCGATGCGGCCATGATAGACCGCCCGAACTTCTCGCCCGCGTGGTGCTGCCAGCACAACGCCGTTCCATTTGATTCTGCCGCCAACACGCGGTTGGCCGTAGTCATGCACTAATGTGCCCGCAACCGGCCAGGTCAAGCGGCCTTTGTGTTTGCTAAACGGGGCTTCCGAGCTAATCGGGTAATCCGAGAGAATGCTGGTGAGCTCGGCGATTAGTCGAGTCAGGTCGGTTTCCTGTGCGGCAAGACGCCCGACCTCCTGACCTTCACTGGTAATTTTTTTGCGTAGGCTGGCGAGCAGGGTCTGGCGCTCTTCTTGTGAAATGTTCAGGCGGCTTAATTCCGCGTAGCGACTTTTAGCGAGACTGGCCAGACGTGCTTCCTCTGCTGCAATCTGGCTGCGCAATTCGTCGAGCCGCCTGATTTCTTGCGTTACCGCCGAGATATTGTCGGCACGATAATCGTTGAGATAACGATAATAGGCCATGAGCCGGCCCAGCGTTGCGGGATCACGCTGGTTGAGAAGCAGCTTAATCTTCTCCTGGCTGCCGCTCATATAGGCGGCACGTACCTGAGCCGCAAGTTCGGCTGACTCCTCATCCAGGTGGGCCTCTCGCTCGGCCAGATCCTGATCCAGAGACTGCTTCTTGTTCTGCGTATAGCGCTGTTCGCGCTCGATATCCTTAATGCGCGTGCGTTGCTCGGATATCGCAACCTCGATGTCTTGCAGTTCGCCGCTTAGTCGATCGCGTATCGAAGCACTCTCGTCCATGCTTTGCTTTAGTTCACTGATGCGCTCTCGCACCTGCTCGAGCTCGCGCTCCTTAACTTTCGCCAGCTCGCCATGGGAGTCCTGCGCCGATGCGGCGCTTGCTACCACCAAAAACAGTATGGAAAGGGTGCATCTCAAGGTCATGCGAGCAGAGTGTAGAGCCTTCTGCGGGGTATTTCCTGCCGCTTTTGCAGGTATACTTCCGCGTTTGATAAACTTCCTTCGCGCGGCTCCCCGCGCCTGAGTGACCCATGGACAGAATTTTAGAATTCGCCGGCAACAACACGGTGTTGGTGTTGGTTTTGATGATCAGCTTTTTCGTCGTCATATTTTCCGAGTTGCGCCGCAAGGCGAGCGGGCTGGTTAATGTTGAGGCCATTGAGGCCGTCAGACTCATTAACAATGATGCTGTCGTCATCGACCTGCGCAGTATCGACGCCTTTGCCAAGGGACATATCGTTAGCGCCCGTAGCGTACCGCTGGATGAGCTTGACACCAAGATAAATAGCTTCGGCGCAATGAAGTCGAAGCCTATAATCGCCGTCTGCGACTCAGGCGTGAGCTCGACCAAGGCGGTAAATACACTTCGTACTGCCGGCTTCGAGAGCGTTTACGGTCTGAAGGGTGGCATGGCCGGCTGGAGCCAGGCGGGAATGCCCGTCGTCACCGGTAGAAAGACGAAAGCAAAGAAACCCAAGAAAAAAAAACAGCGAAATGAGTGATCCGCAAAAAGTTACGGTCTACGGTAATGCGATGTGCCCCTACTGCGGTGCTGCACGAATGTTACTGACAAAAAAGGCGGTTGAATTTGAGAGTATCGACATTAGTGTCGATGCCAGGAAACGAGAAGAAATGCAGGAACGAAGTGGCAGCCGCAAGGTGCCGCAAATATTCATTGGTGCCACCCACGTAGGTGGCTTTGACGAACTCGCCGCCCTGGACATGGACGGGGAGCTGGATAAACTGCTCGCCGGTTAGTCCGCGGGCAATAACGAAAGACAGGAAAGACAATGGCAGAGGAACAAGCCGCTGAAAAGCGCTTATCGATTGGCAAGATTTACTTGAAAGACTTTTCTTTTGAGTCCCCGCAGGCCCCGCACGTATTCCGTCAGTCCGACTGGAAACCGACAACCGACCTGAACCTTCGCAGCGGCCATACCGCAATTGGCGATGACCAGCACGAAATTGTTTTGACGCTCACTGTTGAGGCAAAGACGGAAGACAAGACCGTCTTCCTGGTGGAGCTGCAGCAAGCGGGCCTTTTTGAGATCGCAGGCTACGAAGGCGAAGAGCTCGGCGCGATCATCGGCAGTTTTTGCCCTAACATTCTGTTCCCGTATGCGCGCGAAACCATCGCCTCACTGATTCAGAAAGGCGGTTTCCCCGAGTTCGTATTGCAGCCGATTAATTTTGACGCGCTATACCTGCAGTCGAAGCAACAACAGGCTTCGGCTCAAGCCGAGGAAGCGGAGAAACACTGATCGACGACGCTATCCCCAAGACAATTTCGGTTATTGGCGCTGGTTCCTGGGGAACGGCGTTGGCACTGCAACTCGCGCGCTCCGGCAGCAACGTCCGGCTTGGTGGGGTTGTTGAGATCGACTTGCTTGAGGGAATGGTGACGGATTGTGAAAACGTTCGCTACCTGCCGGGCATCAAGTTTCCGGACAACCTTGTTGCTTGTCCGGATCTCGCTAAATGCCTTGATGGTGTGCGTGACATTCTCGTAGTTGTACCCAGTCATGGGTTACGGGACACGCTGACCAAAGCGCTGCCATTGCTCGGCGCTGATTCCAGGGTCTGTTGGGCGACCAAGGGCTTCGAGCTACACAGTGGCAAGCTGCCGCACCAGGTCGCCGCCGAGGTCCTGGGTGAAGACCGGCCCGTCGCAGTGCTTTCCGGTCCAACGTTTGCCAAAGAAGTTGCTGAGGGGCTGCCTACCGCCATGACCATTGCCTCGAACAATGAGGCGTTTGGACAGGCCCTCGCGGCAATGCTTTCGGGCGAAAATTTTCGCGCCTACACCGCTGATGATTTTATCGGCGTCGAGGTTGGCGGCGCCATCAAGAACGTCCTGGCTATCGGTGCCGGCATGTGTGACGGGCTCGGCTTTGGCGCCAACGCCAGAATCGCGTTAATTACACGCGGGCTGGTCGAGCTGATGCGCCTTGGTGTCGCCCTTGGAGCGAAGAACGAGACCATGATGGGGCTTGCCGGCATGGGGGACCTGGTCCTCACTTGCACAGACGACCTGTCGCGCAACCGGCGCATGGGGCTTGCGCTCGCAAGCGGCATGACGGTTGAAGAGGCGAAAGTAGAAATTCAACAGGTCGTGGAAGGCGTGCTCGCCGCCGAGGCGGTCAAAGAAGTCGCGGATAAGCTTGATATCGAAATGCCTATTTGCCATCAGGTATACCGCATCCTTTACGAGGGGGCATCGCCCCGTGAGGCGGTCGGCGCTCTGATGGGCCGGGAGCTTAAGTCCGAACAAGAATAAATAGCGGGGAGCCAGAAACCATGAGATGTTTACGCCTGGTGGTGCTAACCACTTTTTTGCTGCCGCTTACAAACGCGAACGCGCAACGCACTTTCGACGTCGACATTCTTGCCGAGACTTTCGGTTTCGATGAGACCACAAAGAAATCAGTCGCCCTTGCCGACTTGCGTCAGGGATGTCCGGCCCGCGACTGCATTCCCTCCATCGACAATCCGAAGTTCGTGTCGGCTGAAACAGCCACACACGTTGGCGATGATGAGCTGGTTATTACCCTGTCCTACAAGGGTCAGCACCGGGCCTACCCGTCACAGATTCTGGACCATCACGAAATCGTCAATGACAAGGTCGCGGGCGATGCCCTGGCGATAACCTGGTGTCCGCTTTGCGGTTCTGCCGTTGGTGTCGAGCGAACCGTTGCCGGCGAGATTACCGAGTTCGGTGTTTCGGGTGTTTTGTACAACAGCGATCTTGTTTTGTATGACCGTGCGACTGAAACGCTTTGGGATCAAATTGAGGCGAAGGGCGTTGTCGGATCGATGACGGACGTTAAGCTCACGCTTGTCCCGGTATCCATGTCAACGTGGGGCAAGTGGCGTGGCAAACACCCCGACACGGTGGTTTTGTCGGCAGACACGGGCTTTGAATACGACTACACGCAGGATCGCTATGCCGAATATCGCGACTCCACGAGGCTGTTCATGCCTGTCAGTGCCAGCGATGAGCGGGTTCACGCCAAGACCGTCGTGTTCGGCTTCGAGCTACCGTCCGGACCGATCGCCTTTGCACAGTCCTTGCTGCAGGACGGCGGCGACTATCGTCACGACCTGGGTGGTGAGGAGGCGGTGGTCACCCTGCACAATGATGATAAGGTAACCCTGCAACTTGGCGAGCAAACCCACCACCCTATTCGTGTGTTCTGGTTTGCCTGGTACACCTTTCATCCGGAGACTGACCTTATCCACTAGCAAACGCTTAAACCTCGGCTACACTAGAAATTGACCAATTAATAAAAATAATGCGCTCAAGGGGAAATTTATGGATCGTCGCAAGTTTTGCAGAACCACCATTGCTGCCGGTGTCGCAGCTTCATATCCGCTGCTAGGTGCCTGCAGCCGCTCAGAACCACCCGTCGCCACAACGGCAAACACCAGCCTTCGGGGAATTTCGCTGGACGGCGCCGAAATCGAGCTTGAGAGAGCGGCCATCAAGGAGCTTGGCGAGGCAATGACCGGGCCGGTGATGCTATCCGGGCATCCTGACTATGACGGCGCCAGATCCATCTGGAATGGCATGCACGACAAGAGTCCTGCGTTGATTGCTCGCTGCATGAGCAATGAAGACGTATCAAATGCCGTTACATTTGCGCGCGAACGCGACCTGTTGGTCTCCGTCCGCGGCGGTGGCCATAGCTGGCCGGGCAAGTCGATTTGCAACGGTGGGCTGATGATAGACCTGTCGCAGCTAACCAGTGTCACCGTCGATACCGAAGCACAGCGTGCGTTTGTCGGTGGTGGGGCCTTGCTCGGTCACATCGACCAGGCCTCACTTCCACACGGGCTGGTTACGACCGCTGGCGTTGTGTCACATACCGGTGCTGGTGGCTTTACCCTCGGTGGCGGTTTTGGGCGCCTGAATCGCAAGTACGGACTGGCGGTCGACAACCTGCGTTCGGTGGAAATGATTACGGCCGACGGCCAGATTCGCACGGTTAATAAGGAAGAGAATGCAGATCTATTCTGGGCTGTTCGCGGCGGTGGCGGCAACTTTGGCGTCGTAACCAGGTTCGAGTATCAACTGCATCCGTTCGACCGCAATGTTCTATCTGGCAGCATCATCTGGCCAATTGACCAGGCGAGGGATGTTCTGGAATTCTATGCGGAATGGTCTGCGGGTCTCTCGGATGAGCTATACGCGGGTCCGACTATCGCAACGTCGCCGGAGGGCGCGCGCGTCATTATGATGGATGTCGTTTACAACGGTGATCCCGCCGCCGGAGAAAAAGAACTCGAGGCACTGCGCAAAGTCGGAACGCCGATAGCAGACGGCGTTAGCGTTCAGGATTACACCGTTATGCAGACCAATCTTGATGCTGCTTTCGGTCACGGTGTCCGGTCATACGCCAAGAACGGCATGGTGAAAGAGTGGACGCAGGGACTGGTCGACTCCATCATCGATGCTGACGATCCGCGTATATTTCTTGCGAATCATGTTGCCGGCGGTGCTGTTAAGCGCGTTGGCGAACTCGACACGGCATTCCCGCATCGCAATGCAGAGATCATGCTGGTGGTTGTTGCTGGCTGGATGGACCCGGCGCAGGATGACGAGCTCATTGCGGCATCGCGCGCGGTTCACAAAGCGATCGAGCCACACGTCGGCGGCTATTACGACAACATTGATTTCGACGGCACCGGGGCGGTTGGTAACTACGGTCCGGCATATGAGCGCCTGTCGAAGATCAAGGGTCAATACGATTCGGGTAACTTGTTCCGGCTGAACAGCAACATCGAACCGGCATAAGGAGCCCGTGATGCGCAGGCGAGAGTTTTGCAGGACGGCGGTTGCCGCAGGTGTTATGGGCTCCTTTCCGGCATTGAGCGGCTGTGGCCGCGGGGAGCCGCCGGTCGCCACCTCGGCGAATACCAGCATTCGGGCTATCTCGCTCGATGGCGCCGAGCTTGAGCTTGAGAAAGCCGCTATCAGGGAGCTCGGCGATGCGATGACCGGACCCGTTATGCTGTCCGGTCATCCTGATTACGACAGCGCCAGAACGATCTGGAATGGTATGCACGACAAGCGGCCCGCTTTGATCGCCCGCTGCATGAACAATGAGGATGTTGCCAACGCCGTTACGTTTGCCCGTGAGCGCGACTTGCTCGTTGCGGTTCGCGGTGGCGGCCACAGCTGGCCGGGCAAATCTGTTTGCGACGACGGCCTGATGATCGACCTCTCGCAGCTAACGAACGTCACTATCGACACGGACAAGAACCGTGCCCACGTCGGTGGTGGCGCTTTGCTCGGCCATCTCGACCAGGCCTCGTTGCCGCATGGTCTGGTCACAACCGGCGGTGTTGTTTCACATACCGGCGTTGGCGGATTTACGCTCGGCGGCGGCTACGGTCGCCTGAACCGAAAGTACGGTCTGGCGGTCGACAACCTGTGCTCGGCGACGATCACCACGGCGGACGGCCAAACACGAAACGTCAGTGCCGACGAGAGCCCGGACTTATTTTGGGCGATTCGTGGCGGCGGCGGTAACTTTGGTGTCGTTACCGAATTTGAGTTCCAGCTTTATCCATTTGACCGCGCCGTCCTGTCCGGCAACCTCGTTTGGCCTATTGCCCAGGCTCGTGATGTTCTGGAGTTTTATGCGGAGTGGTCTCCCGGCCTGTCAGACGACTTGTACACTGGCCCGATGTTGGCAACGACGCCAGATGGTACCGGCATGGTAATAGTCGAGGTGGTATACGCCGGTGACCCTGCGGCGGGTGAAAAGGAAATTGCACCATTACGCGCATTGGGTTCGCCGATGGACGACGGTATCAGGATGCAGGACTACACGGTTATGCAGACCCAGGAGGACGCCGCGTTCGCGCACGGAGTGCGCTCCTATGCCAAGAACGGCATGGTCAGGGAATATACGCAGGAACTTGTAAATACCATGCTCGAGGCCTACGTTCCTGACCCGCGTATGGCGATGTTCACTCACACGGCGGGCGGTGCGATGAATCGTGTCGGCGATGTCGATACGGCCTTCCCGCATCGCAATGCGCAGACGATGCTGAGTGTCGGCGGCGGATGGACGGACCCAGCGATGGATGTAGAAGCGATGGCGCTGGGTCGCGAATGGTTCTCGAAACTCGCACCGTTCACGGGCGGCTACTACGACAACATCCAGTCAAATCCGGAGTCCGTTGCGAGCAACTACGGGCCCGCACACGAGCGGCTTGTGAAGATCAAGAGTCAGCATGATGCCGGCAACTTGTTCAGGCTAAACAGCAACATTAGGCCCGCCTAAAGCCCGCCGGCAAAATCTATTTGCCGCCACGCCTCATAGACAACGACCGCAGCTGAATTCGAAAGATTCAGGCTGCGGCTGTTTTCTCGCATCGGCAAGCGAAGGCGCTGTTCCGGCGGTACGGACTCGAGCACCTCTTGCGGCAAACCGCGTGTTTCCGGGCCAAACAGGAAAGCGTCCCCCGGTTTGTAGTCGGGCGAATCATGCCGGGTCTTGCTGCGAGTACTGAGTGCGAACACGCGGGGCTGGTCCAGGGCGGCGAGACATGCTGCCAGCGTTTTATGCGTGGATACCGTCGCGAACTCCCTGTAGTCCAGACCCGCCCGCCTGAGTCGCGGCTCATCAAGCTCGAAGCCCAGCGGCTCGATCAGGTGCAATTGCACCCCGGTGTTCGCACAAAGTCGAATTATATTGCCAGTATTTGGCGGGATCTCCGGCTCGTAAAGAATAAGGCTAAACATTCCGGAGGGCGCCCCGCGCGCGACAACTAATGTAGAATCCTGCCCCAATGACGAACACGCTGCTACAGACTGAGATTTGCGGTATCTCGATGGCTTCGCCCATCGTGTTGCTCTCCGGTTGTGTCGGTTTCGGGGAAGAATACACGCGCGTCGCGGGATACTCGAATAGCGAGGTTGGGGCCGTCGTACTAAAGGGTACTACGGGTGATGCCCGACTCGGCAATCCGCCGCATCGCGTATACGAAACCGCGGATGGCATGCTGAATGCTATCGGCCTGCAGAACCCCGGCGTTGATGCGGTTGTCGGCGACATACTTCCTGGTCTCGATTTTTCGGAGACGCGCTTTTTCGCCAACGTGTCCGGCTCAACCATCGATGAATATGAGCGCGTGACCCGGCGCTTTGATGACTCGGATATCGACGCGATTGAGATCAACATCTCCTGCCCAAACGTCAAAGAGGGTGGTGTTCAGTTCGGCAACGACCCGCAAATGTCGGCGCGCGTTGTTGCTGCTTGTCGTGCCCAGACATCGAAGCCGATCATCACGAAGCTTTCGCCAAATCAAACCGATATCCAGGAAAACGCTCGACTTTGCATCGAAGCGGGCACGGACGGTTTCGCGGCCATTAATACGCTGATGGGTATGGCGATCGATAGCGAAACACGTAGGCCCGTTATCGGCAACGTCAGCGGCGGCCTGTCCGGACCGGCGATAAAGCCGGTTGCGCTCTTGAAGGTACGGAAGGTCTACGAGGTCGCCCGGGAACACAATGTTCCGATCATCGGGCAGGGCGGCATTACGACCGCGGAAGATGCCCTTGAGTTTATTATTGCCGGAGCATCGGCGATTGGTGTTGGTACCGCCCTGTTCTACGATCCGCTCGTGTGCAGGAAAATCAACGCCGGCATTGCTGACTATCTCGATCGGCACCAGATGAATTCCGTGGCGGAGCTCGTTGGGTCTTTGGTTCTGTAAAGGGCCCGGTTAATTTGCCTGTTATCAATTGTCCTTTTTGACAGCAGGCCAACCTATTAGAGTTAGGTGCCTATTGTATGAAATACGTCGGTGGTTGTTGTTGCGGAGCGCTGAGATACGCGTGTAATTTGTCGCCACTGGAGTGTGGCTACTGTCATTGCCTCATATGTCAAAAGACGTCAGCCGCGCCGGTGCTTGTGTTTGCTTCTTTTCCGAGTAACGGTTTTCGCTATACGAACGGCCACCCGGCAATCTACCCGTCGTCCGCACACGGAAACAGGGAGTTTTGCTCGTCGTGTGGAACACAGATAGCGTTTCGAGAAGCTGAAAATGCTGAAACTGTTGATGTGAATGTTGGATGCCTGGACGATCCGTTGGCGGTTTCACCTGAGTATCACATCTGGTGCCAAAGCAGGATATCCTGGTTCGAGACGGCCGATAATCTGCCCGAGTACCAACAGGGCAAGCCCTGATTTGACGGCACCTGCCAATGCGCTGCCGTTGGAGTATGCGGGCAATCAGCGGCGGTTACTGGCCCAACGCGGTCATTTGCACAATTCCTCAGAGGTTAATCAGGGTTTCGTCATAGAGGGGCTGCCGGAGTCAATTGCCCTTCATGCTCGATATCGATTAACACGATGAGACTGTCATGCTTTCCAAAAACAAAGAACGAAGAACCTTCGGGTGGACTCGGACATTTCTTTCAGCGCTTTTGCTGTTCACGACTCTGGCGGCAAATGCGGAGCCATTTGAGCGAACCAGTTCGGGGTGGGTTATTTCCACGGCCGTAGATCTTAACGGGAATGGGCGACCCATGAACATAAATACAACCTTTGGCAAAGGCAAATTTGTTTCGAGCACCGTCGTCATGCGATTCAACAACGGAGATCTGTTAGAGGAGAAATCTACCTCTTGGACGACGACTAGCGCGATGTTAATTCGGTAATCGTATTCGTCATGGACCCCACCCTCTTGGCAGGGCTTTCTAATGCCGGGCTTGCGTCGCGCTTCTTGCGTCAGCAAGAATGCCGCCGTACGCTGGTTTCAGGTTTTCTTAATCGCCGGGCGGCGGCATCGGGATCTGATATGTACAGAATAATAAAGACGCTGTTTAACTTCGACGCTCCTGCGACCGACAAAGAGATTCGCGCGTCAGCACCTAAAGGCCGCTCGACTGAGGCCGAGAAATCGCGTGCCGGATCATGAGATGCGTCCTTCCGGCGCTTATTGCATTATCGTTTGTCCTCGCTGGCTGCTCAACGCTGTCAGAAACCAGGTGTCTTGAGTCCCCGAATCACACGCTGGTCGTAGCCGACAAAGATCGTGGCTATGAATGTGCGATAGCACGAAACGAGTGTGAGAAAGGCTTTATTCAAAGCGAACACAGCGCTGAGCACTGTGAGTCCAATCCGAAATGCACGTACGAACCAGGCCGGTGTTATTGCCCCGTTGGGCTTCAGTGCATATGCGGTGGCGGTCCTCCGTCACGTTGCAGATTAAAACAGCGGTTTGAGGCGGCCGAACTATCGGCTATGCCGGATCCGCTCAAGGCGGGCTGGGAAGGGGCGCCAGTCTGTGAGCGCCTGCACGAGGATTCCGAGCAACGAATTCTGCGCTGCACCTTCCCGCCCACCGTGGGGCATGAGCGGCATTTTCACGCAGCGAACTTCGGCTATGCCCTCGCTGGCGGTCGCATGCGAATTACGGACGAGAGCGGCGCCCGAGAGGTCGATCTACCAACGGGAAGCAGCTTTATCAGCGAGGGCGTGCCCTGGCACGAAGTCCTGAACGTCGGCGACACAACCGTCGTCTACCTTATTGTCGAGGCAAAATAACGGGGTTCGCTCGGCGCTGAGAACTAGTCCAGGTGCAGTGCCTTCATCTTGCGCGTCAGCGTGTTTCTACCCCAGCCCAGGAGCTTCGCCGCCTCTTGTCGGTGTCCGTTGGTTTGTGACAGCGCGGTCTCTATCAGGGTCTTCTCAAACTCCGGCATCGCCTGATCGATTAATGGGCCGTCGCTGTTTCGAATCTGGCGTTCCGCCCATGCGGCCAGCATGCGCGTCCACTCTTTCGCCGCCCGCTGCGGCGATTCGCCGCCACCCAGATCGCCGGGTATGTCTTCGGCGGTAATCACGCGGCCGGGTGCAGTTACCGTTAGCCGGCGAGTCGCATTAACGAGTTGGCGCACGTTGCCCGGCCAGCCAAAGGCCTGCAACGCATCCAGCGCGCCGGCATCGATTACTTTTGCCGGTGTACCTAGCTCATCTGCTGCTTCTGCGAGGTAGTGCTTGAGCAGCAGCGGAATATCCTCGCTGCGTTGGCGTAGTGGCGGCGTTGTAATTCGAATCACGTTAAGGCGGTGAAACAGGTCTTCGCGAAAGCGCGCTTCTTTCACTGCCCTGGCGAGATCCTGATTGGTTGCTGCGATGACCCGAACATCGACCTTGACGGGTGTTTGGCCGCCAACCCGGTAGAACTCGCTTTCTGCGAGAACTCTGAGCAATCGTGTTTGCAGCGCGGGAGACATATCGCCGATTTCGTCGAGGAACAGGGTGCCGCCGTCCGCCTGCTCAAATCGCCCGACGCGACGAGCGTCGGCGCCCGTAAACGCACCTTTCTCATGACCAAACAATTCCGACTCGAGCAATTCCGATGCGATCGCCGATGTGTTCAAAGCTACAAAGGTTTTTTTGGCGCGCGGACTGTGATCGTGCAACGCCTGAGCGACAAGCTCCTTTCCGGTTCCTGACTCGCCGGTGATCAACACCGTCAGGCTAGACCCGGCTAGCCGGCCTATCGAGCGAAATACTTCCTGCATTGCCGGCGCCTGGCCGATCATCGATGCGATCGATCGCGACGATTCTGCGGCTTCGTTGAGGCTTGCTCCCTTTGATCGCGCCGCCTTGTGAACCAGCTCGACAGCTTCGTCGATATCGAAAGGCTTCGGCAGGTATTCGAAGGCGCCACCTTTGTAAGCGGCGACAGCATTATCGAGATCGGAATGTGCCGTGATTACAATAATCGGCAGGCCAGGGCGCGTTGTCCGAAGTCTTTCGAGCAAGGCGATGCCACTCATGCCGGGCATCCGCACATCGGTTATCAAAACGTCTGGTTCGCCATCGTCGATGGCCTCGAGCAGATGCTCGGCCCGCTCGAAGCTGCGCGTTTCCATATCCGCTTGCTGGAGCGCTTTTTCCAGAACCCAGCGAACGGACTGATCGTCATCGACGATCCAGACATTGAGTGGCCGGCTAGTCATTGCTGTCGCTCGTCGTCTGCTCGAGTGGAATACGGACAACAAATACTGTTCGTCCCGGGCGGCTTTCGAATTCGATCAGTCCACCGTGACGGCTCAATAACTCCTGGGCCACAGGTAGCCCCAGACCAGTGCCTTCCGGGCGGCTGGTGACAAGCGGGTAGAAAACGGAGTCCTGCATATCCGCCGGTATTCCCGGCCCGTCGTCCTCTATTTCTATCGAGGCAATTACCCGGTGACGAATGTTGCCTATTGTGTAATTGGTTACTGCCCTGCTGCGTAAGGTTAGTGTGCCTTGCCCGTCGAGAGCCGCGAGCGCATTCTGGACCAGGTTTAGAAACGCCTGCACCATTTGGTCGCGGTCAAGGTCTATCGTTGGCAGGCCCGGGTCGTACTCGCGACGTATCGCGATACTTCTTTGGTCCTCGGCGGCAATAATCCGGACAACATACTCGAGCAGCTCGTGGACGTTTACGGGTTGCTTGTTGGGTGGCCCGCCGGGTCCTAACAAAGTATCGACCAATGCGACAAGGCGATCCGTTTCGCTGATGACTACGTCGGTGTATTCGTGTAGCTCATCATCGTCTAGCTGGCGCGCGAGCAGTTGTGCTGCTCCGCGAATTCCACCGAGCGGATTCTTGATCTCGTGGGCAAGCTGCCGAATCATTTGTCGGCCGGCGCCGTGTTGAATCAACAGGGCGTTTTCCCGACTTATTTGAGTGCGCCGTGTTACGTCGGTGATTTCGACAAGCAGACAGGAGTCGCGGGTCGTCAGCGGAGAGACCCGACAATCGACGATTCGTTCTTCGTTGTGTACTTCGGTCGATGCGAGGCGCATTTCGTTGGCGTAATGATCACCCGTCTCCACAACACGCGTCAGAATGTCTCGCATCTCCGGCTCGTCATCGACCAGCTGCAGCAGAGATTCTCCCTCTGCGCGTCGCTGGCTGATACCGAGGATGTTTTCAGCGGCCGGATTCAGCCCCACGATAAGCAGGTGCTCGTCCAGCAAAATGACGCCGGTGCTCAGGGAGTCGAGAATGGTTCGAGCGCTTTTGTGAATGGTTCCGTCATCATCGGAACCGCGCCTCGTTGGCTTATTCCTGGGGGGTGGCTCTAGTTGTTGACCGTGTTCTGTTGTACGTAGAACCGGCTCGGGCGGCTGCGAATGATTAGTTTGCCGGTCTCGTCTATCACTTCCGCCTGTAGGTTGTGAACGCCGCGATAAACCTCCTGAAGCTGGAAGCCCGTTCCGGTGACCATCTGCGGTGTGCCGTCGAAATAGACCCGAACCCTGTGTCCCGGCCTCAGTGCCGGCGTCAGTGCCAATCTGACGTTCAATATTGCTTCTATGTTCCACAGCGTTTCTTCTGGCGCCGGACTTGCGATTTCGAGGCTTTCGTAACCGCTCGCTTGCGCTGGCTCATCAGCCGTGTTCGCCCCTGCTGGGCGCGAGCGCTGCGTCGGTCGCGGTCGGTTGGCCGCATTGGTTCCGTCAAGCTCAATGACCCTGGCGCCTGGGTGTGGGCGATCGGAGTAATGCACGACGCCATCTTCGTCAGTCCAGGTATAGGCTTCTGCGAATGCGCCGGCGGCGACCAGCAGAGCCAGCAGAGTGAAAATCGGTCGTTTTTCCATGCGGTTAGCATAGCAGTGTAATCGGGAGTTTGGGTAGAATCCGGGCGGCAAAATGCCGCCCGGTTCACACTTTTGCCCGTTTAGAGGCTGTAATACATGTCAAATTCCGCCGGATGCGTCGTCATTCTGAGGCGAGTGACATCGTCCATCTTCAGGTCGATATACGCATCAATGAGGTCGTCGCTGAATACTCCGCCGACTTTCAGGAACTCCCGGTCCTGATCCAGAGACCCCAGGGCCTCATCGAGAGAGAACGCGACCAGCTTCAATTCTTTTTCCTCCTCAGGTGGCAGGTCATAGAGGTCTTTGTCCATAGCTTCGCCCGGATGAATCTTGTTTTGGATGCCGTCGAGTCCGGCCATCATCATTGCCGCGAAGGCGAGGTACGGGTTTGCCATCGAGTCCGGGAAACGAACCTCGATACGGCGTCCTTTCGGGTTTGAGATGTACGGGATACGAATGGAGGCCGAGCGGTTGCGAGCTGAGTAGGCCAGAATCGTCGGCGCCTCAAATCCTGGGACCAGGCGCTTGTAGCTGTTAGTGGCCGGGTTGGCGAATGCGTTGATCGCCTTGGCGTGTTTGATGATTCCGCCGATGTAGTACAGCGCGATTTCCGACAGCCCGCCGTAGCCGTCGCCGGAAAAAAGATTTTCGCCGTCCTTGAACAGGGACTGGTGCACGTGCATGCCGTTGCCATTATCGCCGACCAGCGGCTTCGGCATAAACGTCGCTGTCTTGCCGTAGGCGTGAGCAACGTTGTGCACGGCGTACTTCATGATCTGCACCTCATCTGCTTTCCGAACCAGGGTGTTGAATTTAGTGCCTATTTCGCACTGGCCAGCGGTCGCCACCTCGTGGTGGTGAACCTCGGTTTCTACGCCCAGATCCTCAATTGCGAGACACATCGCGGACCGCAGGTCGTGCAATGAGTCGACCGGTGGGACGGGGAAATAGCCGCCTTTGACGCCTGGGCGGTGACCTGTGTTGCCCTCTTCGCTTTGGCGACCGGACGTCCAGGAGGCTTCTTCTGAATCGATGGCGTAGAACGCGCCGGAGATATCGTCGTTCCAGCTGACGCTGTCGAAAATGAAGAATTCGTTTTCGGGTCCGAAGAACGCCGTGTCAGCTATGCCCGTTGACTCGAGGTACGCCTGTGCGCGGTCGGCAAGCGAACGCGGGCAGCGGTCATAGCCCTGCATCGTTGCCGGCTCCACGACACCACAGCGAATGTTCAGCGTCGTCTCGTCGGTGAAGATGTCCAGCACGGCCGATGCCGGATCGGGCATCAGGATCATGTCGGACTCATTGATGCCCTTCCAGCCAGCAATCGACGAGCCGTCGAACATCTTGCCGTCTTCAAACACATCGTCGTCGATGGTGTGAGAGGGAACCGTTACATGTTGTTCTTTGCCGATCGTATCGGTAAAACGAAAATCGACGAATTTGACCTCTGCATCTTTGATGAGGGTTAGTACCTCTGCGGGCGTCATGGATCTTTCCTCCGGGTGTGCTGCATTGAAAAGAAGGGGCCGCTTGGCGCGGTCCGTTAGCTGACTTTATTGCAGGATGTGTGCCAAGATAGTGCGGTCATTAAGTGGTTGTTTATAAAGTAGTTTCAATTGCTGCCCGCCACCTGGGCGCACCATATTGGTGCGCATCTGTCCGGGGCCGCACCATGATAGTGCATCTGGAGATGTCGCGCACCTTTTTTGGCTGAAGCCGTTATACTTCGCGCCTTTGGCGCACCGTGAACCGCAAATGAGCAGCAACAAAGTCACCGCTCCGCAAAGTTTTCAGGATTTGATTCTGCGATTGCAGGAATACTGGGCCGCGCGCGGCTGCGTCATCATGCAACCGTACGACATGCCGATGGGGGCAGGGACGTTTCATCCGTCCACATTTTTGCGCGCCGTGGGCCCGGAGCCCTGGAGTGCCGCCTATGTGCAGCCCAGTCGCCGGCCGACCGATGGCCGCTACGGCGACAACCCGTTTCGTCTGCAGCACTACTACCAGTACCAGGTGGTGCTCAAGCCGTCGCCCGATGACATTCAGGATATGTACCTCGATTCGTTGCGCGCTATCGGACTCGACCCGACGGTGCACGACATTCGCTTTGTTGAAGACAACTGGGAATCGCCGACACTCGGTGCCTGGGGGCTGGGCTGGGAGGTTTGGCTTAACGGCATGGAAGTAACGCAGTTCACCTACTTTCAACAGGTGGGTGGCCTTGAGTGTCGACCGGTTACTGGAGAGATCACTTACGGCCTCGAACGACTGGCAATGTATTTGCAGGACGTCGAGAGCATTTTCGATCTGGTCTGGACCGACGGACCGCTTGGTCGCATCACCTACGGTGACGTTTATCATCAGAACGAAGTCGAGCAGTCCAAATACAATTTCGAAGAGGCGGATGTCGACGCTCTGTTCAACGCTTTCGACCATGCGGAACATGAGGCGGAGCGTCTTATCGGTTTGGACCTTGCGCTGCCCGCGTACGAACAGATGCTCGCAGCATCGCACATTTTCAATTTGCTGGACGCGCGCCAGGCAATATCCGTATCAGAGCGACAGCGATACATCTTGCGTGTACGCAGCATGTCGCGAGCAATTTGTGAGGCGTATTTTGCCAGCCGCGAAGCGCTTGGCTTTCCGATGGTTTCGTCGGTCGCAAAAAGTGTGGCACCGGAATGAGCAAAACAAAGGACTTTCTCGTAGAGATCGGCACCGAAGAGTTGCCGCCCAAAGCGCTGCGCTCACTGATGGTTGCGTTTGGCGAAAAACTCATGGCCGGTATTGACGGCGTCCGCTTGTCACACGGAGAGGCGCGAACCTTCGCAAGCCCGCGACGGCTGACTGTGCTCGTGCCCGGGCTTGCCGCACGACAGGAGGACCTAAAGCTTGCGCAAAAGGGTCCGCCTGTAAAGATAGCCTTCGATTCTGACGGCAAGCCCACGCCAGCGGCATTGGCGTTCGCAAAAAAATGTGGCGTCGACGTTGCCGCGCTCGGCCGAAACAAAACGGACAAAGGTGAGTGGCTCGCTTTTGACAGCGTCGAAAGAGGCCGATCGGTCGCTGATCTTTTGCCGGGCCTGATAGAAGAGGCTTTGGCCACCTTACCCATTCCGCGCCGAATGCGGTGGGGCAGCGGTGATGCCGAGTTTGTTCGCCCGGTGCACTGGATAGTGATGCTGTATGGCAACGAAACGATCGATGCCCCGGTTATAGGCATCGCGGCTGGCAACAAAACGCTCGGTCATCGGTTTCATTCTGCCGGCCCAATTACGATCACGTCACCTGACGTCTATCTCGAAACGCTCGAAAAAGACGGCTATGTGATCGCCGATTTTGAGCGTCGGCGAGACATGATTCGAGACGGCGTCGATGCGGCCGCGGCAGAGGCTGGCGGGCAGGTTGTTGAGGGCGCGGCGCTGTACGACGAAGTCGCGGCGCTGGTTGAGTGGCCCGTCCCCGTGCTGGGTAGCTTTGACGATGCTTTTCTTGAGCTGCCTCGGGAGGCGGTTATTTCGACCCTGACTGGTCATCAGCGATACTTCCCGGTCGCCGACGAAAACGGCAACTTGCTTGCGAAGTTCATCACCGTGGCGAATATCGAGAGCAGGGATCCTGATCAGGTAAGAGACGGCAATGAGCGCGTTATTCGGCCGCGCCTCGCCGATGCTGCTTTTTTCTGGGATAACGATCGGCGCAAAACACTCGCGAGTCGTGAAGACGACCTTCGCGCGGTGGTGTACCAGCAAGGTCTCGGCAGCCTGCGTGACAAGGGCCGGCGGGTAGCCGTTGTCGCGACATGGCTCGCGACAGCGCTGGGCCAGGATGCGGCGAACGTTTCGCGCGCGGCCGCGATCGCGAAATGCGATCTTCTAACCGGCATGGTTGGAGAGTTTCCTGAGCTGCAGGGAACGATGGGCAGTTACTACGCCGCGGCGGACGGTGAGGCGGAGGCGGTCGCAACAGCTGTAGGCGAACATTATCGGCCGCGCTTTGCGGGCGATTCGCTGCCGGGCTCCGGTGATGGCCAGCTGCTCGCGGTTGCAGACAAGCTCGACACGCTTGCCGGGGTGTTTGTGCTTGGCAAGAAGCCGAGTGGCAACCGCGATCCGTTCGGCCTCCGTCGAGCGGCCCTCGGCATCGTCCGGATCTTGATTGAGTGCGGGCTGGACGTTGACCTGAAGGCCTTAATCGCTGTGGCGATTGAAGCACAACCGCAAGGCAAGCTGGATAACGACGATATCGCAACCGAGCTGTATTCCTTCATAACTGACCGGCTACGCCGTTATTTTCTGGACCGTGACCCGGGCCTGAAGATCGAAACTTTTGAGGCGGTGATGGTTCGCCAGCCGTCGTCGCTGCTCGACTTTGACCGTCGTCTCGCTGCCGTGCAGACATTTGCACGGCTCGAACAGGCCGGGAGTCTGGCGGCCGCAAACAAACGAATTGCCAATATCCTGCGCAAGTCTGGCGCGACGGACGGCTTGAACGTTAACAAGAAATTGCTGCAGGACAAGGCCGAGGTTGCCCTGTTTAATGCGCTTGAAAATGCCAGAGAAAAGGTCGGCCCGTTACTCGCTGTTCGCAGTTATGCCGATGCTTTAAACGAACTCGCGGATTTGCGGGATCCGGTCGATCGGTTTTTCGACGACGTCATGGTCATGGCGGACGACGAGGCGCTCAAGAACAATCGTCTCGCCCTGCTCGGCGAGCTTCGCGCCCTGTTTTTGGATGTCGCCGATATCTCGCGACTCTCAATCGGCTAGACATGCCTCAGGACCTTGCTAAAAAGGGGCTCGTAATTCTCGATCGCGATGGCGTGATCAACCAGGACTCCAGCGCGTTCGTAAAGACTGCTGATGAATGGCTGCCAATAGCTGGCAGCATCGCTGCGATTGCCCGGCTGTCGCGGGCCGGCTTCTCCGTCGCGATCGCCAGCAACCAGTCCGGCCTTGCCAGGGGCCTGTTCGACAACGATGCGCTGCTGGCGATGCACCAGAAACTGCATGAGCTTGTTGTGTCTGAAGGCGGCCGCGTTGACCGGATTGTTGTTTGTCCACACGGGCCCGATGACGACTGTGCTTGCCGTAAGCCCGGGCCAGGCATGCTGCTGGAACTCGGTCAGCATTTCTCGACTGTATTGGCCGATGTTCCGGTCATCGGCGACTCTCTCCGCGACCTGCAGGCCGCAGCAGCTGCGGGCGCACGACCGGTGCTTGTTCGAACCGGCAACGGCCTGACGACCGAACGCGAGCTGCCGACCGAGTTTTGCGATATCGATATCTTTGACGATCTGGCGGCGGCGGTAACCGCGCTGACGGCGGACTAGGCGCTTGTTGCGAGCAATTTCGTCTCTGCTCTTTCTCGTGTTCGCGTATTTGTCCGCGCTTCTTTACGGCATCGCCGTCTTACCCCTGTTTTGGGCGCCGCGGGATTTCCTGTGGCGCGTCGTAGTCAGTTACTGCCGGCTGATGCTTTTGGCCGGCGATTTTTTTTGCGGGATCAAGGTGGTTGTTGAGGGGCAGGAGAACCTGCCTGAAACCGCAAGCGTGATCATGGTCAAGCATTCGTCGGCGCTCGAGACGTATGGCCATGTGCCATTCTTTCCTCGCACCACGTGGGTTATCAAGCGTGAAATCCTGTGGATCCCGTTTTTCGGTTGGGCGCTAAAGTTAATTTTTGATCCAATCGCAATCGATCGCCGCTCACGCGGTCAGGCCGTGCGGCAGGTAATTCGGCAGGGCAAGCAAAAGCTGGCCGACGGTGTCTGGGTGACGGTTTTTCCTGAGGGCACACGAATGGCGCCAGGCGAGACGCAGAAGTATGGCGCGAGTGGTGCGGCGCTCGCGAAAGAGGCTGGCGTCATGATCGTCCCCGTCGCCCACAATGCCGCGGACCTCTGGCAGCGTCGTGAGCTGACCAAGCGCCCGGGTACTGTTCGCTTTTGTATCGGCCCGCCAATCGATCCTGCAGGCCGGTCACCGAAAGAAACTAATCTCGTAGTTCAGGCCTGGATCGAAAACAAGATGCGCGAAATCAGCAGCTCGTATAAAGGCGCGGTGCGAGCGACCGCCGAGCACGAAAACTAAAAAAGGGGTCAGGCCTCTTTTAGGCTCTGACCCCCTATTGTTTCGCTTTGGTATCTACCAGATCTTAACGCGATCTTCCGGCGCGAGGTACAGCGCGTCGTCAGCGCTTACATCAAATGCCTCGTAGAACTCCGGTACATTTCG
This sequence comes from Woeseiaceae bacterium, assembly GCA_021773055.1. GTDB lineage: Bacteria > Pseudomonadota > Gammaproteobacteria > Steroidobacterales > Woeseiaceae > UBA1847. Next base: position 151,613 of record JAJFKV010000017.1, read on the forward strand.
GACCGAGCCGTTTGCGCGATACCGGCTGGGCGAATGGGGGTCGGTTTCGATCTGCAGGCGCAGCGCCTCTTCACGATACTTGCCGCGCCATACCTGTCCAAATCCCAGGAATACACGCTGGTCGCCAGTAAAGCCATCGATCACCGGCGCTTCCACACCGTTCAAAGACATGTGGTAGGCAAGCAGCCCAATGCTGATACCGCCAAGGTCACCGATATTTTCGCCCAGCGTGAACTCGCCGTTTACGTTCAGGTCCTCGAAAGGTTGAAACTCATTATACTGCTCAACCAGCATGCCAGTGCGCTCTTCAAATGCTGCCTTATCTTCGTCGGTCCACCAGTTCCGCATCACACCGTCACCATCGAAGGTGCTTCCGGAGTCGTCGAAGCCATGACCAATTTCGTGGCCAATGACCGCGCCGATAGCGCCGTAGTTAACAGCCTCATCTGCTTCGAGATCGAAGAACGGCGGTTGTAAAATTGCGGCCGGGAAAACGATTTCGTTCAGCGGTGGGCTGTAGTATGCGTTAACCGTTTGCGGTGTCATGCCCCATTCGTTTCTATCAACGGGCCCACCCTGACGGTCCATGAAGCGCTGGTATTCGGCAATCGAGGCCCGCTCGACATTGCCATAATAATCGTCGGCCTCTATGTCCAGCGCGGTGTAGTCGCGCCACTCGTCCGGATATCCGATTTTGGGCGTGAATTTCGAAAGCTTGTCGAGTGCCTCGAGCTTGGTTTCGCCAGACATCCAGTCCAGCTCTTTGATGCTTTTCTCGTAAGCAGTTACAAGATTACCAACCAGCGTTAGCATGCGCTCTTTCGCCGCCGGCGGAAAATGCTCCTTGACGTACACCTTGCCAACCACCTCGCCGAGCATGCCGTTGACAGAGTTCACGGCACGGCGCCACATTGCGCGCTGCTCTTCTGTGCCGGACAGCGCCTTTCCATAGAACTCGAAATTCTGCTGGTCGATAACCGTAGTCAGGCGGCCCGCGGTATTGTTGACCGCGCTCCAATACAGGTAGGTTTTCCATGTGGCAAGATCAGTGTCCGCGATGATGCCGTCCAGGGCTTTTATGTAATCTGTCGTGAGGAAAACGATACCGTCGAGGTCCTGCAGGTCGGCCTCCGCCAAATAGCCGTCCCAATTGAAGTTCGGCATTAACCCGGGAAGGTCTTCAACAGCGACCTTGTTGTAATTCACGCTCCAGTTGCGAAAATCTTCCTTGCTCATGTTTTGTTCGGCCAGGCGCGTTTCCAGCGCCATAATGGCTTCGGCCGCTGCCGCCCCGCCATCAAATCCGGCGAGGTCAAACATTTTCTCGATGTGTTCAAGGTACTTTGCGCGCAGCGCGACCGACGACTCGTCGTCTTTGAAATAGTACTCTCTGTCCGGAAGGCCAAGCCCGCTTTGGGCCGCGTAAATCATGTACTGCTTCGGGTTCTTGAAGTCGGCGTACTGGCCTGTAGCGAATGGTGCATCAAGACCTCGCTTCGTGACGCTGGCGAAGTAAACCGCAAGGTCGTCGTAATTTGAAATTGCATCGATCCGATCCAGCTCTGGCTGCAAGGGCTCGATTCCCTTGGCGTCTCGAGTCTCCGTATCCATGAAGGAGCGGTACAAGTCACCAACCTTTTGCTCGTCGGTGCCCTTCGCAAAATCACCCGTCGCCGACTTTTCGATAATAAGCTTTACGTTATCTTGCGACTCGTCGCGGAGAATGTCGAAGGTTCCATAGCGCGCCTTGTCGGCGGGGATTTCTGTTGCTTCAACCCACTTTCCGTTGACGTGGGCAAAGAAGTCCTCTCCTGGCCGGACGCTCAAATCCATGCCGTCCGTCGCGATGCCGGAGCGCGGCGCTTCGTGCTCCTCGGCGACCGGTTGATCCGCGGCCTGTTGTCCGCATGCTGCAATCAACAATAACCCTGTCGCTGCTATTATGTAGTTTCTCACTTTGCTCCCCTTTTGGAGTGTTACCTTCCCGGCTCTGCGCCGAGACCTAGAATTTCTGTTGCCTGTCCTTCGCTAAGCCCGAAAATGGCCCCAATTCGGCAACCGCGATATGAATCAAAGCGGGCGCGAACGACATTCTTGTCATACCGAACATCGGGTGTCACTCTTGTTTCCTCTAGCTGCCAGCATTTCTGTCTGAAAACGGCCAGATACGTGTTTCTTCGGTCCCTAAGAATTATGTAGTTCTCTGTTACCACGGTGTGGTGAAGCTCGCCCCGCTTCCTGATCGCATCAATTTCTTCGAGCTCTGCCACCTTGATGTAGTCGTCGATGGAGTCGTTTCTCACAATGACGCTGTCATTCTCCGGCGCTCCCGCGCAGCCCGCGAGCGCACCCAGAAGCGCTGCCGCTGCCGCTACGCACCCGGGCATTAGTCTTGATCTCTGCATATTTGATGCGTTTCGACCCGGATTCGTTGCAAAAGTTTGGCGGTATGTTTATGCATCGCTGCGGTCGAAACGAACGGTCGCAATCGTCGTCGATTGTGTGCCCATCTGCGGACAAAGTTGGTTAATTTCGCCCAACAGGATTTTCCGATTTAGACGTCGAGATTTTCTACCGTCAATGCGTTTTTCTCAATGAACTCACGGCGTGGCTCGACCTGATCGCCCATCAGCGTTGTGAATATCTCGTCAGCTTTAACGGCATCGTCTATCTTCACCTGCATGAGCCGCCGGGTTTCCGGGTTCACTGTCGTATCCCAGAGTTGATCGGGGTTCATCTCACCGAGGCCTTTGTAGCGCTGAATGGACTGTCCTCGCCGCGCCTCGCTCATCAACCAATCGACAGCCGCCGCAAACGACTCTACCGGTGCCTCTTTTTCGCCGCGCTTGACGAACGAGTCGTCCGACAACAGGTCGCCGATCTTCGCCGCCAGCGCCATAACGTGTTTGTACTCGTTCGTGCCAAAGAATTCGCGGGGCAGGTAGCGGGTGGTGCCAATGCCGTGCTGAACTCGAGTAATGGCGATTCGCACGCCCTCGCCGGCTTCGTCACCGCGATCAAGCTCTGCGCTATAGCTGCCAACATTGTTATCTTCGGCCCGGTCTCCGGAGCTCTTCGGTAGCGCCTCTGACAGCTGTTCGCTCCAGGACGCAAGGCGGTCAAGACTCTCGGCGTCGCTCGCGGTGACCTCGGGCAATTGGCTGATTACCCGCAACACGACCTCGTCGTAACGAGGCGCAAGTCGTGCAATGATTCCCTCGACGGCAATGTGTTCCTTGGCGAGCGTCTCAAGCGCAACGCCCGACAAAGGCGGGGCTTCGCTGTTGACGTGTAACGCCGTATTGTCCATCGCCGCGTTTAGCAAATAGGCGTTAAGCTCTGCGTCGTCTTTTACGTAGACCTCCTGTTTGCCGCGCTTTATTTTGTACAGCGGTGGCTGTGCGATATACACATAACCGCGCTCGATAAGCTCTCTCATTTGCCGATAGAAAAACGTCAGCAACAAGGTCCGGATGTGGGAGCCGTCAACGTCGGCGTCAGTCATGATGATGATGCGGTGATAACGTAGCTTGTCCGGATCAAAGTCGTCGCGCCCGATGCCACAACCAAGCGCGGTGATCAACGTGCCGACCTCGGCCGATTGCAGCATCTTGTCGAAGCGCGCTTTTTCGACGTTAAGAATTTTTCCTTTAAGCGGCAGTATGGCCTGTGTGCGCCGGTCGCGGCCCTGCTTCGCCGAGCCACCAGCGGAGTCACCCTCGACCAGGAACAGCTCTGACAGAGCCGGGTCTTTCTCCTGGCAGTCTGCAAGCTTGCCCGGCAGGCCCGCGATATCAAGCGCGCCTTTGCGTCGCGTCATTTCCCGCGCCTTGCGGGCCGCCTCGCGCGCCCTGGAAGCATCGATGATCTTGGACACTATTGCCTTTGCTTCCTGCGGGTGTTCCAGCAGGAACTCCTCTAGCCGACCGGCCATCGCCTGCTCGACGATGCCTTTTATTTCCGACGAGACCAGCTTGTCTTTTGTTTGCGAAGAAAACTTCGGGTCTGGCACCTTGACAGAGAGAACGGCGGTCAAACCTTCGCGCGCGTCGTCACCACTCGGCGTGTATTTGTCTTTCTTCGTATTGTGTTCTTTTTCGATGTAGCTGTTCATTGTTCGCGTTAACGCGGCGCGAAAACCGGACAAGTGTGTGCCGCCATCTCGCTGCGGAATATTGTTGGTGTAACAGAACGTATTTTCCGAATAGCCGTCGTTCCACTGTAGCGACGCTTCGACAACGACGTCGTCTTTTGTCACCGAGAAATGAAACACCGTTGGGTGAATGGTTGTTTTGTTACGATTGAGGTGAGCGACGAACGCCTTAATCCCGCCCTGATACTCAAATACCTCTTCCTGTTCATCGCGCTCATCAACCAGTCGAATGCGAACCCCGGAATTCAGGAAAGACAGCTCGCGCAGCCGCCGTGCGAGTATCTCGTAGTGAAACTCAATATTCGTGAATGTCTTGTCGCTCGGCTTGAAGCGCAGGGTTGTGCCCGTTCGTTCTGTCTCACCGATAACGGCCAATGGTGCCAGCGGCTCGCCGTGAGCGTACTCCTGCTGGTGCGATTTGCCGTCTCTATGCACCGTCAGCACCAGTTGCTCTGAGAGCGCGTTCACGACAGACACGCCGACTCCGTGCAGCCCGCCACTAACCTTGTAAGAGTTGTCATCGAACTTACCGCCGGCGTGCAGGACGGTCATGATGACCTCCGCAGCGGAGCGCCCTTCTTCCGGGTGCATGTCGACGGGGATGCCGCGACCGTCATCGCTGACGGTAACCGACTCATCCGCATGAATTGTTACGGTAATGGTGTCGCAATGGCCCGCGAGCGCCTCGTCGATGGAGTTGTCAACCACCTCGAAAACCATGTGGTGGAGACCGGTGCCGTCATCGGTGTCACCGATGTACATTCCGGGCCGCTTTCTGACGGCCTCGAGGCCCTTTAAGACCTTGATATTACTGGAAGTATATTCTGTAGCGTCGGTCATTCGATATCCTCAAAACGTAACCGACGCATTGTAGCAAAGTGGGGGCTGAAGAGCGCCCTTAAATCTTTCTTTTTTAAGGGGGTTTCACGGTTTCCGGGCGCCTATGTTTCCCGAAGCGGAAACATTTTAGCCGGCCGGGGTAATGTGGCCCTGTTCCACGTGGAACATCCTGGGCTTTTCCGCGAAATCCAGCGCGCCCGGCTCCAGGCTCGTCGCAACAACCTGGCAGCCCAGCGCAGCGACTGCAGACATCAACCGGGCAATTGACTCGGTATCGAGTTCGGCCGCCGGGTCATCCAGCAGTAAGAGCAGCGGTTTTTCGAGTGCGGCCTGCGCCGTCTCTGTTGCCGCCAGGATCATTGCGCTGGCGAGAAGCTTTTGCTGGCCCCGTGACACGAGCTTGCGAGCTTGTCGATCATCGTAAACAACCCTGATGTCTGCTCGGTGCGGGCCCGACTGCGTCGCGCCCAGCAGAAGGTCTCTCTCGAGCCCGCCCTCAAGAGCGTCTTTGAGTTTTCTGTCCCGAGCCCAGCCTTGTTGATATTCGAAGCCGAGCTCTGTCTCCAACAACAAGCGCCCATGTTCCTGAAGGCTGTTCAGCGTCCGCGCAAGCACTCGCCGGCGAGAGACATCGAGCTGGCCGGCAAGCTCGAGAAACTCCGTGTTCCAGCTCCGGATAGTGGCTTCAGTAGCTCGGGCCTTCAGCGCTGCGTTTCGTTGTTTTAGTGTGCGGCGAAAGCGGCGCCACATCATCAGGTGGTCGTGTTCCACGTGGAACGCCACCCAATCCAGGAATCGCCGCCGCAATTCCGGACCGCCGGCAATCAGGTTGTGAACCTCCGGATCTATTACCTGCAGCGGCAAGGCCTCCGCGAGAGCGGCGGCGCCAGGCGCGCTTTCCCCGCCGATCCGAACCTCGAGCCCGTCCCGGCCGTTTCTCACGCCAACCGCTATCGTGCCTTTTGCGTGCTCGACCTCCCCAAAAAGAACAAACTCTGTCTCGCCGTGCCGCAGCAGGTTCGACGTGCTCGCACCGCGGAACGACTTTCCTCTGCCCAGATACGCCAACGCCTCCAGAAAGCTCGTCTTCCCGGAGGCGTTCGCACCACTTATTAAATTAAAGCGCGGACCAAGCTCAAGCTCCGCTTTTTTCAGGCAACGAAAATTGGTGGCCCGAAACAGGCGGATCATCTTGTCCGGCTCTCGCCTATAACCGCATAGGCATTACGACAAACGTGCAGTCCTCTTTTCCTGGCTGTCGTATCAAACAGCTCGAATTGCTATCCTGAACCGATAGCGTCACGTCGTCGCCCTCCACCGCGCCAAGCGCGTCCAGCAGGTAATTAACGTTGAAGCCGATTTCGATATCTTCACCAGCGTATTCAACGGAAAGCTCTTCTTCGGCCTCTTCCTGCTCAGGATTGTGGGCCTGCAAAACTACGCCGCTGTCCCTGATAACCAGGCGGATACCGCGGTATTTTTCATTTGAAAGAATAGCTGTTCGCTGCAGTGCGCTGCGAAACTCCGTTCGGTCAGCCTTAAGCTCATTCGACGACTCCTTCGGTATGACCCGGTCGTATTCCGGAAAACGACCATCAATGAGTTTTGATGTGAACCGGATCCCTTCGAGTTGAATTCGAACGTGGTTTGAGCCCAGCTCTATATTCAGGTCTCCCTCTCCCGAAAGCAGGCGCTGCAATTCCAGTACGCCCTTACGCGGCACAATAACCTGCTGGGCCTCGAGCTCCCCACCATCCAGATCTGCCTGACAAAGCGCCAGCCGATGCCCGTCTGTTGCTACCGCTCGAAGGTGCTTCCCGCCCGTCTCAAGCAACATGCCATTCAAGTAATAACGAACATCCTGTTGGGCCATTGAAAAGTGTGTCTTTTCGATTAACCTCCCCAGCGACTCCTGGCTTATCATAATTGTCTGCCCGGCCTTAATGTCTTCCACTACCGGAAACTCCGCCGCCGGCAACGTTACAAGGTTGAATTTACTCCGACCCGCTCTAACGCTCAGCTTCTCCCCACTCAGGCCGATTTTTACATCGGTCCCTTCCGGAAGCGCCCGGCAAATATCAAGCAGCTTTCTGCCCGAGACAGTGATTTCCCCATCAGATTCCGAAGCAACTTCTGTTTCAGCAACCAACTCAACTTCCAGATCCGTTGCCGTAACAGCTAGCCGTCCATCTTTCACAATGATTAGAACATTCGACAAAATCGGCATCGTTTGCCGTCTCTCTACAACACCAATTACGGCTTGTAGTGGCTTCAACAGCGCTTCCCGAGCTGCGGTAAACTTCATAGGTTCCACCTGTTAATAAATGTTGGAAATAGTTAATTTATTGTTATTATTAAGCAAGCATTTGCCTGTGCATAACTTTAATAACGCGTTTAGAATCAATTACTTACCTGTTGTTTTGTGCGCGAACAATTCGAGCACACCATGGCTATGACTTGTGAGTACACGGTGGATAAGTTTTTCATCAAAACTTTTCCACCCCTTATCCACATCATCCTGTCAGAGTTCTCAACAAATTCAAATAGTCATCATCCACACGCTTTTCTGTCTCCCGCAAAGACGCGATTCTACGGCAGCCATGCAGCACTGTGGTGTGGTCTCTGCCACCAAACGCGTCGCCGATCTCCGGCAAGCTGTGATTGGTAAGCTCTTTCGCCAGGGCCATACCAAATTGTCTCGGCCTGGCAATAGACCGCGTGCGCTTCTTGGACAATAAATCACCGACACGAATCTTAAAATACTCGGCGACAGTTTTCTGAATATTTTCGATTGATACCAGGCGATCCTGAAGAGCGAGCAAATCACGTAATGCTTCTTTCGCAAAATCAAGATCGATGGCCCTTCCCGTGAAACGATAATTGGCGATCACCCGTCGCAACGCACCCTCTAATTCACGAACATTCGAGCGTATGCGCTTGGCGATGAAAAATGCGACCTCTTCCGGTAGAGCGATCCCGTCTGCGGCGGCCTTACTCATCAAAATAGCAACGGACGTTTCCAGCTCCGGCGGCTCAATCGCTACAGTAAGGCCCCAGCCGAAGCGCGACTTGAGGCGCTCTTCCAGGCCCGCGACCTCTTTGGGATAACGATCACAGGTCAGTATGATTTGTCGTTGGCCCTCGAGCAGCGCATTAAAGGTGTGAAAAAACTCCTCCTGCGAGCGCTCCTTTCCAGCAAAAAATTGTATGTCGTCAATGAGCAAAGCATCGAGTGAGCGATACGCGCGTTTGAACTCCGAAATTTTGTTGTGCTGCAAGCCCTTGACCATGTCGCCGACGAAACGCTCCGAGTGTACATAGCTCACCCGGGCATCTGGTTTGGCCTTCACGATGGCATTGCCGATCGCGTGCATCAGGTGGGTCTTGCCAAGACCGACCCCACCGTAAATGAACAGTGGATTGTACGAGAGGCCGGGATTCTCGCCGACCTGCATCGCCGCCGCGCGGGCGAGCTGATTGGACTTGCCTTCAACGAAGCTCTCAAAAGTGAATGTCGGGTTCAATCGCGACGCAACGGGCGCATGGCTGCTGGCCCTTATTGGCGACGCTTTCGGTCTTTCGCTGCCAGGCGCGGCCGCCCCGGCCCCGCGCGAACCAACCGCTATGACCAGCTCGGTGCCACCGCCGTTCTCGTCAACAAGCTGGAGAATTCTCTGAATGTGGTGCTGTCGCAGCCAATCAACCACGAAGCGATTGGGCGCAAGCAGCCGCAACACATTTCCGTCATCAACGGCCTGCAGGGGCCGGATCCAGGTATTGAATTGCTGCTCGGGCAGCTCCGCCTGCAGGACGCGAAGGCACTGGTTCCAGAGCGTCGACTCAGCAGACAAGCAGTTCCCCAAAAGGCCCCAAAACCGTGCGGCCCAAGACATAAAATGTACGACAATAGAAAGATCGGCAGTCTATACTGAAAATCCAAGCTTTACATCCGTCTATTGACACTGTCAGGGCATATAAGTACCCTTGCCGACCCTCTGAAAAACCGGCCCGAATAGACGGGTTTTTGATCTAGGTAACAGTCATGAAACGCACATTCCAGCCCAGCAAAATCAAACGCGCACGCACCCATGGTTTTCGTGCTCGTATGGCAACCAAAGCCGGGCGCCTCGTACTTAAGCGCCGCCGCGCAAAAGGCCGCGCGCAGCTGACGCCGTAACGCACGCGCGACCGTCACGACGACGACTCAAAATTCCAACTTGACGAGCAGCAAAAGTCTTCGGTTCGCCAAAACGAACCGGCTACTTGATGCGGCGACGTTCGGCCGCGTGTTTAAGAAAGCCACACGAAGCCGCGATAAATTCTTTACAGTGCTCTGCCGAGACAATAATGCAGAAAGTTGCAGGCTGGGATTGGCGATATCGAAGAAGCACTGTCGCAAGGCGACAGCACGAAACCGTATTAAGAGGGTGATTCGAGAGTCATTCAGGCACCACCAACGACAACTGGCGGGCCTCGACATCGTTGTTATAAACCAGCCCGCCGCGGCCCTGGCCGAGGCCGGGGCAATGAATGAAAGCCTGACGCGGCACTGGCAAAGATGCTCGAAGGCGCTACGCAAACAAACTACGCAGGATAGCTAACGGATGGACAATCAACGACTGCTGATCTGGGCATTTTTCGGCCTCATGGGCTGGATCACATACCAGACCTGGCTACAGGACTATGCGCCACAGCCAGTGCCCGCGCCGATCGAGCAGGTCGAACAGCCGGCGATAGCGCTTGACGAGGGTGATTTGCCAGAGCTCAGCGCGGCTGCGGGCGATGCGCTCGATGCGCCACTGTCAGTCGATGAAGAAACGGTCCCTGCGGCAAATGTAAGCGCGGCGCCCAGCATTCGCGTGACGACCGATGTGTTCGATATAGAGATCAGCACGGAGGGCGGAACGCTACTTTCTGCTCGCCTGTTCGGATACCCGGTCGCCAAAGACCAGCCCGACAAGCTAATACAGTTATTGAGTGCCGACGAGTCCGACCTTGGGTTCATTCGCACCGGTTTGCGCACGGTGGAAGAGGGCAACAAGCCAAATTATCGCAAGAGCTTCAAGTCCGCCTCAGACTATTACGAACTCGGCAGCAACGATGAGCTTGTCGTTTCGCTCGTGCGGCAGGACCCCAACGGGGTGATGGTAGAGAAGCGTTATCGATTTACGCGCGGCAGCTATTCGATCGGCATAGAGCAGGAAATACTGAACGGCAGCCAGGGCCTTTGGCGCGGCGCGGAGTACGCACAGATCGTGCGGATCTCCAAAGAGCAAGAGCGCTCCATGTTCGACGTCGACTCATATTCCTTCGCCGGGCCAATCATCTATAACGGCGAAAAGTCCGAAAAACTGAAGCGCAATGACCTGATGGAAGATGGTGCCTATGACTTCAAGTCACAGGCAGGCTGGATCGGGTCGATTCAACATCACTTCCTGAGCGCCGTCGTTCCGGCCGCTGAGACGGAACAGTCGTATCGCGTCAGCGTTCGTGGTGATCGCGCGACCTCAAGCATCACCGGCAAGGTGCAGACCATCGCGCCGGGCTCGAGCAGAGTATTCGCTGCCACCGTGTTCATTGGGCCGAAACTGCAATCGCAGCTCGAAAAAATCGACGCGACGCTCAAGCTGACCGTCGACTACGGCTGGCTAACAATTATCTCGCAGCCGCTATTCTGGTTGCTGAGCCATGTGTTTGACTTCATTGGGAACTGGGGCGCGGCAATCATTCTGGTGACGTTCCTGATCAAGCTGGCGTTCTACAAGCTGACCGAGTCCAGCGGACGGTCGATGGCGAAGATGCGCAGTCTGCAGCCTCGGATGAAGGCGATGCAGGACCGCTACAAGGACGACAAGCCGGCACTTAGCGCAGCGATGATGGAGCTCTACAAGCGCGAGAAGGTAAACCCGGCCGCCGGTTGTTTGCCCATTCTGATTCAGATGCCGTTTTTCCTCGCGTTCTACTGGGTGTTGCTGGAAAGCGTCGAGATGCGCCAGGCGCCGTTCGCCCTCTGGATTACCGATCTCTCCACAAAAGACCCGTATTTTATTCTGCCGTTAATCATGGGCGCGGCGATGTTCATGCAACAAAAGCTGAACCCGGCACCCGCCGACCCGGTACAGGCAAAAGTCATGCAGATTATGCCGATCATGTTTACGGCCTTCTTTGCGTTCTTCCCGTCGGGCCTCGTGCTTTACTGGGTTACCAACACGCTGTTATCAATTGCGCAGCAATGGAAGATCAACACCGTCGTAGAGCGAGAAGCGAAAGAAAAGAAACACTGAGGCTCAGCTACGGGCCCGTCAGGGTGGTGCGGACCTTGACCTCTCCATGCAGCGTTTTGTGCACCGGACAACGATCGGCGATTTCAAGCAGGCGTTGACGCTGCTCGTCAGTGAGCTCGCCATCGAGGGTTAGAGTGCGCTCAAACTCGTCAATTTTGCCGCTCGAGCTTTCACAATCAGCGCAGTCGTCCGCATGCACCTTGCCGTGGCGAACGGTAACGGTGACGGAGCGCAACTTAATTTTCTTCAGACCGGCATACATCTTCAGAGTCATCGTGGTGCACGTTGCAAGCGCGGCAGACAAAAAATCATAAGGGGAAGGGCCGGCATCGGTGCCGCCAACAGCGAGCGGCTCATCGGCGATGAAGGCGTGGTTGCCTGCCACCACATCAGAGCGAAAGCCGTCGATGAACGTTCGCGCAGCAACGCTACCACCTGCTGCTACCAGGGGCGGCTCAGCCGATTCGGCCGCCGCGGACAAATACCGCCCGGCCCATGACGCCAGCACCAGGCCCGCGTACCGTGAGTCATCTTCCGCCGACAACAGATGATCGGACGTGTCGAGACTGACGAAACTTTTCGGATGCCTGGCAGCCATGAATAGCTGCGAAGCGTTCTCAACGTCGACGATAGCGTCGACCGGAGAGTGCATCACAAGCAGCGCCTTGCGCAGCCCGGAGAGCGACCCAACCAGGTCGTGCCGCTGAAGGTCGTCGAGAAATTGCTCCTTGACGCAAAACGGCCGCCCGCCAAGCTGTACCTCGGCAATACCATGTTCGCGCAGCGCCGCCTCAGAGTCTGAAAACATATGCGCAACATGCGCCGGGGCCGACGGCGAACCTATCGTTGCGACGGCAACCGCGGACGGCATGTCTGGCGCGGCCTGCAGCACCGCCGTGCCACCCAATGAATGTCCGAAGATTATTTCCGGCGCCCGGTGTTCCTGCTCGAGCCAGCGAGCAGCCGATCGGAGGTCGTCCACATTGCTGGAAAAATTCGTATCCTCAAACGCACCGGCGCTTTGCCCCAGGCCAGTAAAATCGAAACGGAGCACGGCAATACCAGCGGCCGTCATCGAGCGAGAGATATTAGTCGCCGCCTTGAGGTTCTTGGAGCACGTGAAGCAATGAGCGAACAGCGCAAAAGCGCGCGGTTCGCCAGCAGGCAGGTCGAGAATGCCGGCTAGCTTCTCCCCGGAACCGTTTAGGAATTCAATATTTTTGCTCTGCATCCGCAAGTCACCTGTGGTCTTATTAAGCAATGAATAATTCCGCTGACACGATTGTTGCCGCAGCGACGCCACCCGGAACGGGTGGCGTCGGTGTCGTGCGCGTCTCCGGAGACAATACCGAGCATATCGCACGAACGGTGTTGGGTGCTCTGCCGGAACCAAGATACGCTACTTACCGAACGTTTCGGCGTGAGAACGGCCAGAAACTGGACGCTGGTATTGCGCTGTACTTCCCGGCACCCAGCTCGTTTACAGGCGAGCCCGTTCTTGAGCTACAGGGACACGGCGGACCGCTCGTGGTTTCCTTGCTCGTTGACGCCATCGTCGAAATCGGCGCCCGGCGCGCGGACGCGGGCGAATTTTCACAGCGCGCATTCTTGAACGACAAGCTGGACCTGACACAGGCCGAGGCGATTGCAGACCTGATAAACGCCAGCACCACGCAGGCCGCCCGAGCCGCGCTGCGCTCGTTGTCGGGCGCGTTCTCAACAGCAGTCAACTCGCTCGCCGAGCGGCTGCTTCGGTTGCGTATGCACGTTGAGGCGGCGATCGATTTTCCGGAAGAAGAAATAGACTTCCTGTCGGACGACCTGTTGCTGCGCGGACTCAATGAGTGTGCGGACGCTTTTGCTTTGTTAAAGGAACAGACGCAACAGGGGCGCGTTCTGCGGGATGGCTTCCAGGTTGTCATCGTAGGCAGGCCGAACGCGGGCAAGTCGAGCCTCTTGAACCTGTTGAGCGGCCAGGAGGCGGCGATCGTCACCGAAATCGCGGGGACCACACGCGATATTTTGCGAGAGCAGATCGACATAGACGGCCTGGCTGTTGAGCTCGTTGATACGGCCGGGCTGCGAGAAGATCCTGACCGGGTTGAACAGGAGGGTATTCGCCGGGCACGAAGCGCGCTGCAAAGCGCCGACGCCGTGCTTTGGATTCAGGACGCAACGGAGCCAGAGCCCGGCGAGCTCAATGAGACGGTCCCGGACGGTATCCCAGTGACCATCGTTCACAACAAAATCGACCTTTGCGAGAGCGAGCCAGTAGACGGCCGCGGCACAATCGGTCTGTCCGCCAAGACCGGAGAAGGCCTGGCGGCGCTGCGACAGCACATACGCAAGCTTGCCGGTTACGAGAACCTCGGCGAAGGCGCGTTTACGGCCCGCAAGCGTCATTTGCACGCCCTTGAAAGAGCGGCCATGCACTTCGCAACCGGCCGCACAGCGCTTGAACAAACGCGCGCCGGCGAGCTGCTGGCAGAAGAGCTGCGCCTTAGTCACCGGGCCCTCGGTGAAATAACAGGCGCAGTCTCGTCCGACGACCTCCTTGGCCGAATCTTTTCGCAGTTCTGCATCGGCAAATAGCCCCGCCGTCATCACGTCAAGAGAAGGAAACCATCAGGGGCCCCTCAGGCGCGGGGTGGCTGCAGCCGTCATTGTGTATCCACACCTAACGAGGAGCACGAGATGACGAATCCACTGAGAAAAACGGCCACACTGACACTGGCCGTGCTGGTCTTGATGAGTGCCGCCTGCACTACGATCAAGCCGGTTTACAATATCGACGATGACTCTTTCGCGAAGCAGATAAAGGCCGGTGACAGGGTCCGTCTGACCTATTTGGACAACCGCAGCAAAGAAATCTGTGTCACCGGGGTCAGCGAGACCGAGATCCGCGGAACCATCCACAAGAACACCTTGTTTCAGCCCCAGGGAGCGCCCGTGGTTGCGGACTGGAAAGACATTTATGCGGTCGAGACCGTCAAGATCTCCGCCATCAAGACCGCCGGCGCCGCTGTTGGTGTTGTCGTGGCGATACCGTTTCTGGCGCTGGGAGCAGTGCTGGCCGGCGCGGGCGGCGGTTAAGGGTGGAACCGCGGCTCCGCGATCGAGATTTCAGTGGTCGGGCCGTATTGTGCGACCTGATCACGAATCGTTTCGGCGTCACCCAGGATGACGAAAACGAGGTTGTCAGCCGAGGGATAAACTTCGCCAATGACCTCGGCGATGCCTGCTGGTGTTGCGGCAGACAGGCTGCTGGCGTAATCGTCAATATACGACGCCCCAAGGCCATTGACCTCCAGCATCGCGAAAACACCGGCGACCTGTGCGGCCGTCTCCAGGCGCGGTGGAAACTGCCCCATGACGTAGTTGCGCGCAGAGACAAGCATGGCCTCGTCGAGCCCCTCGTCGCGGAGCTGGCCCAAAGTGCCCAGCGCCACGTCGAGCGCCGCCACGGTCGTGCTGGTTTCCGTGAAGGAGCTTATGAACACCGAGCCTGGCTGGGTGTGGCGGGCCAGTCGCGAGCTGGCGCTGTAGCTTAGCCCTGACTTGGTTCGCAACTCTGTTACCAGCATTGATGTGAAGCGGCCGCCGAAAACGGTGTTGGCCAGATCGAGCTCGGCGCGCCGGGCAAAGCCTCTTGATACTCCGACATTGCCAATACGAAAATAGGTTTGAGTCGCGCCCGGCTTGTCGATGAGGTAGACCCGGTTGCCCGCCACCGATGTTGGCGCAGCAATCTCGGGCAAAGCTCCTGTGGCGGGGCGCCAAGCACCGAACGCCGCGATTAATGTTTCGCGCATTGGGGCCGTCTCGAAATCACCGGACACAGAGAGGACAAGCCGGTCGCCGCCGACCATGTCGGCGTAATAAGCCAGCAAGTCACCGTGAGTAACATTGGCCAACGAGGACTCGCTGCCTTCAACCGGGTTACCGTACGGGTGCTCACCAAACAGGAACGCGTTCGCGTAGTAGGGCATCAGCTCGCCGGGGTCAGAGCCCTTTGCGGCCTTTATCAGGTTGATCGATCGATCACGCAGCTTTGCAAACTCGCCGGCCTCAAGCGTCGGGCGCTGCAGCATATCTGACACAAGCTCAACCATGAGCGCGGCATCTTTGGAAATAAAGTCTGCAGAAATTGAGAGGGACTCGAGGTCGGCCGATGCGCGCACGTCGCCGCCAACCGCGGCGGCAGCCTCGGCAAACTCGGCCGAAGTACGCTCTCCTGCGCCTTTCTCAAGCAGGTTTGCAAGCAGGTTTGCCAGACCGTGTTTATCGGCGGGGTCAACCGCGGCCCCACCGCGCACTACCGCCCGCAAACCAATTAAAGGCACGTCGTGATTCTCAACGAGAATCAAAACGGTGCCATTCTCAAGCACGACGCGCTCAGCGGAAGGCAGCGTCACGCCTTCGCCGTATGTGCTCATCGAGACGAAAAAAGCCAGTAACGCGACGAGCATCCTCGGCCTGGTCATTACTCTTCACCTCCGCCTGGAGAACGCAAGACACCAACGGTCATCTTGTTGCGATCAAAAACCTTGGTCGCAAGCTCTTGTATCTGCGCAGTCGTTATTCTGTTCAGCTCGTCCGGTAACGAGAAGGCCCGCTGATAGTCGCCGAGAAAAACCTCGGCGTTACCGAGCAGAGAGGCCTTGCCGTTAATCGTTGACATGCCGCGCCAGTAGTCGGCGACCATGATGTTTCGCGCCTTGTTGAGCTCGCCGTCGGTGATGCCCTCGTGCGCCACCTTTCGCAACTCTTCCAGCAACCGATGTTCTACGGTATCGGGGTCTGCACCAGGCGGAAGCGTCAGATAGAAATACACCAGTCCAGGATCGATGCCCTCCATTTGAAAGCCATCAACCGACAGGGCGATTTGTTCTTCTTCAACGAAGGCCTGGTGCAAGCGCGAAGAGCTGCCGCCGACCAGAACATTCAGTAAGACGTTGAGTGGAAGCGTCCCGGGGTCTACAGCGTTACCGGCGTGAAAAGTCACATGCAAGAGCGGCGTGGGCGCGTCTGCCTCTATTAGAAGTCGGCGCTCCCCTTGTTGCTCGGGCTCCACCGTGCGGATTGGTGGCGGCGCGTCCTGCGCATCGATTTCGCCGAAGTAATTCTCTGCGAGGTCAAAGATCTCCTCGTGGGATACGTCACCGGTGAATACCATCGTGAGGTTGTTGGGCGCGTAATAGGTCTTAAAATAGGACTCGAGATCCTCTTGTGTCCAGCTCTCGATGTCCGACGTCCAGCCGATGACGGGAAACTGGTAGGGGTGCGCAATGAAAGCCGTCGCATTCATCTCGAGGTACAAACGACCGAAGTTGTCATTGTCGTAACGCATGCGTCGCTCCGAATAAACGACGCCTCGCTCCGACTCAACAACGGCCGGATCAATCGCGAGGTTCGCCAGGCGGTCGCCCTCAAGATCAAATATTATTTCCAGCGCAGAGCGGGGAAACCAGTCCTGGTAAACCGTAAGGTCTTTTGATGTGTACGCGTTATTCGCGCCACCGGCGGCTTCCATGGTCTGGTCAAACTCACCCTGTTGGCGGCGCTTGGTTCCGTTGAACATCATGTGCTCGAAGAAGTGCGACAGGCCCGTGATACCGGGATATTCATTCCTGCCACCGGCGCGCACGAAGGTGTACATCACGACGTTGGGGATGTCGTGGTCTGGCCAGACAATGACGCGCAAACCGTTGTCAAACGTATAGGCACGAATTTCTTGTGGGACACCGACGTTCGCGGGCTGCTCGTAAACCGGCGGCAGCAAAATCGGTTCGATAATCGGCGGCAATTCGAACGTTGGCAACAAGCGCTCGCCGACCAGGGCGAGCACACCGAGAACAGCAAGCACTGCCATCGCGGCATTCAGTTTTTGGCCGGTCTTGTAAACAAAAGACTGGGTCTGGTCGACATCCTTTGACCTTTGCAATCCAGTCGGGGTGATCTCGTAAGCCCAGGCAAAAATCACCGCAACCGGGAAGCCTATCGCCAGCACCAGCAAGACAAATTCATTGGCCCATTTGGGCGCGCCAAGGCTGATCAGCGAGCCCCCAACAAGCCATAAAATCATCAGGCTGGCGAGGGCGTAAAGCAGTGCGACCTTGATTACATTGCGACGCCGAAGCTCGGAGAACAGTGCCATAATAATTATTCTTATATCCGGGCCCCCCATGGTGGAGAAACGCCCGGATTTGTCAACCGCAGGAGCGGTTTCCGACTACGACCGGGACTACCCTAAAAGCCCTTCGCGACGATACAGCCGGGCACAGACCCAGGTGAGCAGCGCACCAAACACCAGCGTGCTGCAAACCGAAACCGCTACGTGTAAACCGTTCAGCGGCTCGTTCTTGACCATATCGACAAGTATCAGGTGCTGGCTCAAAGACGGCACAAACATGAACTCTAGTTTCGGTCTAAGCGTAAGAATGCTGACAACAAGAATGGGCAAAGTCGGCGCAATTAATACGACGCTAAGCCAGGTTTGCGCCTCCTTGTAGCTTTTCGTAAACGACGCGACCAGCGTCATCAGCGATGCGCCGAGAAGGATGAAAGGCAGCAACAGAAAAAAAGCGGCCGCGACCACAGGAAGACCAAAGTTGGGCGTCATCCCAAGCTGCTCCAGCGGCATGAACTTCAAGACCACGTAAAAAGACAGCAGGCTCAGCAGTAAAGACGCCGCCATGAAGACACAGGCCGCCATAATTTTTCCAAGAATCAGCTGCGCGCGGGTCACCGGCAAAGTTAACAGCGGCTCAAGGGAGCCGCGCTCGCGCTCACCCGCCGTAGCGTCGATGGCGAGATACATGCCGCCCATCAACAACGCGAAAATGAAAAAGTAGCTCATCATGCCAAGCAGCATTGCCGAGCGGCCGCTGGGTGTTGAGACATCAACTTCATCTACGTTGATTGGCCGCAGCAACATGGGGTTAACACCTCGGGCCGACAGCCGAATGCTTGCAAGTTGCCGATTGTATGCACGCAAGGCAAAGCGCGCCCGCCGCGCCTCCTTTTCGCCCTGCGAGTTGGCTTCATCGGAGTATAGTTTGACGCGGGCCGGAATCATGTCGGCGAGATCTTCGCCGAAGTCTTCTGTAACGACCAGCACGACGTCATGCAGACCACTTTTTACCGCCGCCGCCGCGCCATTGATGTCCTCCGGGCCCGCGACAATGTCGATATTGCGGCTTTCAAGAAAGCGCATGAGGTTTGGCGCGTGTTCCTGGCCGATGACGGGCAGGTCCATGGTGGTCTCGGCGTCATCGAGGGCGCGGTCGATAGACATGTTGATGATAAACGCGAACATCACCGGCCCGAAAATCGGCCCCATTATGAGCGCAGAAGCCAGCGTGCGCCGGTCGCGAATATTGTCGAGAATTTCCTTAAAGAAAACGGTGAGGAAAGTTCGCATCACTCGTCTCCCACCATCTGTATCGCGCTAACAAAGGCCTCTTCGAGGTCCTCCTGCCCGGTACGCTCGCGAATTCCGGCGACAGAGTCATCGATGGCTACCTGGCCGTTGGCGATAATGCATATGTCGTCACACAGTGCCGCGACCTCCTGCATAACGTGTGACGAAAATAACACGCAACGGCCCGCGTCCTTCAGTTTCAAGATGAGGTGCCGCAAAGAGCGCGTGGCCATAACATCGAGGCCGTTGGTTGGCTCGTCAAGAATGACGTTCTGCGGGTCGTGCACCAGTGCGCGGGCAAGGGAGACTTTAGTGCGTTGTCCTTGCGAAAACCCTTTCGTGCGTCGGTCGGCGAATTCCTCGATCTCAAGTAAGCGAATAATGTCCGACACCCGGTCATCGACGTCGTTCTTGTCTACGCCGCAGAGACTGGCGTAATAGGCAACGTTTTCGCGCGCAGTGAGGTGCGGATAAAGCCCCGCTCCGTGCGGTAGCGCGCCAATCTTTTGCCGCGCCACGAGACTATCGGCAACAACGTCGGAGCCGTCAATGATCGCCGAGCCCTCGTCCGGCTTCAGCACGGTATACAGCACGCGCAAGGTCGTCGACTTGCCCGCACCGTTCGGTCCGAGCAGGCCAGTGATTCTACCGTCGGGCGCGTCAAAGCTGATGCCTCGTACGGCGTGCACATCGCCAAACGATTTATGGATGCCGTCAACGTTAATCATGGGCTCGGCCCCGAGAAGTCGAGAAAAAAGGGCATAACGAAACTTCGTTCCATACATGTCGCATCCAGCGCGGTTGGGTCGGCCGTATCGATGAAGTCCGCGACCAGTTGCGGAGTGCAGCCGACGCTTATCTGTCCGTGGCCCTGGTGCGTGCCGACAAGGTGTTCGGCGTTATTGAGGCCCATTGCCGCAAGCTCGGCATAGCGCGGCGGCGTAATCGGATCCGCATCGCCGGAAAGCAAAAGCACCGGCAGGTCGGTCGCCAGCGGCTCCTTGAAGTCGTCGTCGATGGGCCCGGCAGGCCAGACCGAACAGATGGCCTCCAGCGCATCGAGCTGGAAAGTGCCCATGTAGCTTGCGGCAAGACCGTCGTAGTCGATCAACGACTTGTCGTAGAAGGGCACGTCTTCGGTACACATGACCGCGTTGTGCATGCCCAGAGACATTGCGTCCGCCATGGCGACCATGGTCATCATGAATTGCGTGGCGAGGGGCGCGTAGTTGCCCTTGCCCGCCTCGTGTACGAGCAGTGGCACAAGCGCAATCGAATTGGGGTGGTAGGCCAGCATGCGGATAGATCCGGCAAGCTCGCCCTCGCCGAACACGAGCTCTTCAGGGCGGCCGGTGCTTGGGTGCGGCACATTTATTGTTGCCGGCGTTGCGCGAAGTTCCGCGACGACTTGCTTAAAGTCAGCAGCAACACCGGGAAAGCGTTCATTGCACGCATCGTCCTCGGCACAGCGCGCGAGAATATTGTCGACAGCCTTCTGGCTTTCGGTGGCGATCTCGGGGCCCAGTGAAAGCTGCGGCGGCACAACGCCGTCGATGATAACCGTGCGCGTTGAGCCGGGATAACGGCGCGCGAAATGTTGCGCCACTCGCGTACCGTACGACACGCCGTAAAGATTCAGGGCCGGATAACCGAGCGCCGCACGTACGGCCTCCATGTCAGTTACGGCAACACTGGTGGTAAAAAACCGCGGGTCGTGCGGCAGCTGCTCGAGGCAGCGCTCGGTGTACTCCACCGTTACCTCGACCGAGTACTCACCGGCGATAATGTCGTCGTCAAACTCGCAGTCCATCGTCGCGGACTCGCCGGTGCCGCGCTGGTCGATAAGCAGTATGTCGCGATTCCTGCGCACATCTTCGAAGGCCCAGGAGTAGGCGGTGTAAAACTGAACTGACCCCTGCCCCGGCCCGCCCGCGATCGGCACGAGCGGGTCTGGCTCAGGCGTCAGGTTGAGCGCTGGCACGACAGCGACACGAAGCTCAATTTCACCGGGGACAACACCCGCCGGGTCCAGCGGGCGCAGCATTCTGCCGCAACGCGCCGCCATGCTGGGCGCGCCCGGGCCGGCGTTAATGCGACAATCTGTGAGCTCCAGCGACTGCGCGCGGGTGGCGTTAAATGGCGAAAAGACGATCAGCAAAATTGCCAGGATTCGGTGCATGCTTTACTCAGTACTTTAATCAGCGAGCCATCTTGGACAACGGCCCGCAAATAGTAAAGAATGCGCGGCCCTGACTGGTTACTTTTTAACCAATGACTGAAACCTACGACGTAATTGTAATTGGCGGCGGCCACGCCGGCACGGAAGCCGCCATGGCGGCCGCACGGGCGGGTGCGAACACGCTTCTGATTACGCAGAGCATCGCTACGCTGGGACAAATGAGCTGCAACCCGGCGATAGGCGGCATCGGCAAGGGGCACCTGACCCGTGAAATCGACGCGCTGGGCGGGACGATGGCACAGGCGATAGATCTCGCCGGCATCCAGTTTCGCACCCTGAATGCGAGCAAGGGGCCCGCTGTTCGCGCGACACGCGCACAGGCGGATCGGCAGCTTTACCGCCACGCCGTTCGTACGGCGATCGAGAACCAGCCCAATCTGTCCGTATTCCAGCAATCGGTTGAAGATCTGATCATTGAGGGTCGCCAGGTTGCGGGCGTCATTACCGGTGAGAACCTCAGGTTTCTCGCCAAAACCGTGATCCTGACGGTTGGCACATTTTTGGCGGGTCGAATTCTTATCGGGCGCACCGAAAAAGCAGGGGGGCGGGCCGGCGATGCGCCATCGAACAAACTCGCGGAACGGCTCCGCGAGATGCCGTTCAATGTTGCCCGCCTGAAAACCGGCACACCGCCCCGACTCGACGGCAAGACCCTCAACTACAAGTTGATGCAGGAACAACCGGGTGACGAACCGATGCCGGTGTTTTCGTTTCTGGGAAAACGCAGCGATCACCCGGAGCAAATTTCCTGTCACATCACCAGGACAACAGAAGAGACGCACGACATCATTCGCGCCTCTCTCGATGAGTCACCGATGTACTCCGGAATGATTGAGGGTGTGGGCCCGCGTTATTGCCCGTCGGTTGAAGACAAGATTGTGCGGTTTGCGGACAAAACATCGCACCAGATTTTTGTCGAGCCGGAGGGCCTCACCACGAACGAGGTCTATCCAAACGGAATTTCAACCAGCCTGCCCTATGAAACGCAGGTGCGATTCGTGCGCTCGATTGTCGGTTTTGAAAGCGCGCATATCATGCAGCCCGGTTATGCGATCGAGTATGACTATTTCGACCCACGCGACCTCAAGCCAACGCTCGAAACGAAACACGTAAGCGGTTTGTATTTTGCGGGCCAGATAAACGGCACAACCGGGTACGAAGAGGCCGGCGCACAAGGGTTGCTGGCGGGCATCAACGCGGCGCGCCAGTCGCACGACCAGGAAGGGTGGTTTCCGGAGCGCCACGAAGCCTACATCGGCGTCTTGGTTGATGACCTGATCACGCGTGGCGTAAGCGAGCCCTATCGCATGTTCACGAGCCGCGCGGAATACCGGCTGACGCTGCGAGAAGATAATGCCGACATTCGTTTGACACCGAAGGGCCGCGAGCTCGGTCTTGTCGATGATGAGCGCTGGTCTGTCTACAATGCAAAGCGCGAAGCGGTCGCGATAGAGCAACAGCGGCTTGCAGACACTTTCGTGAAGGCGGAGGGCGTCACTGCTCTGGCGCTACTGAAGCGACCTGAGTTTACCTATCGAGATGTTGTCGCACTGCCGGTCGTCGGCACCACTGATGCCGCTAGCCTCGTTAGTGATGAGCAGCACGAACAGGTTGGGCTGCAGCTCGAAGTACAGGCGAAGTACGCTGGTTACATAGAACGCCAAGAGCGCGAGATTGCGAAGCAGGCGAAACAGGAGTCGCTTCGTATGCCAGAGGATATCGACTATACGGCTGTGGTTGGGCTATCAAATGAGGCGCGTCAAAAGCTAGGCGCTGCGCGCCCGACGACACTCGGCCAGGCCTCGCGCCTTGAGGGCATGACGCCTTCGGCAGTGTCATTGCTGTTGATTCACCTTAAGAAAAGGGAACTAAAGAAAAGCGCTTGAAAGTATCAGGTATCCTCTACGGCATGAAATATTTACGGCTCCTGCTTGTTTGTTTCGCGCTGTCCGGCATCAATGCGTGCAGCCGCTCCGATGAGGCGGCTGAACCGGCCTCGGTGCTTGATCGTGGCGTTGGCACCGAGCCTGAGTCGCTCGATGCACACAAGGCGAGCAGCACGCAGGCGGCCGATATCCTGCGTGATATCGGAGAGGGCCTTGTCAGCTACACGGCGACCGGGGAATTGATGGCCGGCGCCGCAGAGTCGTGGGACGTTTCTGATGACCTGCTGACCTATACCTTTCATCTCCGGCAAGGCGCGAAGTGGTCAAACGGTGATGCCGTTACAGCCGCTCATTTTGTGTTTGCAGTAAACCGACTGATCGACCCGGCGACAGCGGCGTTCTATGCGGAGTTTCTTGCCGATGTGTCCGGGTTGGAGGCGATTGACGACCACACCCTGGTCATTCAGCTACAACAGCCAACAGCGTACTTGCTGAGCCTTTTAACGCACCCCGCGACGTTTCCGATGCACCCGGGCTCGGTCGCAGAACACGGAGACAGCTTTGCGCGGCCCGGAAACTTGTTGTCGAACGGCGCGTACATTCTGGAGGAATGGGTGCCCGGGTCCGTGATTACGTTACGGCGCAATACGCAATACTGGAATAACGCGAACACCGACATCGACAAGGTTCGGTATCACGTACTTACCCAGGCGGCGACAGAGTTTTCTCGCTATCGCACGGGCGAAATCGACATCACGAGCTCGGTACCACCCGACAGTTTCAAGCAGATCAAAGAAGAGTTTCAGGACCAGCTGCGCGTCGCACCGCAACAAAATATCTATTACTACGGATACAATCTCAGCAAGCCGTTTCTCGCAGGGGGCCCGGCGCTGCGGCAGGCGCTGTCGATGGCCATCGACAGAGAGTTGCTGGTCGAAAAGGTCACGGGCCGTGGGGAGACGCCGGCCTATAGCTGGGTGCCGCCCGGCGTCGATAATTATGAGCCGCCGTTATTGAGTTACGCCGCGTTGACGCAGGCGGAGCGCAACCGGACAGCGCAAACGCTGTACGCTGAGGCCGGCTACAGCGCGGCGAAACCGCTGCAGCTGGAATTGCGATATAACACTTCGGATACGCATCGCCGCATCGCGCTCGCTGTTCAGTCAATGTGGAGAGATGTGCTCGGCCTTGAGGTGACACTGGTCAACGAAGAGTTCCAGGTGTTGCTGGCAAACATTCGGGGCCGGGAGCTTACGGAGGTATTTCGATCCAGCTGGCTGGGCGACTACAACGATGCGCACGCGTTTCTGAGTGTCATGCAGTCGCAAAACGCATCGAACCTGACCGGCTACGCGAGCAAAGAATACGATGGCCTCATGCTGCGCGCCGCAGGACAGGCGGACCATAGTGCACGCCGCCTGTTTCTCGAAGAGGCCGAGCGCGTCATGCTGGCCGCCCATCCGGTAATTCCGCTCTACTTCTATGTCGGCGAGCACCTGGTCAATCCGAGAGTTGCCGGCTGGGGAGACAACGTTCTCGATTATCATTATTCTCAGCACCTGAGCCTCAAAGCGGTCGAATAGCCGCGCTGGAACAAATACTTGCTGCGATACACGTTGCTCCGACTGCTGGGGGCAATACCAACCTTGCTGTTGGTAATCGTCCTGGCCTTCCTCATGGTGCATGCCGCGCCAGGCGGGCCGTTTGATGCGGAGCGGGCGCTACCGGCGGATGTCGCTGCGAACATCGAAGCCGCGTACCACCTTGATGAGCCGTTGCCACAGCAGCTCGGCCGCTACCTGTCCGGCCTGCTCAAGGGCGACCTTGGGCCGTCATTCCGTTACAGAGACTACACCGTAGCCGAGCTCATCGGCACGGGCTTTCCGCTGTCGCTGCAGATAGGGACCCTGGCGATGTTGCTGGCGCTCCTGGTGGGCATTTCGAGCGGCACGGTTGCCGCGCTTAAGCGGGGCTCCATGCTGGACCGTATCGTGATGTCATTTGCGATGACGGGCATATCCATACCGGTCTTCGTGGTGGCTCCTGTCCTGGTGTTATTGCTGGCAGTGAAGCTGCACTGGCTGCCGGCGGGCTGGAGTGGTGAAGCGGGCGCGGCAAAGTACGTCTTGCCTGTCATCACGCTCGCTTTGCCACAGATTGCGTATATCGCGAGGTTGACACGGGCCAGCATGATTGACGTGCTCGCTCGAGACTTTATCCGCACGGCTCGAGCCCAGGGACTGGGAACAAAAACCATAATTCGCGTACACGCACTGCGGCCGGCAATGTTACCGGTGTTGTCATACCTGGGTCCGGCAATTGCGGCGATCCTGACGGGCTCGGTTGTGGTCGAAGAGGTTTTCGGTATCCCCGGACTGGGGGCATCCTTCGTACGCGGTGCGCTCAATCGTGATTACACCCTGGTGCTCGGCATAGTCATTTTCTATGCGACGTTGATCATTACATTGAATTTCGTTGTCGACGTCTTGTATGGCGTGCTCGATCCGCGGGTCCGAAACCGATGAGGTCGAGCGGCGGTGTGCTGATCTTCATTCTGGTGCTGGCCATCTTAGGCCCGTGGCTTAGTCCGCACGACTATCAGAGTACGAATTTCGATGCGATCCTTAAAGCCCCGGGCCTGCTGGATGGACATTGGTTCGGCACCGACGACCTGGGGCGCGACCAGTTTGTGCGCACGATGCTCGGCATCCGGATCACGTTGCTGGTTGCGGTGGTTGCGAGTTTCGTGAGCCTCGTCATTGGCGTTACTTATGGCGCTGTCGCCGGCTACGTCGGCGGTCGGGTTGATGCCGCCATGATGCGCTTTGTCGACACTTTATATTCGCTGCCGTTTATTTTCTTCGTCATTCTTCTAATGGTCGCGTTCGAAAGAAACTTCCTCCTGATCTTTGTCGCGATCGGCGCAGTG
The DNA here is from genome assembly GCA_021773055.1 of Woeseiaceae bacterium. Taxonomy (GTDB): domain Bacteria; phylum Pseudomonadota; class Gammaproteobacteria; order Steroidobacterales; family Woeseiaceae; genus UBA1847. Next base: position 177,367 of record JAJFKV010000017.1, read on the forward strand.
AACTGGCTCGACATGGCGCGCATTGTTCGCGGCCAAACGCTGAGCCTGCGCGAGCGCGAATTTGTTGATGCGGCCCGCCTGACGGGCGTAAGCACAGCGAGAATAATTTTCAAACACATCGCGCCAAACCTGCTCGGCATCGTCATCGTTTACGTCACGCTGACGATTCCGCAGGCGATTCTGGTTGAGTCTTTCCTGAGCTATCTTGGGCTTGGCGTTCAGGAGCCACAAACATCACTGGGCGCGCTGGTGGATACGGGCGTGAATCAAATGGAAGGTACATCCTGGATGCTCCTCATACCGGCGGCGCTGTTGGCGGTGATCTTAATGAGCTTCAATTTCCTCGGCGACGCGTTGCGTGATTTCTTTGATGCGAGAAAGGCATCGTGAGCTTGCTCGAGGTTAGCGAGCTGTCCGTTCGTTACGGCGACTCCTGCGTCGTCGACGCGGTGAGTTTCACGGTGAATCGTGGTGAGTCGGTTGGCCTGGTTGGCGAGTCGGGGTCCGGCAAATCACAAACGGCATTGTCTTTGCTTGGGCTGTTACCCGGCAATGCGACGGTCACCGGCAACATACGGTTCGATGGCGAGGAACTCCTGAACAAAAGCAGCGATCAACTCGATCGCGTGCGTGCCGTGCGTGTAGGCATCGTTTTTCAGGATCCGATGCAAGCGTTAAACCCCTATCTTCGTATCGGCAGACAGTTGCGGGAGATCCTGCACCAGCACAAACTCGCGACCGGTCAGGCGGCCGACAAAATGGTAATAGAGATGCTCGGGCGCGTTGGGCTGCCCGACGCGGAGCGCCAGTTTCGCGCCTATCCGCACGAGCTGTCAGGGGGTATGAGGCAGCGCGTAATGATCGCTTCCGCGCTTATTTGCGAACCGGACTTGTTGATAGCCGACGAGCCAACAACCGCGCTGGACGTTACTGTACAGGCGCAAATACTGGACCTGCTGGAGGAGCTGCGGGACGACACCGCGCTCTTGTTGATAACGCATGATCTCGGCATCGTCGCAGGTCGCTGTGAACGACTGCTGGTATTTGAGGCGGGCAAACTGGTTGAAACGGGGGCTACAACGGCCGTTTTTTCGTCACCGCAAAGCACACACACGAAAAAGTTGTTGGCGGCAGCAGCGAGAATTGATCGCGGCGTGATAGCTGTGCCCCCAAACACAAAGACGGCGCTGGCGGTTGAAAGGGCGTCTGTGAGCTACCGTGATGCGGCAAATGTACAGCTGCGCGCGGTGACAGAAGTCAGCCTGTCGCTGCGAGAGGCCGAGACGCTGGCGATTGTGGGTGAATCGGGGTCGGGCAAATCCAGCCTGGTGCGGGCATTGTTGGGCTTGATCCCGATGTGCGCGGGGCGAGTGGTTTATGCCGGCGAGCCACTCGAGGGGCCGGTGCAAGCGCGGGCCGCCGAGCAGCGGAGGGATTTGCAGCTTGTATTTCAAGATCCGGCGGCAGCGTTGAATCCACAAATGCGAGTTGCGGCCCTGGTCGGCGAGCCGCTGTTGGTGCATGAGCCGAGCCTTACGGCCGAGCTTCGCAACGAGCAGGTTGTCGCCATTCTGAACAAGGTCGGCCTGGACGAGAACTATCTACGTCGCTATCCACATCAGCTGTCCGGCGGCCAGGCGCAACGCGTCGCGATTGCGCGTGCGTTGATATTAAAGCCGAAAATTCTGGTTTGTGACGAGGCGGTTGCGGCGCTCGATGGCTCCGTTCGGGAGCAGGTGCTGGAGCTACTAAGAGAGGCGCAACGGGATTCGGATCTTTCGATCATCTTCATATCGCACGATCTTGCGGTTGTTCGCTCTATCAGTCACCGGGTTGCGGTGATGTACCTGGGCCGGCTTATCGAGGTGTCCAATACGACCGATATGTTCTCGGTCCCACGACACCCGTACACAAAGGCGCTACTCGATGCGTCACCCGTACCGGACCCGCTGGTAGCGCCCAAAGCCGCACCGCTGAAAGGCGAAATACCGTCGCTGATGTCGCCACCGCCAGGCTGCGTGTTTCACCCGCGATGTGCGTTTGCCGAAAGCCATTGCAGCGAGGCCCGGCCAGAGTTGCGGCAAATCGAGGGCTCGCGAGTTGCGTGCCACCGGGCGGACGAAATTAGCCTAAGCGCTGATTACTGAAACGCACCCATCGGGATGGGTATCGGCGCACCGTTGATGGTCAGCAATCCCTTCTTGAGGTCGGCGTCCATAATGTAAACCTCACCTTCTTTTTTCAGGTAGCCCATACCAATAATTGCTCCTGTTTGTGGGTTGACCGACGACGCAAGTTGCACAAGGGCTTCGGGAACCCTGACATCAACGGACGCAACCGCATCGAGCAACAATGATGACCACTCAAATGTCGCGCCATCGAAAGCGGGAACAGCAAGGTTTACTTTCATCTCCACCGTGCCCATCGGCAGGGCAATATCAAGCTGCTTCACATCGACACCAATCCCGCCGGCAAACAGAGCCTTAAACTCATCCTGCGCCGCAAGCATGATTTGATTCGGGTCCTGTGTACCTTTGAGCGTTTCGAGGCGCGCGCTTACAGCGCCCAGGGCCGCGGCATCAATGTCTGAAAAACTCATGTCGGCGATGACCGAAATGTCCCCGAAATCAGGAATCGTCTGGCCACTCATTTCGAGACGCATTGCCGCAACGACAAGACCGTCGTCAACGGACGAAGAGCCTTTGACACTCAGTCCCTGCATGCCGCCTGCTGTTGTTCCGTTGGATTCCACGGTCATGGGGCCGATAGTCATTTCAACGTCGCCAACGCGGAAGCCGTAAGCTGTGGGCTCCTGCATCCCGGTGATCTTCAGGCCGTCAATGGTCACGATCTGCTGATTATTGGCGAAGGTCATAGCGCCAACATCACCGTCGAACTCAATTTCGCCGGATGCGGCGCTGGATGCAACATTGATTATAGTGGGTTGCCAGGTTACTTCGCCGCCATCAACAATCATCGTGCCGGCTTGCAGCGTGTAACGAGAATCCAGGTCACCACCTAGGCCAATTTTGCTGTAAATAACACCGGGGACCTCCATCAACTGGTCACCGTCATATTCGACGGCCAGCGTGGACACGGCGCGACCAATGCCAGGCGCGAGCGAGCCCTCGTCGCGGCTCATTGATGTCACCGGAATGAGACCGTGGTCGATATGTGTGTTTATCAGTAGCACGGGAATCTGCTCATCAAAATCGCCCCCGGCGGCAGTCGTTATTGCCGACCGAATGTTGCCGTTACCCAACGCGACCCGATGCTGCCCTTCTGACGAGAACCAGCCTCGATCAAAACCATCCGACGTGACGACGAGCTCGCCGCTCTCCCGGGCTGCCCAGTTGAGGTTTTCACCGACGCTCTCCTCGGCCAGTTTGCCGACGATGCCTGGCGAAACAATAATGATAAGCACGGCAAGTAATATCAGAGCTATGACGCTTTTTTTCACCTCGAACTCCTGTCACAAATAGTTAGATCGCGCCGATGCTAGCACGCGCGCCGCAAGATACTGTGCGCTTTGGCTAGAAATCCACGCCGAGTGCCACTAACATAGCGGCCTCACACGATGTCCGGCGCGAACTGCTGGCCAGGAAACTGACGAACAATCAAATGACTACGAACAAGAAACTCGTGGCGGTCGCCGCCGCACTGCTTATTGCCAACGCGTTTTCAGCGCAACCAGCCCGGGCTGAAGGTGACGCAGAGGCCGGTAAAGACCTCGGATATACATGCCTCGGATGCCACGGCATCGACGGTTATCGCAATGCCTATCCGTCTTATCGGGTGCCAAAACTCGGCGGCCAGAAGGCGGCCTACATAATCGTTGCGCTTGAGGGCTATCGCGCGAATACGCGCCAGCATCCAACCATGAACGCACAGGCCACCAGCCTGTCGGACCAGCAAATAGAAGATGTTGCCGCTTATCTCGCGAGCATCGGCGCGGAGACTGTTGCAGCCGGAGGCTCGGACGGCGTTAATTTCGTCAAAGCTCAGGCATGCACGGCCTGTCATGGCAATAACGGCGTGAGCGTTAATGCCGTGTGGCCGACGCTGGCGGGTCAGCACGAAGATTATCTCAAGCACGCTTTGTCTAGCTATCGTGACGGCTCCCGTGGCGATCCCGTGATGGGCGCACAGGCCGCTCTTATCGCCGACGAAGATGTTGCGGTCCTGGCCAAATACTTCGCAAGCCTCGATGGCCTCGAAACGACCAAGTCCGAGTAGCGGTTGTCCGGCCGTAACGCCCAAACGACACAGCTGAACGATGGCATCACCGCCGTCGATACGGAGTATATGCGGCCGCTTCAGGACGCCAGTCACCTGATTGTTGAGGGCGGCCGCGCCGCGGTCGTCGATACCGGAACAAATGACAGCGTGGAGCTCCTGGTCGACGCACTGCGCCAGCAAGACCTCGACGGTGCCGATGTCGACTACGTTTTTCTTACTCATATACACCTCGACCACGCCGGCGGAGCCGGGCTCCTGATGCAGGCGTTGCCGAACGCCAGCTGTGTTGTGCATCCGCGCGGCATCGCGCACATGATTGACCCAACCCGGCTACTAGCGGGTACGCAAGCGGTATATGGCGTAGAAAAAACGCGGGAAATGTATGGGGATATCTTGCCGATCGACGCCTCGCGCTGCGAGGTGGCCGAGGATGGCCAGTGCTTCGACCTCAACGGGCGGAAGTTCAAGACAATGCACACCGAAGGCCATGCGCTGCACCATTACAGTCTGCATGACCCGGCGTCCCAGGGCGTGTTCACGGGCGACAGCTTTGGCATTTCCTATCGCGAGCTGGACACGGCGGCCGGCGAATTCATATTTCCGACATCAACGCCAACGCACTTCGATCCGGATGCGGCGCACGCGTCCATTGATCTGATAATGGCGTGTAACCCGAAGCAGCTGTATCTGACGCACTACAGCCGCGTGCGCGATCTCAAGCGCCTCGCTGCGGACATGCATGCCGGCATTGACGCCTACACAAAGTTGGCGCTGCGACACAAGGAAGCGGATGATTTGCAGGCAGCGATTCAGCCGGACATGTCGGACTATCTGAAGACCGCAGCCCGCGCGCATGGCTTTAAGGGTGACGATGATGCGCTGCAGGCTATTCTTGAGATTGATATCGTACTCAATACACAGGGTCTGGTTTCCTGGTTGCAACGACTGAAGAAACAGGGGATGTGATGGATAGCTTTCGTGCTTTTCGTATAGATGAAACAGACGGCAAGGTTGTTGGCGGCTTTCAGCAGCTCACCGTCGATGACCTGACAGAGGGAAATGTTGTTGTTCGGGTGAGTCACTCGACGATCAACTACAAAGATGCCCTGGCGGCGACCGGCACCGCGAAAATCCTGCGACGCTATCCGCTTAACGGCGGCATCGACCTGGCCGGCGTTGTTATTAGCTCAGAAGACTCAGGTTTCAAACCAGGCACCGAGGTGCTTGTTAACGGTTGTGGCCTGAGCGAAACGGTCGACGGCGGCTATTCGGAATATGCGCGCATCGACAGCAAGAGTCTCGTCGCGATTCCAGAAGGTGTTTCGCCAGTGGAGGCCATGCAGATTGGTACGGCCGGTTACACGGCAGCGCTAGCCATTCATCGCATGGAGCAGAACGGACAATCGCCGGACCAGGGCCCGATCATAGTGACTGGAGCGACAGGCGGTGTTGGCAGCGTTGCTATAGACATGCTCGCCGGGCGCGGCTATGAAGCCGTCGCGTTGACGGGCAAAGCAACAGAAGAGGCCTATCTTCGCAACATCGGCGCGAGTCGAATTTTGTTGCGCGGTCAGTTTGACCTTGGCAAGCGGCCAATGGAAAAAGCCCAATGGGCGGGAGCTATCGATAGCCTCGGCGGCGAGCACCTGACCTGGCTAACAAGGACGGTAGGCTACGGCGGCAACATCGCAAGCATCGGACTGGCGGAGAATGCGGCGCTGAACACTACCGTCCTGCCATTTATCCTGCGAGCCGTGTGTCTGCTGGGTATCAATTCTGTTGATACGCCAAGTGACTTGCGAAGAGAAGTATGGGCGAGAATAGGTCAGGATCTCAAGCCGCAACACCTGGACGCGATTGGCAACCGATGCATTTCATTCGACGAGCTGCCGGGTGCGTTCCAGGCCTACATCGACGGCACCGTAACCGGCCGCACGGTAGTAGAGATCACCCCGTAGGAGCGCGCCTCGCGCAGGACAGCGCAGGACCCTAGTCCCTGTTCCGCGACCGCAGTTTGCGCCGCGTATGCTTGTCCGGACGTCCCTCGGTCTTTGGCATCAGCATTCGATCCTGCTTCAACGTCGCGACCAGCGCGGTTCTCTGCGCGACGATTCTTTCATCTTCGAAATAACATTTCCTCGCCTCCGTAGCCGGACCTCTGCGGGCCGGGACCTCAATCACCTCCAGCGAGAAAGGTAAGCGCTCGCGAACCAGGTCGACGCGGTCACCGCATTTGACGCGAGAACCCGGCGTCGTTCGTTCGCCATTAACTTTCACGTGCCCGCCGGTCACAGCAGCCGTTGCGAGGACCCGCGTCTTGAAAAAACGGCAATAGAACAGCCATCGGTCTATGCGTAGGGAGTCACTGGCCGAAGGCATACTTGGGTTTCCGCAGATTGACATGACACCGTATAGTGCCCACTGAATTCACACAAGGAAGACGGATGGACAAGCGCGGCAGAATGATTGGTGAGTTTGTCTTGATCGTGGTCGGCGTCCTGGTCGCGCTTATGGTCGAGGCGGGGCTGGAAAATCGCAAGGACGATGGCTTGCGTGACGAGTACTTGTCACGAATCGAACTGGACCTCGAATCCGACAGGGCCGCACTGGCGGGGCGTCTCGAGTTCTTTGCCGATGTGCAGCGCTTCAATCAGGACGTGCTGAGCTGGCTGGACAACGAGACACCGGTCGATCAGGACATTTTGCTCGCGTCATTTTATGCTGCGGAAGTATGGCCGATGACGCCGAACACGAGTACTTATCTGGACCTGCACAGCACCGGCAATATTCGCCTGCTGGATAATATTGATCTTCGGACCAGCCTGGCCGTTTACTACAACAAGGCCGATTCAACCGCGTCCGGGATGGCGCCGAACGAAGACTACCGGGAGGTAATTCGTGGCGTTATCCCAGCAAAGGTTCAGGATCTGATACGGCAGAACTGCCCAACAACAGGCACAGCGGATCTGAAACCCACCGGTTTCCCGCCGTGCGCTTTGCCCGGCGTTGATTATGAGCATTTAGGTCGTTTGTATTCACCATTGCGCGAGGACGTCGAATTTCGACGAATATTGACATACCGGCACTCGGAGCTGGGCGTAATGCTGTACCTCCTGGGCCAGCAAGCGATCTTCGCCGGTGAGGCCGCGAGCAAAATCGAGCGCGAACAGGTTCTGGAGAAGCATTGATTCGCGAGCGCGATGAGTGCCCGGCTACTTCAACACGATATTTACCGAACGGTCTATTTGGGAAACGGCCCTCGCGTGGAGTAGAATCCTGCCCCCGAAGTTTTAATCTGGATTAAAACCGGGTGAACAAGAGGATTTGATATGAGCGCAGGAGCCCGTTTCCGCGCCGCACTGCAGGCGGAGCAACCGCTGCAGATAGCCGGCACCATCAACGCATATACCGCTTTGCTTGCCGAGCGAGCCGGGTTCAAAGCCGCTTACCTGTCCGGCGCAGGCGTCGCAAATGCGTCATTCGGTATGCCGGATCTCGCCATGACCACGCTGAATGATGTCTGCGAAGATATTCGCCGTATCGCATCGGCCACCGATTTGCCGCTGCTGGTTGATGCCGATACCGGCTGGGGTAGCGCGCTTATGATTGGCCGCACGGTTCGCGAGATGACCTGGGCGGGCGCCGCCGCGTGTCATTTGGAGGATCAGGTTGCCGAGAAGCGCTGTGGTCATCGTCCCGGCAAGGCGCTGGTGGCGAGCGACGAGATGTGTGATCGCCTCAAAGCGGCTGTTGACGGTCGAATTGACGACCAGTTCGTTATCATGGCGCGCACCGATGCGCACGCAGTTGAAGGCCAGCAGGCCGCTATCGACCGCGCGGCGGCGTACGTTGAGGCTGGCGCCGATATGATTTTTGCTGAAGCGCTTACTACTTTAGAGGAATACCGCCAGTTCACGGATTTTATTAAAGTACCGGTACTAGCGAACCTGACCGAGTTCGGCAAAACGCCACTGTTTACGACGGGCGAACTGGCCCGGGTCGGTGTTGCGATGACGCTGTATCCGCTGAGCGCTTTTCGCGCCATGTCGGCCGCAGCACTCAGCGTTTACGAAACGCTGAAGAAAGACGGCACGCAGCAGGCGTCCGTCGACTCGATGCAATCACGCATGGAGCTTTACGACGTGTTGGGCTATCAGGAGTACGAAGACAAGCTCAATACCCTGTTCCAGGATCAGGGGCTGAAAACGGGAGAATAGAAATGGCAGCTAGCAAAAAGACAGGCGGGCTCGCAGGCGTAACCGCAGGCGACACGCACTTATGCACCGTGGGAAAAGAAGGCGCGGGTCTGACTTACCTTGGTTATGATATTTACGATCTCGCCAACAACGCGTGCTTTGAAGAGGTCGCGTACCTGTTGCTGCACGGCAAGTTGCCGACGCAGGCCGAGCTTGGCGCCTACATTGAGAAGATCAAAGCAAACCGTGGATTACCCGAGGCACTGAAGACGGTTCTTGAGATGATCCCTGCCGACGCCTTCCCTATGGATGTGATGCGAACCGCTGTTTCGTTCCTCGGCAACATAGAGCCTGAAGGCGATTTCTCGAATCAAGGCAATGTCGCGGATCGATTGCTCGCGTGCTTGCCGTCCATGTTGTTGTACTGGCATCGCTTCCACACCGACGGCGTGCGTATCGATACCGAAACAGACGACAACAGCGTCTCGGGACACTTTCTGCACATGCTGCACGACAAAGCGCCGAAGGAGCTGCACCGAAAGAGTCTCGACACGACACTGATCTTATATGCGGAACACGAATTCAACGCCTCGACATTTGCCGGCCGGGTGATCACGGGCACGTTATCCGATATGCACTCGGCAGTGACCGGTGCGATCGGCGCGTTACGCGGGCGCTTGCACGGCGGGGCCAACGAGGCAGCGATGGAGCTGATATCGAAATATGATTCGCCCGAAGAGGCGACCGCCGGCGTCCTCGGCATGCTTGAACGCAAAGACCTGATCATGGGCTTCGGCCATCGTGTCTATACGACTTCTGACCCGCGCAACACTGTGAACAAGAAGATGTCGAAAGCGCTGGCAGACGATGTTGGCAACACAACTCTGTATCCCGTCTCGGAAGCTGTTGAAAAAGTTATGTGGGATGAGAAGAAGCTATTCGCTAACGCCGACTTCTTCGCCGCCAGCGTGTACCACTTCATGGGCGTACCAACTTACTTGTTCACGCCGATTTTCGTGTGCTCACGCATCACCGGCTGGGCGGCCCACATCATGGAGCAACGAGCGAACAACAAGCTGATTCGTCCGGCCGCTAACTACATCGGCCCGGAGCTTCAGGAATGGGTTGCTATTGAAGATCGCCCTTAAGGCGCTCACCAACATTGTGAAAGGGGTCGACCCCTTTATGGATTAGTGGAGACTTGAATGTCTGATGTCATCGTGCGCTCGGCCAAACGTGCTGAGTGGGATCAAGCGCTTGTCGATATTGCGGACTACGTTTGTAATTACAAAGTTGAAAGCGAGCTCGCTTTCGAGACAGCTCATTACTGCCTCATGGACACGCTCGCCTGTGGTTTTCAGGCGCTCGAATATCCGGCCTGTACGAAACTGATGGGCCCGGTTGTGCCGGGCGCAACCTTGCCTGGCGGAGCACGCGTACCCGGAACATCCTACGAGCTCGACCCGGTCCTCGCCGCCTTCAACATCGGTGCGATGAACCGCTGGCTGGATTTCAACGATACCTGGCTCGCGGCTGAATGGGGCCACCCTTCAGATAACCTCGGTGGCATATTGGCCGTTGCCGATTACCTGAGTCGTCAGGCTCGCAATGAAGGCAAGGACCCTTTGACCATGAAGGACGTCTTGACAGCGGCCATTATGGCGCACGAGATTCAGGGCGTGCTCGCGCTGGAAAACAGCTACAACCGCGCTGGCCTTGATCATGTCCTGTTGGTTCGAGTCGCGACTACGGCGGTGGTTACGCGCATGTTGGGCGGCGACCGCGATACGGTCTTGAATGCCGTGTCCAACGCCTGGATCGATGGTTGTTCATTGCGCACCTATCGCCATGCGCCAAACACCGGTTCTCGAAAGAGTTGGGCGGCGGGTGATGCGACCAGTCGTGCAGTGCGTCTTGCGCTGATCGCGATGACAGGCGAAATGGGTTACCCATCGGCACTGACGGCACCGACCTGGGGTTACTACGACGTGCTCTTCAAGGGTAATGAGTTTAAGTTCCAGCGCCCCTACGGCAGCTACGTAATGGAGAACGTACTCTTCAAAATTTCTTTCCCGGCCGAGTTCCATTCGCAGACCGCGGTAGAAGCGGGCATGACCCTGCACCCCGAGGTCAAAGACCGCATCGACGACGTTGAGAAAATAGTCATCGAGACGCAGGAAGCGGGCGTTCGCATTATCGACAAGGAAGGTCCACTGGATAATCCGGCCGATCGCGATCACTGTATCCAGTACATGGTTGCTGTGCCGCTAATCTTCGGCCGCCTGACCGCGGCCGACTACGAAGACAGCATTGCCAGCGACCCACGGATCGATGAACTGCGCGAGAAAATGGAAGTCAGAGAAAATGAGCAGTACACGAAAGACTACTTTGACCCCGCGCTGCGCTACATTGGCAACTCAGTACAGGTGTTCTTTAAAGACGGCACGAGCACAGACTGCATCGCGGTAGATTTCCCGATCGGTCACCGCGAGCGCCGTGAGGAAGGCATTCCTGTTCTGAAGCAGAAGTTTGTCGATAATGTGTCGCCCAAGCTCGCTGCCAACCAATGGGATGAACTCAATGCGCTTTGTACAGATCAGAAAAAACTTGCCGCCACCGCTGTTGATGACTTTATGGCGTTGTTGGTTGTGCCGTCGTAGTAGCGCGCTCTTTCGCTTCGCGCGCGTAGGCGCGCTCCTACTGGTGAGTTCGGTGGCGTTTGGCGAGGTTGAGACGCGGACGTTGAACGACGGCAATCTGGTACTTGAGGATGTTCCGGAGATTCCACGGGAGATCTTTCTCGACCTGTATCGATTCCAGAATGTTCGTGCCGCGGCTTTCAGGTCGTGGACGGCGGACAGTCAGGGCCTTTACGTGTCCACAGGCTTCGGTGACGTTGACTCGATTCATCGCGTCGACATGCCGCTTGGTGCGCGCCGCCAGATCACCTTTTATGAAGAACCGGTGGGCGGCATAGCGGGGCAACCCGGATCTGATGCTCTCGTTTTCACCAGAGACGCCGGTGGCTCGGAGTTCGCACAAATTTTCCTGCTCGATCCGGAGACAGGAGAGGCCGAGATACTCAGCGACGGCGAGTCCCGTAACGGAGCGGTGGTGTGGGATCGTCGCGGCTCGCGAATTGCCTTCCAGAGCACACGAAGAAATGGCGCGTCGAATGACGTGTGGATTATGGCCCCCGACGACCCGACCAGCGCGGAGATCGCGTTGGCCTCCCCGGACGGAACCTGGTGGGGACCAGCAGAGTTCTCAGCCAGCGGCAGCAAGCTGCTGGTTGCCAATTACGTCAGCGTTGCCGACTCGCGGGTGCACCTTGTAGATCTCGACACCGGCTCGAAATCGTTGCTGAGTGGTGGACCTGACGACAAGAGCGTCAATAGCCCCGTCGCGTTTGATGACGACAACGAGGGCTTTTGGCTGATCACCGATCAGGGCGGTGAGTTCAATCAACTCGCGTGGCAGAGCATGCAGCCAGGCGCAAAGCCGGAAATCGTTACCACCGATATTTCCTGGGGCGTTTCCGGCGCGACCATAAGTCACGACCGCAAGCGCATGGTTTTTGTAACCAACGAAGATGGCATGTCCCACGTCTACCTTCTGGATGTGGCAAGCCGGGAATACCGCAAGGTTGAAAGCATACCCACGGGGCTTGCCTTCGGTCTCGATTTCAGTCCGGACGACCGCAAGCTGGCGATGACGCTGAATACACCACAGACACCGAGCGATACTTTCGTGCTCGATCTGGGAGACGGGGCGCTGGAATACGGCGACCTGACGCGCTGGACACAAAGCGAGGTTGGCGGGCTCGACACGACGCGATTCCGCGTCCCGGAACTCGTGCATTACCCGACCTTTGACGCTGACGGGGAAGAGCAACGGCAGATTCCGGCATGGGTCAACAAGCCAAAGGGGAAGGGCCCGCATCCCGTCGTGATTTCAATTCATGGCGGGCCAGAAGGCCAGTCGCGGCCGTCATTCAGCAGCACCTATCAAATGTGGATCGAGAAACTCGGTGTTGCGGTCATCCAGCCAAACGTTCGCGGCTCAAGGGGTTACGGCAAGACTTACGTTGGGCTCGATAACGGCTTCCAGCGCGAAGACTCAGTTAAAGATATTGGCGCCCTGCTCGACTGGATCGAGACACAGCCGGACCTCGACAAGGATCGTGTCGCCGTATTTGGCGGCAGCTACGGGGGCTACATGGTGCTTGCGAGTGCCGTGCATTACAGCGACCGGCTCGCAGCGGCGGTCGATATCGTTGGCATCAGTAACTTCGTTACGTTCCTGGAAAACACTCAAGACTATCGTCGCGATCTGCGGCGCGTTGAATACGGCGACGAGCGGGACCCGGAGATGCGCGCCCACCTCGAGAAAATCAGCCCGCTGAACAACGTTGATCAAATCAGTGTGCCGATGTTTATCGTCCAGGGTGAAAATGATCCACGGGTGCCGGTTACCGAGGCCGCCCAGGTGGTCGGGGCGCTGCGAGACCAGGGGCATACCGTGTGGTACATGAACGCTCTTAACGAAGGCCACGGCTACAGAAAGCGCGAGAACCGGGATATCTACCAGCAGGCAACGGTTTTGTTTTTTAGACAACACCTGGTTGACGATTGACGGCACGGCTACAAACCGCGCTTGATGAGCTTGGGCAGTCTTTTCCCGCGGGCACCGCGGAAAAGCTCGGTGTTCTTGTCGATGAGCTGGAGCGCTGGAATCGCAAAGTCAATCTGACGGCGATCCGGGACAAGGGAGAGATGATTACCTCCCACCTGCTCGACAGCCTGGTTGCAACGCCCCTGCTGCAGGGTGAGGTGATTCTGGATGTTGGCTGCGGACCCGGGTTCCCGGGCCTGCCGCTCGCTATTGTTCAACCCGGACGACAATTCACGCTGTTGGACAGCAATAATAAGAAAATCATGTTTGCCCAGCACGCAGCCGGATTGCTGGGCCTCGACAACGTTTCGGCAGTCAAAGCCAGGGGCGAGGACTATGCACCCGGTCACGGCTTTGATACCGTAATCGCCCGGGCGCTGGCAGCATTGCCACGACTCGTGGAAATTGCCGGTCACCACGTAGGAGAGGACGGGGTGTTTGTGGCGCTGAAAGGGCGCTACCCGACAGAAGAATTAGAAGAGCTGGAACTACTAGAATCGCCGTGGTGTCACGCAGTAACGGAGCTAAACGTGCCGGGCCTTGAAAAGGGTTCGCGGCACGCTGTGCTGCTCAAACGCCAACCATGAAAAGCAGGATCCAATGACACGAATCATAGCTGTAGCTAACCAGAAAGGCGGAGTGGGGAAAACTACCACCTGCGTCAATCTGGCTGCCTCGCTTGCGGCGACGCAGCGACGCGTGCTGCTGGTTGATATAGACCCACAGGGAAACGCGACCATGGGTTGCGGCATCAACAAGATGGAGGTCGAGAACTCGACCTGCGATGTCTTGCTGGGCGAGGCGACCGCAGCCGACACGATCGTCTCCGCGCCCGACGGCGGCTTTGCCGTATTGCCGGGCAATGAGGATCTGACGCTCGCCGAAGTGAACCTGTTGCAGGAAATCGGTCGCGAAATGAAGCTGAAAAAGGCCCTGACCCCTGTCTCCGGGCTGTACGATTTCATCCTCATTGATTGCCCACCGTCGATAAACATGCTGACAGTGAACGCGTTGACGGCAGCGGATGGCGTTTTGATTCCAATGCAATGCGAGTACTACGCGCTTGAGGGCTTGAGTTCATTGCTGCGAACCATTGAACAGGTTCGCGATTCGGTGAATCCGAATCTTGAAATGTACGGCATTCTGCGCACGATGTTCGACCCCAGAATCAACCTCTCAAACGAAGTCTCGATGCAACTTATCGAGCACTTCGACCGAAAAGTATTTCGCACCGTGGTGCCACGAAATGTACGCCTGGCCGAGGCACCGAGTTTTGGCCTCCCGGTTTTGTTGCATGACCGGTCATCACGTGGCGCGATAGCATACCTGGCGCTGGCCGGTGAAATTTTGCGCCGCGAAGACGAACGCATGGCCGAAGCCGTATAAACAACAGCAGGAGCGCGCCCTGCGCGCGAGAATAAGATGTCACCAAAAAAACGACTAGGCCGCGGCCTCGACGCACTACTGACGAAGCCGATGGTTGCTGTTTCACGGCCACAGTCGGCAGAGAGCAGTACTGCTGACGGCCTCAAGAACCTGCCAGTAGAGCACCTGCAGCGCGGCCAGTATCAACCGCGCGTGGATATGCGTCAGGACTCGCTTGAGGAACTCGCCGAGTCCATCAAAGCGCAAGGCGTCGTGCAGCCTATCGTTGCCCGGCCCATCGCCAGGAAAGATGGCGGTCAGCGCTACGAAATAATCGCCGGTGAACGCCGCTGGCGCGCTGCACAGATGGCGGGTCTAGCCGAGATTCCGGCTGTGATACGCGATGTGCCCGATGAGTCTGCCATCGCGATGGCGCTCATTGAGAATATTCAGCGAGAGAATCTTAATCCACTGGAAGAGGCGCGCGCGCTTGATCGACTGATACGCGAATTCGACCTCACGCATGCCGAGGCAGCGAAGGCTGTCGGTCGCTCACGCGCTTCTGTCAGTAACCTGCTGCGACTGCAGGACCTGTCGGAAAAAGTGAAGCCGCTGCTGGAAGACAGGCAGATCGAGATGGGTCACGCTCGAGCATTATTGGCCATATCAAACGCCGTGCAACAACATAACGCCGCTCGCCAGGTAGTTAAGAAGGCCTTATCCGTACGCGCGACCGAGAAGCTCGTAAAGCAACTGTTGGACGGCGGTAATACGAAACCGGGCAAAAAGACGCCGGCGCAGAGCGCCGATATACGACGACTGGAGATCGAGGTCTCCGAAAAACTGGGCGCGAAAGTGAGCGTTGATCATGCGGCAAATGGCGCGGGCCAGATCGTTATCAAGTACAACAGCCTCGACGAACTCGATGGAATCCTGAAGCACATCCGCTCGTAGGAGCGCGAAGCTCGCTTACGCGACCTCTTCCTCAGTATCGGCTTTTGCGGAGTAAACGCGGCGGATAATGCTCGGGATCACCGCTTCGGATATCAAAAAGCCTTGCATCTTGTCGCATTCGATCGTCTTCAGGAACTCAAATGTCTGCTGGTCTTCGACGCCCTCGGCGCAAACCGATATGCCGAGGTTATGTGCCAGCCCGGTCACAGCGGCGAGCACCGTCAAAGCCACCGGGTCTCTTCGGGCGCGGCAGAGGGCCGATGCGTGAATCTTGATTTCGTCGAAGGGCATCTGCTCGAACGTGCTGAGCGACGAGGAGGCAACTCGAAAGTCGTCGAGACAGATTCGAAAGCCCGTTTCACGCAGTGATTTGAGCATCTGGATGTGAGGTGCGTCGGGGTCGACAAGGTCTTGTTCAATAACCTCGAAAGTGAAGCTGGCACAGTCGAGCCCGGCAGCGTGGACGATCTCAGCGTAGTTTTCGGCTAGCCGGGGGTCACCAAGCTGGCTGGACGCAAGGTTGATGCACGCACTTAGCTGGATGCCGCGGTCGCGCCAGACGACGACCTGCCCGGTGGCTTCGCGCAACACGTATTCGCTGAGCTGACCCATAAGACCAAAGGCCTCAACCTCCGGCAGAAACTCAAGCGGCCCCATCAGGCCGTGCTCAGGGTGATGCCAGCGCACGAGCGCCTCGGCTTCACGGGTTAGCCACTCGTTACCGGAATTTCGTTCGACCTTGGGCTGATAGCGAAGCACGAACTCGCGATTTTCGAGCGCGTTCTGGACCTCTTGCCTCGACACCTGCAGCATGCGGCGGCGGCAACGGCGTGCCGAGGCGCTCAGGTGGTCGAAGTCGAAATCCTTGCCGACCCACTCGATATTGTCGAAATTGGCGAGTTCATCGACCAGATCGGCCTGCCGGCAGCTGCGCAGCGAGGCGCGGTCGGCGGCCACAATAATGGCCAGTGGAAAGCGTTCCTTGGCCGAGCGCAAAGAGCGGACGATATCGCTGCTGACGTCCGTCTCGGTCAATACTACGATGCGCCGTGAGCGACCCTCCACGAGCTCAGCGAATGTTGAGGCTTGGGCGAAAAAGCTCAGCGTAAAGCTCATCTCCCGAACGACGTCGTTCAGCGTCTTGTTGGTGCGAATGGTCTCACTTGCAATTAATAGCATGGGCCGCAAAAAGGTCGTAAATACCTGCCCATTTATACGCACTTCGACCCGGACCAAATGTGCGCCGCGTCGCATTGAGGGAAAATTGCACAAATACGCTAAATTCAAGGAAAAAAAGGGGTCTGACCCCTTCGCTGGTAGGGCCTCGAAAGTGCTGATTTCGTATTGCCATGCATGGGGTCTGCCACTATAATGCGCACGCTATTCGCAGGCCCGCCTGGAAACAGTATCACCTCAAGCGCCACCCGCCGCCGGTTAGCCCGATGGACGTGGCGTTTTTAGTGCCGGAGGCATAGAGAAATGGATCTCACTATCCCCCGCGTGCTGATGTGGCAGCTTCTGGTCGGAATGTTCCTGGCCGCAGTTCTCTGGGGCGTTTTTGACAAGGTCGCCGGTTACTCAGCAGCGCTGGGAAGCCTGATCTGCGTCATTCCAAACGCTTTTCTGGCACTACGGCTGGTGGTACCGCGCAGGGATCCCGGGGCTCAGGCTCTGATCAATGCGGCCTGGATTGGCGAAATAGGAAAGCTGGCGCTCACCGTTCTGTTCTTCAGTCTCGTGTTCACGCTGGTCCGGCCGCTCTCGGCAGCGGCACTTTTTGCAGGGTTTATTACGACGCAGCTTGTGACCTTTTCGGGTCTTTTGATGCGACACGAACAGGATACGAGTAACAGCAATGGCAGCTGAAGGCGGACACGGCGCACAAACGTCGGGTGAATACATCCAGCATCACTTAACGAACCTGCAGGTCTGTAAGGTCGAGAGTGGCGAGTGGGTGTGGAACGAATGTGCCGGTAATTTCTGGACGTTTAACGTCGACACGATGGGCTGGTCAATATTTCTTGGCTTGGTCTTTGTCTGGTTGTTTGGCCGTGCGGCGAAAAAGAGCTCGTCAGGAAAGCCAAGCAAGTTTCAGGCTCTGGTGGAAATCATCATCGAGTTTGTCGATAGCAGCGTGAAAGACACGTTCCACGGCAAGAGCCGCCTGATTGCTCCGCTGGGACTGACGATTTTCGTCTGGGTCTTCCTGATGAACTTCATGGACCTGATCCCGGTCGACTGGATTCCCTACATCAGTCTTAATTACCTGAACATTCCGTACATGAAGGTAGTCCCTTCAACGGATGTGAACATTACGTTCGG
>JAJFKV010000018.1 GCA_021773055.1 Woeseiaceae bacterium
TGTGTGTGGCGAATTCCAATTCTTTCGCATAATTTCGTGTGAATTCCAAGTCTTGTCATGCCGGTATTGATTGTTACGATGGCGATACAATGCGTGACCTAGCCATCCTATTTATTTACCTGCTGACCACCCTCGCGAAACTGATGCGCTCAGGCGGTGGTCGTGCCGTGGTGGCAGAATCTCTGCTCTTGAAACACCAATTGGTCGTCCTGAATCGAGGCCGTGAGCGTGCGCCAAATCTCCGTCCGATAGATCGCGTCACAGCCGGCCTATGTACACTCTTCATTCGTCCGTACCGATTGCTCCGTGTTGCCGTCGTACTGAGGCCTTCTACGCTCCTCGCTTTCCGCGCGGCATTGGTGAAACGAAAATACCGACGACTCTTCTCACCAAACCGACACAGAAAACCCGGCCCCAAGGGGCCTTCACCGGAGCTTATCGCTGCCATTGTCGAGATCAAGAGACGTAATCCGAACTGGGGCTGCCGACGAATTGCACAACAACTTTGTCTTGTATTCGACCTTGAGATCGACAAGGACATGGTAAGGCGAGTACTGGCAAAGCACTATCGACCTGATCCCGGCGCATACGGGCCCTCCTGGTTATCAGTACTCGGTCATGCGAAAGACAGCCTGTGGAGTATCGATCTGTTCCGCTGTGAATCGCTGATTCTCAAAAGCCATTGGGTGCTCGTCGTCATGGATCAGTGCACACGTCGAATTATCGGTTTCGGCGTACACGCGGGCGCAGTGGATGGGCCATCGCTTTGTCGGATGTTCAACCGTGCGATCCGCGGGGCAGGTTCCCCAAAATACATCAGCAGCGACAATGATCCGCAGTTCAGATTCAATCAATGGAAAGCAAACCTTCGGATACTCGAGGTAACCGAAGTGAAAACTGTGCCTTACCTACCGATTTCGCACCCGTTTGTGGAACGACTGATCGGGACTATCCGGCGAGAGTACCTCGACTTCGTGCCCTTTTAGACTGCTCGCGACCTGGAGAACAAGCTTCTCAGCTTTAAGGATTTCTACAACGACCAGCGTTGCCATTACGCGTTGGACGGCGACACACCGGGAGAAGGAACTACGAATATGCGACCCAAGATCGCAGATCTAGATTCTTACCGCTGGCAAAGTCACTGCAGAGGCCTGTACCAACTGCCGGTCGCGGCTTGAGCACTAATTAGCCACACACAACTATCAAAATGCTCGGGAAAGATTACCTGTCAGACGAAGAAGGCCGAATGAAATAGCAGGCAAGCAGCAAGTCCTGACCCATATTGCGCACTGGCGTTGAGCAGCGGCTTCTGCCAATACTTGCCACTCGAGTGACTGTTTTTCGGAGATGAAAAAAGGGCCGGACCCGGACAGCAGCGGCCATTTTTGTCGCCCAAAAACGAATATCAAGCAACGTCCACGCTACATAAGAACGGACAGTCAGGATGGTTCACGGCTTCGATTCAAACACAACGCCATTCGCTGTGACTTTAAGCGTCGCATCGGGTGGGGCAGGAGGTTCGCCATGATGAGTGAGCAGAATCAGCCGAGAAGACGACCACTCGATTATCCACTCACGGAGCTTTGCTGCACTTGCCTTGTCCAGGTGAGTAAATGATTCGTCGAGGAGAATTATGGGAGGGTCTCCCGCTAGACCGCAAATAAGTTCAGCTTTTTGACGCTGTCCCGCACTTGCGTTTCCCAGCGGAAGAGTTGGATCAAGACCAAGATCAGCACAAAACGTGGCGCCATTCCAATTGGGCGCGCCACGGATAGAGGCCGTGAACTCATACGCCTCGGTTACTGACAGGAAACCTGGAAGTTCCGGGATTGACGGGACCAATGCGATCTGACGTCGCGCCTCGACCGATCCGTGTACATTCTGGCCGGCGACGAGCGTCTGCCCACTTGAGGGCAGCAACTCCCCACTCATGGCTCTCAGAAGCGTTGTCTTCCCGCCGCCATTCGGCCCCTCTACAAAGAGTACCCCCCGATTCATACTGAAACTGACAGGTCCAACGCGAAAGCTCCGCCCGAAACTTACGACTAGATCACAAACTTCAAGCAGGCTGATCAACAGTAATCCTTTCGATATCTACAGCAAATTTTCGAAGGCCGGAAATAATCAGTTGCAAGTTGACGAAGATGGACGGTATCGCAACGATCGCGTATCCCCAACCGGGCAACAAGAATACCACCACAACATGCAAGGTAGTTGCGAGCAATAATAGTCCGATAGAGCTCGTCTTTGCCCGAAGCTGACTGCTAAACAAAGCGGCGCATAGCGAGATCGTTACAGCGACAAACAGGAAGAACAAAAGTAGATAATGGCCAGCCATCGGCGAACCGATTGCGCCGATCAAAAGCCCGATGGGAACGACGAAAACAGAAATCAATCCGATCAATGCGAGCGCTCTTTGAGGGTATGTCACCGGCCAACGGTGTCGCATGATTTCTTTTCCCAGCTGCTCTTTCAACTTCTCCAAGCTCTCGTAAATCGTTGAAGCAGCCAACGAGAACAGAACACATCCTAGTAAGAAAGCCTCTCGTCCTTCTATAGCGCCATTCACGCGAAGCGCAAACATCATGAGCAGGGCGATAGCGCTGAACAGCGCAAAACTAGTTAGGCTTTTCGACTCGACACCAAGCATGCAGCGCAAGTCGCGCCGGATCAGTGCTACAACGACACTGCCGCTGTATAGGTGGCCCGACTTCTGCTTGATTACTTGCGTGATCTGATGAGGAATCCCTGCGACACTAGCCGGAAGCTGAAGGATCGATACTAGGATTGCCACGTACGCCGTAAATGGGTAGTAGCAATACGCAAACACGAATATCGTCAATGAAGTAACTCCGGCACTAACGACAAGGATTGATAGCGGAGCCCTATATGACGCGCCAAGTATTATTGGCCAAGATAGGGCTATGAATCCTAGAAAATGGACTGCTGAGTTCGCATAGTGTGGGGCCAGCCACCATATGGCGAAAACCGGCAAGAACGCGACACTGATCGAGGGCAATAATCCAACAGTCCACTGCCATCGCGTCAGTGGCTGCCTCACGAGGAATGCAATCATAGGCTGACGCCAAATTGGTCGCAGTGCGAATCCAGCCATTAGGCTCCAGCCCAGAAATAGGCTGCCGAACAATGATGCCTGCGCGAATGGCGCGGCAGAAGCAATTTGTTGGCGGATCACGGTCCAGTCAATAATCGGGTCCGCCATCGTCACAAGGAAAAGGACCACAGAAAAAGGCAAGACCAGTCTGCGAAGAAACAGCCTGCCGACCACATGATAGAAAACTCGTTGGTTTGACGACCTCACACGCACATTATAAGGCGATATTTCGGCTCCGAAGGAAACACTTTCAGGCTAACATTTTGAATGCCTACATTCGGCCTTGCCATTCACCCAATATAGCCATTCGTGAGCGACGAGCATTGGGATTACCCCGAAAGGTCGAGTGGTAAGTACTGGCCGGCAATACTCAGTCCTGACCCTTTCTTGCCGCTCGATGTGAACGGCTGCTATTGAGAAAAGCAGACATTCAAATACTCTCGCTTGAAATCAATCTAGAATGACTGCTCTCGAACGGCTGGTTTACACTCGAAAGCAGACGTCTGAGCGGCATTAGCACGTTTATATTACTTGCGATCTATCCATTCACCTTTACGAAGATATCGGCTCGAAACGTCGGTAAACGACACTGGAAGGCCCTGGCCATCGAGGGGTACTGGTTCGGTTTGGACGTGAAAATGAATGTGTGGACCAAAAGAATCGCCAGAATTACCAAGCAACCCAATCACCTGACCCTGCTCAACACTCTCACCAACTGCCACAGCGACTGATCCAGCCCTCATGTGCATAATCACGCCGTATTCATCATTTCCGTGATCAATTACCACGGCGTTGCCCCAATAGGCGTAGTTTCCTTCACCGATAGCAAAACTCTCCTCGTCGTAGATACCGTATGGCTGATCAGCAATTCCCGTTTCCACAAAAACCACGGTTCCGTCAGATGGCGCGATGATTTCTCGGCCCCATCCGGCCATGTCGGTGTTCTTTTCTTCCGCCAAACTCACAAGCGGTGAAAGTGATTCTGTGAGACCAACGGCATCCACAGCGAACAGCGTAGCAAGCCCAAGATGTCCACCTGAGTTAAAGTAACCGGCCGTCAATATCGACTTCCCCATCAACGGAAAAATGTAGTCATTTTTTTGCCCGTACACCTTAGTTTCGATTTCCAACGCTCCACGGTCGTGATTATTTTCACTTGAAAACCCATACTCCAGCCTGACCCGGTCTGTCTTCAATGAAGCTGGCTCATGAAATAGAAGATCGACATAGAATTCGTCTTCATCTTCATATCCTTCTGGAATGAGCCCTTCTATAGCACTGCGTGAATAGACGATCTCCTTAACTATCGCGCCGCCCCTAGTTAATGCTACTCGTAATTCAGTTAGCTGGCTTTCGGAGTTCGGTCTTCGAAGCTCAAGCGAAATAAGCCAGCTCTCCAAGTCGCCAGGCCCAGGGAAGGGCACCTTGTAACTGGTTCTATCCGTGTCTGCCGCAAAATCAACGGTATCTGCATGACTGAGAGTGCCGCCTAAGATGATGATCGCCGACAACATACTTAACAGGCCACCTTTTGATATTCTAAATCGCATTTATTTTTTCCTGCGTCAACAATCGTTTCTACGGCGGAAATCCACCAGCATTGTGAATGACATTTGGTTGTGAATGTTGGCGAAAGTTCCGGCAACCGCGTTAATCTTCGCCGACGTCGTGAGCAGCTGCTTCACGTTGCGGTTTCAACCGGTCGATGCAACACATTCATTAAACTTCTCGGCCGGCGAGTAAAATTGTAACGTTTCTCGCGGTCGTTCGTTAAGTCTTCTTGCAACAGCATTGAGTCTGTTCTGATGAACGTTTGAGAGGTCCATTCCTTTCGGGAAGTACTGTCTCAACAGTCCGTTGGTATTTTCATTCGAGCCGCGTTGCCACGGCTGCTGTGGGTCGCAGAAGTACACATCAATGTCAGTCGCGAGGCTAAAATGTTTGTGGTTGGCCATCTCTGATCCGCGGTCCCAGGTCAGTGATTTATAGAGTTCCCGCGGTAACTTGTGGGCCTGCTTGATGAGTGCATCGATAACTGTCGTGGTATCTTTGCTTTTCACCCTAACGAGCATCACGTAGCGTGTGTGGCGTTCGACCAGCGTCGCGATCTGGCTGTTGTTGCTGCCACAGACAAGGTCGCCTTCCCAGTGACCCGGCACTGCTCGGTCCGCAACCTCTGCAGGCCGCTCACTGCAACTGCAGCTTGCTCGCCACGATGCGTGCCAACATAGGGTTCGCTGCCAGTTTACAGGTCTTCGGCCGCGGTGCTCGCTCCCGCGCCGCCTCGTCTGCTTTGTTCGCACTATACCAACGCCGGCCGCTGTTGCGCAGTATCTCGCGGCTGACCGTTGATGGTGCTCGCCCCAGTTGTGAGGCTATCGTTCGGATCGAGTGGCCGGCGACTAAACCGCGTGAGATCTCTTCACGTTCGGCCGAGGTCAGTGCAAGACGTGAGCGTCGCTTCGGCGGAGGTCAAATGTCACCGGTTCTCGCCAGAGCACCTTGAACTGATGCGTGATATCGGCCCAGATCTCGGGCTATCGCGTTAAGAGAATCACCTTTCTCCCACCGGTCCCAGACCTCTGACATCTCTGTCTGTGTGAAATATCTTCTCGGTCTTTGCTTCATTGATAACACCTCCTGCTCTATAGTTAGAGCTTAGGTGTTGCGCCGACCGGTTGAAATCGCAACCCAAAGCAGACGTTCCGGCCGTCTACTTGACGGCATGATATTCAGCACTATTGCAAGGCAACTATTAGTTAGGCAGCAGCTGAATGAATTGAAGGTGAAATCGTGTGGCTGTAGAAATGCTAGTTGGTCTAAATGTCATCGACGATGAATCATATCAATCGTATCGCGACGAGATGACTCCAATTCTCTTGAGCCATGGAGGTGGATTTGGCTACGATTTCGAGATTTCTGAAGTCCTCAAGTCCCGGACAGAGGCGCCGATCAATCGGTTGTTCACGATTTATTTTTCGAACGAAGACTCGATGAATTTGTTTTTCTTAAACGAAGAGTATCTCGAGATCAAGGAAAGGAATTTTGAGAAGGCGGTAACTGATACGACGATTATTGCGACCTACGGTCGGTAACAAAACCTATAGGTCATCACCTAACAAAGCCATGGACCTGCCGCTCTCGGGAAAAGCAGACACTCGCCAATTGATCGTTACCGCCAACTGTAGGCCATGATGAAATACGCAAAATAGCCGCACTTCTAAGTCAAGCGAGGCTAGATGCTATTGGAACCACCTGGTTAGTAACTGTGTGGTCTATCTGGGCAGTACCCTTTTGGGTTCAAAAACTGAAGCGGCGTGCTCGATACTCGTGCCGGGCACTTCTACTGCACATACAAGGCACGAATGAACTCATCCGACCAGACAGGCAGATTGGGCGTTCCGTCGGCAAGCGTTTCCTTTACAGCCTCGTTATACAGCTTTAACAACGCACGTGGATCGCACATCGTTTCCAGCAAGGCATTACGACCGAAGCGTCTTTCGACCAGTGATGCCATTTTCCATCCCAATGTATAGGCAGGACCTTGCGGAACTTCGGGCGTGACGATAAATTTGAACAGAGTCTGGCGTCGCTTTTCTTTCGGAAGCGTTCCATCAATCACGCTCTTGAAGAATGATTCCACACGAGCCAGATCCGAGGCAATATTGACTACATCCCGCTCCCATACCGCCCACTCATCCGGTGTACTGTAGAAGTGCGGGTGGGTGTTCGGTCCGCCTGCGGTCGCTAGTACGGCGAGACCTTCACCGAACATCGTCAGCATGCCAGTGACCCATTGCTGATCGTCCGTCAGGTTTTCATAATCGACGATTTCCGGACATTGCGCCAATCCTATATGGTGCAATTCATGTGTCAGTAATGATTCTACAAATACCGGGCTGTTCTCCGGGTTTACATACACGAAGATCGCTGGATCTCCCTGCAAATCAAAGACGAAGGTATTCGTCGTGTGCTTGATAACAGGATAAAAACTCGCTTCCAACACAACCCCTTCGGGCAGGTAAGCACCGGCACGACTACCTGCAGCGCTCGCCTCGAAGTGACGATATCCGTCAACGGCATCTCGTAAGACTGTAGCGCGTTCGTAATTCTCCGGGGCCTGTAACCACGCGGCAAGTTTGTCGCCGAATCCTTCTTCCTGGCCTATTGACACCTGACGTTCCAGAAGCCGGGTGTATCCTTCTGATTTCCACAAAGTACTCCATTGCCCGTCAGTTACGGGTTCTCCTGAGTTCAGGCTATCCATGATTGCCAGTGCCGCATCTGCTTCGTCATACACAGCACGAATATGTGTCTCTTGAGCAGTCGCAAGACGGCAAGCTACAAGCAGAAGGAAAGAGATGACAAGAACTGATCTTTTCATAATATTTGGAGGTAC
>JAJFKV010000019.1 GCA_021773055.1 Woeseiaceae bacterium
TCACAAACGACCCGTTTCCCTGCCTGGGATAAGCCCTGATTCAGGCTCATCTCGCCGCTGTTGATACCTGCCCCAGGGTTCTCTCCGGACTTCTGTTTTGCGGTCGAAAACCACATAACTCATTGATTTATAGACCTGTCCGACTTTGCCATACCTATTTAAACGTGACAGTAGCGGGATCCGGGTTTCTTTGCATTATTTGCTTGCATTCAGCCAATATGGTGTTATAGTCAACTATAACACTAAGTTTATTGATTGCAAGTCTTTTCTTCTCAATTCTCTAACCCCTTGGCGCTGTGGCTGTCGTTTGTAACGGTATCAATACTGAGGATTTCTTATGGTCGCGAGCAGGCGAGCACTGGCCCGCAATTTGGCACCGGGGCCCGCCACGCTTTGCAACGCAGCGAAGCTGACCTATGCTCATCCAATGGGGCACACACCTGAAGACAGCGCTTTGATGCTGCAATACAAAGATGGCGACACAGCGGCGTTTGAAACGCTGTACAAGCGCCACAATGACGCGCTGTTTCGCTATTTGCTCAGGATGTGCCGGCATCGCGCGACAGCCGAAGACGTCTTCCAGGAGGTGTGGGGCAAGATCATCAAGGCCCGCTCGAGTTATCGGCCTACCGCCAAATTCACCACTTTTATGTACCGGGTCGCACACAATTGCTTTATTGACCACGTGCGCCGCAACAAGCGTCACTCCAATAATTCTGAATTCGAGCCCGAACTGCATGCGGACACATCTGAATCGCCTGACACCATTACGGAACGTAGCCTAGCCAAAGAACGCCTGACACTCGCATTACATGATCTACCGGAGGAACAGCGAGACGCGTTCTTGCTGCATGAGGAGGCCGGGCTCAGTATCGATCAGATTGCGTCGGTAACAGGCAGCAACCGTGAAACCACAAAGAGCCGCCTGCGTTACGCAGTCAGGAAACTCCGGGCAGCCATCGAGGAACCACAGTGACTAATCCGCGAGATAAAGAAGATATGGATGCGGTCGTATCGGAAACGTATCGCGGCCTCGGCGGACCACGAGCTCCTGATCATTTGAACGAGGCAGTATTGCGCATGGCAGCCGACAAGAGCGGCGGCGGGGTAAGCATACTGTTCGCCGCTTGGCTGAAGCCCGTTACTTTGGCGGCAACGATAGGGCTTACGCTCGCCATCGTACTGGAACTGTCGGAGGTGCCAACGGCACCGGCATCAAGGGATATACCGCCGACGGCACCCGCACCAATGGATATCGCGCCAATGCCTGAGGCGACTCGAGTAGATAGGCCCTCGCGACCTACCGATATCCTTGCCGAAGAGCAGGCGCTAGGAGACGTTAAGCGGCTAAGGGGCGTGGCCAAGAGCAAGCCTGATTCTTATGCTGCGTCTGCGCCTGCGGCGGCGACTTTCGCGCGCTCGCTGGAAAAACTGGAGTCCGATGCCAGCACCGCCTGTGAACCCTCGGAACGACAATCGGCTGATGACTGGCTGAAATGCATCGAAAAACTACGCAATTCCGGAGCCACTGAAGACGCCGAGCGTGAATACGAGGCGTTTCTTCTGAAATACCCGGCCGAATAGCCGGGATTGGCGCCAGATTCAAGGTCGAATAAGTAATCTACACCAGTGCCTGACGGTGCCGCCGGTGCTAGAATCGCCGACCCCTCTTAGAGAATTTTTCGCGCAGGAACTACTACGATGAAAGCACCCGTTCGCGTCACCATTACAGGCGCCGCTGGCCAGATTGGCTACCAGCTGGCATTCCGCATCGCCTCAGGTCAAATGTTGGGCCAGGATCAGCCGGTTATTTTGCAGTTGCTCGAAATTCCACCCGCTTTGCCGGCATTACAAGGTGTGGTGATGGAGCTTGACGACTGTGCGTTCAGTACGCTCGCCGGCATAGTCGGAACGGATGAGCCGAACGTTGCGTTCAAAGACAGCGAATACGCGTTGCTCGTCGGCGCACGTCCGCGCGGCCCGGGAATGGAGCGTAAGGACTTGCTCGAAGCTAACGCCGCGATATTTTCTGTGCAGGGCAAAGCGATGAATGAACATGCCAGCCGCGACATCAAAGTATTGGTCGTGGGTAACCCGGCCAACACTAACGCACTGATCGCAAGCAGCAATGCTCCGGATATTGACGCTGGCAATTTCACGGCAATGACGCGTCTCGACCATAATCGTGCGATGGCGCAGCTCGCCACCAAAACCGACGGCCATGTAAATGATGTCACCTGCATGACGATCTGGGGTAATCATTCCGCGACACAGTACCCGGATGTCACTCACGCCAGCATCTCCGGTAACAAGGCGACGAGTCTCGTTGATCAGGACTGGCTCGCGGCAGAATTCATCCCGGTGGTGCAACAACGCGGTGCGGCAATCATCAAGGCGCGCGGCGCATCGTCAGCAGCATCTGCCGCATCGGCGGCGATCGACCACATGCACGACTGGGCGCTGGGCACACCTGATGGCGACTGGGTCAGTATGGCCATACCCTCCGACGGTAGCTACGGCATAGAACCTGGCATTATTTACTCCTACCCGGTTCGTTGTAGCGGTGGCAACTACGAAATCGTTCAGGACCTCCCGATCGACGACTTCAGTCGCGAACGAATGGCTGCAACGGAAGCTGAGCTGCGCGAAGAGCGCGCTGCGATAGAAGAACTGTTATAGGAACTGCTATAAAGTAAGCAAGTGCGCGGTCAATCGCGACCGTCTCAATTACAGAGGGTCAAGACTTGTCTGGATTTACCGTAGGGTTATTTTGGTTTGTGTTGTTCTTTGGCGGCGGCGTACTTCTCGCGTACCGGCGCATTGACCTTCTGACATCAACTGTCGCGGCGGGCGTTGCCGTGGTGGCTTACGTCTTTCTCGGTGACGGCCACTGGCTCTGGAAGCTGGTACTAATCGCGGCGTTTGGCGTAATGATTGTCCCGAACCTGATCGAGTTCAGGCGGGAAAAACTCACCAAACCCCTGCTGGCCGTTTATCGCAGCATGCTGCCGTCAATGTCGGATACCGAGCGCGAGGCACTTGAGGCTGGCAGTGTCTGGTGGGACGGCGAACTGTTTTCCGGTATGCCGGAGTGGGATCGTCTGATGTCCTATCCGGCGCCCAAGCTGTCTGACGAAGAGCAGGCTTTTTTCGACGGCCCCTGTGAAGAACTCTGCCGCATGCTCGATGACTGGGACATCTGTCATGAGCGCGCGGATTTGCCGCCAGAGGTTTGGGAATACATTATCGAAAAGCGCTTCTTCGCGATGATTATTCCGAAGCAATACGGTGGACTGGAGTTTTCCGCCTACGCGAACGCGGCGGTGATCTCGAAACTGGCCAGTCGAAGCCCGACCGCATCGTCGACTATAGGAGTGCCTAATTCTCTTGGGCCGGCGGAATTGTTGCTGCATTACGGTACTGAAGAGCAGAAACAACATTACCTGCCAGGCCTGGCAACGGGTACCGAAATCCCCTGCTTCGCATTAACCTCACCGCAGGCCGGATCAGATGCGGCCGCCTTGATCGACAGTGGCGTGGTCTGTAAAGGTAAGTGGCAGGGCAAGACCATTACCGGTATTCGCCTCAACTGGAACAAGCGCTACATCACTTTGGCGCCGGTCGCGACTGTGCTCGGACTCGCCTTTAAATTGTACGACCCGGACCATCTTATTGGCGATAAAGACGAGCATGGCATCACCGCTGCACTAATTCCTACCGACATCGAAGGCGTTGAAGTCGGACGTCGTCATTATCCGTTGACGATAGCCTTCCAAAATGGACCGACGACCGGCAAGGACGTGTTCGTGCCACTCGATTACATCATCGGCGGCCCCGAGATGGCTGGCAAAGGCTGGAAAATGCTGGTCGAATTGCTATCTGTCGGCCGCGCTATAACACTGCCCTCGACATCGTCAGGTGGCGGACAGGCTGCCAGTTATGCGACCGGGGCTTACGCCACTATTCGGAAACAGTTCAATACGTCGATCGCGAACTTTGAGGGCGTCGGGGATGCCCTAACACGCATCGCTGGCCACACCTACATCATGAATGCAGCCGTCGCCGTTACAGCCGGCGCAATAGACCAGGGAGAGAAACCCGCGGTCCCATCGGCCATCTTGAAGTATCACTGCACCGAGCTGGCCCGCAAGACCGCCAACGACGCCATGGATATTCACGGTGGCAAGGGCGTCATGATGGGGCCCAACAACTACCTCGGTCGCGCCTACATGGCGACACCCATTGCCATTACAGTCGAGGGCGCGAATATCCTGACTCGCAGCCTGATCATCTACGGCCAGGGTGCGATCCGCTGTCATCCATTCGTTTTGAGAGAGTTACAGGCGGCCGGCGATGAGGACCAGGATCGCGGCCTGATCGAATTTGACGACGCTTTGTTCGGCCATGTCGGCTACGCAATCAGCAATATGGCCCGCTCGTTTTTCCTCGCGTTGACACATGCAAAATTCAGTCGAGTGCCACTCAATACACCGACGCGACGCTACTACCAAAACATCAATCGCTACAGTGCAGCCTTCGCTCTCGCCTCTGACTTCGCAATGCTCACGCTTGGCGGCTCACTGAAGAAAAAAGAACTCTTGTCCGCTCGTCTCGGCGACATTCTGAGCTCCATGTACCTGGCCTCGACCGTTCTGAAGCACTTCGAAAATCAGGGACGCCGTGCGACCGATTTGCCGTTGGTCGAGTGGGCAGTTCGCACACTGATGTATCAGGCACAGGAAGCGCTGCATGCCTTCCTTCGCAATTTCCCGAATCGCTGGATTGCGGCACTGCTGCGAGTATTCATTTTTCCACGCGGCCGCACATACTCAGCACCTTCCGATGAAATATCGGCAAAGGTCGTTGATCTGATTACGACCCCCGGCGAGGCTCGTGAGCGGCTCAGCGAACTCGCTTATACAACCAATGAACCCGGCAATCCTTTGGGACTGCTACAGGAAGCGCTGGAGCTCGAAAAAGAATACGAGCCTATTGAGCGACGCCTGCGGCAGGCGCGTAAAGAAGGCCTGCTGTCTTCGGACTATCTCGGCGAGCAAATTCCCGAGGCTGAGAAAGCGCAGGTCATCAGCAAAGCTGAAGCACGCAACATGCGTTCATATCATGAGAAAGTACTCGCGTTACTCGACGTGGATGATTTCGCTCCGGACGAGCTAAGCCGCAATCCTGTGGCCACACCGGCGCCCGCCGAAACGCAAGCGAGCAAAAAACCTGTCACGAAGAAAAAAGTCGCTAAGAAAAAGGCAAAGAAGAAGGTTCTGAAGAAGGCTTCTCAGCACCGCAAAAAGGCCTGAGCGTGAAGCCCTAAGAGATGACGAACCACACCGGCCCCCTATATGAAATGAACTTCGTCATAGCTGACGAAGTTCTTGCGGACGTCGAGGCCTGGCTGGAGGAAGCCGTTCGGGCTTCGCTGCGTCACGACGGTATTCTCGACGCCCGCGTATTTGAGCAGGATGCTGATGAGGACGGTCGGGCTGTCCGCAGCTGCCAGTTCAGGGCCCGCGACGACAATGCTCTCGATGAATTGCTGGATGATCACTTTCCTGACATCGAAGCCGCGGCCGCGGAGGAGTTTGGCGGTCAGGTAATCATCGACAGCCGTACGTTGCGAGAAGATCACTCGCATGAACTAGCAGCCAATGAAAGCCCGGTCTGCCGTAATTGCAACACTCGACTTCGGGGCCAGTATTGTGGCCAGTGTGGCCAACGGTCGCGGAATCGATTGATCAGTATCTGGCAATTGTTGCAAGAGGCTTTTGGCGATTTGCTGGAACTCGATTCGCGACTGTGGCGCACGGTGCTGCCGCTGCTGACGAAGCCGGGCCAATTGACGAGGGACTACCTCGAGGGGCGGCGTGCGCGTTATATGCCTCCGTTTAGAACCTACCTGGTTCTCAGTGTCATTTTCTTCGTGGTGGCGTTCTTCGATCCGCAAAAAGACCTGGGCTTGTTCTTCGAACCCGAGCCGGAACCTACAGCCGAGGAAATCGCTGCGACGGTAGAAGCTGCCGAGGCGAAGGCTGCAGAAGGAGCAAAGCAGCACGAAGCCGCGCTCGAAAAACTTCAACAGCTTAATGCGGACGGAGTGGTTCCTGATGACCTGATCGCGGAAATTGTCGATGATGACGATGACTTCCAGGTGGTTTTTGGGCCCGATGGCGAGGAGAGCGACCTTTTTGGCGATTGCGAGAACGCCTCAATTTCCGACGAAGAAGATATGCCGGAATGGGTCAAGAAGCGCTTCTCTGACGAACGCGTCAAGCAGATTTGCCTGCGCAATCAGGTTCGCGGCAACGAAAACTTCAGTGATGCGCTTCTGGATAATGTTCCGGTTGCACTAATCGTGCTGCTGCCGCTTATGGCCCTGGTGCTAAAGGTCCTGTATCCATTGTCCCGACGCTATTTCGTCGAGCATTTGCTGTTCTTCGTTCATTTCCACGCATTTTTCTTCCTCATGCTGATATTGCAGATACTGTTCAGCCGAGCAACGAGCCTGCTCGGGCCCGAAGACAGCGCGGTCGACAACATCAGCGTACTAATTCTGGTGGTGGCATCGTTCTACATACCCGTGTACCTGTACAAAGCCATGCGCCATGTCTATGGGCAGGGATTTCTGATCACCTTCGTGAAATACCTGATGCTGTCTATTGCCTATATGATGGGCGCTACATTCACGATGCTTGGCGCGTTTCTCTTCGCTGTGCTATCTGCCTGAAAATGAGAACAGGGAACGGACAATGACATTTCGAATTCTGCTGTTGAGCGCTACATTCCTGACGTTGGCCGCCTGTGGCCAAAAAGCCGCAGAAGAACCAGCGGCTCTACAGCCCGACGCAAACACCGAAACGTCGGCAGCCGAGGAAGACACCCCCGCGGCGGCCGCCATATCGCTCACAGAGTCGGTGGATGGCGCGAATGTCTTTTTCATAACGCCGGCGGACGGCGCAGTTATCACGAATCCAATCAATATCGAGTTCGGAATCGCGGCGATGAACGTCGTCAAGGCGGGCGATGATCAGCCTAATTCCGGACACCACCACCTGCTGATCGACACCGGATTGCCGGATCTTACGTCGCCAATCCCCGCGGATGAACACCACGTCCACTTTGGGGATGGCAGTACCAGCACTGAAATTTCGCTGCCGCCAGGCGAACATACACTGCAAATGCTGCTCGGTGATCACCGGCATATCCCGCATAGCCCGGCGCTGGTTTCAGAGCCGATTACAATAACAGTTGAATAAATAGTTGAGCAAAACGCCCGGGGACACTAAAATCGCCGGGCTAAGCAGACACCACTCATGAATCATTCCAAACAACAAAAAGTTTCCATCGGCATCAGCGGTCTTGCGGCGTATATACCGCCGTATCGCGTGTGGTTGGAGGATTGGTGCGACTGGACAGATAATCAGTGGCCGAAAATTCGCGAAATTGTCGGGCGCAGCTTCCGCGTCCGCGGGCCTAATCACAGCGTTTACACAATGGCGGCAAATGCTGTTATTCGCCTGATCGATCAGTACGACATCGACCCGGATCGCGTTAAGTTCCTCGGCTTCGGCACTGAATCAAGCACGGACAACTCTGCCGGCGCGATCATCATTAAGGGCATGGTCGACCAGGCGCTGGCGACTCGCGGCAAAGCGCCGATTTCTCGCAGTTGCGAGGTCCCGGAGTTCAAGCACGCTTGTCTCGGCGGTGTATATGCCATGAAAGGAGCTATTCGCCACCTTGCGCTCGATGGCGCTGGCAGTCAGGCCATCGTCGTTTGCGCCGACATTGCCGAGTATGCGCGCGGAAGTTCCGGTGAACCTACGCAGGGCGCCGGCGCTGTAGCGATGCTGCTCGAAGAGGATCCTCAGCTTGCCGTTGTCGACCTGGTGGGTTCCGGCTCAGCGTCTGATTACCGTATTATGGATTTTCGCAAACCGATGCTGCGCTTTTGCGGCCAGGATCGTTCCGAGACACACCAGGTTCAGGATTTTCCGGTTTTCAATGGCAAGTACTCGACGACCTGCTACATCGATGAGACTTTGCATGCCCTGAACGACATGTACGAGAAGCGCGGTCTCAGTTCCATCGAGCACCTGCGTTCGTTGCGCACTTTGTTCCTGCACCGGCCTTATCGGCGCATGCCGGAAACCGGGTGGGCAGTTTCCTACCTGTTCGCACTCGGACAGGGCAGCGCCGAAGATCGCGCTGAGCTGGCCTCGTATTGTTACCAGGCGGGCGTCGATATTGATGCTCTGCTCGCGGAGATGGTCAGCAAACCCGATGTTTCCGACCTGGCGGACCGTGAGCGTCTTCAGTTTGAGGCCTACCCGATGGCTATGGCCGTGCTCAGGACGTTCCGGGCTTCTCGTCGCTACAGCCACGAGATTCTCGATAAGTTGCGACTGGGCAGCGACACCATGCTCGACCTCGGCAATCTGTATACCGCAGCATTGCCCGCATGGATGGCAGCAGGATTCGAACAGGCTCTGGATGAAGACTCCCTGACGGTTGACGAAGAAGTATTGACGTTGGGTTATGGCAGCGGTGATGCCGCCGAGGTGATCCCCTTTTTCATGGCGGAAAACTGGCGCGAAGCTGCCGCGAAAATTCGCTTTGCAGACGCCATGGAATTGACGCTCGACCTTGATCGCCAGCAATATGAAGCACTGCATGACGGGCGCCGGGTACAGGGCCTGGATTACGTCGCTCGCAACGAATTCATTATCGACCACGTTGGCGTGAGTGACGACCGTCACTTCGCAGATTTGGGGATCGAGTACTACCGCTATATCGCGTAACGGGCTAGCTGCCCTGCGTAAATCTCTCGCAACGTCTGCCACTCCTTGATGAACCAGGGAGTAAATCGCTGTGGGTGAGCAGAGAGTTCAAGGTCAAGATCCTCGGCGGAAATGAAGCGAGTGCTTTCAATTTCGCTGTCATTGGGGTGAACTTCTCCGTCCACTTTCCCCAGAAATACGTGGCACAGTTCATTCTCCGACCCGGCCTCACCAAACTCTGCCTGATAGCAAAAGTGATACGTAAATTCGAGATCCGCCTCAATATTCAGCTCATCACGCAAACGTCGCTGTGTCGCGATTGCGAGCGATTCGCCCCGTCTTGGGTGGCTACAACAACTGTTTGACCAGAATCCGGGCCACAGCCGCTTCTCGGCCGCTCGCTGTTGCAGCAACAATTCACCGTCATCATTGAAAAGAAACAGTGAAAACGCACGGTGTAAAATCCCGCGACCATCATGACAGTCTGCCTTGGATCGATAGCCGATCTCTTTGTCAGCAACGTCAACGAGTATGAGCTGCTCGCTTTCAGACGACACAATGCGGTGCGGATCACTCAATGACTTATCCTTCAGGCGTAATGGGTTGCAGAGTCTGGTAGCCTGCGCGGTGCAGCGCGGATCGTACCGTATCTTCCGCCCCGGGACACAACGCTACAATAGAGCCGCCACCGCCAGCGCCGGTCAGCTTGGCACCAAGCGCGCCATTTTCGCGAGCGATAGAAACCATATTTTCCAAGTCAGGCGTTGATACCTCAATAGCGTTCAGGAGGCCGTGACAAACGTTCATCAGTCGGCCGACATCAGAATATCGCATTGCCGCCAGCGCTCGCGCACCTGTTCTGCTGATCTCGTCGATCTGATCGAACAACGCGTCATACCTTGTTGCATTCTGCTCATGGCGTGATTTCACTCCGGCAACCTGCTCGGCTGTCGGCCCGGCTGTATGGCTGAAAGCGACCACGAGTGGCGGAAATTCTTGCAGTCGCACGGCTTGTACATCGGGTGAGCCCGAGTTTCGAAACAGCACCGCTTCGCCATAACAGGACAGCGTGTTGTCGATTCCGGACGGCGTACCGTGCGCCAGCTTTTCGCATGCAAATGCGATCGCGTTGACGCGCTCATCATCGATGTCTGCAGCAATACATTGAGCGACAGCACGGGTTATTGCCACGGCAATTGCCGCCGATGACCCCAAGCCCATTCCACGTGGCAAGCTTGAGCTAACGTTTATTCTGAAGTTGGCGTCGCCGACATTGAGCTCTTTGAGAATCAGGTTAATCGCCGCATCGACACCGTTGCCGCTATCGCGAGCGATAACGCTCTGCAGCCCCCACTCCCTGACGGTCAATGTTGTGCTGCGCTCATCCTGAGTCGCCGTCGCTCGCACCGCCTGGACAATCGGCACCGCAAGCGCGTGCCGACCGTAAACCACCGCGTGCTCTCCAAACAGGATAATTTTTCCTGCTGCAGTCGCGACCTCACATGGCTCATCCGCAACGTCTGTACTCAGGCTTGCGAGTATTTCCACCGCTTTCCACTCTTTTATTTCACCACTGGTGACCAGTTCGGCAACGACCTCGTCCAGAAGTTCTTCCGGTGTACCTGCTGCCGCCGCAACACTGCGCGCATGCAGACGCATGTGCCCTTTCTGGATACCACTGGTCGCCAGTGCCCGCAGTGCAGCAAAGTTCTGCGCCAGACCGACAGCAGCCATTAATTCGGCCAATTGCCCGGCCGATTGCACGCCGGCAATCGCAAGTCCCAATGCTGCGGCGGGATTCGATGACAGTGTTCCTCCGACAATTCCCACTTTCAATGGCACGGAAATTTCGCCCTGTAGCTCGCCGTTGTCAGCAACCGACCACTGCGTTAGCGATGAGTATTGGCCGTTGCGAACAGCGTGGGCATGCGCGCCCGCCTCGATCGCCCGCCAGTCGTTACCCGTCGCAATGGCGATCGCATCGATGCCGTTCATGACACCCTTGTTATGTGTTACTGCTCTGTATGGATCGACAATCGCGATATCGCTGGCCTGCACGATACGGTCCCTGACTTGCTCGCCCGACATCGAATCTGTTGCAAGATCATCGGTGGCGTAGCGGACCAGCGCATTACAGACTGACCGATCTGCCAGATTTGAAAGTATTCTAAGTGCGACATCACCACCGCAAATCGCCTTGATGCCGGGGGCGATCGATTCGCATATCGTATTCACCAGATTCGCGCCCATGGCATCACCGGTATCCACCAGCACGTGCACAGCGATCAGTGCTGCACCATCCGGCAACTGCAATACTCTGAACTCGAGATCACGAACACCACCACCGCGGGCCTTCAGGCGCGGATGCACTTCATCTGCCGTCTTGATGAGTTCGTTGGCAACGGCACGTAGTGATTCCACCGCCGCATCTGAATCCGAAATACCGGTCAGATGAATCTGTCCCGCAAGCAGAGACTCGTCTTGCGTTGCCGTGAAGCCGCCCGTTGCTCTGGCCAGTGCCGCAGCATTGCCGAGCGCCGCGACAATTGAGGGTTCTTCGACGACCAGCGGCACAATACAGTCACGCTTGTTAACAATGAAATTCGGAGCAATTGCCATTGGCAGCCCGAAGACACCAACGACATTCTCAATCATCTTGTCCGCCGCGACGGCGGAGATCACCTGTTGTCCGGCACGCAAATTACGGGCAGCAGCAGGACTCAGCCAACCGGCTTTTTCGAGTTCAGCTATACGTTCCGATACGTTGAGCCTGTGCAGCCCAGAGAGTCGCGATCGATTCATACCCCAATCCTAACGCCCGTCAGGGTCATCTCACAGTCGAGCACGATGCAATTTGTGGTTTGTTTGGCCAAAAACGTATCCAGCGTGGCCGCATCCGAACCCAACAGGATGCCAACATCGCCACCGCCGGCGCCGCAAGGCTTGTAAGTGAGGCCGGCAGTATTGGCGGCATACCAGAGTTCCTCGTGACCTGCATCGAAGATGCCAAGATCGTGATCGACACTGAATTCACGAAGCAATTCGCAGTACTCCCGGTATCCAACGATTATTTGTTCGACATCAGAAGTATGCCAGGCGGCCGCCATGTTCTCCGCTGCGCCGGCAAGACGTACTCTCGAAGGCTTGCTGATGCCCGCGGCAAGCTTCGACAGTTTGTCACGCGTGCTTGCGGCGACACCGGACCAAATCAGACGATACGACAGTCCTTCAGGCCATGGCAGTGGTGCTACAGAGGCACCCTCCATGCGATATTCGATCACCCCGCCTGTCAGGCTGCAAGCGATATCCGTACCGCTGCCCGCGCCTTCCTGCAAGTCAGCGTGCGCTCTTTGCGCCACCATCGTCAGGCTGGCGACATCAGCTGTGTTTTTAACGGCAGCGCATAACGCGACAGTGATAGCAGCGCTCGACCCGATGCCAATTTTTCGTCGCGTCACAGGGTCGATGAACTCGGCCGTATTTAAATTAATTACCCGGGTACCGCTCGGTTTGGGCTCAACGGCACGCCAGACCGAGTTGACAACGCCGAAAGACTTGCGCGCATCCTGCCAGTCGATACCGTTATCCGTCACCACGAACTGGCCGACCTTTTCGCTGTAACCAGGAGCGCGGACTTCGCTGAAGTCGGCACGGCTCTCAGTAACATTTACTTGTGCACGTCGATTAATTGCCATGCAAATCGCGGGCGCGCCGTCGAGGACCGTGTATTCACCACTTAGCAGGACCTTGCCCGGTGCGCTGGCTGTTACTTCGCGGCTCATTCTTGGTCGACCAGTCGCGCAGCGGCACCAAGGCCAGTTATGATCACCTGCATAACTCCCGGCGTTTCCGCGAGAGCCTTGCTAACGACTTTTGTATCTTCCGGCAAGCAAACTGCCTTGACCTGTGGCCCCGCATCAATCGTGAAAAAAACATTGCAGCCTTCCGCCTGCAATTGCCGAACCGTTTGCATGCATCGCATCGTCACCGAGTTCCAGTAAACCATCGGTGGTCGTGATGCCCACATAACCGAATGCATCTTCAGACAATTGTGCTCCGAGACACCAGCAAGTCCCGCAAAGTCACGCGCCAAAATAGCAGCACGGGCGACATCCAGATCGTGATCCTGCTGTTCAATCCAACTATCGTAGAACGGTGAGGTCTCACGCGAGATTTCCATCGCGGCCGTCGACCCGGTCGCTTTGGGCCCTGTAGCTGTGATTGCGACGACAACTTGCAATGGCCATGCCTCGACATCGCACAGCGTATCCACATTAATCGTGTCACCAGAATTTTTTAATTCAGCAAAGCCGCCGTACAGCGATCTCGCTGCAGATCCTGACGCCGCTCCTGCAAGTCGCGCCAGCTCATCGGTCTCGAGATTCAGGCCTGCTGCACCCGCAGCTGCAACCGTTGTCGCGGCGAAAGCAGATGCCGAAGATGCCAGTCCCGCGGCAATCGGAAAGTTACTGCGGCTCGTCACGCGCGCGCGTGACCGCTCCGCGCCAACGACCTTATCCAGGCAGCCGCTGATTCGCACCAGCATCGACTGGTTAACCTCGCCATTGACGAGCAATTCGTCACTGGACAGATCGGCACTCAACTCAACGCTGACTTCAGTGTGCAACTCGCTCAATGTAATCGAAATCGAGCCGACCGCCGGCAAATTTCGACCGAGGTCACGTTTGCCCCAGTACTTGATGAGTGCAATGTTCGGCTGTGCTATTGCCGTCGCCTGCATGTCGGTGGTCCTGATGATTCGAGCCTGTAAAGGACGCGAATTATAGCCCAGTGAGAGCCGCGCACAGTGGCTGAATTCCGTGTACGCTACACGGCCCGATTGCAGGTATGTGTGCCTTGCCCAACGCATTTAAAGATCGCATTGCCATTTACACGACCCGCGTCAACGTCGGGTTGGACGCTGCGTTACCTCTCGCGACCACCCGCCCACGGCGATTACACGATGCCATGCGCTATGCCGTTCTCAACGGCGGCAAGCGAGTCCGACCGCTGTTGGTTTATGCGACCGGTGAATGCCTGGCCGTCGAACCTGACCTGCTGGACACACCGGCCGTCGCTATCGAATTAATCCATGCATTTTCGCTGGTGCATGATGACCTCCCGGCCATGGACGATGATGACTTGCGGCGTGGCAAACCGACCGTCCACAAGCAGTACGACGAAGCCACCGCGATCCTTGCAGCGGATGCGCTGCAGCCGCTCGCATTCTCGGTACTGGCGAACCTTCCGGAGGCGCCTGCTGGTGCTGCGATGCAACTCGTCCGCCTGATCACTGATGCTTGCGGATCAACCGGCATGACCGGTGGCCAGTCGATCGACCTCGACGCCGAGGGCAGGGACTTGTCGGCAAGTGAACTTGAACACATGTATTCGCTCAAGACTGGCGCGTTGATTCACGCATGCATCGTCTCGGCCTGCCTTTTGCGAAAAGAGCTCTCCAGCGAAGATGCCAATGCGCTGGATCAATTCGGCCGGAATGTCGGTCTTGCCTTTCAGATCAAGGACGACATTCTCGACGTGGAAGGTGAAACTGAGGTTATCGGCAAACCAGCGGGGTCCGATGCAAGCCGGAACAAAGCGACATACCCGGCTTTGTTTGGCCTGGACGCCTCGCGGAGCCGCTGCGACGAACTCGTTGACAACGCACTCGAGAATTTGTCACGATTTGGTGTCGCCGCGCAGCCTTTGGAGTGGCTCGCGCGCTACATCATCGAGCGCGGCCGATAGTCGAATGCGATCGTCAACGCGTAGCATTCTGCATGTTGATATGGATGCCTTTTATGCGTCCGTTGAGCAGCGAGATAACCCCAGCCTGAAAGGACAAGCAGTTGTCGTCGGCGGTGGCAGCAATCGTGGGGTAGTCGCCGCCGCCAGTTATGAGGCTCGCAAGTTTGGCATTCATTCCGCCATGCCGATGGCGGAAGCCATGCGTCGCTGTGACCACCTGGTGCGCGTGGCACCGAGGATGTCCCACTATAAAGAAGCGTCCACACAAATCTTCGCCATCTTCCGCGAATTCACACCGCTGGTGGAAGGCCTGTCTCTCGATGAGGCCTTTCTCGACGTGACGGCAAGCGCCAAATTATTTGGCTCACCTGAGATCATCGCTGCCCAAATCAAGCAACGCATTCTGGATGAGACCAGACTAACCGCATCAGTTGGTGTAGCGGAAAACAAGCTGGTCGCGAAAATAGCCTCCGACCTCGATAAACCGGATGGTCTGACGATTGTCACGCCCGAGCTCTACAGCGAAATACTCGACCCGCTACCCGTACGAGTTATCCCGGGTATCGGCCGGCAAACGCTGAAGCAGCTGGAGGGGATACATGTGGCAACCGTCCATGATCTGCGCTCTGCAAGCAACCGTGATCTCGAACCTGTTTTCGGTCGGTTCACTCAGAAGACAAGGGATAGAGCAGCGGGCATTGACAACCGCCCGGTCGTTCCCAGTCGCGAAGAAAAATCAATTAGCGCGGAAGAAACCTATGACCGGGATTTGGCTAAGCCCGATGATATGAATCGCGAATTATTACGGCTGGCTGATCGTACCGCGGGCCGCCTGCGCAAGGCGTCACTAGCCGCAGGCACGGTACAGATCAAGATTCGCCAAGCCGACTTCACAACTTACACCCGGCAGCGCAGTATCAGCCCTCCCGCAAATGGCACTGACCAGATTTATGTCGTAGCTCGTGAATTGTTGAACACCTGGCTTGGCAGTAATCCGGGTGCCAGGATTCGACTGCTCGGAGT
This sequence comes from Woeseiaceae bacterium, assembly GCA_021773055.1. Classification (GTDB taxonomy): domain Bacteria; phylum Pseudomonadota; class Gammaproteobacteria; order Steroidobacterales; family Woeseiaceae; genus UBA1847. Next base: position 15,561 of record JAJFKV010000019.1, read on the forward strand.
GGGTGGTGGCAAGCTGGCGCCGGCGGCACAGCCGGATTTGTTCGACACTGATGTAACCGAGAGCGCGACAGCTATCGATGAGACGGTCGATGAAATTCGACAAAAATTCGGCTCGCTGTCGGTCGGCCGAGCGAAGACCCTCGACCGATAGGGTAGAATCAGAGCAATGTACACCAGCTTTTTCGGACTCAACGAGAAACCGTTTTCGATAACACCCGACCCGCGTTACCTCTTTATGAGCGAGCGGCATGGTGAGGCGCTTGCCCATCTCGTTTACGGGGTAAAGGAAAGTGGCGGATTCGTGCAACTCACTGGCGAAGTGGGTACCGGCAAGACCACGCTGGTTCGCTCCTTGCTGTTAAACCGAATGCCCGAGAACGCGGATGTCGCGGTGGTCTTGAACCCGCAAATTACTGCCCAGGAATTTCTCCTGACTATCTGCGAAGAACTGGGTATTGCAATACCAGAACCACGCGACAGCATCAAAGCGCTGACGGACGCACTCAACCGTCACCTGCTTAACGCGCACGCCGAGGGCCGTCGAACGATTCTCGTCGTCGATGAAGCACAAAACCTGGCACCGGCGGTGCTTGAGCAAGTGAGGCTCCTGACAAATCTTGAAACTGCCAAGCAAAAATTGCTGCAGATAATTCTGATCGGACAACCAGAGCTACGCGAACTCCTGGGTCGCAACGATCTCCGCCAACTGGCGCAACGTATCACCGGCCGCTATCACCTCGAACCGCTAACGCGTGAAGAGACCGCCCACTACGTTGAGCATCGGCTGCGAGTCGCCGGGGCATTGGGAGAGGTCATTGATAACGCGGCGAAGAAAGAAGTGTTTCGCCTTTCAGAGGGTGTTCCCAGGCTAATCAACGTCATTTGTGATCGCGCGCTACTGGGGGCTTACAGTCAGGAGTCACGCATCATCACGAAGCGCCTGATAAAACGTGCCGCTGCAGAGGTTTCAGGGGAGCTCGGGAGCTCACCAACCACGAACCGTATCGCGATGGCGGCAGGTTTTGTCGGCATCGCTATTGTCGTGGCGAGCATCTGGAGCGCTACCAGGGAACTGCCGCCGACAGACGCAGAAGTGAATGCCATTTCGCCGCAATTAGCCGCGCTTCCCGAAGCAACTGTTGAAACCCCAGGTTTCGATACAGCATCGTCAACCGAAGTGGAGCCGACAACGCTCTCGGAGGAACTCGTCGTTGCCGGCGAGTTAACGACGGCAGATTTCGCGCTAGCATCATTATTTGAGCTTTGGGGTTTGGAGTACACGCGCGGCTCGCAGTCGGCTTGTTCGCAAGCAGCGGCTGAAGGGCTGGCCTGCCTTAGTCAGCGAAGCTCATGGAATGGTCTGCGACAATTGAATCGCCCCGCAGTCCTCACAGTTATAGACGATAGCGGCGACTCGCATGAGGTCGTTCTGACCGCAATTCGCGGCAATAGCGCGCAACTGTCGATCGGCAGTATTGCCGTTTCACATCCGGTCAATGAACTGACGGACCTGTGGTTTGGCGAGTTCATGTTGCTCTGGCGGCCACCCGGTGGTCAGCCTGTGTCGCTATCACCTGGATCGCGCGGCGCAGAGGTGGTGTGGTTACGACACAGCCTCTCTGAAGTCGATGAGCGCTATATCAGCGACCGGATTGACAGTGACGAATACGATAGCAATTTGCAGAATATCGTTCGCGAGTTTCAGAGAGATTATCGGCTGGAGGTTGACGGACTCGTTGGACAGCAGACGTTGATCATTATCAATTCCTTACTCGCTGCGGATGGGTCACCACGGCTAACCACTACGCTATTCGCACGGGATTAGTGCATGTCATTCATATTAGATGCCCTCAGGAAATCGGAAAACGACAGGCAGCAACAAAGCAACGCCGAACTTGCCAGCGTTCCGACGAGCCCGGTAGCGCCATCCGTACCGCGCTGGGTATGGATTGCCGGTACCTTGACCTTGCTCGCGATCAATCTCGCCGTCCTGATCGGCTTGATGGTAAAGCCAGATCCAGCACCGCTACAGTCGACGCTGCCCTCGCGCCCTGCTGCTGTCGATATGCCGGACGCGAAGACTCAACCCGCGCCCAGTTTTGAAGAACGAGTCGCCACGGCTCAGCTCAATCCGCCGGACCAGCAGGTGAACGAGGCCGTCGCGATGGAGGAAGAGGCGCCGGCCCAACTGGTCAGTCCTGTACTGATTTCGCAGAACCCGGCAGCAATACCAAGATCGGAATTATATCCCTCGATCCAGGAAGTTCGCGCCAGCGGCCTGAGCAATCTCCCTGACCTGCATCTCGACATCCACGTTTTTGGTGCAGAACCCAAGGACCGATTCGTCTTCATAAACATGGCGAAATCGCGTGAGGGGTCGCAGCTTGTGGAAGGACCTACAGTCAGGGAAATCACGCCGGACGGCGTCTTATTGGAGCATCAGGGGCAATTGTTTCTGTTGCCACGTGACTAAGATCGAGGGCAAGCACATCGATGCTGACGTTCTGGCCAACGGGCTGATCTCGGGAATTCACCGCGTCATCGGCCGGCAGGAACTACTCAATCGAATCAACGTCTTTCCGGTTGCAGACAGCGACACCGGCACCAATTTGAGCCTTTCGTTGAGCGCGGCGTTACCGGTGCTTCAAGGTGACCAGGAAAAACATCTGGGCACCATGCTCGCGGCTATAGCCGACGCTCTACTCGACAGTGCCCGCGGTAACTCGGGTGCGATAATTGCGCAGTTCTTCCAGGGCGTCAGTGATTCGGCTGGAGAAATAACACGATTCACGATCTACACTTTTGGCAAAGCCGTCAACCTTGGTTCCGAATATGCTCACGATGCTTTATCCAATCCACGTGAAGGTACCGTGCTATCCGTAATCGCTGCTTTCGCGGAAAGTATCACGCACGGGGCGACAACCAGTTCCGACAGTGATTTTGCGGCCATAATTCGTCGGGCGCGAATCAGGGTTGACGAGGCCCTTGCTGATACACCCAAACAACTCGATGTATTGCGAAAAGCAGGGGTCGTCGACGCCGGTGCGATGGGATTCGCAGAACTTGTCAGCGGCTTGTCGGACTATCTTAGTGATGGGCATATGACACCGATGCCGGAGACGGCGTTACTGGATGACATCGAGCCGCCTGTCGAGTTTTCGGCCGCAGACAATACCTCCAAATATAGATTCTGCACGGAGTGCCTTGTCACCGCTGCTGACATCGATCGCCGAAAATTGCGTCAGGCGCTGACAGAATTGGGTGACTCAATGGTGCTCGCGGGCAGCAAGCGCAAGGCGAAGATTCATATTCACGTAGACGATCCTGAAGCGGTATTTGTTGTTGCCAGGCAATACGGAGCCCTTAGCGGCGAGAAAGCCGACGACATGCATCGCCAGCAACGCTCGACGCATGACTCGACCAGAACTTTTGCGGTTATCACGGATTCGGGTGCAGACATTTGTGATGAGGACATGGAGCGTCTGGATATCCATATGGTGCCCTGTCGTATTCAGTTTGGTGACCGTGGCTACCTGGACAAGGTCAGCATAACAATCGAGGAGTTTTACTCGGAGCTCGAAAAGAATCCACACCACCCAACGAGTTCGCAGCCGGCGCCCGGCGATTTCCGCCGCCAGTTCCAGTTCCTGGCGAGCCACTTCAGTGATGTACTTGCTATCAGTCTTACGTCCAGAGCTAGCGGCACCTTTGAAGGCGCTCAGTCAGCGGCAAAGCGCAGCAACGCTCCCGGCCGCATACATGTTGTCGACTCGCTCAACGCTTCGATGGGGCAGGGACAACTGGCGATCCTCGCGGCCGAATGTGCTGCTGCCGGCATCAGCATCGAAAAGACGTTGCGAATAGTCAAAGAGCAAATCCCGAAGACAAGGACATTCGCATTACTCGAAGATCTGAGCTATGCCGTTCGCGGTGGCAGATTGCCGCACTGGGTTAAGTTGATAGCGGACCTGCTACGAGTAACGCCGCTGATCTGCGTCAGCCCGGGTGGTCGAATCAGTCTCTGCGGTTTTCTGCTTGGGCGTCGCAATAGAACACGAAGGTTCGCCCGCTTCGTCACGGCAAGAATTGGAGCTCGTGAGCCGGTTGAGATAGGGATTGGACATGCCATCTGCCCTGACCACGCCGAGATCCTGGCCACCGAACTGCAGCAAAACGTAGCAACTTTGGACAAGCTGAAGATTTGTGAGCTAGGCACCGGAATCGGTGTTCACGGCGGACCAGGGACACTACTCGTCTCAATACGACCGGCAGTTTCAGCTAAGGATTTCACCAGCGACGTCAATTAATTCCTCGCCTTGATTACGCGCGTTATTGACCCGCCGATCCACCGGCCAGGCCTGTAAAGCGGGCGCCCGTTCTGCGGCCTCATCAAGATACTCGATTGGGCCCGCAAGCCATTCGTTGGCAGTAGCGGTTTGCAGAATGACTGGCATACGATGGTGCAGTGGCTGCATGAATTCGTTCGCAGCGATCGTTAGTAGTGTTGTCGTCTGCAATGACTCACCAGTCTGCTTGTCTTGCCAACTCTCCCACAACCCCGCTAACGCAAACGGCTCACCACTCGCGAGTGAAATGTAATACGGCGTCTTGACGTCACCCTCTCTATGCCATTCGTAAAACCCGTCCGCAAGCACTATGCACCTGCGATGTTTGAACGCTGCTCGATACGATGGCTTTTCGGCCACCGTCTCAGCGCGAGCGTTGATCATGCGGTTACCGATTGCAGCATCTTTGGCCCAGGACGGCACCAACCCCCAACGCAGCATCACGAGTTCACGCTGCTGTTCGCTGTTGTCTCTGATGGAGGCGACGAACTGGGTCGGTGCGATGTTGTAGCGCGCCTCAACCGCCAGTGCCCCGTCTACACCAAACAGCGCTGCCGTCGCTTCACTGGGTGAATAGAAAGCGAAGCGGCCACACACTACTCGCGAATCCCCACGCCCTTCTTCATGAGGAAAAAACAGGCAGAAAAAAGCAGCACAACGAAGCCAAGCAGGATCGTGTAGGCGTGCGTGATACTGATGTCCGAGGTACCGAGAATTCCGTAGCGAAAGGCATTGACCATGTACAGTATCGGATTCGCTTTCGACACGTTTTGCCAGAACTCCGGCAACATTGAAATCGAATAGAATACACCGCCAAGATAGGTCAGGGGTGTTAATACGAAGGTCGGCACGATTGAAATGTCGTCGAATTTTTTCGCGAAAACGGCATTGATAAATCCGGCGAGTGAAAATACGATCGAAGATAACAACACGACTGAAATCATGACGAACGGGTGCGCAACTTCAAGCCGTGTAAAGAACAGCGCTATTGCTGTTACCAGCGTCCCGACCAGCAATCCACGTAACACTCCACCAGCAACGTGACCGATTATGATGGTCGCGTTGGACATTGGTGATACCAGCATCTCTTCGATATGGCCGCTGAACTTCGCGCCGAAGAATGACGAAACTACATTGCCGTAGGAATTGGTAATCACCGACATCATGATCAGACCCGGCGCTATGTACTGCATATAGTCGAAACCTTCCATGGTGCCGATACGCCGACCGATGAGATTACCAAAGATGATGAAATACAAAGTCATAGTGATCGCCGGTGGCACGATCGTTTGAATCCAGATTCGCAAAACCCGGCTGATTTCCTTGTGGATGATCGTGCGGACCGCAACAAGATTCAGCGCAATATTCATGTGCCGACCTTGACGCCATGCTTACTATCAACCAGGTGCATGAATAGTTCTTCGAGGCGATTTGCCTTGTTGCGCATACTCACGACCCGAATGCCCATGGCCGTCAGTTGCTCGAACAGATCATTAATGTCGTGGTTGGGTCCTTTTTCCACTTCAAGTTCCGAGTCTTCGCGCAGGCGGGTCTTAAAGCCTTCCAGTTTCGGCGCTTCGGTCACATCACCAACCAGGCTGAGAATCAGAACTTCGCGCTGCAACTTGCGAAGCACCGTACTCATCTTCGTATCTTCGATGATTTTGCCTTCATCGATTATTCCGATGTGGCGGCACAATGATTCCGCTTCTTCCAGATAGTGAGTCGTTAGAATGATCGTCGTTCCGGATGCGTTGATCTCCTGCAGGTATTCCCACATGGAGCGCCGTATCTCAATATCCACGCCAGCAGTTGGCTCGTCGAGAATCAACAAACGAGGCTCATGTACCAGCGCCCGGGCGATCATAAGCCGGCGCTTCATACCGCCCGACAGACTTCGGGCAATATCATTGCGTCTGTCCCACAGACGCAGCGCACGTAAATATTTCTCAGTTCGCTCGCGCGCGACTTTGCCACCGATACCGTAATAACCAGCTTGATTAGTGACGATGTTGCCGACGGTATCCCAGAGATTTAAGTTTATCTCTTGTGGCACCAGACCAAGGCAGGACTTCGCCGCCTCGAAATCTGTGTCGATGCTATGACCAAAGATCTCCACCTCACCACCAGATTTGTTCACGAGAGAGCTAACGATACCGATCGCCGTCGTTTTTCCCGCACCGTTGGGCCCAAGCAGCGCATAAAAATCGCCGGCCTCGACGTTAAGGTCGATGGCTTTCAGGGCCTGGTTACCGTTGTCGTAGGTCTTTGTGAGGTTTCTTATTGTCAGGGCATTCATTAGCTCGCGTATTGTAACCACGACGCCGGCAAATCGTCACGACTTCTTGTCCTGCACACGCATCGGAGCAGACAGCCTGCATGCGGCCGCGGGAAGTTGCGTGAAGCTGTCGAGGCCCGTTCGAGTCAGCAAGGTCTGGAAAACCGAAAATTGTGAGGACCTGCGTACCTGCCGCTTTGAACTCGTGCCACCGCCCAGCAGTCGTTTGCCAAGAGTGACCGGAGCTTCCAGACGAGATGTCATCAGGTCACTACGCCCTGCGATTCTGTCCAGCAATGTAAGCAAAGGCAGTTCGGCGATCGTTTCACACCAAGTGATCGATGCGCCGCTTATGATTCGTGCTGCGTACGGATTGCGACGACCCAGTTGCCAGAGAAAGCTCATGGCCGCTGTTTCAATACGGCGTAATTCTGCATTCTCTGCCTTCGCCTCCTGCATCAAATCACCCTGCCGCTGGTCGGCAAGCACATCTTCCCACCACTCGATATCGTTCTCGCGCAATGAAAACAGCAGGAATGGTGCTGCGGCCAGACGGCCGCGTTGCGGGCCTTTCAAGAGTGACGTTGCCTTAATAAAGGCCGTATTCAACACGAGTACATTCGCATAGTCGTCCGGGCTCGGTCCTGAAAATTCGTTTGATTGCTGCATTTCTTCTCCCTTCGAGGTTACAACGACCCCGGCCAGGCTTTTTTAGCCTGTTTCCTGAATTACTATATATTGTCGCCATCGACCATGTATGGATACTATAGGCTATTATAATACTATATATGGTCGTTTAGTAGCATAAACGGTAAGAAATGATGACAACGATACCGACAGGGGACCGGCAATGAGATTAACCGATGATCGATATTCAGGGGAGCGTAGTCAGTTTGAACTTGCTCTGCGCATGATTCGACATGAAGCACGTACACGCACAATTCGTGAGTGTACCGGGCTTTCCGACGATCGAATTCGCAAGTTATACACGACCTATTTTCGCAACAGTGGTGCGTCCGGGGTTAAGCGCCGACGTGGTAAGTCGCCGCGGCAGATTACCCGTTTCGTCAAGAATTCGCAGAATCAGATTCAGGCGACCACGCTCGTCGCATTATTCTCGGCGGGACTACTTGTGCGCATCGATCAGGATGACTGCGTGCACCCCTGCTGGCCTCGTCCTGACGTGGAATTTGGACATCGCTTGTGCCGTGCCTATGAATCCTACTTGCTGTTGCACAAAGAGCCCCAGCTGAGTTTCGAGTGGGCATGGAATCTTCTGCAGTGTATTTCCTATAATGATGAACTCTATCTTGCCAGCTGCGATCATTGCGGAGCGTTGTATGTACAGGATGCTTATGCTCTTGATCACGGCATCTGTCCTGCCTGCGAGATCGTCGGCCATGTTCATTAGTGCGTTACACTGGCGCGATGGAAAACCACAATGTATTCGCGGGCGCCTTTGTTGATCGCAGTGGCGAAATGCGAAAGGACACCGACTGGCTGGACGAAGCATTAACGAGTGAGAAAACTCGCTTCGTTCCTGTCTGGGGCGATCATTGCCTGGTCGGCGGTGACCCCTTGCAGCTTGTGTTGCTCGAGCGGCAGCAGATCGAGAACTATCTCGATGAGCACAATCACATATTCCTGGGTCTGTTCCGCGGCAATCCGGCATTTGCTGTCTCAATTGAGGCCGTTGGCACACCACCCTATCCCGAGTTGGGCGAATTTCAGGACCTTAGGTATCTGGGCACGGTGCTCCCGGCAGACGAAGCCAATCTCGCGGCGCACGCGCGCGGGCTGGTCCTGTGGCATTCCTCACAGTTGTTTTGCGGGCGCTGTGGTTCGTCGGCTCGACCGGATACAGGCGGTAATTCAAGGCGCTGCGTGAACACGGAGTGTGGACGCGAAATATTCCCGCGGGTAGATCCTGCCATCATTGTATTGGTTGCCGATGGAGAACGCTGTCTGCTCGGTCGACAAACAGGCTGGCCCGACGGGCTGTACTCGACCATAGCCGGCTTTGTTGAGCCTGGCGAGAGCCTCGAGGACGCGGTTCGCCGGGAGGTCTACGAAGAAACCAACATTCAGGTAGCGACCGTCCACTATCACAGCTCGCAACCCTGGCCATTTCCATCCTCGCTGATGCTCGGGTTTGTAGCTGAAGCCGATACCACGTTGACCCAGGAAATCCGCTTGAATGACGGCGAGCTCGAAGATGCCCGATGGTTCACCCGCAAGGAACTGGGTTCGGGGTTTCCAAAACTGCCCTTTAGTATTTCGATCGCGCGCCGCCTGGTTGAAAGCTGGCTTGACACGAAAACGGCGCAGTAATTATGTGCCTGGTTGTTGTTGGTTGGCAGCAGCATCCTCAGTTGCCGCTAATCATCGCCGGCAACCGCGATGAATTCCATACACGCCCCACGGCACGAGCGCGCTGGTGGTCCGACTCGCCGGATATTCTCGGCGGCCGGGATTTGCAGGCTGGCGGAACCTGGCTTGCGCTACATCGGGGTGGGCGCTTTGCGACAGTTACTAATTTTCGGGATGCGGAGCCGCCATCTCCAAAATATCGCTCGCGTGGTCACCTTGTAACGGATTTTCTGGAGAGCACAGCAAGCCCGGTCGATTACCTCAATACCATCGACGGCGCCGCCTATGCGGGATTCAATTTGCTTGTCAGTGACGGCACTACACTCGCGTGGTTTTCAAATCGTGGCGACGGCGCACGGGTACTCCCTCCAGGTGTGTATGGGCTCAGCAATGCTTTACTGGACTCACCGTGGCATAAAGTCGTCCGCAGCAAGGCGGCTCTGGAAGATCTCATCCGGCATGATAATGTGAACGAAACTGAGCTGTTCCGACTTCTCGATGACAGGAAAAAGGCGTCGGTCGATGAAATCGAGAGCAGTCACTTGCCGTTTGAAACAGCGCACGCGATCAGTGCAGCATTCATTGTGTTGCCGGACTACGGCTCGCGAAGCTCTAGTGTTGCGCTGCTAGACGCGGGTGGTTCATGGAGATTTCAAGAGCGCCGGTTCGATGCCGCGGGTAATTCCTCGGGTGAGTCTGTTTTTACTGTCGCTTCAAAGCGGGCTGTGAGCCGAATAGATTAGCTCCGCCACTAATCCCTACGGGCGGTTGTGAGGTCGAAACAGGGGGTCGTTTGTGTTCGCCGGGCAGCGCTAATGAAGATAAGCAGGCGGCGGCAGCTCGGACACTTTGTTTTCCCCTCTGCTCAACAATCCTCCCGCGGGAGGAATTTCGAGCACTTCGGACCAGGTGCCCTTGGGGTAAAAATCCTCATCGATCATGTCCTCTGAACTGTAACCGAGCTTGGGAACGGCAATGCCGTCGGGCCGAAGGAAGGTCCATCGGTCCTGAAAGTCTTTCTCGATTCTAAATCCGCCTTCATGCACCAGCGTGTGATGCCGCGTACACAGCAGCATGAGGTTCTCGAGATTGATCTCACCACTGTCCGACCAGTGTTTGACGTGGTGATTGTGCAGAAACCGTTGATTGTGACAGCCCGGGAAGGTACAGCAGTTTCTGTCCCTCGCCCGTAAGGCTCGTTGCATGGCCCTTGGAACAATGCGGCTCTTTCTGCCGATGCTCAAGGGTTCACCCTTGTCGTCTTCGGTAATCACCACCGCATGGCCGTCGCAACACAATCGCTTCACTGATTCGATGGGTAATGCAGAACGTCCCTCGCCGGTAGCGAGCGCTGACTGGTCAACGTGCACCGTGACCAGGTAGTTGTCGTTGCTATTACTTTGACCGTTGCCGTTGTCACCCGACAGGTACTCGCCCACCATGTTTACGAATGCATCCGCCTGCCGCGTCGCCCAGGACGTGTACCCCAAGGGCACCTGGTCAGCAAGGTCCGGTATTGCCGGCTGCTCGTCATCACGCGCCTTGTCCAGTGCTTTTTCAACCAGTTCTCCGCTATCCAGCGGCAGCTCCACTGTGATCGTCATCGTGTGTCGATGCGGATCACGTCGAACACGCAAGGATCGATTCGCATAGGCACGTGTAGCGCTATCGATTGAGTCCTCGCTACCACAGCGCAGTTCACGGCAGCGCTCAGCAACGTGGCTTGCCGTTGCTCGCAACGCAAACAGCAGCAACTCGTCTTCGTTA
>JAJFKV010000020.1 GCA_021773055.1 Woeseiaceae bacterium
CCAGGTACTTTGTCAAGATCGACCAATCAAGAGGAACGATCACATATTCCAGCGCAACAATGATAGTCAGGTGTAGACAAAATAGCGGGTAAACCGCGCCATTGAGATACGTCAAGAGACGGCTCGGGCGTTGCAGGTAACGTCCCGCGAAACCCAGACAGGTAAGCAACCAGAACCAGACGTTCGATACTCGCAAGACACAGAACCAGGCATAGGTTGCGATATTGGTTTCCCCATTGACCAGGGGCGAGAAATGTCCCTTCTCGGGTAACCAGAACTGCGCGAACAAGGTCGCCGTGGCGATCAGCGCCAACGCGAAAGAAAGACCACGCAATTGCTGCGTTCGATCCAGCAACGGCAGGCTCGAAGCCAGCAGGAACCCGGCTGTGAAGATCATAAACCAGTGACTGAAGTTCGCCCAATCGTGTATCAGGTCGGGAAACCCGGGAAACCACGCTCGCAACAGAATCTCGACAAACGCCAGGGGAACGATCGCCAGATACAAATACCCTCCTCGTGAAAGTCTTTGCGACCAGCGCGCAAGTTGCCTCTGCCCGGCAGCACGCTTGAAGTACGCGAAAATCGGCCAGCCCAGCAGGCAAAAGAGGTAGAGATAGACGATGAACCAATAGTGATGCCAGCTCAGGTTCCCGCGAGGGTAAACGCCCTCGGTGAAGAACTGTGGATAAAACTCAGCGAATGAGCCGCTGAACGCGCCGATGAACTGCTTCTCGAGAAATATCATCGGCGGCACGATGACCAGGACGCCGAAGACCAATGGCACGAGCAGTCGCACCGCACGCTCCCGCATGAACAGCGCTTTGTTTCGATGCCGAAGCGCAAACGACACGCCGACGCCAGAGATGAGGAATAGCAACGCCAGCCTGAACTCGTGCAGGAAGCCGGCCATCACCTGCAATACGGGGCTTGAATCGGCGTTTTGAATCATGGGAATTCCACCCGGCATGAACGCTATCGCCGTGTGATAGTAGATCAACAGCCAAAAAGCGATCACACGCAACCAGTCCAGATCTGCACGCCTCTCTTTGATGGCCAGATCGCTGGTATTGTTGACCGCACCGATTGAGTCACCCATCTTTGTTCTCCCATGAAACATCAATGGGCATTACACGCTTAGGTCACCTCCGATTCTTCCGAAATCATTGCAGATGCTAACGAATTTCAAAATCCGATAGCTTTTCTAAGAATCCGCCAGTCTGCTCTTTCGGTAGTCTGTCGGCGTTTTCTTGTAATGAGTCCGAAAGGCGGTATTGAACGATGAGATCGACCGGAATCCGACATCCAATGCGATTGTAAGCACGGGGGCTCGCGGCTCGTTAACAAGCCGCCGCGCGGCTTCTTCGACACGATACCGGTTGATGAACTGATTGAAGTTCTGGTGACCGAGGCTTCGGTTAATCGTACGGCGCAGCTGATACTCCGGTACTTTCAGGGTTGCTGCCAGGTCGGCGATACGCAGATCATGGTCGGTATAGGCGAAATCTTCGCTCATCAGATTATTGAGCGCGTCAACCAGCGAAGTATCTTCCGGCGACACCGACGCCAAAGCACGTGAATCCCGCAGAATAAACGAGGGATTGAACCTCAGGAAAGCCAGATTGAGCATCAGCGTCGCAAGGAATATTGCCGCCATTCCAAATAACTCGATCAATGTCGGAACATTCCATCCCGTAACCAGCTCGGTTGCTACGACGGCTGCAACGATGACACCGATACTGGCGGCAAACACGAGCCGCAGCTTTAAACGACTCTCTACAACATCGTTTTCTCGCCCCCGCCAAACAATGAACATCGCGCCGATCGCAAATCCGAGTTTTGTCAGCTGAACAGGGACGAGCAAGTAGATACTCACAGCCGCGTTCGTTGCACGCATCTCGAGCCCAACCCACAACGCCACGACAAGGTAGAGCGCCGCAATCAACCAAACGAATAATGGCGGCTCTCGGTCATCCTCGAACAAATCCCAGGTGAAGAAGAACAACAAAGGCGGAACAGCATCGGCCGGCAGGGCAAGCCATGGCCCCACTTCCAGATTGATGTGGCCGAAAACAGGTGATGAAACCAGGTACGAAACGACGCCTAGCATAACCGCAACACCGAGCAAGCGTGTTCGATAAAGATTTGAAGAAATTAACAGCGCGGCGGCCGAGAGCAATACCTGGGATGTAGCCAGTATCCGCAGCACCAGGATGGCAGTAGTCATTGTTGTCATGCAACAAGACTACACCTAGCTAAATACGGACGCATCGGCAGGCCTACGAAGATGTCGCCGAATGGCCAGCAGTCGTCAACGAAGCGACCCTGTCGAGGCGCGTTTCCAAACTGATAGTCTCTTGTCGTGCATCCTCAACAAATCGCTCAGCGGCTTCCATCAATTTTCCGACCTGCCTCTTATCAGTATCGTGCTCAACGAGCAGTCCGATCTTCGCCAGGTTTTGCAAGCTCATTCATATCCCCAATAATGAATAGTTTGGGCTCGTCCAGCACTCGCATGGCAAACCGGTCTTTCTCGCCAAGTAGAGCAGCGAATTTGTCTACGGTCATTACTACCGGGTTTAATTCTCGCCGCAGTGTAGAAGACAGCGGCGACAGCGCTTTGACGATATTAATCAGTTCAACATCACCCAATACCAGGACGTCCACGTCACTAGTCGAATTTTGCCTGCCGCTGGCCATGGAGCCGAAAACAACAGCACTATCTATTCTGTCGGAAATCTCGCTCAGGTGGTCTCGCAGTAACCAGGCAAGACCTGTAGTTTTTCGAAATATGGATGCGAGCTCATCGAATATCTCGCAGTTTTGTTCAGCTCGGTACAGGACCTGGTTACCCACCTCTTCCCGAATCAGCAATCCGGCTTCAGACAGTGCCTTAAGCTCTCGATGCAGTGACCCCGCCGAGATTTCAGTCATGCGGGCAAGCTCGCGGACGTGATAACGCTCATCCGGACGCAAAAGAAGCAGGCCTAACAGCTTTCGCCGGTAGGCCCCAAACATTAGCTCTATTGCTTGTTTTGGCATGATCAAACCCGGCGATAGTTTGATCTTTGAGTGTGAGCTGCTTGAGATCGATCCGGGTTAGCGAGCCTTGCACGATGTCACGCTGTGCTTCTATCGAGCGGCAGTGGCTCCCGACATCGGCCGAATTACCTTTTCGATCTGCCGCCCGACGCTACGCTTTGCCACTTCGAGATCGTAGTGCATCTGAAGGTTCATCCAAAACTGCGGTGAATTACCAAAAAACTGTGCCAGTCTAAGCGCCGTATCTGCGGAAATCGCCCGATCACCATTGACGATGCCTGTGATCCGGTTTGTCGGTACGCCCACCGCCTTGGCTAGCGCATAGCTTGTTACACCAAGTTCCTTCAGAAACTCGACCGATAGTATTTTTCCCGGATGTATTGGTGAATATTTCGCCATCAATCTCACTTCTGAGTCAGTGGTAGTCGACAATTTCGACCTGAAAAGCATCGCCACTTCGCCACAAAAAACACACCCGGTATTGATCGTTGACCCTGATGCTGTACTGGCCTTTACGTGAGCCTCGGAGCTTTTCCAACCGGTTGCTCGGCGGGATACGAAGATCTCGTAGATCCGTCGCCGCGTGTAACATCAGCAGCTTACGATGTGCTCGCGAAATTGCGGTTCGCGGTAATAGGCCCGGGCTCCTGCCCTCGAAAATGCTCTGAGTCGCACTGCACGCCCAGGTCCTGATCGCCATTCGGTTAATTATGCCAAACGTAACTAGTTACGTAAAGCATAACTATTTG
>JAJFKV010000003.1 GCA_021773055.1 Woeseiaceae bacterium
GCGGCTGTTGTTGTGTTGGGAATGTACCTTGCCCAATGCCTCTTGCCTGTTGCGCAAGGGCAATCAATTCGTTTTCATCCCGTTTCGCGCGGCGTCGATCACCAACACCTTCAAGCTGATTTAGTGTTCTTTCCAAATCAAATGCTAGGCTGCGTCCGTCAATGTTGGCTAGTGTTGGCATTGTACATTCCCATACTTTTCTTGCAGCTTATCAAGCAATGGCCCATACATAACAGCCTTAAACCCATCAATAACGCCGACAAATTCAGGGTACTTTTCTTCGATTTGCGTTGCCATAAATCCGAGTGTTGGTTGCGATTCAACTGCTGTACCTTTTGTTTCAGGTATCCAATCCCATTCAAACACGTCCAAATTGCCTATTTCTGATACTTTCATTACATTTGTTTTCAGACGTGGATCAGAAAACGCCATTGCTGCGGTCGATGCAATCTTAATCGCGTTGCTAATGCCTGCCGCTTTCGCCTGTGCATCTGCCAGAATCCCACTCGATAGATTTTCGCCCTGCTGTGTGCGACTGCCCGCTATTCCCTGTGCTGTCCCTGCGCCAAGCTGTGCAACGTTTTGAACGCCCGTAAAGCCGCCTTGCGCAAGTTGCCCCTGCCGTCCCGCAAGCATTTGTTCAATTGCAAGCCCAATATCTTGTGGAATAGCTGATATGGTTTCAAGTGCTGTCCCTGATCTGGTCAGTCCACCCGCCGCAAGTTGTCCTTGTGCCGCGCGTGTCCGTTCATCAATAAGCGGTTGAAGTGCGCCGCCGTTGAATATTTGGCCTAGAATGTCACCCAAGCCCTGAACTGTTGACCCTTGCGCCTGTCCCTGCAATCCCTGCAATCCTACGTCTATAAACGGTTGGAATGCTTGCTGCGATTGTGCGAACTGGTTTCGCAATTCATCAATTCCAAGATCAATTTTCGTGTTTGCTGCTGCCGCCGCTTCCGCACCTGATCCGCCCTTGCTCATTGTGTAGCCTTTCTTAATTCGTTGAATAATTCTCTATTCATTGTGTAAATCTTAAATCCATCTTGAATTCCCTCATACACTAAACCGACCATTCTGGGAATACGGTGCGCATGTTTTAATCGTGTGAACATCGGGGCAATGATTCTATCCGCGTCTGTTTTGTCATAAAGCCAAACAAAAGCGGCAATTGCGCTATCGACAGCAGACTTGCCTCGACAAGCGGGTGACATGGCCGTATGCATCTCATATGCGTTGTTTTCTACGGGTTCAAACGCCCAAACGCCCACGTCTTTGCCGTCCTGAACTTCAATCAAATAAAACACTTTGCTGGAAATAGTTAAATCCCAAGGCGTTTCTGCGTCAATCGGGTTTGCGTCTGTTAAATGCTTTACGCGCCTATAGTCATTTGTACGTTCTATCATGTGACTACCGCCCGATCTGTCACGCGCCGCCAATTTGTGCCGTCACTGAATGCAGGAACGCCGCCACCTGTTTCGTCTGATACATAAATCATTGCGCCCGCCCATGATGCAGCACTTGGCAAATCTGAAACCGTGTGGATTGTGAGTTGCAGCGCATCACCCAATAACTGCCCATTAATCGCCAAAACCAATTCATCAAGAAATAACTGCATACTTGGGGATGCTTGGCCCCCGACTGTTATCTGTTCGCCGTGTTCCGGTTTATTTACAAGCTGGTTAACCATTGTCTAAGCCCTAATTGTTAGGAAAAGCCCGGCAGTATCAAAGTCAACATTTTGTGTCGTGTAGAAACGCAAGCCCATAAAGCCGTCGTATGCGCCCAATCCGCCGGGGTAATTCCATTCAAGATGTTTGCTGTATTCACCAAGTGCACCAAGTTCACGAAAAAGATAATCACCATATTCAACATTATTGCGGCTTAATGCCATGCCCACGGTCGGAACGGTTTGCGATACCTCTTGAACAAGAATATTATCAACTGAACCGACAAAAGCGGCATTTCCGAATATATTTAACGGCCCCGTATCGTCCGTTGTTACTATTTCTTGCGTGTGGGTATCATTTGCCGAATAGGAAATGCCGCCTGTTGTCGTACCAAGATGTAAAGAAACGCTGCCAGCGGTGCGATTAGAGATAGTGAATGTAATTCTATATCGCACCAATGCCTTTAGTCCGCTTTGTGTCTGCGCAAGGGCCGAAGCTGTGATTTGCGTCCCATCACAATTTGCCTTTCCACCGCTGATTGTCCAACCATCACCTTTTACCCAATCAGTATCTGTCGAAAAATCTCCATTTGTTACAAGGCTATTACCATACGTCACAACGGGGTCATTGAACCCTTGACTTATTGTCATGCCGACCTTTTGCGCGGCAAACCAATTGTTGTTCGGGTTTTGAAACGGTATATCGACAATGCGGGGTATCAACTCGCCGTATTCAGTGTTTACGTCCGATAGTTTGCCAAACTTTTTCAGTGATGCGCTGTAATATTCACCGTCAAACTGATTGATATATCCGCCGTTCCAAGGCGTTTCGTTGCCATTGATAAGCTTACTTAAAAGAAACCATCTACCATTAAAGTATCCGATACTATCTGTCGGTAGTGTAAAGGTCAAAATGTCGTGTGACCGCCATTTAAAGCGGCTGGCAATCGCGTCGGCCATATCCTCAAGCGTGTTTTTTGAAAGAATGGTATCAATTGCCTCATTGGATATTTTATCGGCGCGGCCTTGGTTAATCAGGTATATTCCGTAGTTCTGGCCTTTTTCGCGTCCGATAAATGCAAATGTATC
>JAJFKV010000021.1 GCA_021773055.1 Woeseiaceae bacterium
CGGCGGTCCCGACCGCTCCGGCCGGAAAGGTCTGTCTCTACATCAGCGTCGTCGGCGGGGTGGACACCTTGACTGGCGAAGGGGTATCCGAGACCAGCTTCCAGACAACCGGGTTCCAGGTCAGATTCCTGGCCGATTCGAATGTGGTCGGGACTGATGCTCACCTCCGTTTTACGTGGGCCTACACCGCCCCGTAGCCAAGTTGGCTCTACCAAAGGCTTCTTCCCCGGTGACGCACCGGGTTCGTCGCTCGGCGTAGTGTCGAAGGACCGACACCTAAGAGGCAGGTTCTTCAATGACATTCACCATCACCAAGGCAAAGCTCGGAATCGCGATCTTGGCCATGGCGCTCCTCGTGCCCGCCACAGCCTGGGCCACCCACTCCTTCGACGACGTCGCCGACGGCGCCTTCTATCATGACGCATCCGCCTGGGCGAAAGCCAACGGCATCACCGTAGGATCCGGCAACTGTGGCGGCACCGGCAACAACTTCTGCGGCGAACTCGGCGTCACTCGCGGCGAAAATATCACCTTCGCCAAACGCTACGACGACTTTGTCGTCCAACCCGCGCTCACCACCCTTACCGGCACCGCAGCCGCCAACAGCGCCGCCATCGTCGCCAACGACGTCGATATCGCCGCCATGCCTACGGTGTACACCGCCCAGGTTGAGTCCGACTGCGGGGTTCGCAACCAGTCTGGCGGTCTCACCGTCACCGCTCGAGGCGGGTTCGACTACATCTGCGATATCGACTTCCCAGCAAGCATCGACGCATGCACAGCTCACGTCACACCGGCCCTGTTCGGCGCCAACATCGGATGGGCATTAGTTGGCCTCGCGTACGCCGCCGACCCGCCGGTCGTCTGGACTCAGATCACCGACACCGACACCATCGCTGTGCATCAGTACCTAGCGAGTGGAACAGCCACCACCGCATCATCGCTCTGGTTCAACATGAGCGTCATCTGCGCCTAGCGTCATCCAACTCTTTCATCGGAGCCGGGTGTCCCAACCACAAGGGGCGCTGGCACCGGTGGGGGATTGGTCGCAATCGACATCTTCGCCGAGTAACCACCCAACACCTCGGACAAGGGTCAGATCCGCCGTGCTGGAAATCTCTACCCATGAGGACAGCGACTAGGCGCCACGCGGCTTCGTGTTCGTCGGTCAGAGCCATACCCTGATCACCGGGTCAACCAAACCCGCCAACCCCGGATTGAAGGATTGGGTTCGGGCCTTGGCTCGGGGCCCTCGCTCGGTATTGGGGACCACGCGAAGACTGTTACATGACAGCTGAGCCCATTTCCGGCGCCATGTCGCCACTGCGACTATGAGCGCGGGCTTCCACGCCGCTCCCTCGCACTTCACCGACGGTGGTTCTCCTCAACAATCGATGGGTCGTACCGACCGGCGCAGAACGGCCCGTTGGTCCGAACCCACCACGCGATGGAGGAGACCTCATGACTCTCACGATCCGACTCACCAAGCTGAGATTCGCTGTCGGAATCGCCGGTTCAGCCCTCATAGGCGCCGCGTCCGCTGTCGCGGCCGGCACGTTCACCGACGTGCCGACCGACGCGTTCTACCACGACGCCTCCGAATGGGCGAAGACCAACGACATCACCACCGGTTCCCCCGCCGGGTCCGACACCTTCAAGCCCGAAGACCCCGTGAAACGAGGTGAAAGCGTCGTCTTCCTCAACCGCTACGACACCAACATCGTCCAACCCGCCCTCGCCGCACTGCAGGCCGACACCACCGCCGACACCCTTGACGGGCTGCATGCCAACGACCTCGTCCGTGCCGCCCAGGTCAGCGATTCAACCGGGGTCAACGAGTGGAACGGCTCGACACTCGACCACGACCTCACCCTGACCGCACCGGTCGCCGGCGCCCTGCTGGTCACCTCGACCACCACCGTCGGACGGGCCCTCGGTGAAACGGCCACCGGGCCCGGCGAGGTCTACGGGACGCTTCGGATCGACGGGGCCGATGTCACCGACTTCATCGGCACCTCCAAACCCATCGACTTCGACCTGACGGGCTTCACCACCGAGGACGGTTCGGTCGTGATGCACCACCTGATCCCAGTATCGGCTGGGAGCCACACGATCACCTCACGCGTCGCCGCATCGGTCCCGGCCGGTGGCCTCGTGAAGGTTTACGGCCGCACTCTCACCGCCCTGTTCGTCCCCTTCGACGGCACCGGTGCCACATTCGGAGGGTAGCGAGGCGGACTCAAACGCTCCCGGATCAGGGTTTGGGACCTGCCCGGAGTCGAGCCATCGCAACGACCCAATCCAAAACACATGCCCCACAATGTTCCTTCACCCAAAGGCGGTTGCCCATGACCTTCACAATCACCAAGACCAAGCTCTCGATCGCGATCCTGGCCATGGCACTACTCGTGCCCGCCACCGCCTTCGCCACCCATACGTTCACCGACGTCCCGACCGACGCGTTCTACCACGACGCCGCCGAATGGGCGAAAACCAACGA
>JAJFKV010000022.1 GCA_021773055.1 Woeseiaceae bacterium
GGGTGAGATCGGTGGGGCCCCTTTTTACATTAGTGGTGCCCAATACGAGGCGTGGAAGCATACGCGGCTAACCATCGATGTCATTGAAGGTCGCGGTGGTATGTTCTCGCTGGATAACGGTCGCGGAAAGAGGTTTCTCACACGGTCTGATTTGTGCGAGATCGATAATAGTTGATGCGGCCGGTCAGATACTGAATCAGGAGTAGGGGGCGATCACACTAATCGTAGCATCGGCATAAAGACCTACACTCGAAATTTGCGCGGACACGGAACGCGCGACCACGGTAGAATGCGGAGCATTGGCAATTAGAACCGAGGGCGCCATGAAAACAATTTTATTCACGTTCGTTGTGTTGTCGTGTCTGTCAGCGTGTGGCGGGCAGGAATCCGGGACAGAGGCGGAATCATCGGAATCGACTGCCGCCCAGGCAACGCAGTCCGAATCGGAGCGGTTGAACGCGTGGTTCGAGGAACGTTACGAGGAGCAGCTGCAGTTCAGTCCGATTCAGCTCACGTTTCTTGGACGCAAGGAGCGCTACGACGAGATCGATGACCTTTCCGAAGAGGCCGAGGATCGCCAGCTCGAATGGCAGCGTAAAACAGTCGAGACCATGGAGCGGGAGTTCGACTACGATGCCCTGACGTCCGATGCGAAAATATCCTACGACATTTGGAATTATCAGTACGAAAACGCGCTGGCCAACCAGGCGTTTCGGGGCAACGATTACCAGTTCACGCAGTTTTTTGGACCACAGGCTTTCATCCCCCAATTCATGAGCACGTACCATCGCGTCGAGGAGCCCGGCGACATGGACGCGTACATTAAGCGGCTTGGCGAAGCCGCGCGCGCATTGAACCAACTCCTGGTCCGAGCGCAGAAATATGCACACAATGGTGTGCGCCCGCCGCGATTCGCCTACGAGGGCGTATTGCGGCAAGCCAGGGCCGTAGTCACCGGGGTTCCATTTACAGACGGCGACGACTCTGCGCTCTGGACCAGTGCGAACGGCAACATCGATGCGCTCGTTGATTCCGGAAAAATCACCGTCGAGGAGGCGGACGCCTACAGAGAGTCGGCACGCGCGGCCCTGCTTGGCGATTTCAAAGACACCTACGAGAGTCTGATCGCATGGGTCGAGTCGGATATCCAACAGACCGGTGAGCAGCCTTCAGGTGTTGCCGTTTTGCCGAACGGCGAGGCTTATTACAACAATCTACTTGCGTCATACACGACGACGGCGATGACCGCGGACGAGATTCACGAGCTGGGTGTGGCCGAAGTAGCTCGCATTCGCGGCGAAATGGAGGCGATAAAACGGGAAGTGGCATTTGAGGGTACTCTGCAGGAGTTCTTCGCATTTGTGCGTGACGATCCTCAATTCTATAAGCCGAACACCGACGAGGGTCGGCTGGCCTTCATCAGTCAAGCTGAGGAGAAACTCGCATTTATCAACGAGCGTCTGCCTGAATATTTCGGTGTCTTGCCGAAAGCGGATCTCGTCGTCAAGCGCGTCGAGCCCTACCGTGAGGAAGATGGTGGAGCGCAGCACTACTCATCCCCCACGCCAGACGGTTCCAGACCCGGCATTTATTACATGCACTTGTCGGATATGAATGCGATGCCGCTGCCGCAGCTCGAGGTCATCGCGTACCACGAAGGCAATCCTGGACACCATATGCAGAACTCGATTGCCCTGGAACTTGAGGGTGTGCCAACGTTTCGCAGGCAGGCAGGATTCGGCGCATATGGCGAGGGGTGGGGACTTTACTCCGAGCTACTCGCACTCGAGATGGGTGCCTATGATGACCCCTATTCGAACTTCGGTCGCTTGTCGAGCGAGATGTGGCGCGCTTTACGGCTCGTCGTTGATACGGGCCTCCACAGCAAGAACTGGTCTGAGCAGGAAACGGTTGATTTCATGCAGCAGAACTCGGCTGAGCCACTTGCGAGCGTGCAATCGGAAGTCAGGCGTTACCTTGTGCTTCCCGGCCAGGCCACGTCCTACAAAATAGGAATGATCAAGATCCAGCAGCTACGCAGCCGAGCAGAGGTAGCCCTGGGCGATCGCTTCGATATTCGCGCTTTCCATGACACGGTACTCACCGGGGGCGCGATGCCGCTCGCCGTGCTCGAGCGTCGTGTTGACCATTGGATCGAGGAGACGCTGGCGACGGGCGAATAGCGGTGAGCTCAAGCCTCCGGCGCAATGTGCTTCGCAGCCATGAGCGGAATGTCCCGCCTGATCAAGTGGTCAGAAGACGTTGCTAACGTACAAAGCGCGCCCCGCTACCAATCAAAAAACGTCATCCGTTCTGGACGGCGTTATTACATCTTTCGATTGATTTCTCTTACAGCGCTCGTTGCGTACGGATGCGAATCTAAGTCCTATTCCGTTCAAATGTGTGTTGCCTAAAGGCTACACTTGGTTTAGGCTCATTAATGAGATTTGAGGCGTATGAAACCAGCGCCGGACAGGTTCCGTACACCGTCTGGTTTGATGGGCTGGACGGCAGCCTTCGCCGTGCGGTGCGGCGACGACTTCGCGCCATTGAGGACGATGACCACTTTGGCACGAGAAAGAATCTGCGCAATGGTTTGCACGAACTCAAGTTTCGCCAGGTCAATCGCATCTATTTCGCAGAAATTGACGGTCAAGTCGTGCTGCTAATGGGCGGTAAGCGGAACCAAGACCGTGAAATCATGAAGGCGCGAGCACGACTGAAAGATTTTGAGCAACGGAACAAGTGAGCAAGAATATGCCCGCTAGCAAAGCAATGAATATGAAGAATCAATTGTACGAGGATCTTAGGGATCCCGCGTCCGCGTCCGCGTATATCAACGAAGCCATTCTGGACGGGGATGAGGCCGTACTGAAGACGGCGTTGGCCGATGTCATTCGGGCAAAAGGCGTTGCAGCTGTTGCTCGAAAAGCTGGCATCAATCGCGTCACCGTATACAAAACGCTAAAGCCCGGAACGGAGTCATCATTTACAACGATGCACGCTTTGCTCAAGGCCTGTAACGTCAGTTTGCAGGTGTTTCCAGCCGAGCCGCGATCGGCGAGGGCGGCCTCATCGGTCGTCGATAAGGACTAAGCGACGGCATCGCCAATATCATCAATAAAGAGGGACTCTGGTCCAGTACTCGTTATCGTACGGATCAACAACCGTTTCCTGCTCGGCATCGGGTGAGGTATCAGTCAACGGCATCTGTGACGTGACAGGCCAGTCAACATCGCCATCGTCTCGCTGCCTATCAAATAAGAATTTAAGAATCATTTTCTTGTCTCCGCGAGTCGTCCAAACATTGTCGAAACTACAGTTGATTTATAGCAAGGACGAATTTCAGGATCACCAGCCAAAGTATTAATATTTACCCGACCAAAAGGCCAGACTATTCCCTCCGAGACCGTCGCCGCGTAGCTGAGGTAGACTCTGTCGATGATTCAGTTCAGTTCGCAGGGAATTCTGGCGCTTGTCGCTGTTGTCATGTGCTGGAGCCTTGCGGCAGTTCTATTTCGCGTTGGCATTCGGTGTCCGGGACATATGCTGGGGTTACGCTTACGGAATTGCGACCTTATGGCTATGGGCCGGAAAGTACCAGGTTGTAGATCCTGATGCGTCGGGTCTGGGGTACATTATCTACGCGTTGGGCACGCTGCTCGCTGTTCCCCTCATCTCCTACGGCATCCTCAAATCACAGCTTTTGGATATCGACCTGCGAATTCGCTGGACCGTCAAACAATCGACGGTGGCAGCGACATTTTTCGCGGTGTTCTATCTGGTCACTGAAGGTGCGGATCGCCTGCTAGCCTCCGAACTCGGTAACTGGATCGGGTTAGTGGCATCGGCGTCCCTGGTGTTCTTCCTGGCACCGTTGCAACGGTTTGCGGAGCAGGTTGCCTCGCTCGCGATGCCGAACACGGCGAACACGCCGGAATATGCGGCGTTTCGCAAATTACAGGTATATGAGGCAGCGTTTGAAGAGGCTATTCTGGGCGGGATATCTGAAAAGGAGAGGGCGCTGCTAAACCATCTGCGAGACTCGCTGGGTATTGCGCCGGCCGATGCGGCGTCTCTGGAACAAGATTTGCTCAGGCGCCAAGCATGACGACTCGGCATTATCCGACGAACGCAAACGACAGCACCGTCATCTGCACATAATTCGACAATCAAGTACCCGCTACCAAACAGGAAAAGGGGTCATACCCCTTTTTGGTTTTGGGTACGCGTCTGCATCCAAAACGCATTTCGCGCGCATCTATTTCTCATGAACATCAACGTGATGAAGAAGCGGAAGAAGAGCAAAGGAACAGTCCTATGATTTGTCGCGCGCGCGTACTTGGCTCGTTCGTCCTGGTTTTGGCCATGTCCATCGGCTGCACGACACCGCAAGCAATTATTGAAGCCGACTACGTGTTCGAGAATGTCAATGTCGTTCCAATGAACGAGGAATACGTGCTCACCAATAAGGCAGTTGCAGTGCGCAATGGAGAAATCGTCGCCATTCTCGATCAGGCGTTGGCCGACGATATAGAAGTCTCCACACGCGTCGATGCAGCCGGGAAATATCTCATGCCCGGATTGACCGACATGCATATTCACATGCGTATGGATCCGCAGGCCGCTTTCAACCTGTTCCTCGCAAACGGCGTCACGTCGGTTTTCAATATGGGGCTCGCGGACCGCAATGGCGATGTCGAGATCGACCATCTTCTACTTCGCGAGGACGTAGCGGCCGGGCGTATGGATGGCCCGCGATACCTGGTTAGCGGACCGCAATTGCATGCCGAAGAACTCCCTACATTGGCCGAAGTCGAACCGATGCTCGAGCATCATGTTGAGCAGGGATATGACGTTATTAAAGTCCATGGACCGCTCAACAATGACATCTACGATAGCCTCCTAAGCGGGGCGCGAGAACGCGGACTTCGCGTTACCGGGCATACTCAACACCTGAGACCGCTGTCCGACTCGCTAAGCGCAAATGCCATCGAACACATGGAGGAATTTGTATACGCATCGCGCGACCCCGCACACGGGGCTGCGGCGGCAGGGTCTTTGGAAAATTATCTGGCGGCCTATTTTCCCCACGCTGAACGGATGAGCGATCTCGCATACCGTGCCCCGGTTGTGCGGGAGGTGGCTGAGTCCGGCATTTATCTTGATCCAACCCTGATCATCTACAAATATATTCTCGTCTACATTTCAGATGATCTGTTTGCCGAGTTGCAGTCGGATGAGCGCCTTGCCTACTTGCCCAAGCGCACGCGCGACGAATATATGAATCCGAAAACTAACGAATACCGAACAGGTTTCGCCAGGCTTATTGGTGAGTACTTAGGCGGTCAGGACGCGGTCGTTGCCCACGTCGCGCGCAATGTCGAAACGTTTTCCGCTCTATTGCTCGAGATGCACGAGGCCGGCGTTCCGCTGCTTCTTGGAACAGACTTATTTGGTGCGGTTGTTCCCGGTTTCTCTGTTCACCAGGAGCTGGAGCTGATGGTCGATGCCGGACTGACGCCGTTCGAAGCGTTGCGCACAGGTACGGTCAATGTGGCGGCCTATCTGGATGAGACAGATATCAGAGGTACCGTGGAAGTCGAAAAACTCGCGGACTTTATCCTGGTTGCCGATAATCCATTGGCCGATATTGGCAATGCGGCTGATGTAAGAGGTGTTTTCTCGCATGGGAAATGGCGCTCAGAATCTCATATTGCGAATTTGTTCATAAAAGCGAAGGCGCTTTCTGCTGGTGCCGAATAATTAGAGATTAGACGTCTTGGCAGGAAGCCAATCGCAGCCACCTTACATAATCCGGAAATCGCACTGATTTGCAATTGCATTTAGCTGTTGCTTAATTCATTGTGACAAACGTTTTTGTCCAATAGGTCAAAGCGTTGCTATGAGAAAAAATAAGAACAAAAGGATCAACTCATAAAGCAACTGCGGCGGACTTGAACAAATCTAATAACCGGGGAATAACTAATGAGAATTCAGAAGCTTCTTCTGGCACTGGTCCTGTGTGGATCAGCGTCCTTTAACGCGCACGCTGCCGGCAACGCCCTTGGCAATTCCAATCTGGTCGAGCGAATCGCGGCCCTGGAAAGTCTTGTGATTCAGTTGCAATCGCAGATCGAAAATAATGGCGCCGCGGCTGCCAACAACTCGCAGGACATTTCGAATAACAGCGTAGCGATTTCGGCCGCGGGAAATGTCTTACAATTTGTTAGCGTCGTTGACGGGCAAATGAATGGAGTTGCCGGACCGCATTTCATCATTGAAGGAGCGAATGTGCATGTTCGCAGCGGCGCCGGCAGTACTGGTGAAGGCTGCTTCGCCGGTAACGCGGCTAACTGTCTCACTCGAACCGGGTTGGGTAACCTTATTGTTGGTTATAACGAACCGCGGCCAAGCGGCTGGGATCCAGACTTCTTGTGTGCCTCCAACCCAGATGCGCAGGACCCGGTAAATGGCCGCCCGATATGCACGCGACGCGATGGCGCACACCACCTGGTCGTTGGCCAGGGAAATAATTTCATCGGTCACGGTGGCGCGGTGCTGGGACTTTTGAATGAGGCGAGAGGCTCTCATGCCACAGTGACCGGCGGCAGAGAGAATGCCGCCAGGGCGCAGTATTCCTCGGTCTCTGGCGGGGTTCAAAATATCGCTTCTCGGTCATTGTCATCGGTGAGCGGTGGCTGGGGCAATCGGGCCGACGGAGCTGCGAGCAATGTCTCCGGTGGTCAATACAATGTTGCTTCGGGATTCATCAGTTCGGTTGGCGCTGGATTGAATAACAATGCCAGCGGTGAACACAGCGTCGTCAGCGGAGGGATATTCAGTCTTGCCATCGGGCCGGGCAGTGCCGTTAGCGGCGGACGTGAAAACCGGGCGATCGGTGGTCATTCGAGCGTAAGTGGTGGTGAAGTCAACTTTGCCCGAAATTTCGCTTCGGCTATCAGTGGCGGATCTTTCAATCAAGCCAATGGCGAACGTTCATCAGTGAGTGGTGGTCAAAACAAGACGGCGAGTGGCAATGATTGCGTTGTCGGTGACGACGGTATCGATTGCTAGTTTGGTGACTGTTTCAAGAGGTAAGAAGCGGAGTTAGTCACCCTGGCTTGAGTTCGAAGTCAAATTCCCGCTTCAAGGTCTCCGCCAAATCATGTCCCGCCTGTTCTGGCATTGCAGTCAATGGTGGACGGACATTAGCCCAGCGTGCATCGCCGGTCGCGATCGCGAGCAGGCGTTTTTGCGCCGGGATCGGCTCGTGCTTCTGCATGAGTAAACGAAAGCGTTTTACAGTTTCATGCAATGCCCTGGCAGCTTCGATGTCGCCCTTCGCGCGCAATTCCAGGACTCTGACAATATCGCTCGCATTGATATTGGCGGTTGCAGTGATGCAGCCTGGCGCCCCGAGTTGCAGTGCGTCAAGTAAGGGTAATTCGGATCCCGGGTAGACGATCAATCCGTCAATATCGAGTAGCGCGCGGGTGTTGTCCCAATCCCCGGAACTGTCCTTGATGCCGATAATCTGATCCGGGAAATCTGCAAGCAACCGCGCAGCAAGTGATGGTGGCACGCCAATAATAGCGATCGGCGGTATGTGATAGAGATAGATGCGAGCATCCGGACCAATGGTTGCGATCAATTGCGCAAAGTAATTATACAACCCGTCTTCGGTGACAGACTTGTAATAGAAGGGCGGCAATGTCAACACCCCGGCACAACCCATGTCGAGACAAGCACGCGATAAGCGAGCAGTGTCTGCAATATTGGAGAGCCCCGTTCCGGGCATCATTTTTGCCGCATCGATACCGCTATTGATCAATTCCTGTATCGCGGTAATTCGCTCGTCGATACCGACCGACAATGCCTCGCCGGTTGTACCGAATGGCGCAATACCAGCGCAGCCTTGATCCAACAACCGCCTCGCGTGGGCCACATACAGACTGGTCGCCACCGACATATCATCATTGAACGGTGTCAATATCGGCGCGACCAATCCGCTAATGCTGGTGATCTTTATCGCCGGGTAAGGGTTTTGGCTCATGGAAGCATCCTGGGTCGGGAACAATCGAAAATAGACTTACTCTCGTCGCGGCGCAAGACTGCGGCAACCGTTCATCCCTTTACCAGCACGTTTGGACTCAATTTCTGCACGACTGGGCGACATGAGGCGCGAAATTGGCGAGAATGCCCGCGGACCGGAGGGAGTTCTCCCATGAGAAAAATATTATTGTTAGTCGCGATGTCACTGGCTGCGTGTACACCCGCAGAGAAGGAAGTACTTACGACCTCGGTGGACGTCGATCAGTCCGAGGTGGCGGCATTGCTGAGTGATATTGACGCACTGACAGACAACGCTCTTCCTGTTTCTGAAATGTTGGCGCTGGCTGTCGCTACGCCGATGGACGATGAATTGCAGGAGCGCTATTCAGTTTCATTTAACGGAGCCGAAGAAGAAATACTTTTTCATACATGGCGTGAGCAGGTTGACTGGATTCACCTGTATTTCTCGACGACGTCAAAAGGTCTTATTAAGGCACTGGAAGGCGCTAATGCCACACATGCTCGATCTGACGAGCCTTAAATAATATCCTTACCTCTGCTGGCGCTTGGCAATATGCGACTGGACGAGGAATGACAAGCCCATTCCGACAGCCAATATCGCAACGGCTATCTTCCCACGATGAGCGGTTTCGTTCGTCCAGATTTCGGCATAGTCGAGCCAGTAAAGTACGTACATGGAAATCACCCACGGCGTGACGGCGATGGCGACTTCAAGTGCGCAACGCGTCTTTATTCTGAGGGCACTTAACATTCGCAAAATACTAGCATGAAGCTCAGCGACCGTATTCTTGACTATCGTGGGAGTGGTTCGTGTACCCGCGGAATGGGAATATCGCGGGAACCGTTATGTATTTCTGTGGAAGTGATTGAAATAGATGAGTATTGACCTGAATGGGTTACTAAAGAGTAAAGCCATCAATGGGTGGCGATTGTTCTGGCTCATCTCAGTTCCGATTTCCCTCGTCATAGTTATCGAAATGCTGGTCGCCGATATTTCCACCGGGCCCGGCGTGTCGTCGATGATTGGTTTTTCCGTCCGCTTTGCGGTGCCCTTCATTTTCCTGGTAGTCGCCGCATCTTCAGTACAGTTTTTATTTCCCGGGCCGTTCCCGATGTGGTGGCTGCGCAATCGCAAGTATTTGGGCCTGTGTTTTGCAGTTGCGATGGCGTGGCAAGCCACGTTCATCTTGATAATGTCAGTGTTTATTGGTGGAATCTTTCCTACTATGAGAATCCGCAGGCAATTGACTACATATTCTACTGGAGTGGTTTCCTCGCATTCGCGGCGAGAATTCCGGCCTGGGGCAAGAAGCGCCAGCAAGCAACGAAGAGGAATACACCGGAGAGCAGCGCGCCGTTCACATCAAAAGTATTGGGCGGCGCCATCATCGCGTTCGGTATTCTTTTATCCGGGACCGGCTTGCACTGGCAAGAACCTGTTACTGCTTTCTTGACCGCGCCCAAGTGGTCTGCGGATCTTGTGTTGTGGTTGCCGTACTGGCCTTTCGAGCCCTATTTATCGCTCTTCATCATTGGCCTGGGTGCCATGTTGGTAACGAAGGCTAGGGCCAAGAGTCAGTTGAATGCGCGACCCTTTCCTGAACTAGCAGGCTCATTTTTTTATCGCTGGTGGTGATGTGATCCACGACCCATTGCCGTAAGCACTCCTCGATGGGGTTTTTCGAGGAGATGTCTGCGCCGTTGAGAAACTGCATCATGCACTCGGTGAAACTTTCCAGCAGGTCGTCGTGCTCGCGTTTGTGTTCGTTGAAGTACTCGTATTCATGGACTTTCATGACGCGCTCCTCCAGCGCGAAGTGAGCCTCCATGCGCACATAGATTTCTCCAAGACACCGCTTTATCTCCGACCTGTCGTTATTCCCGGTCAGTTCCTGATGAAGTTTGTTGATATCGTCGATCAGACCTTTGTGTTCGTGGTCAAGTTCCTCAATCCCGATCAGGAATGAGTCATCCCACATAAACAGCATATCGGTCATTATCGAGGCTCCCGGCAAGGAGCGAATAGTCTACACCCAAGTTGTGGGCTGGAACCACGCCGTCATGAATCTGCGGCAAGGCGCTATTGTAGGGGTAGCTTGGTCCAATAGTCGTTGTCGTATGGGTCTGCAGGTTTTTCATCCACAAGCTTCAGGATGGCGACGGGCCTGGTGATATCGTAGTCACCATGATCCTGCGTCAGAGTGTTGCGTCGGGTGTCGATATCTTCGACCCCGTCGTCTTGCTGCCAAAAAAATGAAACGTCCATAATCATCATCTTGTCCTCCGAGCTAAAACTGCACCTAATTTATAGCAAGGCGCTGTAACGAAGGGCACTGGTAATGGGGGTAATTCCGGCCCAATCCAAAGGCCAGTTTCTGTACAATTATGACAAACCGCTCAGACTTGTACGTTCAGACCTGATCAAAGTCTTGAGCCCGCAAGGGAAGATATAATGCGACAAGTCACTGTTGTACTGATTATCCTGGCCGCGCTAGTTGCGCAGGCCGCCGAATTTCCCGAAACCCGTCGGGATGACACCTCAACGTGTAGGTGATCAGGCATGGTTCATCAAGTATGCGCCTCCGAAGCAACAGCCGTTCCTGGTACAAATCGATGCTAGCGGTGATCGTTCCACTGAACGAGTAATTTTCGATCCGGAGACGTTCGACGAGAGCGGCGCGACGTCAATGCAGTGGCATCAAGTTTCTCCCGATGGCAAGCACGTGGCGATCGCGCTGACTATGGGGGGTGCAGAGGTTGCGGACCTGCACATATTTGATCTGGACACAGGCGAACGAGTGGATGAAATCGTTCCACGAGTGAATGTGCCAACAGCGGGAGGGGACATGAGCTGGGATGCAGACAGTTCCGGCTTCTACTACACCCGCTACCCGAGTGCCGGCGAAGAGTTTGCTGAAGACCCTAATTTCCACCAGCAACTTTGGCATCGGGAAATGGGTACAGCGCTCTCAGAAGACACCTATGAGATCGGCCGGGACTTTGACCGGATCGCTGAGATTCGGGTGAAGCATCATTGGACCAGTGGCAAGTTGCTCGCAACGGTGCAATTTGGCGATAGCGGTCATTTCAAGATGTTCTTGCGGGACGGAGTCGGTACCTGGCACCCGATCGCGGACTACGATGACAAGCTGGTACAGGCCACCTTCATCGACGAAAATGCTTTGCTTGTCCTGTCTCGTGATCAGGCGCCGAAGGGCAAGTTCTTGCGTATGGATATCGGCGAACTGCCAAAAACAGATAACACCATCCTGGTATCGGAGCCCGATGGCGCATTAGCGTCGGATTTCTACGGCGATCCAACTTTTATCGTTCATCAGGAGAAGATCTACGCGAAAGTCCTGCTGGGAGGCCCGCAGGAGCTACGTGTTTACGATTTTAAAGGCACTCCACAAGCAGTGCCCAAACTGGGAGTCGCGGGTGTCGGTCAGATTGTTCCGTGGGACGATGGTGTGTTACTTCGACATTATTCCTACCTGTTGCCGAATAATTGGTTGCAAATTGACGGCGCGGAAACGTCCAGACATTCTCTCAGCAGCACCAGCCCGGTCGTATTCAGTGGTTTCAAGGTTGTACGAGAACTGGCTATCTCGCTCGACGGCACACGGGTTCCCGTGAACATCATTATGGCCGAAGACACCAAACTCGATGGCAGTAATTCCTTACTGCTCACTGGATATGGTGGATATGGCATTTCTCTTGCCCCTTACTTCGATGAAGGCAGAAAGGTCTGGCTGGAGCAGGGCGGGATCATTGCGATCGCCAATCTTCGTGGCGGTGGCGAATTCGGTGAGGACTGGCACCAGCAGGGGATGCTGACCAACAAGCAGAATGTGTTCGACGATTTTCATGGTGTGATGCGCCACCTGGTCCACGCCGGTTACACGAGTGAGAAGCGGCTGGCTATCGAAGGCGGAAGCAATGGTGGCTTGTTGATGGGAGCGATACTGACGCAACATCCCTCTGATTTTCGCGCCGTGATATCTCATGTGGGTATCTACGACTCGCTGCGTGCCGAGTTGTCACCTAACGGGGAATTCAATATTCCGGAATTTGGGACGGTAACCGACCCCGAGCAGTTCGAGGCCCTGTACGCGTATTCTCCGTATCACCGCGTGATGACATCCGCATTCCCCGCGACTCTATTCATGACCGGGGAAAACGATGGCCGGGTCAATCCCATGCACTCTCGTAAAATGACTGCGATGCTGCAGGCGCACAATAAGTCCGACAACCCGGTGTTATTGCGTACGAGCGGCAATACAGGGCATGGCATCGGAACACCACTGGATGAAGTGATCAGTTCAGAGGTAGACCGTCTGTCGTTTCTATTTCATAGCCTTGGTATGGAATACCATCCGGTGCATTAATCGGGCAGCGGTGCGGCCTGCGACTCTGCCTGATGCAGCGCCTTCAATGCCTCCGCCCGTTCGAGCAGTTCGGCGATCTCGTCGGCATCGTCGTTGTTGCCTGTAAGACGCATTTGCTCGATAGTCCGGGCCAGGTCGAAGCCTTCATCGTCAGCAATAGCGGTTTCACCGAGCAAATCCTTGATACGTCCAAGAATTTGGACGAATTCCTCTAGCGTTTCATCGTTTTCCATGCGCGGATTGTAAGCCACATTATGCTTCGGAATAAATCCTAATATTGCCACAGTAAGGACGTGGGCCTGTTGTCTTGCTGATAACGGGTGGTCGCAAATGACACCTCAAACAGAGCCACGTTATCGGCAAATACCAATGATTCTCATTTGGCGGTCTTTTGCATTTGGGAAAGATTACTTAATCGCCGCTCAAACCAGCCGATTATTGTAATGCTCCTGTTGTAAACGTGAGCAATAAAGCATAAATTATTGCAATCATTAACTATTTTAATCAATAACAAAGGGTGGGGGTCCGCATGACCAAGATGACGATAAGCCGAGGTATGCTCGGTATTTTCGCAGCAACGCTGGTAATGCCAGTCGTTGCACAAGATGAGCCGACTGGTTTCCTCGAAGAGATTACTGTCACGGCGAGCAAACGCCAGACAACTTTGCAGGACACACCAATCGCTGTTTCAGTGCTTTCTTCTAATGACCTGAAGGATGCTCAGATTCAGGACATCAAAGATCTGCAATTTCTTGTACCGTCCTTGCGCGTGACGCAATTGCAGTCTTCCGGTAACACCAACTTCCTTATCCGTGGTTTTGGCAATGGCGCGAACAATGCTGGCATCGAGCCATCAGTCGGCGTATTCATCGACGGTGTTTACCGTTCGCGTACCGCTTCGGCGCTTTCTGACTTGCCGAATCTCGAACGTATCGAAGTATTGCGCGGACCGCAGAGTACGTTGTTCGGTAAAAACGCGTCAGCTGGTGTAATCAGCGTGATAACGGCAAAGCCGAGTCTTGTTGAAACGACCGGCTCTGCGTCGCTGACCATCGGTGAGTACGACCAGGTTGTCGTAAAAGCCGATGTCAACGGACCATTATCCGACGTCGTCGGCTTTAGCCTTTCGGGCAGCTATAGTTCGCGTGATGGATATTACGACAACCTTGCGGGTGGTGATGCTCTCGGACAGCAGGATCGTATTGGAATGCGCGGCCAGCTACTATTCGCACCATCCGATGTTCTTGAGGTGCGATTCATCGCGGATTTCGATAGTTTTGACGAGGCCTGTTGTGGCGTCGCGAATTTGCAGGACGGACCGACCGGGGGCGCAGTACGAGCAATAGGCGGTAACCTGGTACCAAACGACCCATTCGCTTATCAGGGCTATTACGACTTCACTCCGGAAAATGATTTCCTGACCAGTGGCGCATCACTTCAGTTTGACTACGACCTTAACGATTCCGTCACTCTGACGTCGATCACAGCATTTCGTAGCCTGGCGCGCTTCGATAATGTTGATATCGACTTTACCAGTGCACCGCTACTCGATCCGGAAACGGCAAACCGGACAGACACTGGAATCGATACGTGGACGCAGGAATTTCGCCTGAGTGGCGCAACAGACAATATGAACTGGATGGGTGGCGTTTATTTGTTCGATGAAGAGGTCGGCCAGGAAACGGGCGTTCTTTATGGCGATGCGTTTCGTGCTTACGCCGATATCCTGACGGGCGGCGTGCCCGGCAACTCTCCCTTGAATTCGATCGAGGCCCTTTTTGGTCATGCACCGGGCACATTCCAGGGATCTGGCCAGGGTCTCATCGATGTTTCGACTATGGATGACACAGCGTTCTCGATTTTCGGTCAGGTCGATATTAATCTTGGCGAACGGGCAACTTTGACCTTGGGCGCAAACTATACCGAAGACGAAAAGGACGTGACGTTCAATTCGACCGGGACCGACGTTTTTTCAAACACTGATCTAAACAGTGATTTGACGGTATTTGGTGTGCCGTTACCCACGGTGCTATTCGGACAGGCATTTGAAGCAAACACAGGCTTGCCGCCTACTCCGGCGAACATTGCGTTCATCGAATCTGTCGCGCCAGGCACCTCAGCAGCTATTAATGCCGGTGTTGCAGCAAGCATCAGCGGTCTGCAAGCTCTGCAGTTCCTGGCACCCACTGTCAATTTCCCGAACTCGGTGGAATCAGGAAACACGAAGGATGACGATACAACGTGGACAGTACGACTTGCTTTTGACCTGACAGACGATGTCAACATTTACGCCAGCGCCGGCACAGGATTTAAGGCGAGTTCCTGGAACCTGTCACGCGATTCGCGTCCGTTTCCGAGTGACCAGGCAGCGATTGAAGCAGCAGGTCTGAACGTGCCGAATCTTGCCTACACAACGCGGTTTGCAGATCCGGAAGAGGCCACCGTTCTTGAAGTAGGCCTGAAAGGCCAGTGGGATTATATTGCCCTGAATGTTGCGGTATTTGATCAGGAGATCAAAGGCTTCCAGGAAAACATATTTACGGGCACCGGCTTCAATCTGCAAAACGCTGGCAAGCAATCCACGACCGGTGTTGAAATTGACGTGCGTTGGCAACCAACCGAGAATTTCCAGGGAACTTTTGCTGCGACCTTCATGGACCCAGTCTACGATTCGTTCGTAGACGCAGAGGGAGTTGACCCCGTCACATTTCAGAGAATCACTGTCGATCTCAGTGGAACGAAACCGCCGGGAATTCACGAGCTTAGTTTGACGGCGGCCGGTCGTTACAACTTCGCGGTAGGCAATGCCGACGGATTTATTCGTGCCGAGTACATCTTTGAAGATGAAGTCCAGGTAATTGCAAACACCCCGGCAAGCCTTGCATCGCGCGAAGTCAGCACGATTAATGCGAGCGTCGGACTGGCCTGGGAAAATGGTTTCGAAGCATTGCTATGGGGCCGAAACATCAACAATGACGAATACCTGTTGAGCGCCTTCCCATCAGTCGCACAGGCAGGTAGTTTCTCGGGATACCCGAATCAGCCACGTACTTTTGGCCTCACGGTTCGTAAGTACTTCGACTGAATGTAAGTCTCGAAAGGCCCCGTCAGACGATCGTCTGGCGGGGTTTTTTTATGGGCGTTTCAAAACCATATCGCAAATATAGCTGCCGATCGGAATAGCCGATGTCGCGGCGGGCGAAGGGGCGTTACAAACGTGCAGGCTACGATCGCTCTCGACCACCAGGAAATCATCCACCAGCTCGCCATCTGGCATCACAGCCATCGCTCGAACCCCGGTTCGGTAGGGGAGCAGGTCGCCGAGCGTTATTGACGGACAGTATTTGTGGATCTGCTTAAGATAAGCACGCTTCCAGATAGAATTCCGGATTTCGCGAATCCCGGATCTGAAGTTCTTCCGCAGCGCGTGCCAGAAGCCGGAATAGCGAATCATTTGCCATATGTCTGCAGCATCGGCGTTAAGGCGCCCGTATCCTTCTCGTTTCCAGCCCTGCAACGCGTTAGGGCCAACTGTCACAGACCCGTCGATCATGCGTGTCAGGTGGATGCCGAGAAATGGCAGCTCGGGGTTGGGCACCGGGTAGATGAGATATTTGACGAGCTCGTTCCTGTCGGGGGGTAGTTGGTAGTACTCACCCCGAAACGGAATAATCTGAAAGTCGATATCGATACCCTGCATCGTTGCGAGCCGATCTGCCATCAATCCGCCGCAGGCGACCAGGTACTTCGCCTGTACCGTGTTCCCGTTCGCCAGCGTAGCCGTTACGGTCTCTGCTGATTCCTTCAGGTTCACCACGGTACTATTGAGTTGAACTTCACCGCCAAGCTGCACGAACTGCTTTGCGAACTCTCTCGTGATCGCAGGGTAGTCGGTGATGCCCGTCGTGCGCAGGAAAATCGCTCCCGTACCAACAATGTTGGGTTCGCGGCGGTGCAGCTCTTTGGAATCGATCAGCTCCACATCGAGACCGTTGTCATTTGCGCGGACATAAAGCGCTAGCAAACGCTCTTGCTCATCATCATTGCTCGCCACGATGAGTTTGCCGCATTGCTCGACGGGAATGTCGTGCTTCTGGCAAAATTCTACGGTGGCCTCTACACCCGCCTTACAGAACTGGGCTTTCAGGCTGCCGGGCGTGTAGTAGATTCCGGCATGCAGGACACCGCTGTTACGACCCGATTGGTGCGCAGCGAGCTCGCCTTCTTTTTCCAGTAGTAGTATCGAGCTATCGGGTTTTCGCTGCTGCAGTTGCCAGGCAGTCGAAAGCCCGACGATCCCGCCACCAATAATCAGGTAGTCGAACACGCGATCACAGCCTTACGATTCGATACCACCCATGGAGTGGAATTTGGTCTCGAAGAATTCGGCAATGCCTTCTGCGCCGCCCTCAGATCCGATGCCAGACTCCTTCCAGCCGCCGAATGGCGCGACCTCTGTGGAGAACACGCCTGAATTCGAGCAAACAATACCGTACTCAAGGCGCTCGGCAACACGCATAACCCGGCCAATGTCCCGGGTCGCGTAATAAGCAGCGAGGCCATACTCGGTATCGTTCGCACGCTCAATCGCTTCGTCCTCGGTTTCGAAGGTCTGGACGGCTGCGATAGGCCCGAATATCTCTTCTTTGGCGATGCGCATGTCCTGCGTGATGCCGGTGATTAGCGTTGGCTCGAAGAAACAATGACCAAGCTCGTGCTTGCCGCCGCCCGATACGATATTCGCACCTTTGGTCCTGGCGTCATCCATGAACTCGACCATCTCTCCGACCGCTGTTTCGCTAACCAGCGGGCCAATTGTGATGTTCTCTGCAAAGCCGTCGCCGACATTCAGGCCTTCAATTGCGGCTTGCAGCTTGCTGGTAAATTCATCCGCGACACCGCTTTGTACAAAAATTCGGTTGGTGCAGACGCAAGTCTGGCCGCAGTTGCGGAACTTGGTTGCCATGCAGTCCGTAACGGCAGAGTCGATATCGGCATCATCAAAAACGATGAATGGAGCATTACCACCCAGTTCCAGGGAGACTTTCTTCACGCCATCCGCACATTGCTTCATCAGGATCTTGCCGACCGGTGTCGATCCGGTGAAGGTGAATTTGCCGATCTTTGGGTGCTGGGTAAGTACAGCACCGATCTCACGTGAGTTGTTGCCAACCACGACACTAATTACACCTTTTGGAATTCCAGCCCGGTCAGCGAGTTCGCACATGCTAAGCGCCGACAGCGGTGTTTCCGTCGCAGGCTTGATGACGATCGTGCAGCCTGAACCGAGGGCAGGACCTGCTTTTCGGGCGATCATCGCGTTCGGGAAATTCCAGGGCGTGATGCATCCCACAACGCCCACAGGCTGCTTGTAGGTCTGCAGGCGTCGATCGTTCGATATCGTTGGGATAGTGGCACCCATGACGCGTTTCGACTCCTCAGCGTAATACTCGATGAATCCAGCACCGTAACCGACTTCGCCGATGGCCTCAGCCAGAGGCTTGCCTTGTTCGGCAGTCATGATTGCACCTAGATCATCGGCATTTTCCATGAGCAGATTGAACCAGTTGCGCAGTAATACAGCGCGTTGTTTGGCGGGCATGCGGCTCCAGCTCTTGAACGCCGTTGCGGCAGCTTCCACCGCGCGGCTTGCGTCCGCCGCATCGCCATTAGCCGTTGTAGCAACGACTTCACCGTTCGCGGGGTTGATGACATCGATAGTGCCAGCCCCGCCAGCTACCCACTCGCCGTCGATAAAGTTTTGAGTTTTGAGGAGGGTAGGGTCTTTCAGATTCAACATGGTTCCGATCTCAATAGTAGTTGCGAAAGGCGGGCAGCTTATCATCGGACAGGGGCAATGAAATAGCCTTGATTCGGCGTTGCGTGCCGCGACAGGTTTGCCGTATAATCCCGCGCCAGCGCCCCACCAAATCATCGGTGGGTAATGGCCCCGCTAAGGGGCTTTTTGTTGTCCGGAGTATTGGCACGGGCAGACACACAGCGCTGAGTATGAATGGGCCATTGGCCCATTTTTGGTTTTAGAACAGATGGTTAGGTGAGATGCAGTGACGGGAGACGAGCTTCGGAAATTGCTCGAGCCGACTATCGAACGGCTGGGGTATGAACTGACGGACCTTGAGGTCCGATCGGGCGGCCAGGGTGGGTTTTTGCGCCTCACGATTGATAAGCCGGATGGCATCGATCTTGATGATTGTGAAAAAACCAGCCAGGCGGTTAGTGCGTTGCTCGATGTGGAAGATCCTGTGCCGGGAAATTACAACCTGGAGGTTTCGTCACCAGGGCTGGACAGGAAGTTGACGAAAGTAGAGCATTTTCAACGGTTTGAAGGTGAAACCTTGAAAGTTACTATGCGCTTCCCGTTAGCGGGACGCAGACGATTTCGAGGCACTTTGGTGGCGTCGGATGAAGAGAACATTGTAGTTGAGGTGGATGGTGAATCGCACAGCTTGCCGCTGGCGATGATCGATACGGCTCGATTGGTACCCGATGGGGCGTGATCCCCAAGGGATATTTGGAGTTTTACGGAAATGAGCAAAGAAATTTTGATGGTTGTTGACGCCGTTTCGAACGAAAAAGGCGTTGAGAAAGACATCATATTTGAGGCTATTGAAGCCGCACTGGCGTCTGCAACGCGCAGAAAGCACGGTGAAGACATCGAAGTTCGCGTAGCGATCGACCGCGAGACGGGCGAGTACGATACTTTTCGCCGCTGGCTCGTTTTTGCAGACGAGTCCACCGAGCTCGAGACGCCGGATTGCGAATTGCGCATGATTGATGCGGTTGACGTCGATCCTGCCGCTGAGCCGGGTGGCTATGTCGAGGTGCCGATGGATTCAGTCGAATTTGGGCGAATCGCCGCTCAGACCGCCAAGCAGGTCATCGTACAGAAAGTACGTGAAGCCGAACGCGAGCAGGTTGTCGAGGAATACCAGGGACGTGAAGGCGAAATGCTTTCCGGCCTCGTAAAGCGTGTCGACCGCAACGGTGTCTACATTGACCTTGGTGGCAATGCCGAGGGCTTCGTGCCGCGCGAGAATATGGTACCGCGTGAGCCTGTTCGACCTCAGGACCGCATGAAAGCGCTACTCACGGAAGTTCGCTCGGAAATTCGCGGACCGCAACTATTTATGACCCGTACTTCGCCGCAGTTCCTCGTTGAATTGTTCAAGATCGAAGTGCCCGAGGTAGGCCAGGGCCTGATCGACATTCTGGGCGCTGCGCGTGACCCGGGCTTGCGCGCAAAGATTGCAGTGCGCAGCAATGACAGTCGTATAGATGCTGTTGGCGCCTGCGTGGGCATGCGTGGATCCCGTGTGCAGGCCGTATCAAACGAACTCGCAGGGGAACGTGTAGATATCATTCTATGGGATGACAACTCGGCGCAATTCGTCGTGAATGCAATGTCTCCCGCAGAAGTCGTTTCTATCGTTGTCGACGAAGACAAGCACAGCATGGACATCGCCGTTGATGAGGACAAGTTGTCGCAGGCGATTGGTCGCGGCGGACAAAACATCCGACTCGCGAGCGAGTTGTCGGGTTGGGAATTAAACGTCATGACGGCTCAGGACGCGGAAGAGAAGAGCGAGTCCGAGATGAAGGAGCTGATCGGTATGTTCTCCAAACAGCTCGACGTTGACGAAGAAGTTTCGCTGATTCTGGTTCAGGAGGGATTCTCAACAATCGAAGAGGTCGCCTACGTACCAACGGCCGAGCTTGTTGCTATTGAGGAATTCGACGAAGGGATCGTTGACGAGTTGCGAAGTCGTGCTCGCGACATGCTTCTGACTCAGGCGATCGTCCAGGAAGAGAAAATTGATGAAGTTGAGCCTGCTGAGGATCTGCTGAGTCTGGAAGGCATGGATAAGGGTCTTGCATATCTGCTGGCGAGTAAGGGTGTGGTAACGCGAGAGGATCTCGCGGAGCTCGCAACCGACGACTTGCTTGAGATCAATGACGAAATTGCCGGGGAAGATGCCGCTGCGCTGATCATGAAAGCGCGAGCTCATTGGTTTGAAGAAGAAGAGCAGGCGTAACAGCCTTAATTAATACGGAGTGTGTTATGGCTGATGTGACAGTCGCACAATTTGCTGAAGTTCTGAAGGTTCCAGTCGACAAGCTGCTTTTGCAGCTTGACGAGGCCGGTATTAAGGTCAAGGGATCCGATGACAATATTAGCGATGAAGCAAAACTTGAATTGCTGACGCATCTGCGCCGCAGTCATGGCCAGGACGATACGCCTGCCACTGCCGCCGCGCCGCGAAAAATTACTTTGAAGCGTAAATCGCAGTCCGAGCTGAAGTTATCAGGCGCTCAGGGACGCTCGCGTACCGTCAATGTTGAGGTGCGTCGCAAGCGTACTTACATCAAGCGTGATGTTCTCGAGAAGCAGGCACAGGATGAGCAAGATGCTCTCGATCGCCAGCGGCAGGAAGAAGATGACCGCATCAAAGCAGAGGCGCTTGCAGAGAAACGTCTTCAGACTGAGAAGGAAGAAGCGGCCAAACGTGAGATTGCTGAGCGTGAGAAGGAAACACAGGCCGCCAAGGATGCTGAGGACGTAGCACGCAAGGCTGCTGAAAAGGTTGTTACGGACGCAGCTGAAGAAAAGGAACGGCTGGAGAAAGCCGAGGCGGACGCCCGTGCGCGACGCGCCAAGGAAAAAGAGAAAGCCAAGCCGAAAGCGAAGCCCAAACATGGCGAGACGCGTTATGGCCGAAAAGAATTGCACGTTGCTGGTGATAAAAGTGGCCGTCGCAAACGCAAGGCACCGATGCGCCGTCGCACAACGTCCGTTGGTGGTGATTCGAAACACGGTTTCGAGAAGCCAACCGCGCCCGTCGTACACGAAGTAGAGATTGCGGAAAACATCTCAGTTGCTGAGCTTGCACAAAAGATGGCGATCAAGGGCAACGAGGTCGTGAAGGTCCTGTTCAATATGGGCGCGATGGTTACGATCAATCAGGTCATTGATCAGGACACCGCAATACTGGTTGTCGAAGAACTTGGCCACGTCGCCAAGTCAGTCGACTCAGCGGATGTGGATGAAAAACTGCTCGCTGAAGAGAGCAAGATCGAGGGTGACGCGAGCGCTCGTGCACCGGTTGTAACGATTATGGGTCATGTCGATCATGGTAAGACGTCGTTACTCGATTACATCCGCCGGACCAAAGTTGCCGACGGCGAGGCCGGTGGTATTACCCAGCATATTGGTGCGTATTCGGTGCAGACGGACAAGGGTGAGATTTCCTTCCTTGATACTCCTGGACACGCGGCGTTTACGGCTATGCGCGCCCGTGGAGCGCAAGCAACAGACATCGTAATTCTGGTCGTAGCTGCCGATGACGGCGTTATGCCGCAAACGATCGAGGCTATCCAGCACTCAAAAGCGGCCGGTGTTCCTATCGTTGTTGCGGTTAACAAGATTGATCGAGAAAACGCCGATCCGGAGCGCGTCAGGAACGAGCTGTCACAACACGAGGTGATTCCAGAGGCGTGGGGTGGCGAACAAATGTTCATTGACGTTTCCGCGCTGAAAGGCACTGGTGTAGATGACCTTCTGGATGCGATCCTTCTGCAAGCCGAGGTCATGGATCTGACGGCAGTTGCAGAGGGCCCAGCGCAAGGCATCGTGATTGAATCGAGTCTCGAGAAAGGCCGTGGTGCTGTCGCGACCCTGCTGGTGCAGAGCGGCACCTTGCGGCAGGGCGACATGATTATCGCCGGCGAAGAGTACGGCCGAATCCGCAATATGTTCGACGAGACGGGGGGTTCCATCAAGGAGGCCGGGCCGTCACAACCGGCGGTTGTATTGGGGCTCTCCAAGACGCCGGGTGCTGGAGACGACTTTCTTGTGGTCAAGAATGAGCGCAAAGCACGTGAAGTCGCCGAATTCCGGCAGAACAAGACCCGTGAATCGAAACTTGCTCAACAGCAGGCTTCGAAGATGGAAGACATGTTCACGCAGATGAAGGACGGTGAGATTTCATCTGTACCGGTAATCATCAAGTCTGACGTTCACGGTAGTGCTGAGGCGCTGCGTGATGCGCTCCTCAAGCTGTCGACAGACGAGGTGAGGGTCAAGGTGCTGGGTTCCAGCGTTGGTGGCATTACGGAAACCGATGCCAACCTCGCCGCTGCGTCAAATGCGACAATTATCGGCTTTAACGTACGCGCGGATGCGGCGGCACGTACTGCCATTAAGGAGTCGGGTGTCGATGTTCGCTACTACAGCATCATTTACGAGGCGATAGACGACGTTAAGGCGGCGCTGAGTGGCTTGCTGGCGCCCGAGGTTCGTGAGCAGATCAACGGACTGGCCGAGGTCAAGGATGTATTTAACTCACCGAAGTTCGGTGATATTGCTGGCTGTATTGTTAGCGAAGGCTTTGTGAAGCGCTCGAATCCGATCCGTGTATTGCGTGAAAATGTGGTGATCTATGAGGGTGAGCTTGAATCCTTGCGTCGCTTCAAAGATGACGTTAGTGAGGTTCGTTCCGGTACCGAGTGTGGTATCGGCGTGAAGAACTACAGTGACGTCCAGGTCGGCGATCAGATCGAGTGTTTCGAACGAATCGAGGTTGCACGTACGCTCGACTAGGCGTGCAAGTTACGAAATATGCCACGTGAATTTTCCAGAAATCAGCGGCTTGGAAACCAGGTGCTGCGCACACTGAACGAGTTGTTGCGATTTGAAACCAAAGATCCAAGACTTGAGCTGGTGTCGTTTACGTCGGTGGATCTTTCGCGCGACTTGAGTGTTGCCCGTGTCTATTTCAGCATGCTGGACCCAAACGGGGACCCGGAGCCGGTAAAACAGGGCCTGGAGCGCGCGAATGGTTTCTTGCGCAGTAGTTTGGGGCGTGCGGTCAAAATACGACACGTACCGGAGCTTCGGTTTGCTCATGATGACAGCGCAGCTGAAGCCCAACGTATCAGCAGCCTGATAGAAGGCGCGCTGGAATCCGATCAGAACGACGAGCAAGTTTAGGACCTATGGCACGCGGAATGAAGCGCCATGCGGATCCGGTGAACGGGCTGTTGCTACTCAACAAGCCGCCCGGAATGACCTCTAACCGGGCCTTGCAGCTCGTCAGGCGTTTGATGAACGCGAGAAAGGCAGGCCATACAGGGAGTCTGGATCCGGCCGCAACAGGCATGTTGCCGTTGTGTTTCGGCGAGGCGACCAAGGTTTGTGCGTATTTGCTGGATGCCGACAAGAGCTACCGCGTGACGGCGAAGCTGGGTTCGGCAATGGATACAGGGGACGGGGACGGCCAGGAGACCGATACCGCCGCAGTTCCGGAGATGAACGCCGATCAATGGAACGATATTCTGCAGAGTTTTTGCGGAGAGTCCACGCAGATACCGCCGATGTATTCGGCACTGAAGAAAGACGGCAAGCGACTGTATGAGCTGGCGCGAAAGGGCGAAACCGTAGAGCGTGAACCAAGAGCAATCCGGATCGATGAGATCAGACTGCTGGAACTCGCCGGAAATCGATTGGTTTTTCGTGTGTCGTGCTCGAAGGGCACTTACATTCGCGTGCTGGTAGAGGATATCGCTCGCAAAGCGGGTACGGTGGCCTACACGGCGCGTTTGCACCGTGAGACCGTCGGCGGCTTCGAAAGCGCTAATATGATTGATATGGCGGCAATAGAAGCGCTAGCTGAAAAGGGGTCAGA
This sequence comes from Woeseiaceae bacterium, assembly GCA_021773055.1. Classification (GTDB taxonomy): domain Bacteria; phylum Pseudomonadota; class Gammaproteobacteria; order Steroidobacterales; family Woeseiaceae; genus UBA1847. The sequence continues at coordinate 24,167 of JAJFKV010000022.1, forward strand.
GCCTTTGCGGGCTAAACTGCTGCCGGCCGATGTCGCATTGGCTGAGATGCCAGGCATTTCGGTCGACACAGAGAGCGCTGAGCGATTTTGTGGCGGCCAGGCGGTCACGGTGGCTGCTGACGAACAGGCAGGACTTGCCCGGGTTTATGAGGCAGGCGAACGATTTTTGGGCGTGGGCGAGCTCTCCGGGGACGGACAGCTGGCACCACGAAGAGTGTTTCTGACACAGGAAGAAACCCCGTAATTATTTGATTTTGGGGTATTAATGGGCTCGAACAGGCGCTAGAATACCGCGCTCAAAAAAGGGCTATAAATAGAGAACTTGGAGTATTAGAAAAATGTCACTTTCCAGTGAAGCAAAGCAGGGCGTAATCGCCGACCACGCACGCGGCGAAGCCGATACCGGCTCACCTGAAGTACAGGTTGCACTGCTGTCAAAAAGAATTGCAGAACTTACTGAGCACTTCAGTGAGCACAAAAAAGATCACCACAGCCGTCAGGGTCTTCTGCGGATGGTAAACAAGCGCCGTAAGCTGCTTGACTACCTGAAGTCCAAAGACAATGAACGTTACCGCGAGCTGATCAAGAAGCTCGGTCTGCGTCGCTAGTCCAGCGAGCACAGTGACAATGTAAAACTTATGAGTCGTTCCCCATTCACCGGGATCGCCATCGGTTGCAATTGTCTTAACAAATTCCATACAGAGAAATCAAAGTGAATTCGACAAGAAAGAGTTTCCAATTCGGGGAACACGAAGTAACGATTGATACGGGCGCTATCGCTCGTCAGGCCGACGGTGCAGTCATCGTCGATATGGCGGATACAACGGTTTTGGTTACCGCTGTAGGCCGTAAAGCGGCTGATCCGGGTAGAGACTTCTTCCCGCTGACCGTCAACTACCAGGAAAAGACTTACGCAGCTGGCAAGATCCCGGGTGGGTTCTTCAAGCGCGAAGGTCGTCCCGGTGAGAAGGAAGTCCTGACCTGTCGTCTGATCGATCGTCCGGTGCGCCCGCTTTTCCCGAAAGGCTTCAAGAATGAAGTTCAGATCATCGCTACGGTGATGTCATTGAACCCCGATGTTGATCCCGATATCCCGGCCTTGATTGGTGCCTCAGCGGCGCTGGCAATCTCTGGTATGCCGTTTGCCGGTCCGATTGGAGCTGCCAAAGTTGGCTACAAGGACGGTGAGTACGTTCTGAATCCGGGCCGCGCAGCGGTTGCGGAGGGCGACCTAGAGCTCGTCGTTGCGGGCACCAAGGACGCAGTCCTGATGGTTGAATCAGAAGCCTCTGGCCTCTCTGAGGAAGTCATGCTCGGCGCTGTCATGTTCGGACATGAGCAAATGCAGGTCGCTATCGATACGGTCACCGAACTGGCTGCCGAAGTTGGCAAGCCTGCCTGGGACTGGGTCGCAGCGGAAGATGACAAAGATCTCGAAGCCGCGGCAGCTGACTCTGCAACGGCAGGATTGTCTGCTGCCTATAGCATCACAGACAAGCAGGATCGTCAGGCAGCCGTTGGTGAAACCAAGGCCGCAGCCGTTGAAACACTGGCAAGTGGCGACGACGCTCGCTGGTCTGCTGAAGACGTCAAAGGCGCTCTGTACAAGCTGGAAAAAAACATCGTTCGCCAGCGAATCATCAAGGGTGAGCCTCGTATCGACGGTCGTGACAAGAGCACCGTTCGTCCGATCGACGTTGAAGTGGGTGTTTTGCCACGTGCACACGGCTCAGCGGTATTCACACGCGGTGAGACGCAAGCGATCGTTGTTGCAACACTGGGCACAGGCCGCGACGCGCAGATGATCGACGCGATCGAAGGCGAACGCAAAGAGCCGTTCATGCTGCATTACAACTTTCCTCCGTTCTGCGTAGGTGAGACGGGCTTTATTGGTTCAACGAAGCGCCGTGAGATCGGCCATGGAAAACTGGCACGTCGCGGTATCGAAGCCGTTATGCCGAACATGGATGAATTTGGTTACGTCATCCGCGTCGTATCCGAGATCACTGAATCGAATGGTTCGAGCTCAATGGCGTCTGTTTGCGGCACGAGCCTCGCGCTCATGGACGCAGGTGTACCGCTGAAAGCGCCGGTTGCAGGTGTTGCGATGGGCCTCGTGAAGGAAGGCGACGATTTCGCTGTACTGACCGATATCCTGGGCGATGAAGATCACCTCGGCGACATGGACTTCAAGGTTGCGGGTACCGAAGACGGAATTACCGCACTGCAGATGGACATCAAGATTCAGGGTATTACCAGTGAAATCATGAGTACTGCACTGGATCAGGCGCGCGACGGCCGATTGCATATCCTGGGTGAGATGAACAAGGTCATCAGCGAGACACGCGGCGAAATGTCCGAGTGGGCTCCGACTATCATGACGATGAAAATCGATCCTGAGAAGATTCGCGACGTCATTGGCAAGGGTGGTGCGGTTATCCGTGCGATCACTGAAGAGACGGGCGCATCTGTCGATATCGATAACGACGGCACAATTCGCATCGCGTCTGTCGATGGCTCATCCGGCAAGGAAGCTCATCGTCGCATCGAGCTGATTACCGCTGATGTCGAAGTGGGCCGAATTTATGACGGTAAGGTCGCACGCCTGATGGACTTCGGTGCTTTCGTCACAATCCTGCCAGGCAAAGATGGCCTCGTGCATATCTCGCAGATATCTAACGAGCGCGTTGAGAAGGTGAGTGACAAGCTGGCTGAAGGCGACGAAGTTAAGGTCAAGGTTCTTGAAGTAGACCGTCAGGGTCGCGTCCGCCTTTCCATGAAGGAAGTAGAAGCCGAATAGGACCTATCCTTCGGGTATAGAATAAGGCCGAATTGCTGACGCGATTCGGCCTTTTTTATAGTCCTGGCACCGCAGCGTGTGGCTCCAGGAATTCTATGATGCGACCCGGCAGATAAAATGTCGGCTTCCACGGCGTACCGCCATCAATAAAGCCAACGTGCCCACCTTGCGCCGATATCTCGAGTGTAACGGCATCTGAGAGTCTGTCTGCCGACGGAATGACCTCGGGGGTCATGAACGGGTCGTCCAGCGAATTGATGATTAGCGTTGGACGCGCGATTGAATGCAGGAAATTGATGGAACTGCAGCGATCGTAGTAGTCCTGCATACCATCGAAGCCATGCAAAGGGGCTGTCACTGCGTCGTCGAATTCGGCGAATGTCCTTGCATTCATCGCCCGCTCCCAATTAAACGCAGCAGTATGTCTATCGAATTTTCGCGTGACAGAGTTCTTCATGCGCTTTAGCAGATGTTTCTGGTAACGCTTTGAAAAACCGGTATCTAATGCCTCTGAGCAAACATGAAGATTTAGTGGTGAGCAGACTGCTGTCGCTGCGGCCAGCGGTGTCTCTAATTCTGACTCTCCGAGGTACTTTAGTAGCACATTTCCGCCCAATGAGTAGCCTACCGAGAGTAGTGGACCCGGGTTACCGGACGCCTCTCGCTGCCCTTGCAGCTCGTTCAAAAAGTGCCTGAGGTCGTTGGTTTCACCGGCGTGATAGCGGCGCGGCAAGCGGTTCCGATAGTCACCGCAGTCGCGAAAATGCAACACGCAGGGGCGCCAGCCTCTTGCGTATGCGGCTTCCATCAACATGCGGGCGTATGACGATTCCGCGGAGCCTTCCAGGCCATGAAGAATCACCAGCAACGGAGCCGCATCCGGCAAAGTATCGGCCGCAATCAACCAGTCAACGGCAGTAACGTCGCCATCCGGCAGCTCCAGCGTTTCTCGCCGCAAAGCGGGTCGCGATCGCCAGACCCACGGCAGGCTGGGGTACATCGTTTGTGCGTGTGGATTTTGCAGCCAGCGCGGCGCCGCGAACGGACTCCTGATGACCTGATTTTCACGAGTTTCGGAAGTCATTGTCGCGATTCTGCCACGTTTACGATGGACATGTTGTAGGCCAAAAAAATGGCCCCCCGCTTGCGCGGAGGGCCTGCCGTGGAGTAATTACCCCTTCAGGCTTTTGCAACAGGGGGCGGGGGAGCGTATCCCTGCTGCAATCTTCAAGCTATGGCAGACAAGGTTACTTGTCAAGCCGTTTTGATGATGGATTTGAGGCCGGAAAGTTTTCCAATTAGCCAGTTTTCTCTGGCCCAATTCCAGATGTCTTGCAACGTCGCTTGCGCCAGTTCAGGCGGCGGTCGCAGGTCTAATGCAGTCATTGCTTCGAGCAGGGTTTGCTCAACCCGTTGCAGCGGAATTCCAGGGGCGCCGGTTAACTTGCTGAACTTGTCGCCGTTCGCGTGCGTGATCACCGGAATGTGAGCGTAGCGCGGTGTCCGGTATTCGAGCAGTCTCTGCAGCCAGATTTGTCGTGGCGTTGAGTCCATAAGATCGATACCCCGTACGATCTCTGTAACGCCCTGAACTTCGTCGTCGACCACAACGGCAAGATGGTAGGCGATCAGTCCATCGCGTCGTTCGATGACGAAGTCACCCGACTCGCTTTCGAGGTGTTGAACAATACGCCCTTGCAGGAGGTCATCGAAGGCGATCTCTGTGTTGTCGGTTCTTAATCGGATCGCTGCTTCACCATCCGCAGTGCCATTGCGGCAAGTTCCCGGGTAGATGATGCCAAGTTCGCCTCTCGGTGCGTCCACAAGATCCCGCCTGGAGCAGCGGCAGCGATAAGCGAGCTGGCGCGCAAGGAGTGAGCTGAGAGCGGCTTCATGGGCGGCAGCGCTTGCACTCTGAAGAATGATTTCGCCGTCCCATTCGAAACCATAACGCTCCAGCGCTGTCAGGATTTCATCTGTGGCACCGGCTTGTTCCCTTGGGGGATCGATATCTTCTATTCTTAGCAGCCAGAGGCCATTGTTGGCGCGTGCTTGCAGGTAGCTCGCCACCGCGGTAACGAGCGAACCGAAATGCAGCGGGCCGGAAGGCGACGGCGCAAACCGACCGATATATCGACCCGGTTCGCGCGTCTGCATCAAATGCCCGGTCTACCGGTAGCGGTCGTCGCTATCGCGAAACTGCCTTTCGGACAGCTCGCGACGCTCCTGGGCTTCCAGGCTCAAAGTTGCAACGGGCCGGGCCTCAAGACGCTTAAGGCCGATTTCTTCGCCGGTCCTGTCGCAGAAACCATACGAGCCATCGTCGATGCGTGCCAGGGCTGAATCGATCTTCCGCAGCAGCTTACGCTCCCGGTCGCGTGTTCTTAGTTCCAGACCGAACTCCGATTCTTGTGTGGCGCGATCATTCGGATCGGGGAAGTTGGCCGCCTCATCCTGCATATGGTGGACCGTCCGGTCGACCTCAACGATGAGTTCGCTCTTCCACGCACTCAAAATTTCCCGAAAATGGTCGAGCTGAGCATCGCTCATGTATTCCTCGCCACGAGCAGGAGAGTATGGCGCGATGCCGTGAATCGGACCCGACAGAGGATTGCGCCTGCGCTTTGCCGCACGCACTGGCGCTTTTTTGCGAACAGGTGTCTTTTTCCTGACCGCCGTTTTAGGCGTAGCTGGCTTTTTCTTGCTGGCGGCCTTTGCGGCAACTTTCTTTTTCACTGGAGCCTTCTTCCTGGATATATTTTTCTTGCTCGCAGTCTTCTTGGAGCCCTTTTTCTTGGCAACTTTCTTCTTGCTCGCAGTCTTTTTGGCAGCCTTTTTCTTGGCTACTTTCTTTTTGCCCACAGCTTTTTTGGCAGCCTTTTTCTTGGCTACTTTCTTCTTGCCCACAGCTTTCTTGGCGGCCTTTTTCTTGACAACCTTCTTTTTATTCACGGCCTTTTTGACCACCTTTTTCCTGGCGACCTTTTTCTTAGCCACTGTTTTCCTGGTGGCGACCTTCTTGCGTGACACTGTCACTTTCTTCCGCTTCTTGGTTGCGGCTTTCTTTGCGGGCATTTTTGGCTCCTGCCGGGGAAAGAAAAGGCCGGGATTATACATTGCCTGACGCGTCAGGGAAGCCCTATTTTTCGAGGCCGTGTGGTAGCTCGAAAAAAGCCCGGCAGACCGCAGCAGTACTGGGGTTGGCTGGATTGTCCGTTTTCGGCGACAAATCTTTTATAGCCGGGTTTTATCGTCATTTTTGCATTACACTAGCTCGATTTGACGGAATATCGGTCTGAACCACCAATGCGATTAAGTAAGATAAAGCTCGCTGGCTTCAAATCCTTCGTCGACCCCACCACGATTACTTTTCCGAGCAGCCTTGTTGGCGTAGTCGGGCCCAATGGTTGTGGTAAGTCGAACGTGATTGATGCCGTACGTTGGGTAATGGGCGAAAGCTCAGCGAGTCGCTTGCGCGGCGATTCCATTACGGATGTCATATTCAACGGGTCCAGCTCGCGCAAGCCTGTTGGGGCAGCATCGGTCGAGTTACTGTTTGATAACAGCGAAACGACGCTCGAAGGCCAATACGCGAAGTACGCGGAGATTTCGATACGGCGTGAAGTCAGCCGGGACGGGATTTCGACCTACTACCTGAATGGTACGCGCTGCCGCCGCAAGGATATAACCGGCGTCTTTCTCGGTACCGGTTTAGGCCCTCGCAGCTATTCCATCATCGAGCAGGGTATGATTTCGCGCCTGATCGAAGCCAAGCCTGAAGACATGCGTGTATTCCTTGAGGAAGCAGCTGGCATATCCAAGTACAAAGAGCGCCGACGAGAAACCTCGAACCGCATCAAGCATACAAAAGAGAACCTCGACCGTCTGCTGGACGTCCTCGATGAAGTCGAAAAACAGATTAAGCATCTCGATCGCCAGGCCAAGACGGCCGAACGTTATGGCCGCTACAAAGACCAGGAACGGCGTACCGGGGCAGAGCTGCTGGCTTTGCGTGCGAAAGACCTGGATGACCGCGGTGGAGAAGCCGGGGCGAGACTCGCCGAGCGCAAGACCAGCCTCGAAGCCGCAATAGCGAAGCAACGCAGCCTGGAGGCGTCGCTGGAAGACACGCGCGTTCGACAGACTGAACGCGCCGATGAGTTCAACGCGGTTCAGGGGCGTTACTATAAAGTTGGCTCCGAAATTGCTCGTCTTGAACAGTCCATCGAGCACGCAAGAGAATTGCGTGAGCGACAACAGAAGGACCTTGAACAGGCACTGAGCGGCGCGCAGGAGATTGCGGGGCTCATCGATCAGGACGAGACGGAAATCGAGCAACTCGAACTGACACTCAGCGAACTGGTGCCGGGCCTTGAACAGGCTCGTCAGGGTGAACAGGCGTCGGCTGCGTCATTGCGGCGTGCGGAAGAGGCTCTGGCTGAGTGGCAAAAACGGTGGGACGAACACTCCCTGCAGTACAGCGAAGCACTGCAAGCGCAGAGCGTTGAAAGTACGCGGTCTGAACAAATTGAATCTCGTCTGCAAAGTCTTTCGGAACGTCGCAAGAAAATCGACGGCGCGCAGGAAGGTGCCAGTCCGGAGGAGCTTAAGGCCAAGCACGACGAAGCGGTCGTAAAGGAACTCAGAAAGCGTCAGGCACGTGATGATTTCGATCGCCACCTGACGGATATGGCGGAGAAAATTCGCAAGCTGAGAGAGCAGGATCGTAAGTTGACCCATCTGGTCGATGAGCGTCATGCTGCGATGCAGGACGCCAGGGGCAAATTCGCCTCATTGGAGGCTCTGCAAAAGGCCGCTTTGGGCGAGGGTGACGATGGCATTCAAAGCTGGATGGAATCTGCCGGCATTGAACAGAATCAGCGAGTTGCACAGAAACTGAATGTCGAAGGTGGCTGGGAGAAAGCCGTAGAGACGGTTTTGGGTGACTATTTGCAGGCGGTTTGTGTTGCCGATATCACGCCGATTACGGAAACGATTGCCCGGCTCAAGACCGGCAATGTCACGGTCCTGAGGGAACAGTCAAAAGATGGCAGTGCACCGGACGTTACAAATACGCTTGCAGAGAAAGCGACCGCAGCACCAGCCGAAATTACGCAAATTCTTTCCGGTGTACTGGTCGCCGAAAACCTGACACAGGCGCTCGGAATTCGCGAGAAACTTGCCGACGGCAGGTCAGTGGTTACCGCCGACGGCGTGTGGCTGGGCAAGAACTGGCTACGCGTGTCGCGGGACAAGGAAGGTAAAGCTGGCGTTCTCGCACGGGAACACGAAATGCGTCGCGTGAAGTCCGATATTCGCGAAATCAAGGTTCGCTACGACAGCGCAAGAAAGTTGCTGCATGACGGGCGCACCCGGTTGACGCAACTGGAGGAGCGCCGCGAGACTTTGCAACGGGACGCTTCGTCACTGCTGAACGAGTACTCCGAAGTAAAGGCCGCTCTGGAATCGGCTCGTTACCAAATGGACCAGGCGAATGCGCGCAAAGCCGCGCTCGCAGAAGAAGCGGTCGAGCTTGGTAATGAGCAAATTTCTGCCGAGGAACAATTGCGCGAATCGCAACGTGTATGCGGGCAAGCGGGCGTGTTGCTGGAACGACTCAGTTCCGACAAGCAAGATCAGGAAGCACGGCGTGATGAGTTGCGCGCAGAGTTGCAGCGCGTTCGTGCGCAAGCGGACCAGGACCGACAGAGTGTGCAGAACATCGCGATCCAGTTCGAGAGTCGCCGTACCAGCAAAGAGTCGGCGGCACAAAACCTCGAACGTATGAAAGTGCAGTTGGCGCAATTCCAATCTCGTGAAAGAGAGATTAGGGAACAATTGGAGAACAGTCAGTCTCCAATGGCCGGCAATAAAGGTGAACTTGCAAAGCAGCTTGATAATCGTATTGTCGTAGAGGAAGAATTGGCGACGGCTCGTCAGATCGTTGAGAAGGTCGAGCATGATTTGCGTGAGCTCGATCAGTCGCGCATGCAGGTTGACCAATCAGTCGACGAATCGCGCTCTAAAGTCAGTGAAGCCGAAATGGTGGCGCAAGAACTCAAAGTTCGGCGCGAAGGTTTTTCAGATCAGCTCGCACAAACGGATTTCGAATACTCAACTCTGCTTGAGGAGATGGACGAAGCCGCAAGCATCGAGATGTGGGAAGAAAAGCTCGAGAAGGTTCGCAAGCGTATTGATCGGCTCGGCCCCATCAATCTGGCAGCGATAGACGAGTTTAAAGAGCAGTCGGAGCGTAAGGAATATCTGGATTCGCAACTAGCGGATTTGAATGATGCGTTGTCGACTCTTGAAGGTGCGATTCGCAAGATCGATCGTGAGACGCGCAGGCGATTCCAGGATACTTTTGAGAATGTTAATAACGGATTCAAAGTCTTGTTCCCGAAACTTTTCGGCGGTGGGCACGCTTATCTGGAATTGACAGGCGACGACCTTTTGACCACCGGTATTACGGTGATGGCGCGTCCTCCGGGCAAGCGCAATAGTACAATTCAATTGTTGTCGGGTGGCGAAAAAGCGTTGACCGCGGTGGCGCTTGTGTTCGCTATTTTTGAGTTGAATCCTGCGCCATTTTGCATGCTTGACGAGGTCGATGCGCCATTGGATGATGCGAACGTTGCTCGGTTTTGTAGCATCGTTAAGGAAATGTCAGAAAAAGTGCAGTTTGTCTTTATTACCCATAACAAGGTGACGATGGAAATGGCACGTCAATTGTCCGGAGTAACCATGCAAGAGCCCGGTGTATCGCGGCTGGTATCAGTCGACCTCGACGCAGCAGTAAAAATGGCGGCAAGCTAGCCGCAATAGGTGACTTCAAAAATGGACGGTCTGCGTTGGTTACTGTTGTTATTTGGACTCCTGGTGATCGCAGGCGTCTATCTGTACAGCCGCAGAGATAAAGCGACGACGGATCAGGACGACGAATCGCACGATCGACTTGATCCGCGCCTGGATGAATCCGATCCGGTCGGGGAACCATTCCTGATTTCAGAAGATGATTCTGCCGATGATGGTGGGCTTGAGAAGGACGACGATCCCGACGTACCGGCTGGGCCGCAGCAAATTGTGACCGTCAGAATCGTTGCACGTGAGAAAAAATCGTTCGCCGGCGATGAACTTGTCCTGTGTCTGCGTGGCATCGGCTTGCGCCATGGCAAGTTCGGAATTTTTCATCGTTATGATGGAAGTGACGAAAGCAGAACGATATTTAGTGCAGCAAGCCTTGTTGAGCCAGGAAGTTTTGATCTGCAAAATATTCAGGGGCAGGAGATTCCGGGTATTAGCCTGTTCTTGGTTTTGCCTGGCCCGGTTGAGAGCGTTGAAGCCTTCGACATGATGCTGGCAGCCGCAAGAACACTTACCCAATCACTTAACGGTGAACTCCTGGACGAGTCGGGCAGTACGCTGAGCATTCAGCGCGAGCGATACTTGCGTGAGGAAATTATTCAGTTCCAACACAGCAGCCTGGCTTCCTGAACACGGGTGATCCGACGCTAATGACCTTGCCTGCTGCTACGCGCGAGAAAGCGGAATCACTTCGGAATCAGATTCGACACCATAATTATCGCTATCACGCGCTGGACAATCCGGAAATTCCGGACGTGGAATATGACCGCCTGATGCGTGAGCTGCAGCAGCTTGAAGCCGAGCATCCAGAACTGGTTTCAGTTGATTCACCTACGCAACGGGTTGGTGACGCACCAATTTCGGCATTTGGAACCGTACAGCATGAATTGCCGATGCTGTCTCTGGGAAACGCGTTTTCCGCTGAGGAGCTGCAGGAGTTTCACAGGCGTGTTCTTGACCGCCTTGCACTCGATGAACAGGCAGAACTGATATACGCCGCAGAGCCGAAACTGGACGGTGCTGCAGTGAGCCTGCTGTACGTCGGCGGTGTGTTGGTCCAGGGTGCAACTCGCGGAGACGGTACGACAGGTGAGGACATCACCCACAATGTTCGTACCATCGAGGCGATTCCACTGAGACTCTTGGGCAGTGGTTATCCTGACCGTCTTGAGGTTCGCGGAGAAATCTTCATGCCGAAGGCCGGGTTTGATGCCTACAACGACAAAGCACGGGCCGCCGGCGAAAAGACGTTCGTAAATCCACGCAACGCGGCGGCGGGAAGTCTGCGCCAACTGGACCCCAAGCTCACCGCAGAGCGTCCCCTGGACATGTACGCGTATTCCGTCGGTATCGCCGACGAGGGTAGTCTGCCGCCGCGCCATAGTCAGATCGTTGATCAGTTGCAGGAATGGGGAATCAAAGTCTGCCCCGAACGACGCGTGGTGAGCGGTGTGCAAGGCTGTTTGAAGTATTACGAAAAAATCGGTGAGCGCCGGGATCAGTTGAGTTATGAGATCGATGGCGTTGTGTTTAAGGTGGATAGCCTCGAAATGCAGGAAGAGCTCGGTTTCGTGTCGAGAGCGCCGCGTTGGGCTATCGCACACAAGTACCCGGCTCAGGAAGAGCTGACGACTGTTGAGGACGTTGAGTTTCAGGTCGGGCGTACCGGAGCGATCACGCCGGTGGCCAGATTGACGCCGGTATTTGTCGGTGGCGTAACGGTAAGCAATGCAACATTGCACAATATCGATGAGTTGCATCGCAAGGATGTTCGTGTCGGCGACACGGTTATTGTGCGCAGGGCAGGGGACGTCATCCCTGAGGTAGCCGGTGTCATCCTGGAGCGAAGGCCCAGGCAGACACGCCAAGTTCAATTACCCAGTATTTGCCCCGTTTGCGGGTCTCACGTTGCGCGTGAAGAGGGAGAGACTGTAGCGCGCTGTACGGGCGGCTTGTATTGCTCGGCGCAGCGGGCAGAGGCACTAAAACACTTTGTGTCACGTCGCGCTCTCGATATCGAAGGGCTCGGCGCGAAGTTGATTGAGCAATTGGTTGGGATGGATCGACTCAAGACACCCGCAGACATTTTTCGCTTGAGCAAAGGCGAGCTCAGCGAACTGGAGAGAATGGGCGAGAAGTCTGCGGATAAGTTGATTCGATCAATTGATGCAAGCAAAACCACAACACTGGCACGCTTCCTTTTCGCGTTGGGAATCCGGGAAGTGGGCGAAGCGACAGCTGCCAGCGTCGCAGCGCACTACGGCCGATTGGCTAACGTTCTGGCGGCGACAGAAGTTGATTTGCAAAGTGTAGCTGACGTTGGACCGATTGTTGCAGCGCGGCTAAGGGCTTTTCTTGATGAAGAACATAATCTGGATGTAATCAGGAGATTGCAGGACTACGGCGTCGAGTGGCCGGAAACGGACCCCGTTCCGGTCGCGGAAAACGCACCACTTTCCGGAAAAAAGTTCGTTATAACGGGTACGTTGCCATCGTTAACTCGTGATGACGCCAAAGATATGATCCAGAGCGCCGGCGGCAAAGTGACGGGCAGCGTTTCGAGCAAGACTGACTACCTGGTTGCAGGAGAAAAGGCCGGATCGAAGCTAAATAAAGCCGAAAAACTCAATATCTCCATTCTCGATGAGGCGGCTCTCAGATACCTTCTTTCCGAATAGACCAAAAATCAATATCGAAATCTCTGTTATTCGCGGAATAACAGATATGGTAATTGACGCAAACGTGTGGCAAGACTTGGGCGATTTTTCCCAAGTTTGATATTTCTCTGGCGATTCAACCACTTGATCAATATATTGCTTGCCCATGCAAAAAGCACATCAGAAGAAAGTTCTCGACGCGTTTCAACT
>JAJFKV010000023.1 GCA_021773055.1 Woeseiaceae bacterium
CTTTGGCATGAGCCTCGCCTTACACGGAGAGCTTACGGTAAAAGATGGCGCTGTAATCGAAGGCAACTTTGATTCCTACCCGATGATTCGGATGAGCGAGGCGCCAGCGGAGATTCATAGCCATATTATGAAGTCTGATGCGCCTCCGGGCGGCGTCGGCGAACCGGGCGTACCACCGGTCGCGCCGGCCATCGTCAACGCGTATTTCGCGGCGTCTGGCAAACGCGTGCGTGAGTTGCCGCTCAGGAATGCGGGCCTCACGTAAGGGGAGTGAACCCCGACCCCTCAGTGTTCAATCCGGACAAGGTGTTAACGATGTCTCCGGTATAAGGTGTAGACCATGTGACCGGAATACACCTTGTGGCATTTGGTGGCCAGGGGCGAAATGGGCGCAAGCGCCTGTCGTCGCTCCGCTCCTCGGTTGAACCACCGACACGCGGATTTTCAGTCGCGAGTTGGATCGCCTGAGGCTTTATATTTCAAAGAGTTACCGGGGCGTCCGTTGCTCAGATTGCAGTACGGTGCAGGACTGTGCACCGCTCATTCACGCAAAACTCACGCAATTATGTTGTAGTAATTCAATCGCACCGGCGATGAGTGTGACCTAACCGCCGAGGTTGGCACCTAATACGACGGATCACCACAATACAGAAATTGGAGTTAATCCATCAGTACCCGGTCGGTGCCTACTCTTCGTCACCCGACTTCAAATGACTATCCAAGAATTCCAGCAATGGACCATAAAAGTCCCGCGCTTCGCTGACGTACTTGAAGCCATGGCCAACCTCCTTGAGAAGAATAAACCTCGGTTTGGCCCCGGCAAGAAGCAACATCTTTCTGAGCCGCCAACTGTGCTCGAAATCAACCACCGAGTCGTCTACGCCGTGGCCAAGCAAAATCGGCCGCTTAATGTCCTTGAAGCGATAGACTGGTGAGTTATCAATTTGCTCATTGTAATCAATGTCGGGGTCGCCGACGTATCGAATTAGAACATTGCGCATCGATTCGTTTCGCATCTTCGTTGATTGCGTGAACAGCAGCGTCAAGTCCATAACGCCGGCGAATGACGCCGCGCATTTGAATAAATCCGGGTTGCGAATAACACTCATGATCGCGGAATAGCCGCCGTAACTTCCACCGAAGATACAAAGACGATCGCCATCAATATCGGGATACTCGGCCACCACCCATTGTACGGAAGCCTCAATGTCGTCTTCGATGCCACGTCCCCATTGTCTCAGACCGGCATTCGTGAATTCCTCCCCATAGCCGGAAGAGCCGCGGTAATTGACCTGCAACACTGCGTAGCCATTGTGCGCGAGCCATTGAACTTCGGATGAAAAGTAGCGATCGTCGCTTACGCCAATCGGCCCTCCATGTGGCAATGCAACCATCGGAATGCTGCCGTCGCTTTCGAGGGGTAAGGTCAGAAATGCTTCGACGGTGATGCCATCGCTCGACGGGACGCTAAGTGCAATGTTTGGGCTGAGTGGCTTGCCGTCGAGCCAGGGGGCGATCTTCTCGATGAGTTCGCACTGATCGTTTGAAAGATCGCAAACATGAATGGCGCCCCGCTCCGATGGCGACGAAGCAAAGACCAGTCGTATGTTCGAATCCTGCGCATAGCCGATGAGCATGACGCCCTGTCCCGGAAAATGCGCCTTAAGCCGGGCGAACTCAGTATCGTGCTCCTCGGAAAAGAAGTGGTAGCGCAAAAGGCCCTGCTCAAAAAAAACGACGCCAATCGGGGTGCTTTTATCCCCCGACATGAGAATGCCATCGATATCAACGCGGTCGTGCTCATACAGAATGTCGCCGAAGGTGCCGGTCTTAAGATCGAACTCGGCTGCCACAATTCGATCGGTTTGGGTATCGGTTAGTACCCACAAGGTTTCAGCGTCGTCGGACATGCGCCACGGCAAGAACGTGGATTCCTTGTCTGCAGTCCATACATGCACCCAATGCTCCTCACCAGGTAACTTGCGCCATATCTCGGGAACGCCCTCCGTCATCCGGATTCCCAATGTGTAGGCGCCGGACGAGTTTTTCTGATAGTAGAAAAAAACGTCAGATCCAGTATCAACACGGTTCGCCTTGGTTAGCTGTTCCTCATAGGGCTTGAAGACATCAACGGTATACAAGTCCGATGCGACCGTCTCGTCTTCGACTCGCCTCCTGGCCAAGACAATGTGATCGTCGTCGTCTGGCATACTATCGCTGATGTACCCGGGGTCACGGTGATCGTGTACGCGATCCAGGCCATAACCCTCGTCGCCAAGATCGCTGAAACGAATCGCAGTACCAAGTTGCCGCATGTTTAGTGGGTCCCACGACTCCACCCAGACAGTTTTCGGCCCTATCCAGTCGACATCTTCAATCGACAAGCGAGTGTGAAAAGTCCTGATATCGAAGTAGCCGGCGCTCGGTTTTCCTATGACGAGCGTATCGTTACGGAAGTAAGCGATAAACTCTCCACTCGGCGACAAAGCGACGTGGCGAACAGCAGCTCTGAGAAACAAATCGTCGAACGTCAGGCCTTCAGTTTCTTCGACCTCATCCGACCATGCGGATAAAGCGGTGAGCAAAAACAGAATTAGCGCTATGCTACGCACCGTCGTCCTTCGATTGCGTAGACATTTTTTCGCGCAGATAAAAGTCGATAAATCGATCGTCAGAATCCACTGCATTCGATATCTCAACGTCGTTAAGCAACTCCGGATAGCGATCTTCCAACAGGGATAGCACCACTGAGGCCCGGTCACGTAAATCGGCGCGCCAGCGTCGCCATACCTTGTTGCTGAACATGAACACGCCTGTATAATTCAGCTTGCCGGCTTCGACGGTGAAATCGAGGTTGCTGTGTTTCACATATAGCGTTGTCCTTCCTCCCAGCCAGTGCTTGTTCCAGACCGAATGCCAACGGTAGTTGCCAGCCCTCACCTTGAGCACGCGAAAATACTCGCGGTTCTCAACTGGTCCGAAGTGGATGTTGCCGCCAATCGCCCCAAGTCTGTTTATGAGTACGTTCTGAGCGTAACCGCTGGCATAGAAAAGAATAACGACCAGTCCCTCGTTCGGGCCGATGTTTTCAAGATCCAGTCGCTCCTCGACCGCATTTTCGATTTCGTCCAGACGATCTCCATAGCGCTCGAGATTTCGTTTGAAGCCGCGATTGACATTGGCTTTGTGTGGGCACCGGAATAAGTCATCGTTCTCAATAGTCAGGACTTCCTCGGCGGCCTCATCTATCAGTACACGCTGGTATTCCGGTAGCTCGTAATGTGTCACAAGTTTATCGACGATCCTACGCATGCGGGCCTCTTCACTTGTAGGGTCCGCATAGTCAGCTGCATGTCGCGCTATGCTAGCGCTGATTTTCCCGTCATGCTTCTGCTTGGCGCGGGCGGCTTTTTTGACGATCGAGACAGCGTGTTTGGCGAGCATCTTCTCGCATTTGGCAAAATCTTTGTCGATCTCCGCGGCATTGCACTTGCCGAAAGGAATGAGCAACGCAATCAGCAGAAAAGTCTGACGACAAAAGTTTGTGTTCGTCCGGGACAGAGCGCACCTTCTTGTTGTTTCGAGCGCACCGCAATGATACAGGTGCCACTCAACTTAATCAGGGCGATTAAAGAGAGAAAGAGTCACTTCAAGTGATGGCCTGCGGCGGAATAGTCGACGAAGCCGATCGGACGGCGATCAAAGCGAGGCCGCCCGGGGGCGAGCACCGACACTTCGGGACTGATCTGTGCCGGACACGCGGATTTTCATTCGCGAGTAGGATCGCCGAACGCTTTATATTTCAAAGAGTTACCGGGGCGTCCGTTGCTTAACTTGCATCACTGTGCACAGCTGATTCACGCAAAACTCACGCACGAGGGACCTGCCGGTAAGCTAGCCAGTTCGAAGAGTCCTGTAACGTTTCGCCCTGCCATGCGTCGTTACTATCATGAACAGGATAATCCGCAGCACGCTCGCCATAGTTCTGGCGTTAGCAAGCCCACAAGCAGGTGGCAATTTTCTACACCCGTTGTACTTTCAGATGTGCATACAGGACGACCAGACACGCGTATTCATCTGCACCATGCTGTCTGGCGAAGAAGCCTATACCAGCACCTATACCCCTATTCCTGACTAAACCACCATGAGATCTGTGACGGACGAACAACTAATTCAATGGGTCGCTGACGGAGATTCGTCCTGTCTCGCGACGCTGTTCGAACGGCACCATCGTGGCGTCTATCAGTTCTGCCTGCAGATGACGCGGCAACCGGCACATAGCGAAGATCTCGTCCAGGATGTTTTCCTGAAAATACTTCGCAAAGCGAAATCGTTTCGCGGCGAAGGCAGCTTCAAAGCGTGGATGTTCAACATTGCGCGCAATATCACGCTTGACCATCTGCGAAAAGCCAAACGACAAAACAACGAGGCCATCGACGAAGAGGACCTTGTGCACCAGCTGGCGGACAATCGTTCGGCTGAGCAGGCCGCGGCAGGGTCACAGAGTATGCAACTGGTCATGCAAGCTCTCGCCCGACTGCCGGCCGCCGCCCAGGAAGTGATCTGGCTGGGCCGATTCGAATTCGATAGCTACGAAGATTTAGGACGAGCGCTGGCCTGCAATGCGGGCGCGGCACGTGTTCGCATGCACCGCGCAATGGCCTTACTCAACTCGACGTACATCAGTATTAACGGAGCACCGATCGATGTCTGACAAGAAACTCCCCAACCTGCCTCTCGACAGCGACGACGCGGCCGAGAAGGAACTCTGGACTGCACTCGGCAAAATCGACGCCGGAGAACCGTCCGCAAATCTACGACGGGGTTTCTACCGAAAGCTCGAAGACGTAAACCGGCCGACGGCGATGACGAAGCTACGCAGTCTGCTTGGCTTTAGCGGCAACACCGGTTGGCTAACCGCTGCGGCTTGTTTGCTGGTCGGGCTCGGAGTTGGCCAACTATTCGAAAAAACCAGTGGTGACGACATCGGCAGGCTCGCCGCACTGGAACAAAACGTTTCCGTTTTGAACCGCACGCTGATCCTCGACCGCCTCGACAACGACAGCGCCGGCAAACGCTTGCGCGGCATTATTGATGCGGCGTACTTCGCGGCCGACGACGCCGAAATCACCCGCGCACTTCTGCAAAGGGCAACAGAAGATAGGGTGCATTCAGTTCGCGCCGCAGCCATCGACGCACTTGGCCCACAACTCGGTACACCGTCGATCGGCAGAACCATCATGGAATCCATCCAGCAGGCCGAGTCACCGCTGGTGCAGTTGGCGCTTGTTGACCTCGTGCTGCGCAATGGCAACAAACTTCAAATTAGTCGATTACTCGAGCTGGCGGAAGACGGGAAGCTCTACCCCGACCTGTCCAGGCACGTATTGACGTCCTTAAAGAGGAATACCGCATGAAAACCTATTTTTCCTTAATAATCGTTCTTGTACTGGTCGCCAGTGTGGCAAATTCCGCCCAACCAATCACCGAAGAGAAAGCGTGGACGGAAATCTACGCAGTTAGCACGCCGGCGCCGCACCTGGTGGTCAGCAACATCTGGGGCGGCGTACGTGTTCGAACCGGCGAGAGCGGGGAGATAGCGATGTCGGTCAGTGAGGTTCGCGTGGCATCAAACGAAGAATATTTCCAGATGTCGCTGGAGCGCCTCAAGCTCGATATTGAAGCAGACAGCAGCGGCGTATCGATAATAGTTGGCGACCACGAAGAACGCTGGCGGCGCGTGGATCGCTGTCGCGGTTGCCGCGTTGATTACCAATTCGACATCCTCGTACCACCCGATGCAACAGTCGATGTCGGCACTGTGATGGACGGTCTGGTTGACGTTGCTGGCGTTGCCGGCGTGGTAAGCGCCAGCAATGTAAATGGCCCCGTCTCGATTGATGCTATTCGCAACTGCGATGAGATCAGCAGTGTGAATGGCCGTGTGAATATCGGCTTCTCTCGTGCACCGCTACATGACTGCAGCATCGAGACGATTAACGGCGATATCACGCTCGACATTCCAGTCAACACGAGCCTTGATGTCACGATAGATTTGTTTAATGGCGACATCAAGTCGGAGTTTCCGGTTGGCCCCCTCGTATTGCCAGCAACAATTGAACATGTCACCGAAGACGGCCACAACCGTTATCGCATTCAGCAGCTGAGCGGCATACGCATTGGCGCCGGCGGCCCCACCTACACCATCGCCTCGATGAACGGCGATGTCCGCATTCAAAAGAATTAGTCATGGAAACCACTATGAAGATCCTCACTTTCCGTTCCGTATTGGCAATCGCCTTTCTGGCCGGTACATCACCTGCGCTGGCGCAGCAGGCGCAGGTGATCGATATCCCGCTGTCGCGGCCTGGCGAACCGATTTACCTTGAGATCGAAATTCAGTCTGCCCACATTGAAGTAATCGGCGAAGACCGCGAGGACGCAACGTTTGAAGTAACAATCGAAGACGGCGACCGCCACATCGTTACTCCATCGGGCACGCAGTCGCTAAAAGGCGGTGGTTACACGCTGGAAGTGGACGAGGAAGACAATGAGATTTCTCTCGAGACGGACTGGCGCGCGAACAAAGTCACCGTTTTGGCGCGAGTACCAAAACGTGCTGACCTGGACCTGAGCACCGTGAATAACAGCGAAATTATCATTCGTAATATCACTGGTAACCTGGAGCTCTCTAATGTTAACGGACCAATCACCGTTGAAAACCTGTCCGGATCCGTGATTGCGGAGGCCGTTAACGACACAATCAACGTGAGCTTCGATCGTATCGACGATGCGAACGCAACCTCACTTGAGTCAATCAACGGCGATCTGTATGTCCGCCTGCCCGCAAGTACCGGCGCCCGAATTCACCTGGACTCCGCGCAGGGCGAGATCTTTTCGGACTTCGAAGTGGAGGTAGAGCCGACCAGTCCGGTCGTTGAACGCGATGACGACGGAGACGGCGTTTCGATCCGAATCGAGAGCGTTATCGTTGCGAAAGTGAACGGCGGTGGACCGGTCATTCGCATGAAAACGCTGTACGGTGACATCCATATAGAGAAGGCGAACTAAGAAACTGGGGGCGACCCGCTGCAGAGGACTCCTCATTAAGTACCGATTGCATCAGGAACAGGAGCTATTCGACAACGTGTATCAGTACATTGAGAGTACTGCTGATCCCTCGAAATGCTGCTGTAGATTTTTGAATAAAATGGTGGCCAGGGGCGGAATCGAATTGAAACAGTAAGATGTTGATTCTTTTTGCTTTGCAGTTAGCCGGCTAAGATTGATACCCCACAAAGTACCCCTGCGACGGGAGCAGTCAATATCTTGTAATTCGGCGCCTAAACCGGGTCAAATGTGAATGCCGATTGTCACTCAGCCAGCGTTAATTTGTCAGTACCAGATTAAGTGCTTACCTTGGGTTGGCTGCCTGCGGGTTTTGCGCTTTAGGTCTTAGGTTTTGGATAGACCGCCGGAATAAATGTCAGTTCTTCGATAGGTGATCGCACATACTCACTGTTAACATCGGAGCGCTTGGGCAGCTCAAATTTCTTCGGCGTTAAATCGTCGTAGTCAAATAGCGATAGCAAATGCTCCATAGTGTTCAGCCTTGCGTGCTTTTTGATATCGGCATTGACAACATACCAGGGGCATTGTTTGGTGTCCGTGTAGCTGAACATAGCATCTTTCGCTCTGGAGTAATCCTGCCACCGATCACGTGATTCCAAATCCATTGGGCTTAGTTTCCAGCGTTTGGTAGGAGTGGCCATGCGAGCCTGAAAGCGTTTTTCCTGCTCTTCGTCATTTACCGAAAACCAGTATTTGATCAGTTTGATGCCGCTACGAATGAGCATCCGTTCAAAGTTGGGACAGGCGCGCATGAAATCATCATATTCTTCGTCTGTACAAAAACCCATGACGCGCTCAACACCCGCACGGTTATACCAGCTGCGATCAAGAATCACGATTTCACCCGCGGCTGGAAGATGCGCGACGTAACGCTGGAAATACCACTGAGTTTTTTCACGTTCTGTCGGCGCGGGCAGTGCGACCACGCGCACGTCTCTGGGGCTAAGGTGTTCTGTAATGCGCTTGATGACGCCCCCTTTGCCCGCCGCATCGCGCCCTTCAAATATCACAACGACACGTTCTTTGTTGTGCTTAATCCACTCCTGCAGTTTTATCATTTCTACTTGCAGACGAAAGAGCTCTCTATTGTATTCTCGGCTCCCGAGTTTTTGGGGTTTAGCGGTATGTATTTTTTGCATATCTGGCAGATCATAACTGAATAGGTGGCGCGGTATCTTCACACAAGTTATGTGACGCTTCAATCAGGCCGTTATTTTCATATCCACGACCTGGAAAATCGAACCTAAATCGCAGCAGCGATCGCTTTACCGAGTCCAACGGCATCCGCCTTGCCACCCATGTCGGGCGTCAAAATTGAGCGGTTTCGCAATGTATCTTCAACCGCGGTCATGATGCTGTCGTGTGCATCACGGTGGGTACTGACAAATTAGCTTTCCAACTCGAGCGATCTTCCATCAAGGCGTTGATCATACCGCTGCGGCACATTTCCAAGACGCAAATGCGCGCCAAGGAAACCATCCGACGCAGGTGTTCGCTTACAAAGGCAAACCGGTTACGAGGTTGCTGAACAGCTCCTGGTGCCGGGTCAGAAGAAACTTAGGCCTTGATCAGGTACGAGTGCACGACCTGAAGCATACGTTTGGCCGGAGGCTTCGTGCCGCCGGGGTGAGCTTCGAGGATCGGCAGGACTTGCTCGGTCATCGGTCTGGTCGGATGACAACGCACTACTCTGCAGCAGAGCTTTCGAAGCTCATCGAAGCAGCAAATAGTGTGTGT
>JAJFKV010000024.1 GCA_021773055.1 Woeseiaceae bacterium
ATATGTGGCGGGGCTATGGAGACCCCGACCGACCCTCATACGCCAATTGAGCGATTCAGATGACTGGTGCCGTTGCTGGAGATGAACCAATGCAAGGCGGCAAGTAGCCATTGCATGTGAAGGGTGGAATCATCCAGTCAAGAATCTTCGTCATCTGGTCCTACGCCGGAATAAACTATCTCTGTAACCTCAAAAATATCGGGGAGAGTACGCCTAATGGAGCGAAAACCACCTGGTCCGTCGAACTGAATCGAAAGCTTGGCCAACGACTTGTACTCTGTATATCGATATCCGCTATCGTCGGTAACAATTTCGGCTTTTTCGATCGCCGGGGTTGGCCTAATCGAAAACTTTTTATCTGCTAATTCTGACGGAAAGTTGTCGAGCAGACGCGCCCTATCCTCCTCGGCTCGTTCCTTCTGCCGCTGCCGACGCGCGCTAGCCTTGTCCCCGCCAAGATTGAATTTCTTACCCATACTAAGACCTGATCAAATAGCTCTCTTCACACGAACTGCAATCATCCCAACACCTAAAAAGATGACGCCGGTGATAACCAGAGTAACCGGCCAACCCAGTGAATCGACGAAATGCTCCGCCGAGAAATAGCCAATGAACGAGAGCATTGCCAGAACGGTCGTTAACAGCATCGCCCTGCTTTGCAGGACCACACAGGCATACAAGATACCTGCCGTCACCGCCAGGAAGAGAAGTTCGATAGGCGTGTCCTGTACAAGATCGAACAGGCCGGCATAGAGCATGGCCGACCCAAGCAAATATCCCAGCCCAATCAATCGCGGATATTTATCCGCCGTGTGCAGGCCATAAGCTGTAATGACCAGACTAACGCCGATGATCAGGCTTGCCCAATTAGGGGCGGTCGCATTGGCGATCACATCGAACAAACCGCCGTTCAACCAAAACGATCCGATCAAGAGCGCTAACTCTGCGGGGACAGGTCGCGGTGTCTTTTCCAATACCGTGCCAACCAGGAACAAAGAGGCCCCAAGAACTATGGCGATATGGGCATACGACATGCCGAGTATATCGAGGCCCACTTGCATGAACCCGTACACAAAAAACAATCCCAGGACGGCGAACAACGTGCGCTTGTATTTACCGAACAAAAGACCTAAGTGAACGGCCATTGTGCCGCTTATAAAAAGCGTAATGTTTCGCCAGTTGCCAATGCTGGGAAATACCTCATCAATGAAGACAAGCCAACCTCCGACCATCATGAAAACCATCGCAATCGTCAGCGGCCCTTCAGCACGTGGATACCTGTTCTCATGCAACGCCGAAACCAGGACCAGGAGCAAAATGTAGCCGATGCCAAGCGTGACGAAGATTCGCATCGCGCTGCCCATGCTGCCCCAAAACATGCCAATGTAGGTGCCGATACCGGCGAGGATGAAAATTGCGCCGAGGTATACAAAGAGCGTCTTGGCAATATCACCTTTGCTGCGTTGAGTTGTGGCGGCATCGATAGTAGCCGGCGCAAGATACGTCGTTTCAACCTCGCCCGGCGAAATTTCGTAGGTGACCATAAGCTGGCGAATGTGTCGCAGCGCGCCCGACTTGTCAGTAACGCTTGATAGACCAAGAATTCCCGCCAGAAACGGCCAAACCCACATGCCGCCGCCGATCAACGCGACTATGACGATCAGAACGAGCAGTCCCATCACTGTGGTAGAACCCAACCGACGAATTGAGTGTTGCGATTGTAGTATCGATCGTTCGAATTTGGCAGACGAACACTGCGCCCATTCTTAGTTAATACGGCTTCATGGTTGTATCTTCGCGAGTAAAACAGGCCGCCGAATATATTGCGCGAATAACGATTGTCCGCACCGCTAAACTCGTAGCCGTCAGGAGCGATGCTGGACGAATCAATTCTCAAACCGGCGAGATCGGGTACATCGATCACGATTGTTTTCGGTGTTTGCGGAGCCGCGTCCGATCCATTTCCGGACCGAACCGGGCCGGGCGGAAGGATTATCGCGATTTCCTGCACACCTCCCGATTGTGGGTTGTAACGCCACAATCGAGGCCGTTGGTTACCGTAGGAAACGCCTTGATAGATAACCTGCACCTTTTGTTCAACTACGGCAATTTGTATAACGTTTGGGTAACTATGGATCCCGGTGGCAAACAGCAGCTCATATTGCGGCTTCGGAACTAACAATTGGGGAAGTCCCGAGACAATGAGGAAGATGACTACGAGCAACAATGGCAATCCCAGGCCATATGCGATAGTGGGGTTTTCCTGGATGAACTTTTTCATTCGGCGATCTACCTTAAGAATGTCCTTCGGTCACGATAACACTACGTTATCGATTACACCCAATAAGACTTCACGAAACCTGGAGAGCGTTACGACCTGTCGAAGCCGGTAAGCTCATTCCTATTATCGACAGCTAGATGTGCCCTCCTCCGTCACCAGGCGAAAGTACCGGCCAATACTTACCGCTTGTGTTGAACGGCTGCTTTTCCCGAAACTGGCCGTGCAAATAGCGGGTTTGGGAAATTCTGACAGGCTGTTTCCGGCCAAAAGCGGTCGTTCGTAGGGCCAATACAGCTCAGTCAATCCGGCGTGCTCTTGGCGGCCATCTTCCTTAGCCAGTCGTCTGCCTCGTCCTTTGAAAGTACCTTATCAACGGCAAGACGTGCCGGCAGACTGCTGAACAATCTTTGAGACTGCCATGTGCGCCGATAGGACGGTGGACCGAGCAAAATAGCGCGGCGGCCATCGAGTACTGGTATGTCAGCGGGCGATCCTTCGTTCCAAATCCAACTGTTCTTGGATCCGTAATCATTGGCTGCAGGCAAAGTACCGTCTGATCGGATCGCCTTCCAAGCATATAGGTTCCAGCATCCAACAACTGTGCCCCCTGATCTCTGCGGTCCAACACCCAGAGCCACATCGACGACCTTTTTGGGGACTCGGCGTCGTGCGAAGAATCTCCGACTTGGAATGCTGTCCATCAAGAGCACATTGAGCTGGAAATTGTTAGCAATTCCCGATATCCGACCGAGAATTCCGATTTTGCCTTGGGGTTCTATAGCTACGATTGGCTCGTTGTCCAAGACGCCGAGAATAGTCTGGAGCCAGTGTCCAACCTCGTGATACGGGGATATCTTTGCTGCGTCGGAACGCAGGTGACGCGCTGAAGAGCGCGTCTCGGCGCTCGCTGAGAATACAGCTATCGCAGGAAGCCAGAAGTGACTGAGCGCATTCCAGGCGGCGGCCTGTTGTTCCATTTCTGGAGCAAGGGCTTTGCGAGCCTTCTCGAAGACTTCGACCGAGCCCCCGTGATCGTCATCTGTTTCTACAATACTGTCGGCGCAGGCAGTTGCCAATTCAGCTGCAGACTTTAGTAACGTTGAGACTCGATCGACCAGAGGTTCTGCAATGACATGCGGATCCCATCCGCGCTCGATCATCGTGGCGCACGTCAGCGCAAGAAATCCTGCGCGCGAATCATCATTGATATCGAAGTGTTGGCTGAGACTTTGAAGAGCTGCGTCCACGTCGTCTGGCGGCGCGTTGCCGGCGGCATTGAAGAATGACTGGGCAGCCAACCGAAGATCCTCGTCCGTAGCCGCTTTGTTGCGAGCGACCGAAATTAGAGCCTCTGTAGCATCGACGAGCATCGGCTATTCTCGGAAATTCCTTTTCTTTTTCACCGTGTTCTCATGAAATTCGGCAGTCCGCTTTGGGTCACGAGCGGAAATTATAACTCAATCTCTGCGACGGGCTGCTTCCGGGAGTTTACCGGTCGCTCAAATTCAGATTAGCTCGAGGCCGAGAATCGGCCGGACGAACCTATCAGTTGTGACGCTGTGAGATTCGAGATTCCGAAATTTCGCGCGCGCCCGACCTGAGAAAAAAATACCCAAGCCAGCAAAGAGCTACAACGATGGGACTTGCCTCCAAGAAAGTCGTAACCGCCCGTCCATTGACTCCGGGCATGTCGGGAACGATCGATGAGGGAGCTGACAAGGGAAGCAACATTGCCAGTGAACCAGCGATCAACCCAACTATGAACACCTTCGAGTCTTTGCCGAAAGCGATTGTCCACAGCGAGACAGTACCAAAGATACCGGCGACGCCGAATGCCACAAATACTATGCCGCCGCTCGCGAACGCAGATGCACCTACGATCACCACCAGTACGGCATAATAGGAAAAAACTGTCGCCGGTATCGCTCCAAAAACTATCGTAAGGATCCGAACTGGCAACTTGAATCCCGTATTTTCTATGTAGCGTTTGCTCGACACTTGTCTATCACCGAAAAAGTCGAATATCGCCTTTGGGTCACCTGCAGCCTGCCATCAGTTTAACACCTGGGCGGCTGCTCACGAGCGCATACCAACCGTTCGCTTAATTCAGTCGCGACCGTCTCAGAACGGCCACAAGGAGTCATTCGTCATTCTTGTCAGTAAAGTATGCCACCCCTTTCGGGATGCTCAATCCGATTACATGTGGATCGTGGGAAAAAACATATCGTCGCGACATATCGGGAGAAAAAGAGGGGTTCTCATGAAGTTGTATGATTGCGCGTGCGTCGAAGCCATCCGACGTCATCACATTCTTCGTGTACTCATTCAACAATGATTCGTTGTTGGCTCTATATTTCACGATGCAAAGGATTTCGCCACATTCCAACACATCCAAAGATACCGAACCATTTTGAGACTGCAGCGGTGCGCTGAACACACCTTCATACTTGATACGGCGCTCTGCTCCGATCAGGCTTACCCCATTGCGAAACTCTGCGGCCAAGTTGTCGAAAGTTTCGTCAGCAGACTCCAAATCTGTAAGGAAATCGGTGTTTATCGCGTGTCCATTTACGATTGACCCTTCAAAGTTGCTAATACCACTAGACAACATTGAGGAAGATTCAACTTCGGCGCTTGAGACATCGTCAACGGGATTGTCCGAAATCAGATCAGCCAATAATTCATCCGGAGACTCCATTTCGTCTTGAACGAAACTTGCTGTGTCGTGATCTTCTGTTTCTTCAATGCTGGCGGACAGTGAACTATTCTGATCAGCCCTTCCGATGAGTAAGAGCATGACTACAGCGGTGATGGAGGCAGTTATTGCAACTGTCGTCACTTGCTTGCGATCTAGTTTCAAACTCGAATCACCTCCGCGGCTTGGAATTGCATGTATTTACGCGATCAAATATGCCCGCGACCCAATGGCTCCTTTGGGTCAGCAGCCGTCGTTCAGCAGTCTAACACCTGGGCGGCTGGAGTCGGCCACGAGCGGCCGTTCAAGTTGTAACTACGAATTTAGGAACTCTGACAATTCCGGTTCGAGTTTCAATAACTTGTCGGTAATACGCCAAGCCGCCAGTCCAACCCAACAGATCGATATCACCGTCGGAATCATCAGAAGCAACAAGAAGCGATTCAGATACTCGGGCAACCAACCTCTGAGAAAACCGATGACCGCCAGGCAAGATAAGAAGAGTCCCAGCGGCCATACTAGCTCTTTGACAGCCCACGACCTGTGCTTGTAAAGCAGTCTAATTATGTCTGTCGTAGGTATCATGTGTATTCGGTCGCAATGCTCGATCTTCTTGTACGTTGACTGCCTGCTTCCGGCCAAAACCAGCCGGTCATGCCCAACAATCTCACGGTTGAACTTGACTCTCCTCATAGCACTTGGAGGGTGCTCCGTATCCGCAATTGCCGATGATCATCGCGACCCCATCTAAATCTGTCTGGCCGAATCCGATTGCGATGATCCCCCGGTCCGTGGAGTAGATGAAACTCCTCTTTTCGGGGCCTTGCAGAACAACAACGTAGATATCGCCCATCGCTTGACCGAACAACTGCACGTCTCTGTGAAAGTGAAGCGAATAAGAAACGCCGTCCTCCTCCCAACCATCACTTTCGAGCGCGGAGTGCAGGAGCTTCATGAATAGCTGAGGGGATTCGAAGCAGACGGTGTAATCTGTCTTACCCGGATCACAGTCCTCCCAATAACGGCCAACATGTTCGTTATAGGTGATGGTATGCCTGTCCGTAGAAATTCTAATCGTTCCCATGTGTTCAGCAGACGCTGGACTTACATATTTCCATTCCGATTCGTCAGCGAAACTACAGCCGAAACAAAGAGTGAGAATAAATACGGCGAAGAACCGAATTGGCGACATTCTGCTACTCCGCTTTGCGCATCCGATGGAGATTTACGTGTTTCATAGTCAATTCACGACAGGCCGGTTCGGGTCACAAACGGCAATTATAACTCAATAAGCACGACCGGCGGCTATGCGAAGTGAAGCAGTCGGTCGAAGGCCGATACTTCGAAAACACTGTTTGAACGTCTGCTCTTTTCAATACCAGTCGTTCGTTCAGGTTCCTGACGACCGACGGCAGTCGGCCAAAACCGGCCGCTCACTTCTAGTTGGGAGCATTCACTTGAGTGCCACCGTCGTAGAGACAAGCTTCCCAAATGGCGGAAGCTTCTTCGAGGTACTTATCCCCTGTCAATTGGCGAGTTTCACGTGACTCGTCTAAGTCCGACAAGAGAGATGACGGTTCCCATCCATACCTGATCCACCAATCGTCTTCGAGATGTACAACACATGTTCCACATTTGGATCGGGAAAACTCGGGCTCGCATTTTTTATATCTGGTTCGGATATTCGGATTGTTGACGTACGATATGAATGCCTCAGTTTCTGGCCGGTCGAGATAGAAAATATCTAGAAACAGAACGAAATCGCCTTCGTATGTCTCGGATACGTTGTCTAATCCCGCGCTCGTAAATAGCCGCCGCCATTTGGACTGGTCTTTTGGTACCTTTTGCGGAACTGGCCCCTCGGCCCACTTTTCGTCCTCATAGTAGAACGCGAATATTTCACCGCCGACCGACGTATTTACATCCGTATATTTGGCTTTTTGAAGTTCGTGCACCAACAATTCAATCTCTTCGCGATTCTCCAAGAACTGCGACGTGAGTTCTTGTTCAAATGGCGGCCACTTGGAACACCCGCCAAGAATGACGATAAATGTCAAAAAAACAATTCCGATCAGCTTGCTAGCCAATGCGGTGCTCCTGCGAAATTGGACTCGAAATATTGATAATTGAGTGGCCGCTTCACGCCCTGAGTCATTCAGTCAAGCAGCTTCTGCTGTTTTGAGCAGGGGCGATCCGCGTTCTTGTAAAGCTCTAAGATACCGGGATTCGTCATACGGTGTACGAGTTTTCCAGCATCGATAGAGGATGCGGA
>JAJFKV010000025.1 GCA_021773055.1 Woeseiaceae bacterium
CGGCTGTGGTTTCAACCGGTCGACCGTCGTCTTCCGGCCAGCAGACGCTCACTGATTTGTCAGAACCGTCGTACCTATTCTCGAAAGGCCTTAATAAGGTGCGGAAGACCTATCACCGTAATGACCGTATCGGGATCCAAAATAATTGCCAGAAATATCCAATTGGAAAATTCAAACGGTAACGCCGAATAAGCAACGATGATAGATAGAGGTCCGACAATTGGTGCTGGAGAGCTCCAGTGCCCGTCCTTTTTCCTGTTTCGGTAATTCGTTATCAACCTTACGTAGTTAGTGACAACGATAAATAACCCGAACAGGAGCAGGGTCCCGGCGAAAAGGTAACGCAGCATTTCCACCTTTCAACTCCAGCGGCCGCACAATCAGCTAACGGATGCCCAGTGTTCGTTTGTTGCGACCATGGTTAGAACATCGTATTGGGCAACGACGTCACCGTCCTGATTCGTGACCTCTGAGTCCCAGCGTACTTCGCCGTAGCCACTCCCGGCTCGCAGAGTTTTTTGCTTACAGCACAACCTGACCTTTAAGGTATCCCCGTAGTTGACAGGCTGTGCAAACCGCAAGTCGTCGACACCGTAGTTCGCGAGAACCGGGCCGAAATCCGGATCAACAAACAAACCGGCGGCAAAAGAGACGATGAGATAGCCGTGTGCAACCCGGCCGTCGAAGAACGGATTTTTTGCTGCAGCTTCTTCGTCGGTATGGGCGTAAAAAGTGTCACCAGTGAATTCGGCGAAGTGCTGAATATCTTCAAGCGTTACTTCGCGCGAGTCGGTGATGAGAGTGTCGCCAAGCTCAAGTTGTTCGAAGGTCTTGCGAAACGGATGTACCCCGGGATCGCGTTGATCGGCTCCTTTGATCCAGCGGTGGCCTATGGCTGTGAGCGTTTCGGGTGAGCCCTGTACTGCGGTTCTCTGCATGTAATGCAATACACCACGAATGCCGCCCATTTCCTCGCCGCCACCTGCACGTCCGGGGCCGCCGTGAATGAGGTGTGGAAGAGGGGAGCCGTGCCCCGTCGATTCGGCGGCGCAGTGGCGGTTTATGACGACCATACGGCCGTGGTATGCGGCCGTGCCGAGTACCAACTCCCTGGCAACGTTGTTGTCATTGGTGATTATCGATCCGGCCAGGCTGCCTTCTCCCAGTCGCGAAAGCTCAATGGCTTCGTCAAGATTCTTGTAGGGCAGCACGGTACTGACCGGGCCGAATGCCTCGACACCGTGCACCAGCTTTGATGTCATTGGCTTGTCGCAATGCAGCAGCGTCGGCATGAAAAACGCACCCTTTTGCGAGTCTGCGTCTACGACATCGAAGTCGTCTGTGCCGCCATACACAATATTCGCCTCGTGCGAGAGTTCTGCCACCCGGTCACGAACCTCATCGCGTTGTCCCTGGCTCGCGAGTGCACCCATATCGACATCCTTGTTGCCCGGATTGCCAACGCGAATGTTGCCGAGTGCGGTAGACAACGCTTCGACGACCTCACCCGCAATTGCCGCTGGCGCGATGACACGGCGAATTGCAGTACATTTCTGGCCCGCTTTGGCGGTCATTTCGCGCGCGACCTCTTTAATATAGAGATCAAATTCGGGCGTGCCCGGTACGGCGTCCGGCCCCAGGATTGACGAGTTCAGCGAATCGGTTTCAGCCGTGAATGCGACAGACTCCGCGATAACCCTGGGATGTTGCTGCAGGAATTCGGCCGTGTTCTTGGAGCCCGTAAACGCGATCGTGTCCTGGCAAATCAAGTGCTCGAAGAGATCACCAACACTGCCGCAGATTAATTGCAGCGCGCCCTCCGGCAAGATGCCGCTCTTGTTGATGCGCCGCACCATTAGCTCTGTCAGGTACGCAGTGCTTGATGCCGGTTTGACGATCGCGGGAACGCCGGCCAGCAAGGTCGGCGCAAGTTTTTCCAGCATTCCCCAGCACGGAAAGTTGAACGCGTTGATGTGTACGGCCGCGCCCAGTTTCGGTGTGAATATATGTTGGGCCGTGAAGGTTCCGTTCTTGGATATTTGTTCCGGTGGCCCGTCGAGATAAACATGGTCATTCGGCATCTCACGACGGCCTTTGCCGGAATAAACAAACAAAGTGGAAATGCCGCCGTCGATATCAACCCAGCTGTCGCTACGGGTGGCCCCGGTTGCCGTCGATAGCGCGTAAAACTCCTTCTTATGCTCTTGCAGATATATCGCGAGCGCTTTTAGCATTTCACCGCGTTCGTGAAATGTGAGTTTGCGGAGGTTTGCGCCGCCGGTCGAGCGTGCGTGATGCAGCATGCCGCCAAAATCCAGTCCGGCACTGGTGATGCTGGCAACCGGCTCGCCACTAACCGCATTGGTGAGAACGTTGCCGTCGCCATCACCATCGACCCATTGATCCAGCACCAGGTTGCCGAGCTTTGCTTGCATACAGAGTTCAACCAGATTTGAAAAAAACTGTATCAGATTGTACGGTCAGGCCGATTGAAAGCAAGCGGGTCACCAATGAAGGTCGCAACTGCGTGCAGCAGACTGATCGATGAGTACAGCTCAAGGCCGACACTGCGGTCAGGATCGTTGATTACGACCGTTTTTGGCGACGCGATCGCACCTCGCGGTGGCAAGGTATGGCTTGGCAGCCTCATCGAAGTCATGGCAGATTTTGGAATTGGTGAACGGCTGGTACGAACATCGGTATTTCGTCTGGCACATGATGGCTGGCTGCAGTCGGAACAAGTCGGCCGTCGTTCGTACTACAGCCTTACTGACGAAGGGCGAGAGCGATTTGATCAGGCGACGCACAGAATATACGGCGCACCGGCCCGGGACTGGGATGGCCAGTGGTGCCTCTTGTTACTGTCAGGTCTGGACACCGCGACAAAGGACGTGGTCCGCAAGGAATGTGGCTGGCTCGGGTTTGGTCTGATGTCTGCCAATGTGCTCGCACATCCCGCGCCTGATCTCGAAGACCTCGATATCACCGTGCAGCGGCTGGGCGTCGAGGACGACCTCATTGTCCTCAATGGTCAGACGGTTCGTAATGAATCCGGCATGCAGCGCCTCGCGCATGCGAGCTGGAATCTGACAGGTCTCGATGAGCGTTACGGCGCGTTTGTGAAAATGTTCCGGCCACTCATGCGGTCGCTGCAGTCGAATCCCCAGGTCGATGATAAGACAGCATTTCTCGCCAGGACCCTGCTGATCCAGGAGTACCGCAAGATATTGTTGCGCGATCCCATGTTGCCGGACGAGCTACTACCCGCGAACTGGCATGGCGCGACGGCCTACCAACTGTGCAGAAACCTGTACCGTGCCTTGTATATGCCCGCCGATCAGTATCTGACGGAGACGGTGGAAACGGCTGACGGACCGCTGCCACCGCCAGCGGCTGGTTTCCTCGCACGCTTCGGCGGTCTGGATAGTCCGCACATAAGGAAAGTTGGTAATGGATGAACTGGAACTCGCGCGCCTCTGCGGGGATGCGATGTGGAAAGACGACAAGGCATCGCAAACGTTGGGCATGGAAATGCGAATAACTGGTGTGGGCGCAGCGGCCGCCAGCATGACCATACGTGATGACATGGTGAATGGTCTGGATGTCTGTCACGGCGGCCTGGTGTTCGCGTTGGCAGATACTGCGTTCGCATTCGCCTGCAATGCCTACAATGAACGGACCTTTGCTTCATCGTGTCAGGTTGAATTTCTGCGGCCCGCGATGCTGGGAGATGCGTTGCTCGCAACGGCCAGCGAAGAGTATCGCGGCCGCCGGTCGGGATACTACGTGGTGAAAATCCATAACCAGCGCGATGAGCTGGTGGCGTTGTTTCGTGGGCGCTCGGCCACCAGGGGTGAGCCTATATTGTCCGCGCAAAGCGATACGGAAAATATTGAAAAAGTTAAAAAACCGTGACACATTAGCTGGCTGGTAGCGGAGTTAAAAATGTACACACAGGGTTTGGATCAGGCGGGCAAGGAAATAAAGGCGAGTGATGGCACGCCCGAACAATTGGCCGCATTTCAGAAACGCATCGACGCGGAAGAGAAAATCGAAGCGAAAGACTGGATGCCCGAGGCATACCGGCGCACGCTGATCCGGCAGATCTCGCAGCATGCACATTCCGAAGTCATCGGCATGCAGCCGGAAGGAAACTGGCTGACGCGCGCTCCATCTTTGAAGCGCAAGGCGATCCTGCTGGCCAAAATTCAGGATGAAGGCGGACATGGCCTGTATCTGTATTCGGCTGCTGAAACACTGGGTGTGTCGCGTGATCAGATGGTCGCCGATCTGTTGTCTGGCAAAGCCAAGTACTCGAGCATCTTCAATTACCCGACGTTGAACTGGGCCGATATTGGCGCGATCGGCTGGCTGGTCGATGGCGCAGCAATTATGAACCAGATTCCGTTGTGCCGATGTTCCTACGGACCTTACGCCCGGGCCATGGTTCGAGTCTGCAAGGAAGAGAGTTTTCATCAACGACAGGGTTACGAATTGTTGCTCACGCTTTGTCGCGGCAGTGACGAGCAAAAAGCGATGGCGCAGGATGCTTTGAATCGCTGGTGGTGGCCTTCACTGATGATGTTCGGTCCGAACGATTCCGAGTCCAAACACTCGGCGCAATCCATGGCCTGGAAAATTAAACGATTCAGTAACGACGAGCTGCGGCAGAAATTCGTCGACGTCACTGTGCAGCAGGCTGAGTTTCTTGGCATCAGCGTTCCTGATCCCGATTTGAAACTCGACGAGGCTACCGGGCACTTCACGTTCGGCGAGATCGACTGGCAGGAGTTCATCGACGTTATCGCCGGTAATGGTCCATGCAACAAACAACGTATGCAAAAGCGCCGCGACGCACATAGTGACGGCGAGTGGGTCCGAGAGGCCGCTCAGGCGTATGCAAGCAAACAGGCAGCCCGCGCGGCGGCTTGAGGGGAATAAAAATGTCTAAACAGGAATGGCCACTCTACGAAGTATTCATACGCAGCAAGTCGGGCTTGAGTCACCGTCATGCAGGCAGCATTCATGCGACGGACGATCAGATGGCGTTGGACAATGCTCGCGACACTTATACACGGCGCTGCGAAGGCGTGAGTCTCTGGGTTGTTCGCTCGGACAGCATTATCGCGTCAGACCCTGCCGAGACAGCCGCATTTTTCGAGCCGGCCGAAGACAAAATTTATCGTCATCCGACCTTTTATGAGATTCCTGACGGAGTTGAAAACCTGTGAGTAAAAACAAGGCTCTCATCGCCTACACGTTGAGACTCGCGGATAACGCGTTAATCTTGTCGCAGCGCATGATCGAGTTGGTTGCCGCCGAGCCTGAGCTGGAGGAGGAGCTTGCGAATGCAAACTTCGCGCTCGACTTCATAGGACAAGCGCGCATGTTCTATTCCTATGCGGGCGAGCTTGAGGGACAGGGGCGCAGCGAAGACGATTTCGCGTTTATGCGAGACGAGAGCGAGTTTCGGAACCTCATATTGCTCGAATTACCAAATGGTCATTTTGGTGATGCGCTGGTGCGACAGTTCTTGTTCGAGTCTTTCTATGTGCATTTACTGGACGCGTTAACGCGCTGCACTGATAAAGGGCTGGCTGCAATTGCCGCACGCGCAATCAAGGAAGTGAAATATCACTGCCGCCACAGTTCCCGGTGGCTCGTTCGCCTTGGGGACGGAACTGAGCTTAGCCACGAACGTGTACAGGCGGCGCTGGATGATACGTGGCGTTATACCGGCGAGATGTTCGCCGCGGACGATATAGATGTAGCTATTCAGGAAGACTTCGACGGACCGGACCTCAGCGCGATTCACGCGCTGTGGATGCGCGACGTTGAAAAGACGGTGCAAGAAGCGACGTTGGGTTTACCGGCAGACGAATGGATGGCGAGCGGTGGCAAGCAGGGTGAGCACAGCGAGCATCTCGGCTTCATGCTGGCTGAAATGCAATATTTGCAGCGCTCAATCCCTGGTGAAACGTGGTAGCGACGGCCCTCAGTGAAGCGCAGATTTATGAGTGGCTGGCGGACGTGCCAGACCCGGAAATTCCGGTCCTCAGCATCCTCGACCTTGGCATCGTCCGGGACGTAAGTGTCAGCGAGAAGGTGACAGTGACTCTAACGCCGACTTACTCAGGATGCCCGGCAACCGAGGCCATCGAGTCCAGCGTACTGGCTGCACTTAGTAGTCATGGGGTCGACGAAATAGCGATCCGACAGGTTCTCTCGCCACCCTGGACGACGGACTGGATTACGGACGACGGTCGCGAGAAATTACGCCAGTACGGCATAGCGCCGCCGAGTCAGAATCTCGAAATCGCCTGTCCGCAATGTGAATCGCTGAACACAGAACGCGTCAGCGAATTCGGATCGACAGCCTGCAAGGCATCATGGCGTTGCTGCGATTGCCTGGAACCCTTCGAATACTTTAAGTGCCTATGAAACAATTTCACCCACTAGTCGTTGCTGCCAAGCATCAGGAAACACGGGATTCGGTACGCATCGCTCTCGATGTGCCGGAGGACATGCGCGATGAGTACGCTTTTCATGCCGGCCAGCATTTGCCTATCCAGATCGAACGCGACGGCAAGAAAGTACGCCGTACCTACAGTATCTGCTCCGAGCAGGGCGAATGGCCGCTGCAGATTGGCGTACGTATCCAGCCCGGCGGCCAGTTCTCCGAATTTGCGGCGAATGAGCTCAAGGTCGGTGACACGCTGGACGCCAAGCCGCCGAACGGTCAATTTCATGCGCTGCTGGATACGAGCAACACGAAACAGTACTTAGGCTTTGCGGCAGGTAGTGGTATCACGCCAATCCTGTCTATCATCGCCTCAATTTTGCGAGAGGAACCGGACAGCTGCTTCGCCTTGTTTTATGGCAATCGAATGCAAGGCACGACGATGTTCATCGATGATCTTTATGCGTTGAAGAACCGTTATCCGGAGCGCTTGCAACTGCATTTCCTGTTCAGTCAGGAGGAGCAGGAATTTGAAGTCGCGGCCGGACGGCTCGACGACGCCAAGGTACGTGAGCTCGTCGAACTCTTCTGCAGCGGCTCACCGCCCGACGAAGCGTTCATCTGCGGCCCCGATACGATGATAGATACGGTGGCAGCGGCCTTAACGGATCTCGGTATTGCAAAAGAAAACCTGCATGCCGAACGCTTTGGAGTGCGGCGCAAGGGGCCTGGAGAAGAAGTCACTGACACTCAGACTTCGGATGACAAGGCACGGGTGACAGTCGTCATGGATGGTCACAAGAAGACCTTCGAAATGCCAAGGGCTGGCATCAATATTGTGGATGCGGCGGCGGAGCAGGGTGTCGATTTGCCGTACTCGTGCAAGGGCGGTGTCTGTGCGACCTGCAGGACGCATGTGCAAGCTGGCGAGGTCGAGATGGCGACCAACTACGGCCTGGAGCCCTGGGAGGTCGAGAAGGGCTTTGTGCTAGCCTGTCAGTGCACACCGGTCAGCGATGAGGTCATACTGGACTACGACAAGACCTGATTGCGATTGGCGCGATTTCAAAACTGCCTTGCGGGCTATCGGCGTAAAATTAGCCCTTATATGTGCCCTGTCCGGGCAAAGCACCTCACCAGCGCCGGAGGGCGTATGACCGATTCCAATTCATCTGCTGCCGAAAATCTGCCCGCACGCCAGAGTTCCTACGACTACGAAGAGCTGTGCGCAGGCGCACGAGGCGATTTGTTTGGTCCCGAGAACGGCAAACTCCCCGCGCCACCGATGCTGATGACCGACCGGATTGCCCTGATTACTGATGATTCAGGCAAGTACGGTAAGGGTGAGATTCGCGCCGAGTTCGACATCAAGCCGGACCTCTGGTTCTTCGATTGCCATTTTGAGGGCGATCCCGTGATGCCAGGTTGTCTCGGCCTTGATGCACTGTGGCAGCTGGTTGGTTTTCACCTCGTCTGGGGTGGTCACCAGGGCAAAGGTCGTGCACTCGGAGTTGGCAAGGTGAAATTCACAGGGCAGATTCTGCCGACGTCAAAACTTGTTACATTCCAGATTGATATCAAGCGCGTTATCTCGCGCAAGCTCGTTCTCGCTATGGCTGACGGCTCTGTGTCCGTTGACGGCCGCGAAATTTACACCGCCGAAGACCTCAAGGTCGGGCTGTTTACTTCCACTGAAAACTTCTAGGATCGACTCATGCGTCGTGTCGTTATCACTGGCCTTGGTGCCGTTTCCTGCTTAGGCAATTCAAAAGCAGATATCACTGAATCCCTGCGTCTCGGGCGCTCCGGCATCGTTGCCAATGAGGAATTCAGGGAAATGGGTTTGCGCAGCCAGGTGTCTGGCACTGTCAATATCGACACAAAAGAGCTCATTGACCGAAAAGTGCTGCGCTTCATGGGTGATTCGGCAGCCTATGCCTATATTGCCATGCAGCAGGCTATCGAGGATTCGGGACTCGAAGAGACCGATGTGTCTAATGTCCGGACCGGTATTATTGCTGCGTCGGGTGGCGCATCCAGCGCGAATATCGTGAAGAGCGCCGACATCCTGCGCTCGCGGGGTGTTCGCAAGATCGGGCCGTACATGGTGCCGCGCACAATGGGCAGTTCAGTTTCGGCATGCCTCGCAACCCCTTACAAGATCAAGGGTGTTAACTACTCTTTGACATCGGCGTGTGCAACTAGCGCACATTGCATCGGTGCAGCGGCTGAGCAAATTCAGCTCGGCAAGCAGGATATATTGTTCGCCGGCGGCGGCGAAGAACTGCATTGGTCTCTGGCCTGTCTTTTCGATGCCATGGGCGCGTTGTCATCCAAGTACAACGACGATCCGGCAACGGCATCACGACCCTACGATGTCACTCGCGATGGATTTGTTATCGGCTCGGGTGCCGGCATGGTGGTCGTGGAAGAGCTCGAACACGCGAAAGCTCGTGGTGCGAAAATTTACGGTGAGCTGGTTGGTTATGGCGCAAACTCGGACGGCAGTGACATGGTCGCACCGTCGGGAGAAGGCGCGGTTCGCTGCATGGAACTGGCACGCTCAACCGTTGAAGGCCCGATTGACTACATAAACACGCACGGCACCAGCACGCCGGTTGGCGACGTCAAAGAAGT
The DNA here is from genome assembly GCA_021773055.1 of Woeseiaceae bacterium. Classification (GTDB taxonomy): domain Bacteria; phylum Pseudomonadota; class Gammaproteobacteria; order Steroidobacterales; family Woeseiaceae; genus UBA1847. The sequence goes on from JAJFKV010000025.1 coordinate 9,098, forward strand.
TGAAGGCATGTCGGCCTTGTTTGGCGAGGACATGCCTCGATTTGGTTCGTCAAAATCAATGTGTGGCCACTCACTGGGAGCGACCGGTGTGCAGGAGGCCATCCACTGTCTGCTGATGCTACAAGACGATTTTATTGCCCCGTCGATCAACGTCAACGACCCTGACCCGGCGGTTGAAGGCAAGCCGCTCGTCACCGAGCTGATTGAGAACGCCGGCTTGAAGACCGTCATGTCCAACAGCTTCGGCTTTGGCGGGACCAACGGCACGCTCGTCTTCCAGAAACGCTAGAGTTTAAGAAAACACAATAGTCGGCCATAATCGGCCACATGACTATTGAAACGCTCAGTGAAACAGGCTGCTTCGGCGGCAAAATCGGCTTTTATCGACACGCGTCTGCCGTTAACAACTGCGACATGCAGTTCTCGGTGTTCGTGCCGCCGCAAGCCGCGGCCGCTAAGGTTCCTGTTCTGACCTTTCTTTCGGGCCTTACCTGCACCGAAGAAAACTTCATGGTGAAAAGCGGTGCACAACGTGTTGCCGCCGAGCTCGGTCTTATGCTCGTATCGCCAGACACCAGCCCTCGCGGCGAAAACGTTCCTGATGATCCTGATGACGATTACGATTTCGGCCTCGGGGCTGGCTTTTACGTTAACTCCACCGAGGCACCCTGGTCTGAGCATTACCAGATGTATGACTATGTGACTCAGGAACTGCAGCAGGTCATCTTTGATAATTTTCCCGGAGACGGGAGTCGCCATGGATTGACGGGACATTCGATGGGCGGTCACGGCGCGCTGACCATCGGTCTTCGAAATCCCGACATATTCAAATCCCTATCCGCATTCGCACCGATCTGCACGACCCTGCACAGCCCCTGGGGAAAGAAAGCGTTGAGCTATTACCTCGGCAATAACGAGTCGGCGTGGGAAACCTATGATTCCTGTGAAGTTGCTCGTAACGTGTCTGATCCCAATGCGTTTCAAAAAATTCTCGTTGATCAGGGTGCCGGCGACCCGTGGCTCAAGGAGCAGCTCAAGCCTGAGTTGCTGCAAGCAGCTTGCACGGAGAGAGGATTGCCGTTGGAGCTGCGTATTCATGAGGGCTACGATCATGGCTACTACTTCATCTCGACCTTTATCGAAGAACACTTGAGTTTTCATGCGGACCAGCTGAGTCGCTGAAGCCGTCTGTAACGATGGAGAACTTCCTCATACTCGCTATTGCCATGCTGGCAACAGGCTGCGTCGCTGGCGTAATGGCCGGGCTATTCGGTATCGGCGGCGGCATCGTTATCGTCCCGGTACTCGAATTTACGCTGGGTACTCTTGGCGTTGATCCCGCAATACGCATGCACGTAGCGGTCGCCACGTCATTGGCGACAATTATTCCAACGTCGATTTCATCAGCGCGCGCGCATCACCAACGGCAGGCCGTTGATCTGGAGATCGTTAAACGTTGGGCGTTTTTTGTTCTGGTCGGCGCATTGGCGGGTACATGGATCGCGGCACAGGTTCACAGCCGCGTATTGGCAATGATATTCGCGACACTTGCGCTACTCATCGCGCTGAAAATGATTTTTTTGCCGCAGAGCCGCAACCTGACCGAAGAAGTCCCTCGTGGGCCGCTCATGCCATTGATACCAACGGCAATCGGCGGCCTGTCGAGCATGATGGGCATTGGTGGCGGTACGTTTTCCGTGATGACGCTGACCTTATTCAATCAACCCATACATCGTGCGGTGGGCACAGCGGCGCTATTGGGATTGGTGATCAGCCTGCCAGGTACGATTGGTTTTATTCTCGCGGGCTGGAGCGATGCACGCCTCCCACCCGGAAGTTTCGGTTACGTGAGCCTGATCGGTTTCGCGTTGATCGCTCCTACAACGGTGCTGGCGGCACCGATCGGTGCGAAGATCGCGCATTCGTTTTCTGAAAAAAGACTTAGTATGTTTTTTGGTGCATTTCTCGTGCTTGCTGCCGCACGTTTGTTCTACAGGGCTTTTGTATGAATCGATCCAGTCTCATATTTCTTACTGCTTTTCTGATGGCTGCCTGCGGCCCGAAACAGCTTGAGCCCGATGCGACATTTCGGTGCTCAAACTGTGAGCGCTGGAATTTGCCGCAGGAGCCGTTCCGTATTTACGGCAATACCTGGTATGTCGGTACTGCTGGTCTCGCGTCGATCCTTATCGAAACCGGGAGTGGCCTGATTCTTGTTGATGGCGCATTGCCGCAGTCTGCGGCGCTCATTGAAACCAACATTCGAAGCGCGGGTTTCGACCCACTGCAGATAACAGCGATTTTCGTGTCGCATCCACACTACGATCATGCTGGTGGCGTTGCCGCGCTGCAGCGGTTTACTGGTGCGACTGTTTATACGAGCGCCGAGGGCGCAAAAGCGCTGCGAAGCGGAAAATTGCAGAGCGACGACCCGCAATATGGCTACGGGCCAGAGAACACCAGCTTCGCTGCGATCAAGAATGTTGTCGTACTCGCGGATCGCGAATCTGTGACCATAGACGGCGTCGATGTTATGGCTGTGTATACCCCCGGGCATACGCCCGGCAGCGTTAGCTGGTCTTGGGAGTCCTGTGCGCTCGGCACCTGCTACGACGTCGTCTATGCCGATAGTCTCACTGCGGTTTCGGCGCAGGGGTATCACTTCAGTGCCGGACCGGCCGCCAATCAGATAATTGAAAGTGCCGGCGCGATTTCCGAACTCAATTGCGACATTCTATTGTCGCCGCACCCATTCTTTTTCGGCATGCAGGACAAGCTAGAGAAACGAGACGAGGGCAACCCGTTCGTAAATAATGTTGCCTGCATGATCTATGCAGAAAGCGCACTGGACTGGTTGCAGCAGCGCCTGGACTCAGAGTGAATGGAAAGAACTCGCCGCGCCACGGACAGCGACTGGTGGCCATGGGCCGCCAGTGACCCAAAGCGATCACCCTGGCATGCAAGAAGAACCGATCTCCACAACAGGCAGCAGACATGGAAATAGCTGAAATCTGGCGGTACCCGGTCAAATCAATGCTGGGAGAGCAGATAGATCAAGCAAATGTCAGTCCCGCCGGTATTCAGGGAGACCGGCGATGGGCGGTAGTGGACGCCGAGTCTGGCGTATCGTTGAGCGCCAAGCGATACGCCGAGCTGCTACGTTGTCGAGCCTGGACGAGCGACGGCGAGGTGATGATCGGACTCCCGAATAATTGCGAATACCCGGCTGGATCAACCGAAGTAGCCGACGGTCTCTCTGATCTCCTGGGACGACAGGTCGTTACACGATCAGCCGACACTACCGAGACGATACAACACGAGTTTCCGACGGCTGTTACAGAGGGCGAGGGAGAGCCATTCCTGTACGAGCCGGAAACTGAAGCGTTTTTTGATTGTGCGCCTTTGCAACTATTGACGTCTTCAACTCTGGTTGAGCTACAACGGCTACTGCCAGGTTCGATAGTCCACCGAGCCCGATTCCGCCCGAATTTTCTGGTCGAGACTAATGAGCGCGGCTTCATCGAAAACAACTGGGTGAGCAAAAACGTGACCCTTGGGTCGTTAAGGTGTGAGGTGTATGACGATACACGGCGCTGCATTATGGTCGCCTTAGGTCAGGAGGACCTTCCGCGTGACACCGACGTGATTCGAATGATTCTGAAAAGCAACGACGGTAGAGCGGGGGTCGCATTGAAAACGCTGGACTCCGGTTTGGTGCAATGTGGAGACAAAATTGAAACTCTCGCTTAGTTGACGAAACTCCGCATACTCCTCTCTGTTTCCAATCGCTCGGGAGAACCTGTTTGAACTATCGTATTTTGAACTTAATCGTCATAACGATTCTGACTCTCACTACACCGCTGCTAACAGATGCTGCAGACAAGAGTCCGCGGGCTCGCGATCTCGGCATTCCGTTCGGGGGGCTACCGGGCCCGTTGAATGCGATTACGGATGTGGCAGGTGTCGAGGTCGGTCAAACCACTCTCTTCAGTGGCAACGGAGCGCTACGCGTTGGCAAGGGGCCTGTACGGACGGGAGTCACAATAATCCATCCACGAGGAAGAAACTCTACCGAAGGCGTCTTTGGCGGTTGGTTTACCTTGAACGCATCGGGAGAAATGACGGGTACGACGTGGTTGCAGGAACGAGGTCTGATCGAAGGACCGATCGGAATTACCAATACCCACAGCGTGGGCGTAGTCCGTGATGCTGCAGTATCGTGGATGGTTCAAAATCGATGGGCGGCGGACTGGCATGCCCCCGTTGTTGCAGAAACTTATGACGGAGCGTTGAACGACATCAATGGGTTCCATGTAACCCGTGATCACGCTATTGAAGCAATGCGAAATGCGACGACCGGAGCTGTTGAGGAAGGGGCGGTCGGCGGCGGAACCGGAATGGTGTGCAATGGTTTCAAGGGCGGCATCGGGACCTCATCGCGCGAGATCAATGTTGGAGACGAATCGTATTCCGTCGGTGTACTCGTCCAGTGCAACTACAACTGGAGCGGCACAGATCTCAGGATCGGCGGCAAAACAGTCAGTCACCTTCTGCCCGTAGGCCAGCATTGTTTTGCAGACTCCGCCATCGAGCGTCACGTGGACTGGTATCCCTACTGTGACGAATCGATTTCGAGTACGATCTCACGACGGACTCGTGATGGCTCGATAATCGTCGTGATAGCTACTGACGCACCGTTGCTTCCCCATCAACTTGCGCGAGTCGCAAAACGCCCATCCCTCGCACTAGGTCGGCTCGGAGCCATTAGTTCCGATGGCTCCGGCGATATCTTCGTTGCTTTCTCGACAGCAAACTCGGGCAGAATTGATGAGTCCAATCTGTCGGATGTCACGATCTTTCCAAACTACGAGTTGACCACGGTATTTACCGCTACCGTACAGGCCACTGAGGAAGCGATCGTCAACGCAATGGTGGGCGCCGACACAGTCGTCGGTGCATCCGGTTTCAGGGTTAAGGAACTACCGGAAGACCAGATTCGCACGCTATTTGATTCGGAACACAGGTGAGGGGCTAACGACTGTAACCCATGGCGGCCAATGGACGATCTCAGGTACTATTCCTAAATCCTCGGCGGGATATCTGCGAGTTGAATCATAATCAGCTCGCCAAGCGTAGGACGTTGATTTTTGCCGTGTATGGGGGCTCTACAAAGACTGTATCGCTTCTGATCGCATCCGGTGCAGATGTCAATTCGAAAGACGCCGTGACCGGGAACGACGGCGGCAGGGAATACGGCGTCTTCCTCTGCCTCTGCTGTATCGTTGTTTTCCTGATTGGACCTGGAAAATACGCACTGAGCAATCTATGGACAATCGATAATAAAGCGACGGCGTCGAATGCAGGGCGGTAAGTAGCAAGTTCAAGCTGTTTTACAATGTTGCGAGCTCTTCGGCGGAGCGGTCCGCGATGCCCAGCGATTCCGGCGTTCGCAAGGCTTCGGCCCTGTAGTCGCGTGCCATCACTATCGAGGCGACGTTGATAACGGCATCTATGCCGGACGTCGCAACACCAATCTGCTGGCCGAGATTCGACATGAACACCAACCCATAGCCGACATCCTCGTTGAGGTAGCGATGATCGAGCTGCGGCTGGGCGCCGATACCCAGGAAGCCTGGTGCCTTGCGGTAGCCAGAGCCATAGTTGGCTTCCAGCATGTAGCCCTGACGCATACCCATCTCGGGGTCAGGCAGAACGGAAATGCCGAGCTTCTTGCCAATAGCGATACGCTCCTTGTCGAGGGCTTCAATCAGGCGGCCGACTGAATCACTCACACCATCTTCGTAGAACAGGAATTCCCCGCCCGCCAATTCAATGCGGGCGGCGTTGCTTAAAGTTACTGCCGGATGAATGATCGGGTTCGCGTTCTGCAGGCTCGTTTGCAGGACGCTCATCGCCGGCTCCATGCTCGGATAGACGTCGGCGATGAGTTCGAGAATGTCGCCTGTATGCTTGCCCGGCAGTGCCGCCAACAAGTTACCTGCCTTGAGTTTCAGGAACACGTGTACTCTGCCTGGCTCGGTGAGGCGTACGGCATAGTGCAACGTGGACGTCTCAGCGACGCGAATGGACTCATCATTCAGTGCCAGCCCGGCAGCACGCTTAAAGGCCAACGCGCCGCCACAAGAACTCGGACTGACGATTACCGTTTGTCCGGCGCCCAGTTTGCCAGCCACGGCTTCGCCAAATGGCTCGGTGCTGTAGGCCGGGCCGACAACGTAAATCAGCTCGGCATCCTGCAAGGCTTTGTCAATGTCATGGCCCGAATAGGCGATCGCTCCAAACCCGGAGATATCGCCCTCCGCATTGATTCCGCCCTGCTCGGCGATGGTCGCAATGTTGTCGGGAAATTGCTCGAAATCGAACACGCGAACGTCGTGCCCGTGCTGCGCGCAATCGAATGCCACGGCAGTGCCGCCGGCACCTGCGCCTAGTACAGTGATCTGCATGAGTGCCTCTTGATCTTTGTTTGCGATTACGCCGAGTGCATGACTCTAACGTAGATCAACGCGCCTTCGTTATCCGTACAAGGCGCATGTCGGCTATAGTCAGAAAAACATTCGTTGTTAATCAGGTGTACTCGAGCTAATACGCGCATTCTTCACATTGATCGGCGCCTGTTGCGCTTCTCGAAAAGGAGAGCACTGTGAATAACCCAAATCGCAATCTCGGCTTCTCTATTGCGTTCTTGTTGAGCGTTACTCTGGTCGCGGGCTGCGGTGGCACCAAAGTGTTGAAAGAAGCGCAGCCAATACAACCCATGCAGCCACTTGCGGCCATCTCTGATCAGCGAGTCGAGGCGACACTTGACTGGGTCATCGTCCGTGACGGCCCGGGAACCTGGGCCAGGAATGCCGATTGGGATGAATACCTGCTGAGAGTTAGCAACCGCTCGGACCAGCCAATAAAAGTAACGCAGCTGACTGTCGTTGACTCACTCGATACGCGGATTGAACCACAGTCCGGGCGGAAGCAACTCGTCAAGAGCAGCAAGAAGACGGCCCGCCGTTACAAAGAATCAGGTATCAAAGTAAAGGCAGGCAGAGGTGCCGGGACAATGCTAGTTGCCGGTGCTGCCGTGACAGCGGCCGGCGTAGGGGTGGGCGTAGCGACGATGGGACCCATACTTGGTGCGGGAGCGGGAGCGGGAGCGGGCGCCGGGGCGGCGGTTGGCGGCCTGCTGCTACTGGGCCCTGCGCTCGCCGTTGGTGGAATAGTGCGTGGAGTCAATAATAGTAAGGTGAACAACCAGATCGAGCTTCGCCAGACAAAACTGCCGCTTGAAATTCTGGCAGGTGAGGAACTTGGCCTGACCGTCTTCTTCCCGCTTGCGCCGTCGCCGGAAGTTGTCGAAGTCATTTACGTCGATGCCACTGGCAAGCACGGTCTCATAATTGATACGAGTACGGCTCTTGATGGTCTGCACATTGAGGCGTCGCCAGAGTAGGTCTTTCTCTCAGATTCTTTTTTGGGCTTACGTATCCGTTTAGAATGACCGCTTGTGGCCGGAAGGTGGCTGTCACCTGGTTTAGACTAGAATGACGGCTATTGATGCAAAGTCCGCATTTCAATTTGGCGAGTTCGACGCATGAAGAACTCCAGAAAAGGAGCAGGAAGATGAAGATCAAAGCAGTCTGTGTATTAACGTCTCTTCTGCTCGTTCTGTCCATGACACTAGCCGGGACGATGACATTCGCGGATGATAACGCTGTTCCGAAAGGACGGCTCATAAGCCAAATCGATTACCGGTTCGTGGGTCATCTCGAGCAACTGGACGACGAAGGAAGACTACTCGTCTGGGAAGGAAGCATTGAAGGAGATCTCACGGGTAAGATGAAATGGTGGTTCGTGAACCCGGCGCCCGTTTCTGGCCGCACCTATATGGGTGGCAAGGTAAACTTCTACGCGGCAAGATGGGAATTCTGGGATGGCGAAGAATTGCTCCTGGTCGGAGAAAGCGCAGGTAAGACCGTATTCCCTGACGGTGCAGATGGGATGTGGGACGGGCACGGTGTGGTCACGGAAGCCAGTGGTGAGTTCAACGCACTGGACGGTCGCAAGGTGTACGAAACCGGCCCTGTCATAGTGGGATCGGAGCCGCCCGTCTCGTTTTCCGGCACGGGCTTGTTTCTAATCTACTGATCCAAAGCGGAAGTTGAGAATTGGCTGAACGAATACCTTGCGCCGGACGTTCCGAGCATTTCACCGAGAACACATAGCGATGAATCAAGAGGAAAGGCAACAAAACTACGACCTGGCAGAAAAACTATTGTCGGAACAGAATTTTTCTGCGGCCGTCATCGTGGGAGCTGTTGCTACAGTTATCGCTGCTGCCATCTACGGCATCACGACTGCTATATGGGATTTTTCGTACGGATTCGCGGCGGCAGGCATCGGGATCGTAGTTGGAATATCAATGGGATACCTCGGGCGCGGTATCAAGATGAAATTCGCTGTGGCGGCTTCGGTATACACGATTGCAGGCTGCCTCCTTGGCAATGTATTCAGGGTCGTAATTCCACAGGGCCGAGGAAATGTGATCTCACTACTTGACGTTTTCCGGAGCAATGAACTTTCGGTGATCGCTGGATGGTCGGTTTCCAACGTTTCGTTCATCGATCTGGTTTTCTGGTTTCTTGCGGTTTTTGCGGCAGTATTTCTAGCAAGGAGGCCGCTGTCTCGTTCAGATAGATTAGCTATCGGTATGTTCGAAATGAAGGATTGAATCCTGACGTTCAGAGGGCAGCTGAGTGATGTACGTGGCCGTTGTTGCCCGATTCGCCGCTCATGTTATAGACCGGCATCGCCAGCGTTGCGAGGCCTAGTATTATGATCAGGATTCCGGCTCCCAGCCGATTCCTACTCATGAATGCCGACAATCTCGACGCACCTAATCCGGTCAAAATCATCGCCGGCATAGTGCCCAAGCCAAACGCGATCATCACAAGTCCGCCGCCCGCTGGTTCCGCCGTCGTTGCTGCCAGAAATAGTGCGCTATAGACAAGACCGCACGGTAGCCAACCCCAAATGAGTCCCAGCCCCGCCGCTTTGGTCACGCTGGTTGCCGGTATCAGTGTTTTTGCCCGTGGCACGAGACGATTCCAGATTCTCGCGCCGACTTTCTCGACGGCTCCCAGAAGTCGCCACCCGAACGCGACCTGTAATCCAACCAGAATAATCAACACGCCGCTCGCTAGACGCACAGGTCCGGCCAATCCCGGGATGGCTTCGACACTGGTGCTCCCGATAGTCGCAACGACAACCCCTAGAAATGCGTAACTGATAATCCGCCCCAGGTTGTAGGCTATCGCCAACGGCATTTGGGTCTTGATTGATGCGACCGTCGCACCGGCCGCAAACAAGCCGGAAATCCCTCCACACATGCCCAAGCAGTGAGCACTACCGAGCAGGCCGGCACCGAACGCGGCAGCGACTATCGGCAGCAAGTCATTCATTCATCGTTGCCTTGCCTGGGAGCCTTGTCATCGTCCATGAGAATTCGCACGGCAGGTGTGTCCAGGTCGTCAAACTGTCCGCTGCTCACTGCCCAGAAGAACGCCCACACGGCGGCGCCGAGAATCAGCAACGCGAGTGGAATTAGGACATAGAGTATCGACATCAGCTGTACCGGTTCAGACGCAACGCGTTTAGCACCACGACGAGCGAGCTCGCACTCATGCCGATCGCAGCCAGCCAGGGCGGGACCATTCCAGCCACGGCAAGTGGTAACGCTGTCACATTGTATAGGACCGCCCAGACGAGATTCTGTCGGACGATACGCATTGTCGCCCGGGATAGCCTTATCGCTGTCGTGACAGGCCGCAAAAATTCGCCCAGCATGATTACATCCGCACTGGTCTGTGCCAGTAGTGCGCCATGCCCGGGAGCGATGGACGTATCCGCACCTGCGAGAACCGGCGCATCGTTAATACCGTCTCCGACCATAACGACGCGTTCGCCGCGCGCCTGAAGGGCTACAATTATCTTGAGCTTGTCTGCAGGTGTGCAGTCGCTGTGTAGGTCATCGATGTTCAGGGATCGGGCAACTTCGCTCACCGCGCCCGCATTATCGCCGCTCACCAGCGATAAATTGATTCCCATCGATCTCAGCGTGTTGAGCGTTTTGCTCGCATCCGGTCTGAGTGTGTCGGTGATTTCAAACCGTGCCACTTTGCGGCCATCGATCCCCAGGTAGATGACGGTCGATGAGTCGTCGTCTGAAACAGGCTCATCGAGGGCGAAAAGCGCATTCCCAATACGCCATTGTGACGTGCCAATGGTGCCACTCGCACCCTGCGCTACGTGGTTCGCGGCGTCGCTCACATCAGGCAGGGTGCCATCACCCCTGAAGGCATGGGCTATTGGGTGTGTTGACGCCTGCTCAAGGGCGGCGGCAATCCGCAGGCATTCTGCTTCGTCGTAATCATCGTGGAGTATTTGTATCGACTGAACTTCGGGCCTGCCGCAGGTTAGCGTGCCGGTCTTGTCGAATACGACCTGCGTCGCCTTCGCCAGCACTTCAATGGCATTGCCGTTAGTCACGAGTAGTTTCAATTCAGAGAGTCGACTGCCCGCCGTCGCGAATGCAGCCGGAGTAGCCAGTGCCAAGGCACACGGGCACGTCACCACGAGGACCGACAGAGTGATTACGAATGCCCGCTCGGGTGCCACAAAATACCAGTACAAAGCTACCGCAGTTGCAATGAAAAGCAGGGCCACGACAACATGGCTGGCAATCCGGTCCGCGACGTTCACAAACTGCGGTCGCGTGAATCGCGCCCGTTCACTCATACGGCTTATCGCGCCGAGAGTCGTGTCATTACCGGTACTCACGACCCGCATTTCGACGATGGCATCGAGATTCACGCTGCCTGCCGTCAACCGGTTACCCGGAGTACGTGGCCGTGGCTTTGCTTCACCCGTCAGCAGCGCTTCGTCAACCGACGTTTCGCCCGAAACAATGATGCCGTCCGCCGGTATCGACTCGCCAGCACGTATCAACACCACGTCATCTGTTGCGAGCTGTGCAACGGGCACTACCGTTCGTTCACCGTCAACAATGCGGGTCGCGGTATTGGGTACCAGTTGTGACAGGGCCACGCCGCGATCGATAGAGCGATGTCGTGCTCGCATTTCGAGATAGCGACCCAGTGTCAGGAAAAACACGAACATAGCGACTGAGTCGAACCAGACGGCAGGCCCGTTCGTGAAGGTCGCGTACACCGATGCCACATACGCCGCGCCGATGGCGATGGAGACCGGCAAGTCCATGCCGGGCTTGCGAGTGACAACACCGCGCAACGCGCTGACAAAGAACGGCTTCGCCGCGTAAAAGACAACCGGTGTCGCCACGAAAAAACTGACCAACCGCAGGAAGCGCTGCATATCAGCATCGATGCCCTGGAAGTCACCCGCGTACAGCCCGACCGCGAACATCATGACCTGCATCATCCCCAGCGAGGCAACCAACAGACGCTTGAGCGCCATGCGTTGTTCCGCAAGTTCCGGTCTCGATGCATCGTCAGGTGCCAATGGCTGTGGCTGGTAGCCCAAGCTCGATAGTTTTGCGAGCAGGTCACCCAGGCCCAGGTTTTCGTGGAGCCAGCGAACGCGAAGTCGATGCGTGATTGGATTGACGTCGACGGACCTTACGCCTGGCACCTCGCTGAGAGATGTCTCGATGAGCCAACTACAGGCTGAGCAGTACATGCCGCCGGCGTATATTGTTGCCTCTGCCGTCCTCGGCTCCGTATCTGCAAAAGCCTGCAGCATCTCGACGTTGTTGAACACCTGCCACTCCGCCATATCATCTGGCGGTTTGCCGACTCCGGGGGACGGTGTATCACGCATCGTATAATAGTTGCTCAGGCCGGAATCACGAATGAGTTCGGCAACAGCTTTGCAGCCAGGACAGCACACCGGCTGGGCAATTCCTTCGATTTCGACCGTTAGGTCACAGCCCCTGGGATTGGGCAGTGCGCAATGAAAGCAGGTGTCAGTCCTGGTCATTGCTCGGCTGCCCTGGCGAGCCGAGTCTTAATCGCGCCTGCCCGGACCATTCGCCCGATAAACGCCACACGTCGCCGGACGAAAGTGTTACGTAGTGGCGACCACTCGGTGGCCTGACGAAGTGTCCGGCCCAGGTGGGTTCGCCGGCGGCGTTCGGTATTGCCTGAATGAGGTCGATAACTGCGTCTCGCGACGCCATCGTCGGATGGCGCATTCGCAATTGCAGTGAAGGTGCGAATTCAAGGTCTGCTAATGACGAAATTGTCACAACGACCGCGCCGGTTTCGAGTTCGATACCGAGTTCGGCGACAAGTCCGAGTCGGACGGCCTCCTGCTCGGCCGCCATATTGCGTTCGGTCACGACATTCATGCCGTCATCTGACCGAACCACAAGCGAGTCTTGTGTCTGCATTGCCAACCAGAGCGTATAGAGTCCGGCAGCGACGGCCATGCCTGGTAGCGCAATAATGAACCACGGCCAGAACTGGCGATACCAGGGATCAGTGTCTTCTCGCTGCATAATGCGTCAGGGCGTCAGGGCGTCGGACCGAGGAAACGACTGTCCTCGATTCTCATGTCGCCGGAGTTATCCAGTGCCTCGACGACAAAGTCTATTTTCTTGATGCCGTAGGAGTTATCTCGGTGCGCGCGCGCTCGCAACGGTAATGATAATACTCCACCACCTTCAACAGAAACACTGTCACCAACTCCGTCGAGGTGAATTCCCTCTACACCCGAAACGCTTAAGCGGAACTCTCGGGGATCGTTGCTTTGATTGATGAGTTTGATCGTGTAGATGTTCTCAATCATGTCGCCCGGTAATTCTCTATACAGGCTGTTGCGGTCTCTAATGACATCGAGAATGATCGGCGTTCGCTGCGCCATCGACGTCACCAGCGAGCCGACCAGCAACATAAGCAATGCTCCGTAGACCATCATGCGGGGCCGGACAACGTGTGTTTGCTTGCTTTGCAGCGCGTGCTCGGTCGTGTAGCGAACCAGCCCGCGAGGGTAGTTCATCTTGTCCATAACTGAATCACAGGCGTCAATGCAGGCAGCACAGGCTATGCACTCGTATTGCAGGCCATCACGGATATCGATCCCGGTAGGGCAAACCTGTACGCATAAAGTGCAGTCGATGCAATCACCTAATCCAGCTTCCCTGGGATCGACCGAACGCTTGCGCCGGCCGCGAGATTCACCGCGCTTCTCGTCGTAGGAAATGATCAGTGTGTCTTTGTCGAACATCGCGCTCTGGAAGCGAGCGTAGGGACACATGTACTTGCAGACCTGTTCACGCATGTAGCCGGCATTACCGTAAGTTGCGAAGCCGTAAAAAACGCCCCAGAACCATGTCCAGCCACCTGCGGATAGCGTTATTAACTCGATACCCAACTCACGTATTGGCGTAAAAAACCCGACAAACGTAAATCCGGTCCACAGCGAAAAGCTGATCCAGAGAAACTGTTTCGATCCTTTGCGGCGCAGCTTGTTCCAGGACCATGGGGCTTTGTCGAGTTTTATGCGCTGCGAGCGAGTACCTTCGGTGAGCTGCTCCATCCAGATGAACGCTTCGGTCCAGACAGTTTGCGGGCAGGCGAAACCACACCAAAGGCGTCCGGCAAGTGCTGTGAAGAAAAACAGGGAAAGTGCCGCGATGACCAGCAGTAAGGCCAGGTAGGGAAAATCCTGTGGCCAAAGTGTCAGACCCAGCAAATAGAATTTACGCGCCGGCAAATCAAACAGAAATGCCTGGCGGTCATCCCACGATAGCCACGGCACCAGGTAAAACAAACCGAGCAGCGCAATTGTCGCGAGCTTGCTCAGATCGGCAAATCGACCACCCATTTCACGCGGATATATTTTCTTCGCACTCTCATACATAGAGGCGGATTTTGGGTCGCTCATGACTTTGTACCGCTAGTCCTGGCTGTTGCGGTGTGCCGCATCACGCTTTGGCGCTGTGCGTACGAGATAGGCAGTGATGCCAGAACAAATGAGCGCAAGCACCCAGAAAAAAAAGAATCCGGCGGCGTAACCAGCATTGGGATCAATATCGAGGTCTTGATCGAATACGCTGCCGAGCTCAACAGGGTCAAACAACGCAAAGAAGACCATAGTGCCAACGGCTGCGCAGAGAAAAGAGATCCAGACTACCGTGAATATCGCTTGTTTATTACGACTCCACTGTTTGGTTCCTCTGTATTCTTCGCTAACCACTATTCTGCTGAAAGACTCGCGACATAGGCCGCCAGAATCTTGCTGCGGTTCTCACCCAGCAGCTCACCGTGAGCTGGCATCAAGCTATTACGCCCTTGCATGATCGTCGTGTGCACGACAGCCTCACTGGAGCCATGCAACCAAATTTCGTCCGTCAAATTGGGTGCGCCGAATAGTGGATTACCGGTGCCGTCCGCGTTGTGACAGGCGCTGCACAATGCAACAAACATTGGCTGGGCGCTCATGGCATCGGCGTCCGCCTCGACCAGACCGCTAAGGCTTCTGACATAGGCAACCATGTTGTTGACGCCATCATCGCCACCCAACGCCGGGGCCAGAACTGGCATAACACCATTGCGTCCTTGCCGAATCGACTTTGTGATCGCAACCGCCGTACTGCCCCACAACCAATCATTATCGGTGAGGTTCGGGTAGCCAGTTGCGCCTCGCGCATCGGAACCGTGACAAGTCGTACAGTAACTCGCGTACAAACTTGCGCCGAGTTGCAGAGCATCCTCATCTTGCTTGAGTTCACCAAAACCCATCGCCGCGAAGCGTGTGTATATCGGCTCGTAGCGGTTGGCTGCAGCTTGCATTTCTTCTTCGTACTGGCCCTGTTGTGACCAGCCCAAAACGCCGTTCCAACTGCCAAGCCCAGGGTAGGCAACCAGGTAGCCGATCGCCCAGACGATGGTTCCAAAATAGAAATATAACCACCAGCGAGGGGCCGGGTTATTCCATTCTTCCAGGTCGCCGTCCCATTTGTGGCCAACAACTTCGTCATCGCCGATATTTTGTGGGCCCTGCTTTGCTGACCAGCTGATCAGCCATATGCACCAGATGGTGAATAGGATCGTGCCAATCGTAATGAACCAGTGCCAAAATGCAGGCATCAGATGTTCTCCCGCTCATTATTAATGTAAGTATCTTCTTCCAGTGGCAGCGCCGCAGAAGCTTCGAAGTCCGATTTGCGACGACTGCTCCAGGCCCAGGCCCATATGCCAACAAAGGCAAAAAAGATCACCGCCGTGAGAATGCCGCGCACCAGATCAATATCCATCGTTCCCTACCTGCGAATCCTGCGATTGGTGCCAAGCTCTTGCAGATAGGCGATAAGGGCATCCATTTCGGTTT
The DNA here is from genome assembly GCA_021773055.1 of Woeseiaceae bacterium. Taxonomy (GTDB): domain Bacteria; phylum Pseudomonadota; class Gammaproteobacteria; order Steroidobacterales; family Woeseiaceae; genus UBA1847. The sequence goes on from JAJFKV010000025.1 coordinate 24,479, forward strand.
TGCCTGTCACCGCTGCCGCCGCTCCCGCAATTTCTTCGTCGCTGTAAGGGTGGCCCAGGAATCGCAAGGTTCTCATCTTGGCCGTCACCAGTTCAGGATCGACCATCTTGTCCGCAAGCCACGCGTACGAAGGCATGTTCGATTCCGGTACCAGCGCTCGCGGGTCCTCCAGATGCAGTCGCTGCCAGGCGTCGCTGTAACGGCCACCAACACGAGCGAGGTCCGGCCCGGTTCGCTTGGAGCCGAACTGGAAGGGCCGGTCGTACACCGTTTCGCCGGCAGTCGTGTACGGACCGTAGCGCTCGGTTTCGCTGCGGAAAGGCCGAATCATTTGTGAATGGCAGTTGTAACAACCTTCGCCGACATAGACATCCCGACCTGCAAGCCTGAGGGCAGAGTAGGGAAAGATGTTTTCATCCGGCTCGGTCGCGTCGGCACTGAACATCAAAGGGACGATCTCAACAAGTCCGCCGATACTAATAGCTACGACGATCAGGACCATCATGACGTTGAGGCGTTTTTCAATTGTTTCGTGGCGCATAGCGTTACTCTCCCTTTACGCCGGATCCAGTACCGCAACGGGCACCGGTTTCTTGTCGCTTATCGTCTTCCAGACGTTATAAGCCATGATTAGCATGCCGCTGAAGAACAGCAGACCGCCCACGAGTCGTAATCCATAGTACGGGTAGGTCGCTTTGAGCGACTCCACGAACGAATAGGTCAGCGTGCCGTCTGCATTGACAGCGCGCCACATCAGGCCCTGAGTGATTCCTGCGACCCAAAGAGCGACCGCGTAAAGAACCACGCCGATTGTAGAGACCCAAAAATGCACGTCGATGAGCTTCGTGCTGTACATGCCTTCCTTGTTATAGAGGCGTGGCAATAAGCTGTACATGGTACCGATTGTCATCATGGCGACCCAGCCCAGTGCGCCGGAGTGCACGTGACCAATAGTCCAGTCCGTGTAGTGCGAAAGCGCATTGACCGTCTTGATCGACATCATTGGGCCTTCAAATGTGGACATGCCGTAGAACGACAACGAGACGATCATAAACTTCAGGATAGGATCGGAACGCAATTTATGCCAGGCACCGGACAAGGTCATGATGCCGTTGATCATGCCGCCCCAGGACGGCGCCAGCAGGATGATCGAAAACACCATGCCCAGCGTCTGCGCCCAGTCCGGCAGCGACGTGTAGTGCAGATGATGCGGACCAGCCCACATGTAAATAGCGATTAAGGACCAGAAATGCACTACCGACAGTCGGTACGAATACACAGGGCGTCCGGCTTGCTTGGGCACGAAGTAATACATCATGCCGAGGACGCCCGCCGTCAGGAAGAAGCCAACAGCATTGTGACCATACCACCACTGCATCATGCCATCGACGACACCGGAATAGATGGAGTAGGACTTGGTTAGAGTGACGGGTATCGCGAGATTATTGAAAATGTGCAAAATGGCGACGGTAATGATGAATGCTCCGTAGAACCAGTTTGCAACGTATATGTGCTTGATCCGGCGCTTCACAATCGTGCCGAAAAACACGATAGCGTAGGCAACCCAGACGACGGCGATCAGGATATCTATCGGCCATTCAAGTTCCGCGTATTCCTTAGACTGCGTGATACCCAGCGGCAAGGTGATAGCGGCGAGTAGAATGACGGTTTGCCAGCCCCAAAAAACAAAGGCGGCAAGCTTGTCGAACGCCAGACGAATGTGGCAGGTGCGCTGCACGACGTAAAACGACGTGCCGATCAGCGCAGAACCGCCAAAGGCGAAAATGACAGCGTTTGTGTGTAACGGTCGCAGGCGCGAATAGGTCAGAAACGAAAGGTCGAAGTTGAGTGCAGGCCAGATTAGCTGCGCGGCGATGATGACGCCGACCAGCATGCCGACGATGCCCCAGACGACCACCATGATTGAGAATTGGCGAACGACCTTGTCGTTATAGGTAGCTGCTGTGTCCAAAGGACAACCCCTGTATTGAGTTTGGATGGGTTTGTGGCCGCTGTTTACGGCGACGCCAGATGCTGCGGTGACGATTATAGCCTCAGAATCGGCGCATAGGTTAGCAGCTGCTTGAATGATTCCAGATTGTGGACGATACGTATAGCGCAGCGGGTGAGACATCGGCCCAGAATAGTGGTATTCATTAACTGCAATCAGGCCTGCAAACGCCTGTCCTGAACCCAATATGAGCCAAGATACCTTGCCCAGTGACATCTCCAATATCGGTCAGTCTGAAGTCTTTTTCCGTAATCTGCTGGAATCGGCGCCGGATGCGATGATTATCGTCGATGAGCAGGGGCAAATGGCGCTGGTCAATGCTCAGGCGCAGAGTATGTTTGCTTATCGGCGGGAAGAAATGCTCGGCCAGCCTATTGAGCTTTTGCTGCCTGAGGCTTTCAGAGGACAGCACGTAGCTTTGCGCAGCTCCTACACCGATGAGCCAGTTTTAAGGCCGATGGGTCAGGGTCTGGACCTGGTCGGTACGCGTAAAGATGGCAGCGAATTTCCGGTAGAGATCAGCCTTAGCCCGGTGGAAACCGACTCCGGAAAATTCATATCCAGTGTCATTCGTGATGTCACCGTCCGACGCCAGATGGAAAAGGACATAAAAGCGGCGCAAGAGGCCGCAGAGCGTGCAAATAAGGCGAACAGTGCATTTTTGGCGGCCGCGAGCCACGATCTCAGACAACCCGTGCAAGCCTTGAGTTTGCTCAATGGCGCATTGCGTCGCACCGTTAAAGACGAGCGCACTTTGCTAATGGTCGAGAATCAGGATGCCTCTCTGACCGCTATGACGAACCTGCTTAACTCACTGCTGGATATCAGCCGGCTCGATGCCGGCGCGGTGATACCGGAGTGGGAAGACTTCCCGGTGCAGCGGCTAATTGATCGCCTCTCGGCCGAGTTCGGGCGCCAGGCCAATAGCAAAGGACTGCAATTTTCTTCCGTGTCCTGTGCTGCGGTCGTAAGAAGTGATCCCAACCTGTTGGCGGAAGTCCTGACGAATCTCGTTTCAAACGCCATTCGTTACACCGATAAGGGCAAGGTCAGCATGGTGTGCGTTGAACGCGATGCTCAGTGCCAACTTGAGGTTTCCGATACGGGGATCGGTATCGAACCGGATCAACTGGACGAAATTTTTCGAGAGTTTCACCAATGCAAGGTGGCCGGCGCCAGCAAGGAGGGCTTTGGCCTTGGCCTGGCCATCGTCCGTCGCCTGACGGATCTCCTCGAGCATCGCATCGACGTTCACTCAGATCCTGGCAAGGGCTCGCAATTTACGGTTAGCCTGCCGGTCGTGACTGATATCGTCGCCATCGCCGACGAAGATGAAGATGTTGACGCAGAAACCCAGGAACAGGCGAGCGGCCTGGTGGTACTTATTGAGGACGATGTCAATGTCGCCGATGCATGGGGTTTGTTGCTGGAAGCAGAGGGCTACGGCGTCGCGACAGCGGCGACAGCGATAGAAGCGAAGGCGTTGATTCAACACCTCAATGACCAGCCAGTGTTGCTGATTTCGGACTTTCATTTACTGGACGGCTCGACTGGCGTCGAGGCGGTAAGCCTTATCCGGAAATTCTACGGGACTGAAATTCCGGCTTTCATTGTGAGCGGCGATACCTCTAAAGTAGTAAAGGACGCGCGATTGCTGGACAACTGTACGTTAATGAGCAAACCAGTAGATACGACACGTCTTCTGGCCGCCGCGCGTTACGCATCACGCAGTGGCGAAGTGCCGCAGGACTAGCCCGCGAGAAGGGCGAGCCAGCTAGCCGGTGTTTTAGTCAGGGCGACACCAACGATATAGGCAAACAAAGCCAGCGCGCCAACAAACGCAACGATACGAATCTGCAGGGTCTGCCCGCGTTTGATCGCAAACGTCCCGAGCACTATGTAGGCGATAAGCCCAGTGAACTTGGCCAGCAACCAGGGCGTCGTAAATGCGTTCAGGTGCAGCATCGACACCATCGTAATTCCGGACAGCAAGAACAGTGTGTCGATTATGTGTGGAGCGATTCGCGTGATTTTGAGTTGTAACTTGTCTGACTGCACCATCATCCAGTAGCCACGCAAAACAAACCCGGAAATTGTGGCGATCCCGGTTATCACATGCAGCGACTTGATCATCAGGTAGCTCAATATGCTGTACTCCGTTGGGCTTACGGCCGCCATTCTAGTCGAACAGCAATGCGAATACCGGTTTGATGCGCGTTGCGCATGCGTTAGCCGGCAATCCATAGGTAAACCTACTTATGGTTTTCAGCGTGGCCTCTGTCAGTGTGCGCATTGCGATTGTCAAGGGTCCTAAGGTAATAAAAGTGCGCTCACTTTCACGCTTCATTGGAGCATCTGCTGTGTTTTTCGCGGTCGGTGCCTGCTTGTGCACGAGCTCTTCAGCTCGCGCACAGGACTCGCGGAACGACCAGCTGGAAAACGATAAAGAAATCGACCAGATTGTTGTTGTCGCACACAAGGACGAACGCTCTATCCGAGAGATAGCAGCAACAGTCACTGTACTTTCACGAGCCGATCTCAATAACGAGCTCGCAACCTCTATAGGTGATGTGTTTCGCTATATTCCGGGTGTCGACTACGAGGCTGCGGGAACACGCTTCGGAACGGAGGGCATCAATATTCGTGGCATCGGCGGCAATCGAGTCGCAATTCTAGTTGACGGAGTGCCGCTGTCTGACCAGTTTGACACTGGCAGTTTTTCAAATGCAACCCGTGACTTTATTGATGCCGGGCTTGTTCAGAATATAGAAGTCCTGCATGGACCGGCATCTGCGCTTTATGGCAGTTCCGCGATTGGCGGTGTCGTTTCTGTGCGGACACCAGACCCGTCCGATCTCGCTCGCGGAGGAAACAGCGGCGGTGATTTTCTGGGTACATGGCGAGGCGCTGACAGCAGCACGCACGGACAGGCAATGTTCGCGGCGGGCGACGATTCACTTGGCGTTCTGGCCGGGTTTAGCTGGCGCGATGGCCAGGAGCTTGAGTCAGCGGCCGCCGAAAGCGGCATCGATACCAGGGACTACGCGCGCCAGACAGCACTTATAAAACTGGTTGCTGATGACCGCTGGGGCAAAACCTGGCGCGCCAGCGTGATCCATCAGGAATCCGACACGACGTCGGATTTGAATTCGATGCTCGGCACAGGACGTTTTCGCTCAACTACGGCGCTGGAGGGAGACGATTCCTATGAAATGGATGTCGTTAACCTGGCTTACGAATTTGGCTCCGCCGATGGCTGGGTCGATTCGGGTGTTGTTCGCAGCTTCTACGAGGTAGCAAGTATCGAGCAATTGACACTTGATGAGCGCGCTGCCGCAAGAACGCCCGTTTCTATAGATCGGCTGTTCGCCTACGATCAGGAAATTCGCGGTATCGAGCTGAATTTCTGGAAAAATTTTGGCGGTGAGACGTTCTCACATCGGCTCGGATTTGGGCTGGAATACCGCGATCGTACGACCGAGGAATTTCGTGATGGACTGTCCACGGATCTTGCGACAGGCGCACAGACAAGTGTTCTGCTGGGTGAAGTCTTCCCATTGCGGGACTTTCCGATCAGCAAGACGACGGAAACCGCGGCTTTTATCGAGGATACAATTAGCTTTGGTGACTGGAGGGTCATTGCGGCTGTACGGGCGGATCAGTATGAGCTGTCGCCGGAAGTCGACGCTTTGTACCTGGAAGATTTTCCGGACTACGAAACAGTCGAGCTGCGAGAGTCCGATCTGTCGCCGAAGCTCGGTGTGATCTATACGGTGACGCCGGAAATCGATCTCTACGTGCAGTACTCGCACGGGTTTCGTGCGCCGCCGTACTCGGACGCGAACATTAGTCTTGAAATTCCTGTGTTCGGTTTTCGCGCGATTCCAAATCCTGACTTGAAATCTGAATCCTCCGACGGTTTCGATGTGGGTATTCGCTGGCAAGGTGTGCGGTCATCTGCTCGTCTATCAGCATTTCGTACGAGTTATGACGACTTTATTGAGTCCAAAATCAATCTTGGTGTTGATCCGGCTACGGGTCTGATGATTTTCCAGTCGCAGAACATTCGCGAGACTGAGATTGAGGGTCTTGAAGCTGGCTGGAGTACGCGCTTCGGCAGTAATGAGGCATTCGGCTTCGACGGGTCGGCCTATTATGCGCGCGGCGATAATCTTGATTCAGGACAAGCACTGAATTCAGTGGGACCGGCGCAAGGAATACTGGGACTGAGCTGGTTCTCGCCCAAGCAATCAACCCAGGTACGCCTCAAAGCTAGCTTTACTGATGCATACGATCGTCGCGACGAAACCAGTGGCGAAGTTTTCAAACCGGCCGGTCACGCCGTCTTCGATCTGTTCGTAACACAAAGTTTGGGCAATCGCGCCGTTGTCCGGGCAGGACTGCACAATCTGACCGACCGGACCTACTGGAACTGGTCAGACGTTCGCAGCGTCAAGCCCAACGATCCAATTCTTCCATTCCTCGCCCAGGCGGGACGTACCGCGTCCGTGAGCCTGAACGTGGTCTGGTAATTAAATATGATTTTCATTTTTAATCACAAAAATGACAGGGGAGTTGATGTCATGAAATTAAAAAACCTAAGCTTGTACTTGCTGGTCCCAATCCTGGGGCTGACAATCGGGGCTTGTTCACAAGATGCTGCCGATGATTCTGCAGCCACTGGCAGTGACGTAGCTGTACATACAGCCGAAGTCTCTGCTGCCGGCAAAGACGAATTAATGGCGAAAGGCGAGGCAGTTTTCCTCGCGAATTGCGCCGCATGTCACCAGCCTAATGGCCAGGGTCTTGCAGGTGCGTTTCCTCCACTGGCTGGATCGGACTTCCTGAAGGGCGATCGTAAAGCCGTAATGAGTGCTGCTCTCTTTGGACTGTCTGGTCCGATTACCGTTAACGGCGTCGACTACAACGGCGTAATGCCGAGCATGGGACACCTGCCAAATGATGATCTCGCTGCAGCACTAACGTATGTACTCGGTGCCTGGGGCAATGACGGCTCTGCAGTCAGTGTCGCGGAAGTTGCCGCATTGCGCGTAGAGCTGGGCCAGGAAGACCGCGCCGCGGGCGAGCGTCACCAGGGCTCCACCGAAGGAGAAATGAAGTACGAGGGCGCGCCAGTCGCTATGACAGGTGCCGGCAGCAGACAGATCATGTCATCCGAAGGGCCGGTGCTGAGCGAAGCTGAATTCTCGACAGCAACACAGTTGTATTTTGAGCGTTGCGCAGGTTGCCACGGCGTACTCCGCAAGGGTGCAACCGGTAAACCTCTGACACCCGATATCACTCTGGCGAAAGGCACGGACTACCTGAAAGCGCTGATTACCTATGGCTCACCGGCCGGTATGCCGAACTGGGGTACTTCAGGCGATTTGTCAGAAGAGCAGATCGACATCATGGCTCGGTTCCTGCAGCAGGAACCACCGGCACCGCCTGAGTTTGGCATGCCCGAAATGCAGGCTAGCTGGAAGCTGATTGTTGCGCCTGAGGATCGTCCGACATCGCCTCAGCATGACCGCAATATCGAGAACTTCTTTGCTGTGACGTTGCGCGATGCTGGACAAGTCGCGTTGATTGATGGCGACACAAAGGAAGTCGTCTCAATCCTGCCGACAGGCTACGCTGTGCACATCTCGCGTCCGTCTGCATCAGGTCGTTACGTCTTTACTATTGGTCGTGACGCCAAAGTCGACATGATTGATATGTGGATGGATCCTCCGCAGATTGTTTCAGAAATCAAGATCGGTTTGGAAGCGCGCTCGGTCGAAACGTCCAAGTACAAAGGTTACGAGGACAAGTACGCTATTGCGGGCGCTTACTGGCCACCACAATACGTTCTCATGAATGGCGACACGCTTGAGCCCTTGAAAGTCGTCTCGACTCGCGGCATGACCGTCGATACTCAGGAATATCATCCGGAACCCCGGGTTGCGGCGATCGTTGCATCGCATGAGCATCCTGAGTTCATTGTTAACGTTAAGGAAACCGGACATATCCTCCTGGTGGATTACAGCGATATTGACAGCCTGTCCGTGACAGACATCGGTGCGGCGAAGTTCCTGCATGACGGTGGCTGGGATCGCACCAAGCGTTACTTCCTCACAGCAGCGAACCAGTCCGACAAGGTTGCCGTTGTCGACTCGAAAGAGCGCAAGCTGGTTGCACTCATTGATGTCACCAAGACCCCACACCCGGGTCGCGGCGCAAATATTATTGATCCGGAATTTGGACCAGTATGGGTAACCAGTGCTCTGGGCAATGCGAATCTGTCTTTCCTGGGTACGGACCCTGAAGGCAATCCAGATCATGCCTGGAAAAACGTTCGGGTTGTCGACGGCATGGGCGGTGGATCGCTGTTCGTAAAATCGCACCCCAGTTCGACGAACTTATGGGTTGACGCACCACTTAACCCGGATGAGGCCTTCAGCCAGTCCATTGCTGTATTTGACATCAATGACCTGGATGCGGGTTTCGTAACATTGCCAATCGGTGAATGGGCGGATCTCGGCGAAGGACCGAAACGCGTCGTACAGCCTGAGTACAACAAAGCGGGCGATGAGGTTTGGTTCTCCGTCTGGAGCGGCAAGGAGCAGGAGTCTGCGATTGTTGTTGTCGATGACAAGACGCGTGAACTCAAGGCCGTCATCAAGGGACCAGAAATCGTTACACCGACAGGCAAGTTCAACATCTACAACACCTGGCACGATATCTACTAAGGGACTAAAGGAAAACGAGTATGAAACTCAATAGCATCGTTCTCCGGTCTGCAGCATTGCTGCTGTTCTCGTCAGCCACCATTGCGGTGGCTGATGAGGGCAATGACCTGGCGAGCGCGCTCACCTCTGGCAAGACCGGAATCAATGTACGGGCTCGCTACGAGGGAGTGGATAAGGACAATGCTCTCAAGGATGCGAATGCCCTCACGGCTCGACTACGTCTGAACTACCGGACGGGTAAATGGCAGGGTTGGTCCGCGTTCGCGGAGTACGACCATGTCTTTCACGTATTAAGGGACTTCAATGCAGGTGGCGGTACTACACCGGCTAAAGATGGCGTGTACCAGACGGTCGCGGATCCCAAAGGATCAGATCTTAACCAGCTGTATCTCGACTATGCAGTATCGGACGACTGGAAACTCCGCATCGGTCGGCAGCGTGTCTTGCTCGATAACCAGCGCTTTGTTGGCGGAGTTGGCTGGCGGCAAAATGAGCAGACGTATGACGCGTTTGCTGTTTCGTCCTCAGCGATTTCGAAGACTGCTCTGACGTACGCGTACGTTGGTCAGGTACGGCGAATCTTTGGTCAAACTTCGGCGGCCGGTAAGATGAATGTCGATACGCATTTACTCAATGCGAAGGTCACGATCAACGATAGCTGGTCGGTTACGCCCTATTTCTACCTCATCGACAATCAAGATGCTGCGGTGACTTCTACCTCGACATTCGGTGCTCGTCTTGCCGGTAACGTCATAGTTGGAGAAGGGAAAATTGGATTGGTGGCCGAGTTGGCAACGCAATCTGATGCGGGTAACAATCCGGCCAGTTACGATGCCGACTACTCGCACCTGAGCGCCTTGTGGTCAATGGATAACGGCTTGTCTCTCGGGCTCGCCTTCGAGTCACTGGGCACGGACAGCGCCAATTTCCAGTCATTCAGAACGCCGTTGGCGACCTTGCACGCATTCCAGGGCTGGGCCGACATGTTCTTGTCAACGCCCGGCAACGGAATCGATGACTTTTTTGCAACGGTCAAATTCAAAGCAGGCAAGTGGAACCTGACAGGTGTCTATCACGACTTTTCCGCAGAAACCGGCAGCTTTGATTACGGCACAGAGCTAGATGTGTCTGCAGGCACAAAGATCTCGAAGAACTACGGGCTCCTGTTCAAGGGTGCGTTCTTCTCCACCGACTCTTTGTCCTACGTGGATACCAACAAGTTCTGGATCATGTTCACAGCTAACTACTAGAGCGCAGTAGAAGGCTGTAACTGCGGGGCCTCGTTCGCGAGGTCCCGTTTTTTTATTGGCTGCGCCTGGCTCAGGCGGCTTCGTAGTGTTCCAGATCGACGGGTGTCTTGAACCAGTCCGGCTTCACGATCAGGAGATCGCAAGTCAAGTGTTCCAGCGTTCTTTCCGCCGTTGCGCCGATGAACAAGCGCTTCCAGCGGTTCCTTGCTACAGCCCCCATGACGACGACATCAGCACTGACCTTATCCGCGATCGCAGGTAGCTCTTCATGTGTCAGCCCAGCGACCAGATGCACTTTGTCTTCATCGATCTTATGAAATTCGGTAATTTCCTTGAATCGTTTCTGGTGATCTTCATGCATCTGCAATTCGATCTCATCGAAAGGCAGGGATACCGGGATATAGGCGTTCGCAGTGGCCGTCGCTACCGCAATGCGTGGATCGTAGGAATGAAACGCGTGTACTTCACCGTCAACACGGGCAGCCAGCATTTTGCTTAACTGCAGTATTTCGTCGTCCAGCGCTGCTGGCTTGTCGTGTTGATTCATGGGGTCGATAGCGGCGACGAAAATCGGTGGATCCACAATCTCAGCGGGGTTGACCAGCCACAGTCGAGTGGGGCAGGTTCGGATCAGGTTCCAGTCTGTGTTGGTTAGCAGCGCCCGCGTGATCGCTGAATGGTGATGCGTGTCTTTAATGACAATGTCGGCATTCGTTGCCACCGCGCGCCGAACGATTCCTTCGTGCAGTGGGTGGTCCCAGACTGCAGACGTTTTGACCGTTATGCCTTCTGCACGTAACGGCTCAGCGATTACTTCGAGATGCTTTTCCTGATTCTGGATGATCTCCAGACGTGCCTTTTCGAGAGACGGAGAGTCAAACAACCGATCGCCACTCAGATATTCATTGTAGTAGCAGACCAGCAGCTCCAACTCTGCGCCCGTCTTTTTTGCCAGCCAGGATGCGCGGCGAAGCCCCGGTTGATCCGCACTGGTCGGATCAATAACGGTGAGTACCTTGGATATTTTGTTCATTTTAACACCTGACAAAGTGTTGGTTCGGAATCAATTGTTCACTCTCAGGATACGCGCCGACTAACAGCATTCCATAAGACGTGTTGCCTAATGGCTCTCGGTTTCTACCTATCGAGTGATACGTGGATTTACTGATTCTTAGCGCTGCCGACAGCTATAAAATACCAAGGTAATATTGCTGAGGATGTCAGGATGTCAGGTGGGCCGTACGACGAGCTACGCGTGGAGCTGCAAGCAAAGAAACAGGAGCTGTTAGCACGCCTGGAGAGGATTTCAGCGAATCTGCAGCGTGGCTTTAACGCCGACTCGAAAGAAATGGCAAAAGAGCTTGAGGATTCGGAAGTGGTGGACGCGCTGGGCAATGAGGCGCGTGTCGAACTCACCCGGATCTCTTCAACGCTTACGCGTCTCGATTCCGGCCGATATGGTACTTGCTCCGAGTGCGGAGAGCCCATTGGGGCGGATCGACTAAAAGTTTATCCCTATGCGGACGAGTGTATTGAATGCGCGACATTTGATGAACGTCGCAATAGTCGTATGTAGGAGCACGCCCTGCGCGCGACGCCCAACTACGCTGTCATATGCATTTTGACAAGGTCAGCGAGTGACCTGGCCTGCATTTTTTCCATAACTCTTGCGCGGTGAATTTCGACCGTACGCTGGCTGACGCCGAGTTCGTACGCTATCACTTTGTTGGGTTTCCCGGTCACCACCAGGTCAAACACCTCGCGCTCGCGATTTGTCAGGCGCTCCAGACGTAACGCTACTTCTGCGTGCTGTTGCTGTGCTTCGCGGCGTTCTTCGTCAGTTGCCAGCGCTTCTCGTATTCTGTCGAGGAGCTCCTGATCGCGGAACGGTTTCTGAATGAAGTCGACCGCACCTTTTTGCATGGCTTCAACCGCCATTGGTACGTCGCCGTGGCCCGTGATGAAAATGATGGGCAAGGTATTTTCGCGCTTGATAAGCTCTGCTTGCAATTCGAGGCCGCCTAGCCCTGGCATGCGGATATCAAGGACGAGGCACCCGGGGCGCTGGTCGGTGACTTTTTCCAGAAATTCGTCCGCCGAACCGTAAATTTCATGTTCAAGATTGACCGATTCCATCAGCGCCTGCATGGCAAAGCGGATGGCGGCGTCGTCGTCGACAATGAATACAGTCGGTTTTTGTTTCATTTGTGGCGTCATTGGCGATAGATTGGACCAGAAAGAATGACAATATGCGAATATTTTTGATCCGTCAGGGTAACGACCATGGCTCCACTGGTTCATCTTGCAATCATCTGGGCCCGCGGCCTCCCTGCCGAGAGCGGGATGTTTATCCGCAGATTTGCCGAAATCGATTACCTAATCGAGACGTTTCGTAAACCGCATTGCGGCAATGCTCATTGCGACCGCGGTAAAAGCAACCAGGTAGATGAAATCGGGCATCAGTTCGCCGATTGGCGCCTCTCGTAACATGATACCCCGTGTCAGGCGAATGAAGTGCGTCGTCGGCAGCACCTCTCCAATGTATTGCGCGACGATTGGCATGCCGTCAAATGGAAACATGAACCCAGACAACAATATTGATGGCATCAATATGAAGACCGTCACCTGCATAGCTTGAAACTGGGTGTGCGTCATCGTTGAAATCAGCAATCCCAGGGAAAGGTTTGCGGCGATGAATGCCGAGCCGGCAATATACAGGTCGCTTACGCTGCCGCGAATCGGAACATCGAACAGCAGTCGTCCCACACCAAGTATTAGTGCCAACTGAAGTAGTCCGATCAGGACATAGGGCGCAACCTTGCCGATCATGAGTTCGGCGGAAGTAACAGGTGTGTTTATCAAGAGCTCGAGGTTGCCGCGCTCACGTTCACGAACGATAGCTACAGCAGTGAAGAGCATCATGGTCATCATCAAAATAATACCCATGAGTCCTGGCACTATGTTAACGGGCGTGCGCCGTTCGGGATTGAAATAGGGCCGCACCTCGATCTGTGCATGCTTCTGTTCGCGCGTGGGTGCCGAGTCAAATCGAATGGGCATGGCGCGCAATTGGTTGGCGACGCTCAATATCGTCGGGTCGCTGCCGTCGACGAAAATGTGCACAGCGGCCCGATTTTGATCCGCTACGCGACGGTCAAAGTCATTTGGGATAAATATACCGAGCGAAATTTCTCCTCGGCGCAGCAGGACTTCCAGCTCCGACGGCGTAGCCACTGTCGCAATGATATCGGTCACTTGCGATGCGCGTAATTCAGAAACAAACTGCCGTGACAGATGCGTGCCGGCCTGATTTGCGACCGCTGTTTTCAGATTTCGCACATCGGTATTGATGGCGTAGCCGAACAGCAGGATTTGCATGATCGGCAAGCCGAATACCATGCCGAACGTGAGCTTGTCCCGGCTGAGTTGTACGACTTCCTTCTTGACGATGGCGCCGAGGCGCGAGAGCGACTTCATCGTCCGTCTTCCTCGATTTTCATCGTGACCGCGACGAAGACGTCTTCAAGTGTTGGCGCGGCCAATTGGGCGTTGCCGGAGACGCTTCTGCGTGCGAGCGCCCTCTCGACGATCTCAATCGGGTTGCTGTGACGTTCAGGAATAAGGACGCGAAGCCTCACTCCGAGCTGTGTAACGCTCGCAATTTCCGGCTGCTCATCAATCGCGGCCTGGGCCGCGTAGGGATTGTCCGCGGTGACTTCGACAATGTGCATGCCGGTTGCCAACTGCAGCTCTTGCGGTGTTCCATCGGCAACCTTGACGCCATGGTCGAGAATAGCAAGGCGATGGCAGCGCTCAGCTTCGTCCATGTAATGCGTTGACACCAGTATGGTCGTGCCTCTTTCTGCGAGGCGGAAGAGGTTGGCCCAGAAATCCCGGCGACTCTGCGGGTCGACCGCGCTGGTCGGCTCATCGAGCAATAATAGATCGGGGCGGTGTAACACGGCACAGGCGAGGGCGAGGCGTTGTTTTTGTCCGCCACTCATGGTGCCGGCGAGTTGCCCGCGTTGTGGAATGAGGTCGTATTTCTCAAGTAGCTCCTCAATGCGCTTTTTTCTGTCATGTGCAGGGACAGAATATATTTCGGCAATAAATTTCAGGTTTTCGCCAACCGTCATGTCTCCAAAAAGGGAGAACTTCTGCGTCATGTAGCCGATCTTTGGTTTTAGCAGGTCGGCTTTGCCGGGAATTGTCGTGCCCAGTACGTCAGCAGTACCTTCAGTCGGTGTCAACAAGCCGCAGAGCATGCGAATAGTCGTCGATTTGCCGGAACCATTGGGCCCCAGGAAACCATAAATCTGGCCGCGCGGAACCTTGAGGTCGAGGTCGCTGACTGCGCGCAGATCACCAAATTGCTTGGTTAGTCCCCGGGCTTCGATCGCGTATTCGGAAGACATCATCAATTCAGCTCAAACTCGACTTCCACGGGTACGCCGTCGGGCAGGCGCTCGCGCGCTTCTGTAACGTCAATTTTGGCAACGAAACTAAGGCGACCCCGGTCACGTTCCGTCAGAGCAAAGTAGGGCGTGAACGTCGATTCGCTCGCAACCCAGCGAACTCGCCCGGCAATGGGTGTATCCAGGCCATCGACGAAAATTTGCGCTTTTACGCCAGCGCTTATTTGCACGCGAAGCTGTTCAGGAACATAGACGCGTGCATAAGCTTGTTCGCCGCCAAGCATCACCAGCACGGGCTGCCCGACCCCCGGGCGTTCTCCCAGTTCGAACAGGCGACTGTCGATAACTCCATCGACAGGCGCTTTGACGGCGTACTTGTTTACGTCGATTTGTACGCCGTCGCGGCGCGCGGCAGCCTGTTCGACCGCCTGCTCGGCTTGTGCAAGTTCTTCTATCGTTGTTCCGGCGAGTAATTCTTCAAGTTGGGCGAGGCGAAGTTTCAATGCTGCCTGCGCGGCATCATAGGCCGCGTTGGCTTTGTCCAGGGTGTCTGGCGAGGTTAGTCCGCGCTGATAAATGTCCTGAACGCGCTGCTGCTCGGTTTGACGAAACTCGAAGTCCTGAGTTGCACCTTCCAGAGTCGCACGGGCAGCCGTGATTCGTTCGCCGCGCGGGCCTCGCAACAGCTCATCGAAGCGGGCTTTTGACTGCAGAAATTGAGCCTTTGCCTCTGCCAGTGTCGCCCGTGCCTTTTCATCGTCCTGTCGCAGCAAGACCTGCCCAGCGGTGACTAATTCACCTTCTGCTACCAGTATCTCGAGAATAGTTTCATTGAACTCAGCGGTGAGTTCGATGCGCTCGGATGCCATTTCACCGACGACGCGCTGATCGCCATCGGAAGGTCCACAGGCCGTTAATGCGCTTGCTGCGATAAGGGCTATGAGTAGTTGTTTCATTCTATTGCTCCACTCACGCTTTGATTTTCGTGAGCAACATGTCGATTTGAGTTTCAATGAGTTTGTCGGTGTCGAGCGGCCTGGACTTAAAAATAATTCCCCAGATGACGGAGAGCATCACGGGTGCCAGGAATAATTGCGGTAGTTCGGAAACCGCGCTTTGCCGGAACTCACCGCGCTCGACACCGCGTTCGACAAAGGTGCTAATTGCGGCAAGCCCTTTCGCGACGACGTTGTCGTAGTAGTAGTCGACGAGGTCCGGATGCCGCGAGCCTTCAGCGATGAGCAGGCGAATAACAATCGCTACCGGTGATCCCGGTACCTGCTTCATAAATGACAGGAGTGGACCGCGGATGAAGTCTTCGGATGACAGTTCGGTCGATTGGATGGTTTCGATCAGCTGATCGATGCGCCGAATGACAACGCTCTTTACGACTGCCTTGAAGAGCTCTTCCTTGGTCTTGAAGTAAAGATACAAAAGCCCTTTGCTGACACCGGCCCGCTTCGCGACCTCTTCGACACGCGTTGCTGCGTAGCCCTTCTCCGTAAAGGCCTCGAGCGCGGCTTCAGTAATCTCTTGTGGACGATCTTCCTTGCGTCGCTGATAGCGTGGTTTTGGCATTTCGAGGCACTTACTGACTCATAGGTCAGTAAGTATAGTTAATGACCGAAGAGTCAGCAAGGTTTTTGTACGGAAATTGTGAACCCGGTTGTGCGCAGCTCGATCACTGCCGCCAAAGGCGTAGATCCTGAGGTGAATCCTCGAAATTGCTGCGAAAAGGATTGATATCGATGCCACCACGACGCTGGTAGCGAGCGTAAATACTCAGCTTCTCCACCTTGCAGCGCGCCAGGAGATCGACAAACATGCGTTCTACGCAAGCCTCGTGAAACCCGTCGTGCTCGCGGAATGACACGATGTATTGCAGCAGCGAAGCGTGATCAATTTTCGGTCCCTGATAGTGAATGGCAACGCTTCCGATATCGGGCTGTCCCGTCACGGGACAGAGGCTGCGCAGTAAGTGGCTGTGTAATGCTTCTTTAACGATCTTGTCGGGGTTCGCGCTCAGGAGATTAGAGTCCACGTCCCAGCTGCTGCAGCTTACTGCTAGTGAGTCCAGACAGATTCCTGGCAGCACGGATACGGCATTGGTGGCTGTTTCGGCGACGGGCTGGACTTGCACACTGACTTGCTGACCGGCGCTCTTGCCAATATCGGTCGCGATTAATTCGGCGACCGCTGCCGGGCTCTCAAAATGGCTCATGGCGAACGAGCTCAGGTATAGCTTCAGAGATTTGGACTCGATCAGATTTGGTGAAGTCGCCGGAACCGAAATTTGTGCGGTCGCGACAACGGGCAAGTCCCCGGGGCCGAGCCAGGTCAAATCCCAGGCGTTCCAGATATCAACGCCACCAAACGGCAGCTCACGATCGCGGTCGTCGCCGCGCAGAATGGCAAACAGCACATCTGGTTGGTATTTGTTCGGATAGTCGGATTTTTGGCCTAGCGGTAGCGTGGGGTCTGTCACAAAGAGGTCCTGAAGCGAAATTCGCGGCTATTTTGCCGCATTAAGCGCTGGAAATGCTGAATTCTTGTGTAAAATACACAGCCTTTTTCGTGCCCCGTTGTCCATCCCATTGCTCATCTCGAGCGGAGTCCCAATACATGTGTCCTGCAAATGATGTTTCCGGAGCCAGTCGTGGCTACATAATCCCCATTGGCGGCGCTGAAGAAAAATTGAATAGCCCGGATATCCTGAATCGTTTTATCGAGATTTGCGGTGGACTGGAAGCTCGAATCGGTATCATTCCGACAGCGTCAGAGCTGGAAGACACCGGTCGTAATTACGAAAAGCTGTTCCGTAAGATCGGTGTAAAGCACGCCAAAGTACTGCCGTTTATTACTCGTGAAGATTGCCAGACCGGTGAAGATGTCGATTACATCGAGAAGTGCGATGGCGTTTTCATGACCGGCGGCAATCAGTTACGGCTTTCCACGACCTTGGGCGGCACCAGGGTTGCGCAGTTGATCCGCCGCCGCAATGCGGAAGGCATGCATGTGGCGGGAACGTCGGCGGGGGCCGCTTTTATGCCAGAGCATATGATTGCCGGTGGCTCTGAAGGCAGTACGCCAAGCCCGGACATGGTAACAATGGCTCCCGGCCTGGGGTTGACCAACGCTTTTATCATCGACCAGCATTTTCGTGAGCGTGATCGTTTGGGCCGGTTGTTGACGGCGCTGGCCTACAATCCCTTCGCCATTGGTGTCGGGCTGGACGAGGATACAGCGGCGTTTATTCGAGCCGGTGATTCTCTTGAGGTCGTTGGCAGCGGCGGGATTACCGTGATTGATCCCACCCACCTCAGTTATTCTTCCATGGATAAAGCGGGTCGTGGTGACCCGGTCAGTTTGATCGACGTAACGCTGCATATCCTGGTCGCCGGCGGCCGCTTTGATATTGCGACACGCGAAGCGCATGCTTCCCTGTGACAACTAAAAGAACATAACAACAGGTTTCAACAATGAAAATCGTAAGTACCAATGTCTTTGTCGGGCCGAGCACATTCGCTCGTTTTCCGGTTATTCGTCACGTACTGGATCTTGGCGTACTCGAAGAGTGGCCGACAGGTCGTCTCGGCGAGGACTTCATCGGCCCGCTGCTTGAGGTTTTGCCCGGATTGCATGAGCACGGTTGTTCGTACAGCGAGCCGGGCGGATTCGTGCGCCGTTTGCGTGAGGATGAAGGTACCTGGTTGGGCCATGTCATGGAGCACGTAGCGATAGAACTGCAAAATGTTGCGGGTTCAAATGTCACCTTTGGTCGCACGCGTTCGATCGATGGCCAGCCGGGTCATTACAACATGGTGTTCCAGTACAAGGATGCCGCCGTTGGTCGTGAAGCGTCGGATCTCGCGCTAAAACTCATACATAGTTTGCTACCCGCGGAGATCGCAGGCGACGATGCGCCCGGCGACGATTGGGAATTCGCTGATGTACGCGACCGATTTATTCGTTACGCGCAGCGCCGGGAGTTTGGGCCGAGCACGGCATCACTCGTGAATGCGGCTGAAGACCGCGATATCCCGTGGCTACGCCTGAATCGCTACAGTCTTGTTCAGTTCGGCCATGGCCGCTACCAGCAGCGTATTCAGGCTACTACGACCGGACGCACCAGCAATATCGCCGTCGAACTTGCCAGCGACAAAGAAGAAACCAATAGCATTCTCAGGGATCTGGGACTGCCTGTTCCGAAGCAGATTATGGCGCGTTCAAAGCGCGACGCGGTACGTGCGGCGAAGCGCATCGGTTTCCCCGTCGTTACGAAGCCACTGGATGGCAATCACGGTCGTGGTGTTGCTATCAATCTGCGTACCGATGAAGAAGTTGAAACAGGCTTCGAAAAAGCGAACGAGCACGGCCGGACGATAATCGTTGAGAGCTACATCGACGGATACGATCACCGTATTCTTATAGTTGATGGCGAACTGGTTGCCGCTGCAAAGCGCGTTCCGGGTCACGTCGTTGGTGATGGCAAGCACACCATCGAGCAGCTCGTTGATACCGTTAATGAAGACCCGAGACGTGGCGTTGGACATGAAAAAGTTCTGACGCGACTCGAGTTTGACCATCAGGCGGAGCGTCTGCTGGAAAAGCTGGGCTATGACCGGAAAACAGTGCCGCCGGAAGATGAGGTGGTGTTCCTGCGTTCGACAGCAAACCTTTCCACTGGCGGTACGGCAATTGATGTCACTGACATCATGCACCCGGACAATCGGGAAATGGCGATCCGTGCAATCAAGGCGATCGGTCTCGATATCGGCGGAGTCGATTTTCTGACCCGCGACATTACGGAGTCGTATCGCGATGCGGGTGGTGGTATCTGCGAGGTTAATGCGGGCCCGGGATTTCGTATGCACGTGGCACCCAGTGAAGGTACTCCCCGCGATGTTGCCGGCCCGGTGATCGACATGCTGTTTCCGCCCGAGTCACCGAGCCGCATTCCGATCGCAGCGGTTACAGGGACAAACGGAAAAACGACAACGTCACGCATGCTGGCGCACATCCTGAAAATGTCGGGCCGTACGGTCGGGCTGACATCGACCGACGGCGTTTATATTGATGGCAATCTGAGTGTGCCGGGTGACATGACGGGACCTGTATCGGCGCATATGATACTGCGCGATCCGTCTGTAGATGCTGCTGTTATGGAAACGGCGCGCGGCGGAATGTTGCGCAGTGGGCTGGGGTTCCAGTCCTGCAACGTAGCAGCCTGCTTGAATGTGACAGCCGATCATCTCGGTTTGCGTGGCATCGATACACTGGAGCAGTTGGCGGAGGTTAAGCGTGTGCCTGTCGAGATCGCAACCGATGCGGCGGTCCTCAATGCGGACGATACGCTCTGTTTGCAGATGGCTGACTACACCGACGCTGAAAAACTCAGCTATGTGACGATGAACCCGGCCCACCCTCTCGTAAAGCAGCACATACAGGCGGGCGGTCAGGCGTTCGTCCTTGAGCAGGGCATGAACGGGCACATGATTTCGATCTATGATAACGAAACGCATACGCCGCTGGTTTGGACGCACCTGATTCCGGCGACTATTGAAGGTCGTGCGCTACACAACGTGCAAAATGCCATGTTCGCGGCCGCGCTGGCCTACAACATGGACATTGGACTCGAAGACATTCGCCATGGCCTGCGTACGTTTGATTCATCGTTCTTCCAGGCACCTGGCCGAACCAATATTTATGACGAGCATCCGTTCCGCGTTATTCTCGATTACGCTCACAATCCCGCCGCTGTTAATGCCATGTGTGGTTTGGTTGATCGCTTCGATGTAGAGGGGCGCAAGATCGTGGTCCTGTCTGCACCCGGTGATCGCCGTGACGAAGACATTCGCGAGATCGCCGAGATTGCCGCGGGCCATTTCGACCACTTCATCTGCCGTTGTGACGATAGTCGTCGTGGTCGCGGTGAGGACGAAGTTGCCGTAATGCTAAAAAATAAGTTGCTCGAAGAGGGGATTTCAGCCGATCAGATTGAAGTCATACCGGATGAGCAGGAAGCGACCCGCCACGCACTCGAAATGGCCGAATCCGGAGATCTGATTTTGGTTCTGGGCGATAACACCAAGCGCACCTGGAAACAAATCATCTATTTTAATTCCGGTGCGCTCACTGAAGACGCGGGTAAGAAGACAGTGGCGGCGATGGATCTGCCCGATATTGGTGGCTTCCAGATAGACAGCGACCTCGAGATTATCAGCGACGAACGCGGCGTGCGTATTGCACGCGACGAAGGCGACTAGTCCGGCACCGTGGAGTTTCTTGACGCTCGCAGACTGACAGGGCCCAGCCTGATTTTCGATGGGCCGGGGGCGATATTGGATGTTGCCTGTTCCGCCGAAGAAGCAGATCGGTTGATCCCGATCTGGCAGGCGAACGTTGAGCGCATACTCGCTGAGCTGGGCTGGAGCGAGGCGGTATTCTCATCAAGAAAACTGCTGGGCGGAGTGAGCCTGGCGTTTTCGGCGCCCATCGATGCTTTATACGCAGCATCCGAAATCAACGAGTGGGCATGGGCCGCTAGTGCACACGAACTAGGCGAAGGTGTTGAGTATTCTGAGTTTCAGGAAACAGTGGATACGATTCGAAATTCAATCGCGGAAGAGGCTAATCCGCCTTTGATGAAGTTGATAGAAGACGCCGCAAGCCATGGCAAAACGCTGCTATGGGATGACGACGAGGTTTCAGTCGGCCTTGGCAGCGGTTCCAATACCTGGGCGGTACGCGAGATCCCTGATGAGTTGCAGTGGGACCAGCATCACGATGTGCCGATTGGCCTCGTAACGGGCACCAACGGCAAAACAACGACTGTTCGTCTGGCGACGCACATCGCGCGCGCGGCCGGAAAGAACGTTGGCCTGAGTTCGACAGATTGGATCGCCGTTAATGAACGCGTCATCGACCGGGGTGACTGGTCAGGACCGGGCGGCGCACGAGCGGTATTGCGAGAGCAGGAAGTGGATGTCGCGATCCTGGAATCGGCTCGCGGTGGTCTGCTTCGTCGCGGACTTGGCGTCGACCGGGCGGATGCAGCTCTGATCACCAATATTGCCGAGGATCACCTTGGCGACTTCGGTTCCCAAAATCTCGCAGAGCTGCTGGATATCAAGTGGATTATTAGTCGCGCGGTACTGGAAACGGGCCGGCTTATCCTGAATGCGGACGACGCTTTGCTGCGGGTGAAAGCAGAGGAATTCGACGGCGCCATCGTCTGGTTTAGTCTCGATCCCGATAACGAACTCATTGCCGCAGCCAGTCGGGACGGTGACCTTTGCTTTCTTTACGATGGCGACGAGTTACTCAAGATCGAAGCGGGGGAGCGTGAGCTCATCTGCCACAGCAATGAAATCCCAATTTCGATGGGCGGTGCTGCTCGCCACAACGTTGCGAATTCACTGGCCGCCGCAGCGTTGACCCACTGTCTCGGTTTTTCAATTGATGCTATTCGCGACGGCTTGAAGACCATGGAGCAAGATGAGAATCCGGGTCGCTGTAATATTCATGAAGTTGACGGCAAGAAAGTATTGATTGATTTCGCACACAATCCTGCCGCGATGCGCGCGCTGTTCGATATGGCAGTCGCTATTCCGGCGAAACGTCGCGTCCTTTGCTTCGGCCAGGCGGGTGATCGTCCCGACACTCTTATTCGCGAGATGACGCGAGACGCCTGGGCGATCGGGCTTGACCAGGTCATGATTTCGGAACTGGCCGATTACCACCGTGGCCGCGAGCATGGCGATGTCTTCGAGTTGATCAAGAGTGAACTGCTAGCCGCCGGTGCTGACGCATCTCAAGTAGGCCATTGGGAAGAAGAGATGGAGTCATTTTCGGCGGCACTGGCATGGGCGCAGCCCGGAGACCTGGTGATCATGCTGGCGCTTGGCGGAGCAGCGCCGATACTGGCTCAGCTCAGGGCGTTGGGCGCAATATAAAAGCAGCAATCTTCTCCGCGATAGGAATAGTATTCTGCGGAGAAATAATGTCGCCTGCGATTATGTGTGCGCTCGGTGAACCGACCTCGAGTACCGGAACGATCTCCTTATGCGAAGACCGAATTGTCGCGAAGGCGGTCTGCAGCGCAGGTACCGATATGACCTTGTCATCGGGTGAGTAAAACACCTGGATGCGCGGTGCTGTTGCGGCTTCTATCCTGTTTCTTGCGCGGTCAACGACGCGCATAACCTGCACCAGCGTGGCTGTCGGATAGCTTGTCGTCCAGTACCTTTCCTGCAGTGCGTTATAGGGCTCCCATGAACGCGTTGCGCCGGAAATCAGCCTTAAGAATAGTGGCCCGCCGGGGCGTGTGATCCACATGGCCTTCGGATTAGCCGGTTCAAAATTCGGTGACAGCAGGATCAGAGCGTCGACAGACTGCATATTGGGGTCACCGAGCATTGACAGGGCCAAAGCGGCGCCATTCGACACCGCAATCACGACAGTTTTTCGACCGATTAGTCGACCCACAGCCAATGCGTCGGCGACATCGTCGAGCCACTCTTCTGCGATGACGTTCGCCAGCGCATCTTTCTTCAGGCCATGTCCTCTGAATCGAGTTTCAAACAGATTAGCACCGAGATTAGTAGCTACTAACTCGGCCAGTGGCGCGCTTTCCTGACGCGATGCGGAAAATCCATGCAGCGCCACAACAGACCATTCGGTTTGTTGCTCGCCGTCATGCCAGGAAAGAAGCTTCCCCGTGCCCGGGATCAGCTGCGCTGCTTGTTCGGATATCAATGCGTGCAAGTCCGGGTTTTGTCTTATCAGCGGAATGTGATCGAGACGTGATGGTGTGGTTGCTGCCAGGATTCCACCAACAGCAACTCCCAGTACGAGTATTCCCCCGGCCCAGAGTTTCACTCGAGGCTCAGAATCGTATTCCAGTGCTTCGTCTCCACTGGCATGATAGACAGCCGATTTCCCTTGCGCGTCAAAATCATGTCTTCAAGACTCTTTTCTGCTTTGATTTCGGCCAGGGTAATGTTGCGTGAGAGTTTTCTGACGAATTCTACGTCGACGAGAATCCAGCGTGGGTCTTCTTTCGTGCTCTTGGGGTCGAAATACCGCGATGTCTCATCAAACTGTATTGGGTCCGGATACGGCTCACTCGCAACCCGGGTGATTCCGACAATACCCGGCTCCTTACAATTCGAGTGATAAAAGAAAATCTCGTCACCGATTTCCATGTCGTCCCGCATCATGTTGCGGGCCTGATAGTTGCGAATACTGTCCCACATTTCGCGACCGTCAGCTTTCATGTGATCGATACTGTAAACGTCGGGTTCCGACTTCATTAACCATTTGGCCATGGCGTGATTTTTTCCTGTCCGGGGTTCTGGGCGCGCAGTTTAACATGCCCGGAAATTGACAAATCGGGGCGACCCCTGTGTTAGCATTGCGGCTCCGAAATCGATGCCCAGAGGGAAGTATCGAATGGCCAATATGCTGGCAAACATCTTCGGCTCGTCGCCGGTAAGACCGCTGGAAAAACACATCGGCATTGCCTACCGGTGTGCCAAGCAATTGCATCCTTTTTTCGCGGCAGCAAATAAAGGCAACTGGGATAAGGCACTGTTGGCGCGCGACTCCATAGAGAAACTCGAGCATGAAGCGGACGATCTCAAAAAGAAGATTCGACTGCAATTGCCGAAGAGTCTGTTCATGCCGGTTCCTCGCGAGGACTTGCTTGAGTTGCTTTTGGTGCAGGACAAAATAGCCAACCGCACCAAGGATGTTTCCGGTCTGGTCGTAGGCCGCAGGCTGGAAATTCCGAGTCAGATCGCGGCGCAGTTTCTGGAGTTCGTCGATCGCAATGTCGATGCTGCCAAGCAAGCCCGCAAGAGTGTTCGCGAACTCAATGAACTGTTTACTGCCGGATTTCGTGGCGCCGAAGTCCAACTAGTCGAAGGTCTTATCGAAGAACTCGACCAGATCGAAACCGATACTGACGAAAAACAGGCTACGGTTCGAGCCGCCCTTTTTGAAATTGAAAAAACGCTGGATCCGATTGACGCCATGTTCATGTATCAGGTGATCGAACTAACCGGCGAAATTGCGGATATGGCAGAGCGTGTCGGCCGTCGACTCGAACTGTTGCTCTCACACTAATAATAATTAATCGGGGACCGTCCGCGATCCCCGGGAGCAAGTAATGGAAGCTCAATACATCTATATCGGCCTCGCCGCGGCGTTCGGACTGTTTATGGCCTGGGGCATCGGTGCCAACGATGTTGCCAATGCGATGGCGACGTCGGTTGGTTCGAAAGCATTGACGATCAAGCAGGCGATTTTGGTCGCTGCAATATTTGAGTTTACTGGCGCCGTTTTGGCTGGTGGTGAAGTTACCTCGACCATCCGTAAAGGCATCGTCGATACAGACTTGCTGGTGGGCTCGGAAGAGTTACTGGTTTATGGCATGTTGGCGGCGCTGCTGGCCGCCGGCACCTGGTTGCTGATCGCGTCTCGCAATGGCTGGCCGGTATCGACGACTCACTCTATTGTTGGCGCGATCGTCGGATTTGCCGCCGCGGGTATCGGCATGGACGCCGTGCAGTGGGGTAAGGTCGGCACGATCGTAATGAGCTGGGTAGTGTCGCCGGTAACCGCTGGCTTCATCGCCTATCTGATTTACATGAGTGTGCAACGTCTCATACTTCATCAGGAGGACCCGCTGTCCAAGGCGAAGCGCTACGTTCCTGTTTACATCTTTTTTGCCGCGTTCACGATCACCTTGGTGACGATACTCAAAGGGCTCAAACACGTCGGCCTCCATATGAGTATTCGGGATAGCTACTTCCTGGCAATCTTCATCGCTGCAGGTATCGCGGTGGTCGGTGCGTTTTTCATCTCCCGAATTGAGGCTGACCCGAAGTCTGAGAAAAAAGACCACTTCTACACAGTGGAAAGAGTGTTCGCGGTGTTGATGGTTATTACGGCCTGCGGCATGGCGTTTGCTCATGGATCGAACGATGTTGCTAACGCGATCGGGCCGTTGGCCGCGGTAATTGCTACCGCAACCACGGGCACAATCGCGGCTAAGTCGGTATTGCCGTGGTGGGTACTGGTTATTGGCGGTGGTGGTATTGTCGTTGGTCTGGCGACCTACGGGCGTCATGTCATCGCGACTGTCGGCAAGAAGATTACACAACTAACACCAAGTCGTGGTTTTGCGGCAGAGCTTGCTGCCGCCACGACGATCGTTATTGCGTCGGGTACGGGTATGCCGATCTCGACGACGCACACGCTGGTGGGTGCGGTACTTGGAGTAGGAATGGCCCGCGGAATTGATGCTATTGATCTAAGAGTCGTAGCACGAATCCTGGTCTCCTGGGTTGTCACTATCCCGGCAGGCGCATTCCTGGCAATTGTGTTCTTCTTTATTTTCAAGGCTGTATTGCCCTAGGGTAGAGATGCTGATGCAACGAATTCTGCCGGTTCTCATACTACTTTTCGGGTTTTCATACAGCACTTATGCACAGCTCGATAGCAGTGCCGTAATTCGTTACGACGATCTGCAACACCCGCTGCTCGGCAAGTCGGGTATGGTCGCGGCGCAGAACGCGCTATCCGCCGAGGTGGGCGCAGAGATACTGGCCGCAGGCGGCAGCGCCGTCGATGCTGCCGTCGCGACGGGATTTTCACTGGTGGTCACCTTGCCGCGTGCGGGCAACCTTGGTGGTGGCGGATTCATGTTGGTCCATGACGCAGCGAGCGATGAAAACATCGCAATCGACTACCGGGAAATGGCGCCGCAAGCCGCGACCCGGGACATGTACCTCGACGAGAACGGCGACGTTGACACCAATCGCTCCCGATTCAGTCATCTTGCGGCCGGGGTGCCAGGGACTGTTAGCGGCTTTTACACGGCGCACCAGAAGTTCGGCCGACTGCCGTGGAAAAAGTTGCTGCAGCCAGCCATCAAACAGGCTCGGGAAGGTATCGTGGTCAGTTACGATCTCGCAGTATTTCTGAGTAGTCGTAAGGGCCGCTTATGCCGCAATGAAGCAGCTTGTGGCTACTACTATAAGAGTAACGGCAGCGCCTACGAAGCTGGCGAATTGTTTGTGCAGACCGATCTCGCCAATACCCTTGAACTCATAGCCGAACAGGGGCCAGATGCCTTTTATAAAGGCAAGATTGCGCGATTGATTGCGGCGGAAATGCAGCGCGGCGGTGGTCTCGTTGACCTTGCTTCGCTGGCGGCGTACAAACCAGCGATTCGTACGCCATTGACGGGTACTTACCGTGGCTTTGAAGTTGTGACTATGCCGCCAACCAGTTCAGGTGGTGTGCACGTGCTGCAAATGCTGAACATATTGGAGCATTTCCCCGTTGCTGACATGGGGGCCGGCAGTGCCGAAAGTGTTCACCTTTTAGCGGAAGTGGCACGTCTTGCTTACGCCGATCGATCGAAACACCTTGGCGACCCGGATCACTACGAAGTTCCCACTGACTGGTTGACGAGCAAAGACTACGGCGCGCAACTTGCTGCGTCGATCGATATGCATAAGGCGCGCAACTCGAATGATGTTGCACCCGGTGTCGAGCCGATGTACGAGAGCGATGACACAACACATTTCTCGGTTATGGATAGCGATGGCAATGTCGTTGCCAATACCTACACAATGAATTTTTCCTTTGGTTCCGGAATTGCCGTTCCCGGCGCGGGGTTCTTGCTTAACAACGAGATGGATGATTTCTCTGCAAAACCCGGCGTAATGAATGCATTCGGCATGCTCGGTGGTGATGCCAATGAGGTTGCGGCCGGCAAGCGACCTTTGAGCTCTATGACGCCGACGATGGTATTCGCTGATGGCGAACCGTGGTTTGCGACCGGAAGCCCGGGCGGAAGTCGGATCATTACGGTTGTGTTGCAAATGATCGTCAATGTAATCGATCACGGCATGAATCTCGCCGAAGCGGCAAACGCGCCGCGCATGCATCACCAGTGGTTCCCCGATGTATTGACTCTGGAGCCCGGTTTCAGTCCGGATACTATCAGGCTACTGCAGCAGCGCGGACACGACGTGCAAAACTCCAGATCCTCAAGCGGTAGTACGCAGAGTGTCGGCTTCTCCAATGGGCTTTACCAAGGCGCGTCGGACACGCGTCGACCCGGTGCGGGAAGTGCAACGCCGGATGCAGCAACAACTCAATGACGGCAGATTCGCCGCACTTGTCCCGGTCAGCACGGCGTTATGCGATGGTCATTCTTGCCATCGTCTACATGTTCAATTTTGTCGACCGGACCATACTCTCCATTTTGCTACCGTCAATCCGGGATGAGTTCGGCAGCAGCGATGCGTTCCTGGGTTTTCTAGCAGGAACAGCGTTCGCAGTTTTCTACGCAATCCTCGGCGTCCCGATTGCCAGGTATGCAGATCAATGCAATCGTCGCAATCTGATTGCTGCTGCTGTGGCAATTTGGAGCCTAATGACGGCCGTATCAGGAATCGCAGCTACTATCGTTCATCTAACTCTCGCTCGTATTGGTGTTGGTATTGGTGAAGCTGGGTGTAGTCCGCCAGCTCACTCGATGATTGCAGATTACTACCCGCCGGAAAGTCGTTCGACGGCGATGGGTTTTTATACAATCGGTATTTCGGCGGGCATCATGCTGGCGTACCTCGGTGGCGGTTGGGTTGTCCAAAACATAGGTTGGCGTGCGGCATTTTTTGTCGTCGGCCTGCCAGGATTGATTCTCGCGGTACTGGTTCGTTTCACATTAGTAGAGCCGCAACGTGGCTTCTCGGAGGGGCGCAAAGCCGGCGCTCACCAGTCCAGCCTGATGCAAGTCATTCGATTCCTTTTGGACCGTCCATCGTTCTGGCATATGGCCGTTGCGGCCGGTTTGTCGTCGTTCGTCGGTTACGCCGTCGTCATCTTTCTTCCGAGTTTCATCGATCGTAGCTTCGGCATTGCTTTTGCCGAAATCGGTCTTTGGCTCGGACTGATCCTGGGTATTGCTGGCGGTAGCGGATTCTTCCTCGGCGGGTACGTTGCCGACCACCTGGGCCGAAGCGGCCACAAACGGGCGCTGCAGTTCATAGCAATAACGGTACTTGTTTCCACATTGCTATTGGCGCTGATGTTCCTTGCTCACTCATGGACGACCGTCTTGCTGTTGTTCATTGTCCCGGCAATCACCATGAACGTGTACCTCGCGCCGGTACTGGCGCAAACCCAGAGTCTCGTGTCACTGAACATGCGCGCGACGGCATCGGCGCTGGTTCTTCTGATAATCAACATTATTGGCCTTGCGCTCGGATCGTGGATCACAGGTATTCTCAGCGACTCGCTGGAGCCACAATTTGGCGAAGAGTCAATGCGCTACAGTTTGTTGATTGTGACTGTCATTATTTTGCCCTGGGCTGCCTGGCACTATTTTCGTGCCGGACATTGGATCGACAACGATCTGGCTCGCGCCACCGAGCACGACTGAACAGTTCTAGACCGAACGCAAATACCAGTCAAAGTCGAGCTGGCTAACCACATTGTGGAATTTTTCTGCCTCTGCCCGGCGATTCATTGCGTAATACTTGCAATAATCTTTGCCTAGGTATTCCGGCAGCACTTTGCTCCGTGAAAACTTGTCAATTGCTGCCTCCCAGCGATTGGGAATTTTCAGTTTTGGCACAATGTGCGCCCCTTGCTCGACCATCACGCCGGGATCAATCTTGTTCTTCAAGCCGTGATGCACTCCGGCTGCAACGCCAGCCATAACAAGATACGGATTCGCATCGGCTCCCGATGTGCGATGTTCAAAGCGCAGGTTGTTCGCATCAGACTCGGGAATCCGCACCGAAACGACGCGGTGATTAACACCCCAGTTGGGCTCAACCGGCGCAAACATGTCAGGCCTCAGGCGGCGGTAGGAGTTGGCATTTGGCGCGCCGATCAATGTTGCCTCCGGCATTAGCTTCAGCAACCCGCCGACCGCATGTCGCAGGCGTGCCGAAAACGGTGGCGTTGCCAAATTGTCTTTTCCCGCTGAAAAATAGTTTTTGCCATTCTTGTCGACGATGCTCATGTGAATGTGGAGCCCACATCCCGCATCCTCTTCAAACGGCTTGGCCATAAAACAGGCGATGAGTCCGTGTTTTCGCGCTGCGGCTTTGATGATACGTTTGAGGAGTACGGCATGATCGCAAGCCAGCACCGCATCGTCGACATGGTGCAGATTGATCTCAAACTGGCCCGGCGAGTATTCGGAAATCGCAGCTTCGGCGGGCACATTCTGGGCCTCGCACCAGTCGTAAACGTCATCCAGAAAACCCTCGACCTCGAACAAGTCATCGGGATGATAGACCTGCGTTCCAGGCTGAATGCGTTCACTTCCCGGAATTAGCGGTGCGCCGATTTGTACATTCTTCGACTTGCCATCGAGTAGGTAGAACTCGAGTTCGGTCGCGACGACCGGAGTGAGGCCCATTTTCTTAAGAGGGCGCAAGGTGTTCTCGAGAACCGCGCGAGGGTCGGCGAAGAAATTTGAGCCATCTTCTGTCAGTACCCGAAACAGTGCCTGCCCCAGCGGTTTCCGAGCCCACGGTACCGGTGCGATCGAACCCGGAATCAATTTGGCCGGGAGGTCGGGATCACCGTCGTCCTCGCCGTAGGGGATTCCGGAAACGGTTTCTCCCAGTGTCGTCAGCAGCGTCGCTCCGGCACAAAAGATGAAGCCACCATTACAGCTTTTCTCGAATTCATTCGGCCGGACTCGCTTGCCCTTAAGGATTCCGTTGAGATCCGGAATGAGCAGCTCCAGTGATTCAAATTTGCCGTGCTTTTTCTGTACTGCCTTGATCTCAGTGACAAGGGGATGCTGCTTCGCCATTTTTCGTACTCATTCTTTCGAAGTACCAAGAGAATCGACGATTCTAGCGGTTGCCGCAACAGGTTGGAATGATTTATATTATGAACTCTAAATTCATAATATGGAATCATAATGCGTGACCACGCAGCACCGCAGGGAGCTCAGGCCGCGCTCCGGGCCATACGGCTACTGAAACTCTTTACAGTTGAATCGCCAGAACTTCAGCTTGCACAGATCAGTGCAGGTTCCGGGTTGAACAAGACAACGACGCATCGCCTGTTGCAGGCGCTGCTGAGTGAAGAGCTGCTGGACCGCAATCCCAGCGGCGGTGCTTATCGTTTGGGCCCGGGCATGATGGCACTCGGCGTCCTGGCGCTGTCGAGCAATGACCTTCGCTTGCGCGCACGGCCGCTCTTGAAACGGCTTGCGGAGGACACTGGCGAAACGGCGACTCTGGAAGTACCTATTGATGACACCATGCTGATTCTGGACGAAGTCAGCGGCAAGCACTTCGTGGGTGCGTCTGGCAACGTCGGTACACGCTGGCCCATCCATGCCACGTCAACCGGGAAGGCATTCATTGCGTTCGAGAAGCACGGTTCCGATCGGTTGGCCGAACGGCTGCAACCATTGACAGCGAGAACCATCACCCAACGGGATGAACTCGAGCGGCAATTGAGTAATATTCGTCGGCGCGGTTTCGCCGAAACGGTGGATGAGCTGGAGGAGGGCTTTTCCGGCGTCGGCGCGATTGTCCGGGGCGGCACGGGCGAAGTGCTGGGAGCCTTGTCAATCTGTGGGCCCAGTCAGCGCATGTCAGAGAGTCGCCGCGCACAGCTCGGCGCGACACTATGCACAGTCGCGACGCACCTGCAGCCGCGATACTGATTGCTCCGTGATAAGATGCGATTCGATAATCAGCGCAGGAATAACAACATCAATACTCGCAAGCTGGTCCCAGGGAAGTTACCTGTCATCGCGTCCGCTGCAGCTGTTCTCGCGGCGGTCTTTTCATTTTCAGCTCACGCCATCGAAGTCGAAACCCCGGCAGTTGCATTAAGCGGCGTTTCGATGACCTATACGGTCAGCGATGCGACTCCGGGTGACTTCGTTAGTATTGCAGTTGGTGGCAAATCCTTCAGTGCCATTGCGGACGACAACGGACAGGCTGAATTCACCGATGTGGCAATTGCTGCGGCAGGTGAAACCACCGTCACGGCAACTGCTGGCGGAGCATCAGCAAAGGTCTCCGTGCGTGTAATACCGGGTTGGGTTTCGATTCTGCCGGCAGTAATGGCAATCGCGATTGCCCTGACTTTGCGCAACGTAATTCCAGCCCTGTTGCTCGGCTTGTGGCTGGGTGCAACCGCCTTGCAATCATTTAGTGCGAAGGGCGCAGGACTTGGCCTGCTGGATACTTTTCAGGTCTTTGTCAGAGGCGCGCTGGCGGATTCAGATCGTGCATCCATTGTCCTGTTCACGATGATGATTGGCGGCATGGTGGGAATCATTACTCGCAATGGTGGCATGGCCAGTATCGTTCTTGCCATTGTGAGTCGGGCGAAGACCGCGATCGGTGGACAAGTGGCTGTCTGGCTGATGGGCATGATGATCTTTTTCGATGACTACAGTAATACGCTGGTGGTCGGGAATACCGCCAGGTCATTGACGGACCATCTGAAGATATCACGTGAAAAACTCGCCTACATCGTCGATTCGACCGCAGCTCCCGTCGCGTGTATCGCCCTCATTACTACATGGATTGGCTATCAGATTGGCCTCATTGATCAGGCGCTGGGGACAATCCCCGAGCTCGCCGATTTTCAGGCGTACTCCGTGTTTATCCAGTCAATTCCATACAGTTTTTATCCGATTCTGGCGATAGCATTTGTGCTGATCGTTGCATCTTCCGGTCTTGATTTTGGTCCGATGTATAAAGCAGAAGTCAGGGCCAGGGGTGGCAAGGTAAAACCGGAAATGGCAGAGGCATTACCCGCGCTCGAAGGTGAAGAATTGTCACCGAAAGACAATATTCCCCTGCGCGCATTTAATGCGTTTATTCCCATCATCGTATTAATCGTTGCGTTGGGAGCGAGTCTTGTCGCGCTGGGCGAAGGTGACACGTTGACGCGAATTCTGGAGACCACTGAGCCGTACAAGGCGATGATGTATTCATCATTTATGGGCGTTCTTGCCGCTGCAACACTGACCATTGGCCAGGGAATACTGTCGGTTCACGAAACGATCGATGCCTGGTATGGGGGCCTCCGAGCCACTTTGTTCGGCATGATCATTCTGGTACTGGCGTGGTCACTGTCGGACGTTACCGCTGCGTTGCATACGGCATCGTATCTCGTAACCTTGCTCGCTGATTCACTGCCCGTAGCGCTGATACCGGCGATCGCATTCATTCTTGCGGCAATCACAGCTTTTACGACGGGTACAAGCTGGGGCACCATGGCGATACTGATGCCATTAATCATTCCGCTCTCCTGGGCTGTCATGACCGTGCATGGGGTAGCGGATCCGAGCGGTATGCACATTATGTATTCGGCGATCGCATGCGTTCTTGCCGGCGCAGTGTGGGGTGATCATTGCTCGCCGATTTCAGACACGACCGTGTTGTCTTCCATTGCCAGTGGTTGCAATCACATCGAGCACGTTCGCACGCAGCTTCCATATGCGCTGTTGGTAGGAGCGGCGAGTCTTCTGATTGGAACCATACCCGGGGGGTATGGAGTGCCGCCCTGGATATCATTGTTAGTCGGCGTCTCGGTTCTGTACGCAATTCTAAAAACATTCGGACGGCGCGCCGAGGCGCAGACGTGATTAGGTGAATGCAAGTGCCCGCCAGACCCACCATTGCTGTCCCATCTGACCGGCGTATTCTGGACCCTCACCCGTCACACACTACTGGCGAAAAATACCTGCGTGCGATCATTGACGGCGCAAACGGATTGCCCATTATCGTGCCGTCCATGGCGGAGGACATCAGTGTCGATGAAATCCTTGATCGCATTGATGGCATTGCTCTGACCGGCAGCTACTCCAATATCGAGCCACATTATTACGGCGCGGAACCGGCAGGGGATAGTGGTTTCCACGATCCACACCGCGATGCGATGACGCTACCGCTTGCATTGCGAGCGCTTGCAAGGGGCGTTCCGTTACTCGCCGTTTGTCGGGGGCACCAGGAGTTAAACGTTGCTCTGGGCGGCACATTGCATCAAAACCTGGACGACGTTCAGGGCTATCACAGTCATCTTGAGAACAAATCGGATCCGCTGGACGTGCAGTACGGGCCGTCGCATTCGGTGTCAATGATGGAAGGTGGGTTGTTACGTCAGTTGGCAGGCGTGGACTCGATCCTGGTGAATTCATTGCATGCGCAGGGAATTGCGAAGCTCGCGGATGGCGTAACCGTCGAGGCCGTTGCCGATGACGGCTTGATCGAAGCATTCACCGTCGATACAGCGCCCGGTTTCAATCTGTCCGTGCAGTGGCATCCTGAATGGCGAGTAACTGAAAATGAATTTTCGATGAAAATATTCAAGGCATTTGGTGACGCGTGCAGATCACGCTCAGCAGAACGACAGGTGCATTGTGAGTAAAGACGATGTCTTTCAGGCTTGGTTACAGGAACGCAAAATCGAAGATGTTGAAGCGTTCGTTCCGGACATGGCCGGTTCCGCACGTGGCAAGGTGATCCCGGCCGACAAGTTCGGGACTAGTCAGGTCAAAATGCCAGAGTCAATCTTCTCGCAAACCATTTCGGGCGACTACATCGACGATGTGAACAACGTCGAGGATCGTGACATGTTGCTGGTACCCGACCCAACAACACTTCGCCCGGTACCGTGGTTGTCTGACCCTGCTGCCTCGGTATTTTTTGACTGCTACCACCGTGATGGCACTCAGGTCGCGAAATCTCCGCGCTCCGTGTTACGAAACGTTCTCGCGAAATTCGAGGCACGCGGCTGGATACCCGTAGTTGCACCGGAAGTCGAATTTTACCTGTTGAGTCCGCACTCGGACCCACAAGCGGACCCGAAGCCACCGGAGGGCCGCCTTGGGCGGACCGAGAATGTTCGGCAGCCCTTCAGCATTGACACGATGAACGACTTTGAGCCGTTTATTTTCGACGTCTATAAATATTGCGAAGCTCAGGGGATTCGGGTTGACACGCTGTCCCAGGAGATGGGTCCTGCGCAGCTGGAGATCAACTTCAAACATGGCAACGCACTTGATCTTGCCGACCAGGTGTTCCTCTTCAAGCGCACACTTCGTGAGGCCGCCATTCTTCATGAAATTCATGCGACATTTCTCGCCAAACCGTATTCCGGGGAGGCCGGCAGTTCATTGCACATTCACCAGAGTGTTCTCGACAAGAAGGGCGACAACATATTTTCGCAAGACGACGGACAGGCGAGCGATCTGTTCCACGGCTATCTTGGCGGACTGCAGCGCTACATGCCCGATGTCATGCTGACTTTCGCGCCCTACGTCAATTCCTACCGACGCTTCATCAACCCGCAGTGTTCTCCCGTTAATCTGGCGTGGGCGATAGATAACCGCACTGTTGGCCTGCGGGTCCCGGACTCACCACCAGAAGCTCGGCGGGTTGAAAACCGGTTGGCCGGGTCTGACGTGAATCCCTACCTGGCGATCGCGGCTACTTTGGCGTGCGGTTATCTCGGTATGGTGGAGGGGCTGAAGCCAAGCGCAGAAACGGAAGGTAGTGCCTATGGCGGCGAAATCGACTTGCACCGACATATTTACCCGGCGATCGATGCTATGCGAGATAGTGCAGCAATGCGAAGTATGCTCGGCGATGAATTCGTGACGCTGTATACGGACCTAAAAGACGCCGAATATCGTGAATTTCAAGAAGTCATCACGCCGTACGAACGTGAAATCCTAATGTTCAATGTTTAATGAGGTTGTTATGGCCGCAATAGAGAAACGCTCACGGGAAGACTGGCAGGAACTCGACAAGAACCACCACCTGCACCCGTTTACCAATCACAAAGAGCTGCACGAGCAACGCTCGCGGATCATCACGCGTGCGGATGGCGTCTATATTTTCGATGCAGACGGCAACAGGATTCTGGATGGTATGTCGGGTCTGTGGTGTGTGAATGCGGGCTACGGGAGGCAGGAGTTGATCACGGCCGCATCTGCACAGATGCAGGAATTGCCGTACTACAATAATTTCTTCCAGTGTGCGCACCCTCCTGTCATCGAACTTTCTTCATTGTTGAAAGAAGTTAGCCAGCCGCAGTTCAACAGAGTGTTCTTTGCCGGTTCCGGTTCCGAGTCAAACGACACCATCGTACGCATGGTACGAACCTACTGGGATCTGATGGGGCAACCGGAACGGCATACGATAATCAGTCGCGATAATGCGTATCACGGCTCAACCGTGGCGGCGGCCAGCCTGGGCGGTATGAAGGCCATGCACAAACAGAGCGGGCTGCCGATTCCCGGGATTGTGCATGTCGATCAGCCCTACTGGTTTGGCAGTGACCAGGCCTTGTCACCAGATGAATTCGGCATTGTAGCGGCTCGCTCCATCGAGGCGAAAATCAAGGAACTCGGAGCAGACAAGATCGCCGCGTTTATCGGAGAACCGATTCAGGGTGCCGGTGGCGTTATTGTGCCGCCGGATACGTACTGGCCGGAAGTCCAACGAATCTGTGATGAATACGGCATCCTCTTGATTGCCGACGAAGTGATAACAGGGTTTGGCCGACTGGGTGAATGGTTCGGCTCAGACTACTTTTCAATAACTCCTGATTTCATGCCGTTCGCCAAGGGCGTTACATCGGGCTATCTGCCACTGGGTGGCGTGATGGTCAGCGACCGGGTTGCCGACGTTCTTATCGACAAGGCAGGTGAGTTCTTCCATGGTTACACCTACTCCGGGCACCCGGCGTCCTGTGCCGTTGCCATCGCAAATCTGAAGCTGATTCAGCGCGACAATCTTGTCGGACGTATCAAGGACGATATCGGCCCCTACCTACAAGGGAAATGGGCCGCCCTGGCTGATCATCCATTGGTCGGGGATACTCGCATGGTCGGTCTCATGGGCGCGTTCGAAATCGTCAAGAGCAAGAGTCCGTTGCAGCGCTTTGACCAGGAGCAGGGCGCAGGTGGGAAGTGCCGAGACCATCTCATTGCAAATGGCGTTTGCATGCGTGCCGTTGGCGATACGATTATTTGTGCACCACCGTTCATCCTCTCGCACGGCGAGGCAGATGAATTGATTGAAACGACCTGGAAGGCGCTCGATCTGACGCAAGCTGCGTTGGCGGAGTAGTCGCGATGGATAAACACGATAACGATCATGCAATAACTCGCGAGGACCTTCGCGGTACGACACCCGAGCCCACCTACGGCGGTGTAACCTCGTTCATGCGCCGCAAGTATACGAAGGACATGAGCGGTGTCGATGTAGCCGTTCTGGGAGTGCCGTTCGATACAGCAACCACCAATCGACCAGGTACTCGGCTGGGGCCACGAGCGATCCGCAATGCGTCAACCATCATGGCGTGGGAGCGGCCCTACGGCATGGATTTTGATCCATTCGAAAAGCTCGCTGTAGTTGATGCCGGCGATGCTCATTTCGACTTCGGCCGGCCGGAACAGGTGCCGGATGCGATCGAAGCGGCCGCGTACGGAATTATATCGAAGGGCCCGGGCCTGCTGACGCTGGGCGGTGATCACTTCATCTCCTATCCGTTGCTTAAAGCGCATGTCAGCAAACACGGCGGCCCAATTTCAATTTTGCATTTTGATGCTCACAGC
The DNA here is from genome assembly GCA_021773055.1 of Woeseiaceae bacterium. GTDB lineage: Bacteria > Pseudomonadota > Gammaproteobacteria > Steroidobacterales > Woeseiaceae > UBA1847. The sequence goes on from JAJFKV010000025.1 coordinate 61,525, forward strand.
GATACCTGGGCCGATGAGAACGACCGCATCGATCATGGCACCATGTTTTGGTGGGCAACGAAACAAGGCCTGATTGATCCTGCGACATCGGTGCAGATCGGAATACGAACGTCGAATCCAGATACTTTGGGCTTCAATATTATCGACGCAACGAAGGTGCACTCGCAGTCAATCGAGGCCACCGTCGCAGCAGCCCGAAAATGGCTTGGCGACACGCCGGTTTATGTGACTTTCGACATCGATTGCCTGGACCCAAGCTACGCCCCGGGAACCGGAACACCGGTTTGTGGCGGTCTGACCAGTCATCAGGCGATGTCTGTTTTACGCGGGCTGCAGGGTATCAACGTGATCGGCATGGACGTCGTTGAGGTTGCGCCAGCCTATGACGTCGGGGAAATCACCGCGTTGGCGGCGAGCCATATCGCTATGGAGTTGCTGTACCTGTACGCTAATCGCCCGGTATCTTAAGTGACGGTAGCCGTTTTTGGCTGCCAGTCCGCCGGCATATCGCCCGGCAGGAAAATCGCGATGATCAGTTCCGAAATCGCCTCCAGCGTCGCGGGATCCTCAATATCAATTCCGCTTGAGGCCTTGAGCTCATTGCCAAGCGCCAGCAGGCCGCCCGAGGAGAGGCGAATCATGCTGAACAGCAGGGCAGGATCGCCAGCCGGCGTGACACCTAATTCCTGTAATTTTCCGATCATGCGGAAAGTCACTTCGAACAACGGTTTCAGGTGTTCTTCGATGAGCCAGTCGAGCCTCGGGTTTGGATAACTCGCCTCTTGCACCATCACTTTGTGCAAAGCGGGCTGGCTTTTCGCATAGGTTACGTAGGCACGAATCAGCGCAGACATGCGCATCTTCGGGCACATGTCCCGGTATTCTTCCAATGACTTTGCCAGAGACAGCGTAAATGCGCTGAATATGTAGTCGGCGGCCGCGCGCCAGAGTTGGTCTTTGTTCTTGAAGTGGTAGGTGATCAGTGGATGGTGTACACCGGCCCGTTCTGCTATGTCACGTGTCGATGTACCTTTGAATCCGTTCTCTGAGAACGCTTCGACCGCAGCATCGAGAAGTTTTCGCTGCGTAACAATGCTGCGCTGTTGTTGTTTACGCACCGGTGGGTCCGATTGCAGAGCGGATTCTTGTAACATTATTTTTCCCAAACTGGATCAATTCCGCCAACAATAACGGGATTTATCCACCTGGTCCAGTATGGGAATATTTTACCGTATAGACAAGATAACCACTCGAATCATTCGAGCGCGAACATCATTCGGACGCCGACAACTTTCTCGATGAGCACACCATTCTCGATCACGCCTTCGAATTCCCATTTCTCCACGGCCTTTCTGGCGGCGTTGACGAAGGTGTCGCCAGGTTCGGAGTTCCGGATTTCAATATCCTTAACCGTACCATCGGTCTTTACCGTGAACACGACATCTACCCAGCCGGACAGGCCACGGCGTTCTGCACCGCGCGGGTACTTGGGTGACACATATCTGGTGCGATTCAATGAGCTGACAGCGGCTGGTTGTTGAGCTTTAGCAACAGTTTGCTCAGGCTGAGCTGGCTTGCCGGCTTCGCCGGCTGCTGTGCTGGCCTCGGTATTTGCATCCGTAAGCGGCGCTGCGGAGTCCGCTGCCGGCTGTTGCAGAGCGGCGAGTCTTTCGGCTTCTGCCACTCGTTCTGCTGCGGCAAGTCTTTCGGCTTCTGCTACTCGTTCTGCATCGGCAATTCGTTCAGCTTCTGCGACTCGGTCTGCCTCGGCAAGTCTTTCAATCTCGGCCAGCCTATCTGCCTCCGCCTTTCGTTCGGCCGCCGCGAGTCTTTCTGCCTCTGCCCGGCGATCGGCTTCCGCACGACGCTGCTGTTCAGCAATCGCTGCGCGAGTGTTTGCCAGCGCCGTTACCGTTGACGCGACCTCGACATTGGCCGGATCGAGCGCATGCGCCTCCGCCAGAATATCTTCAGCTGTGTTCAGATCACCGTTATCCATGGCCGTGCGCGCTTGAAATGCAAGCTTGCCGGCGATAGCGCTGAGCCCCTGACGTGCGGCTGTGTTCCCGGCATCGTTCGACAAAACGAGCTGGTAATAATAACGAGCGTTGTCATTCGCAGGGCTCATCAACTCACCGGCATCGAGTCTGGCAGCTGCCTTGGCGAGTACACTGTCGACTTGTTGCGCGCTGCGTCCGGCGCTGAGTTCAGCATCGACAACGTTGATCTCCGTATTGTCCGCGACATTCAGATTGCGAGCGGCACTCAACGCGACCGCCGCATCTTCGAAGCGGTTCTCGCGAATCGCAACACGAGCACCGTCAAGGTGACCCCGTAATTGCATCTGTGCCAGTTGCGCATTCAGGAACGGCAGTCGTGAATTTTCCGGATCAACTGCGGCAACGCGCCGCAGTGCAGCTTCGGTATCATCCAGCTGCGATTCCAGCAGTGCCGTTTCTGCCATTCCCAGCGCCTGTCCGACGACGGCGTCTAACTCGGCAGCGACAATAGAATTCTCCGGATCAGCAGCTAATGCCGAGGCGAACATCTCGATCGCATTGCTGCCCACGGGGTTAAAAATCTGTCCAGCATCACGAGCAAGCCTGGCTTCATCCAGCAATGCCGATACATCCACAGTAGCGGCCAGCGGTGCTGCTTCCTCGAATACGGCATCGGCCTCGGTAATGGAGGGCGTGCTCTTTATCTCTACCGGCCGAACGGTCGCGTCGTCCGACCCGCTCATGAGCCAGAACGAGGCGCTCGCGACGATGGCGACGGCCACAACGCCGATACCCATGATCTTTGGGGCACGGAACAATGAACCGCCGGATCCCGAGGTATCTGCGGGTAATCCGTCTACAGCCAGGTCGAGATTGGATGTGTCTTTGACCGGCGGCGCGCCCGGAGCGGATTCTGTTTTCTTGTCGGACCTGAATTTATTGCCGACCGAACCAATCAGTCCGGTAACGGTTTCTACAAAGCTTGAATCGTCCTGACCGAACGCATCTGCGAGGCCGTCTTCAACCGGAGAACTGCCATTCACTGCAGTTGCTGAGCCTAAAGGCGGGTCCGCCGGCGCTACGGATTCGACTGGTTTGGGTTTGGGTACGGGCGCGGGGGCTGCTACCGGTTTGGGCGCAGGCTTCGGTGTTACTTTGGCAACTGGTTTTGGCGCGGGCTTTGCTGCCGGCTTGGGCGCTGGTTTGGCCGCCGCAGGCTTCGGGCTCGCCGGAATACCTTTGGACTTGAATGCAACATCCGGCGCTTCAAGATGGTGCTTGACTGAGGACTCGACCGCAAGTCGCGCTCGGCCTGGCGATACAGGTTTCAGGAGGAAGCGATAGACTTTGCCACGGTTGATGAGGTCCATCAGCATTTCGCCGTCATCGCGACGACCTGCAACGATAGAGACCAGCCTCGCTGAGCCTTTGCGGAGATGCTGCGTTAGTTGTTCGATTTTTTCGCCGACCATGGCGGCATCAACAACTGCAACGCCGATTTTGTGTTTTCGAATTATTTCGTTCGCCTGGCCCAGGGTGTTCGCGTAATAAACTTTGTGCATGCCGCGTGAAGAGTCCTTGATGGTCTCCAGGAACTCCTGGTCCTTGGTTAACACGAGAACGTCAACGGCACCCGAGCCAACACTTGCTGCTTCCGAAACTTTCTTCGGGTCCAGCACCGGCAAACGGCCAGTGCCATCACTAATTATTGTAGAGCCGTTTTCCGAAGTCTCCATGACAATATGCTCGGCCGACATATCCACACTTGCGGTCGTATCGTTAGCTGATTCCGCGAGTGCCATCAAACGCATCTGACGGGTCGCGTTTTCAACAAGCTTCAGCAGCCCATCTCCGGTGACGCTGCCGCTTACCACCTGGAATACTTCTTCTTCGCCGACGAGCGCTTCCACGTCGGTGGTTGAATTACCGGCAAGCAATATACCGATTGTGTCCGGCGAACGTTTCTTCGCCTCACGAAGTGCATCGAGCCCGCTCATACCCGGAAGGTCGTGAGCGGTAATAATTACGTTAATCGGCGTTTCGACTAGAGTGTTGAGAGCTTCGCTTCCGCTGGTCGCGCAATGCACCGTATAGCGGTCATTGAACCCCGAACTGAGATTGTCCAGAGTGCTTTGCTCACTATGCAGTAACAATACCTGTGTTTTATATTCGTCCAACGGCACTTCGCTTCCTCCAAAGTCTTATGTCGAATCGCTCGCGCGGTCCTTGCGTCAAAGTAGTATAGCCTTGGGTTTCAGCGAGAACGTCGTCCGGTCGCGACAGAATGCCGGAACTGTGACGCGGCGCACAGTGAAAGTGCAGGGCGCGTCACGTTTGCCGTTACTGCGTCAGTGGGAAACGCGACTTACCGCAGCAGCACTGGCTTTGCGGTATTCTGACGGTCGCCAAGTGAACTTTTGATCAGTCGCTGGCGCCTCGATTCTCGATCTCTGTTTTTAAAGCATTTATGGCGTCGTCAAGCGACATAACCTGTTGGCTCTTGGAGCCAATCCGGCGTACTGCGACCGATCGATTGTCGAGTTCTCGCTGACCGACCGCAAACTGTACCGGCACTTTAGCGACGCTGTGTTCACGAACTTTGTAAGAGATCTTCTCGTTGCGAAGGTCGGTCTCAGCTCGCAATCCTGCAGCACTAAGCAGTGTTTCAATCTCTGTAGCGTATTCGTCCGCATCAGATGTAATCGTTAATATCTTGACCTGTACCGGCGCGAGCCACAGTGGCAGGTTGCCGGCGTGGTGCTCGATCAAAATACCCATGAAGCGTTCGAGCGACCCGAAGATGGCGCGATGCAGCATTACGGGCAAATGCTTTTCGCCATCCTCGCCGATGTAAGCAGCGCCGAGTCGTCCCGGCATGTTGAGGTCAACCTGCAGGGTGCCACATTGCCAGTCACGACCTATCGCATCACGCAGCACGAACTCGAGTTTGGGTCCGTAAAAGGCGCCTTCGCCGGGATTGTGGGTGTACTCGAGCCCAGCAACATCGAGCGCTTTCACGAGGGCTGCCTCAGCCTGATCCCAGACGGCATCTTCACCGACCCGGACTTCCGGTCGATCGGCGAACTTGATGCGAACGTCGGCAAAGCCAAACGTTTTGTAGATACCGAGTATCAGGTCGCAAACGGCGATCGACTCTGCGGTGATCTGCTCGGGCGTGCAAAAAATATGTGCGTCGTCTTGTGTAAAGGCGCGCACTCGCATCATGCCGTGCAGTGCACCGGACGGTTCGTAGCGGTGGCACTTGCCAAATTCAGCCAGTCGAACCGGCAGGTCCCGGTAACTGGTAATACCCTGTTTGAATACTTGTACATGGCCGGGGCAGTTCATCGGTTTAACGGCGTAAACGCGTCCGTCGACAGTCTCTGACGTAAACATGTTGTCGCCAAAAGCCGCGTTGTGGCCGGACTTCTCCCACAACGCTTTCGCCATAATTTCAGGGGTATTGATCTCCTGGTAACCGGCTTCGTTTTGTTCTTGCCGCATGTAGCCGATCAGCGACTGGAACACAGACCAGCCATTCGGATGCCAGAAAACGGCTCCCGGCGCTTCTTCCTGGAAATGGAACAGATCCATGACCCGACCTAAACGGCGGTGATCGCGTTTTTCGGCTTCCTCGAGCATACGCAGGTGCTGGCGTAACTGCTTGTCGTTTGACCAGGCGGTGCCGTAGATACGCTGCAACATTTCGTTGTCGGAGTCACCGCGCCAGTACGCACCAGATACATGCGTTAACTTGAATGATTTGCCGAGTTTGCCGGTTGTCGGAAGATGTGGGCCACGGCAGAGGTCGATGAAATCTCCCTGACGGTATAGCGTCAAATCCTCTGTGGATGGAATGCTCTCAATAATCTCGGCTTTGTAATTTTCACCCATGCCGCGGAAAAATTCGGCTGCTTTGTCGCGTTCCCAAACCTCACGTTCGATGGGTTCGTTGCGGTCCACGATATCCTTCATTCGAGCCTCGATGGTCTCAAGGTCTGCGTCGGTGAATGCTTCCTCGCGCGCGAAGTCGTAGTAAAAACCATTCTCGATCGCCGGACCGATGGTTACCTGAGTATCCGGCCATAGCTCTTTCACCGCCTCAGCGAGGACGTGGGCAGCGTCGTGGCGCAAGAGCTCCAGTCCATCATCGGAATCGCGTGTCAGAATTTCGAGTGCCGCATCGTTTTCGATCGGGCGGCTGAGGTCCCACAGTGCGCCGTCCACTCGAACGGCGACGGCTGCTTTGGCAAGGCCGGCACCAATACTGGCTGCGACATCGGCGCCACTGACCGCGGCATCAAATTGACGCTCGGAACCATCGGGTAAAGTGATTTTCGGCATATTCTAGCTACTGCTTGGTTTAAGGACGGGACGGCGCGATATTGTACGCGAAATGCCCCGCGGATAAACAACTTGAAGTACAATAGCGCCCCTTCAAAAATCATCCAGTTAATTCTCCATGAGCGAAACCGAAACGCGGGATTTTATCCGCCAGATCATTCACGACGACCTTGAGTCCGGCAAGCATCAGCAGATCGTCACCCGATTTCCGCCCGAGCCAAACGGTTACCTCCATATCGGGCATGTCATGTCGATCTGCCTGAACTTCGGCGTTGCTGTTGAGACAGGCGGCCGCACGTACTTGCGCTTCGATGACACCAATCCCGGCAAGGAGAGCGAGGAATTCGTCGCTGCTATTGAGCGCGACGTCCGCTGGCTGGGGTTCGACTGGGCCGATCGGCTGACTCACGCATCGGACTACTTCGAGCGCCTTTACGAAGCCGCTGTTGCGCTGGTTGAGATGGGATCCGCGTATGTGGACAGCCTGAGCGCCGAGGAAATTCGTGAATATCGCGGGACACTCACCGAACCAGGCAAGAACAGTCCGCATCGGGACCGCAGCGTTGAAGAAAATCTCAAGTTGCTGGCCGCAATGCGCAATGGAGAGTTCGCCGACGGTGAGCACCTGCTGCGCGCCAGGATCGACATGAGTTCACCTAATATGAATTTGCGCGACCCCGCGTTGTATCGTATTCGGCATGTAACACACCAGCACACGGGCGACAGTTGGTGTATCTACCCGATGTATGATTTCGCCCATACCCTGTCCGATGCCTTTGAAGAAATTACGCACTCGCTGTGTACGCTCGAGTTCGAAGACCATCGTCCACTGTACGACTGGTTTCTCGATCGTCTGCAGCCGGCACATCGCCCGCGCCAGATCGAATTTTCCCGCTTGAACCTTGCTTACGCAATCACGAGCAAACGCAAACTCAATGCGCTGGTTGAGGAGGGCATCGTTGAGGGTTGGAATGATCCACGCATGCCAACAATCGCCGGTATGCGGCGGCGTGGTTATCCGTCGGCAGCGCTAAGAGAGTTTGTGGAACGTGGCGGCGTTACGAAGAAAGACAAGCTGATTGAAATGGGTGTTCTTGAAAACTGTGTTCGCGAAAATCTCGCTGATGACTCAGAACGCCGCATGGGCGTGCTGCGGCCGTTGAAGGTAGTGCTGACTAACTACCCCGAGGGCAAGATCGAGATGATGGAGGCAATGAATCATCCTGGCCGTCCCGAACTCGGAACCCGGGAGATGCCGTTCTCGCGTGAGCTGTGGATTGAGCAGGACGACTTCATGGAGGATGCGCCGCGCAAGTTCTTCCGCCTGAAACCGGGTGGTGAGGTGCGTTTGCGCTTTGGCTATATCATTCGTTGTGACGAAGTTACTAAGAACGAAGCGGGCGAAGTCGTTGAGCTTCGCTGTAGTTACGATCCGGACACACGTAGTGGTACCGGGACCAGCGATCGTAAGGTGAAGGGGACGATTCACTGGGTCTCTTGTGCTCATGCTATGGATGCCAGTGTGCGGCTATATGACCGATTGTTTACCGAGCCTAATCCGAACTCAGCTGATGATTTCCACGCTGTCCTGAATAGTGGTTCGCTGCAAACGGTCGATGCGAAGCTGGAGCCGGCACTTGCGAAACTCGATAGTGGCGTTGCAGTGCAGTTCGAACGGCTGGGTTACTTTTGCACTGACAGCGAAGAGCATGCTGACGACGCACCGGTGTTCAATCGGATTGTTACCTTGCGCGATTCTTGGGCGAAGCTTGAAAAGCAGGCGATGCAGCAGCAAGGGTAGGTGTGGTTGCATCATGTCGGTCTGGCACGTTTGGTCGGTGATGGAACCCAAGAGCGATTAGTTTAGGTATCGAAAGGTTTGCTATGAAATTCATATTTGCTGTCTTTGTCCTCACGCTTTCAATTGATGCTAGTGCTGCAGTATCGAAGTGGATACCGTTTAACAGCGATGGTGGCCACATATCGATACCTGTCACTGTAAACGGCGTGGTTACGCGCGCGATTCTGGATTCCGGTTCTGTGGGACACGGCATCTCAGAGCGATTCCTTGCGAATCATGAGGGAGAGTACAAGCACGGTCGACAGGTCATCGTTTCGGGCATCGCGGGCGAACGTGAGGTCCGTTTAATCAATGGACTCGAGATTGGTATGTTCGGGACAGAATTCGAGATCGACCAAATGATTCCGGTACGCCTTGGGACTAACGACGTAGTTATCGGCCTGGGATTCTTCAATAACTTCATATTACAGATCGACTATCCGAATAATCAGCTGCGTATTCTCACGCATGATTCCCTTAAGCTAAAAAAGATTGCAAACGTCCGTATGAAAAAAGCGGCGGGCTCGCCGCAGCCCATCGTTAAGGTCAACATGAACGGGGAGGCGAACCTCTGGCTAACACTGGATACCGGCAATAACACCGGCATTTTGATCCCGCGCCGCTCGGCAACACGATTTGATTGGCTTGAGAATTACGGAACGACTGAATCGCGACTTGCAGGTGTCATCAAATCAACGGATGTCGAGCGATTCAATCTGCCGGAGCTGACGATCGGGCCTATCGTTCTCGAAAACGTAATAGTGATCGTGCCCGGCGAGGGCGAGATGACGAATGTTGGAAAGGGCGTGAGGGCGAAACTTGGGACGCGACTCAAGGAAACCAGTTCGGACGGAATTCTTGGTTACGACGTGCTGAAACATTTCATTGTGACGATCGACTACAAGCATTCGTTTCTACATTTGGGCGTGCCACCTGAGTAGAACAATGAGGCCGGGTCTAGATGAGTCACCGACCTGAGGCCTCTGGAAGGGCCACAATTTGAGGGTCCGCCGTGTCATCAACTTGAAGTGTGCGCTTGTCGCGCGCAGGACACGCTCGAACGGGGCGGGGCCTTGCTCCTACGGTGCGCTCCTACTTTTCGGCTAGGTTGAATAGCCATCTGTGATGACTAGCGGTGCACCTCGCTCGGAGCCCAAACCTTCTGCTGCACTGCCCTCAGACTTGGCAATTTCGATAACGCCGAATGAATTAACGAGCGCCAGCAAATCACCGGGTTTCGCTCTTCCGTAAGTCGTCAGTGTCGGGATTTGATGGCCAGCTATATTTGCGACCGGCTCGCGATAGCCTGCAATCAGCGACGCGTCGATATTGCTGATCAAATTGCCAAACGCATCGATGGTGATGATTGCCCCGCTTACTTTAGCAGCACCAACTTCGGGATCATCCAGCCAGCCCGGTGTCCACTCGGTAACGGATTTGCCTATCGCAGTGAGCGAAAGTTTGCCGGCGGCCAGCTCGGCGGCTACCGGAGCAAAAATGTCGCGGCCATGAAATGTCGCGCTGGGTTCCGCGAGGCTCAGTGCTGCCAGTCGTTCGATATCGAGTTGCCAAACCCTCGGCTTATCCGCATGGTCGAGCAATGGCGCAAGCAGACCATTATCGGGTGCGATGAAAACGTGGCTATCGTGTTCGGCGACCAAAATTTCGCGCTCAGTTCCGACACCCGGATCGACGATCGCCATATGAATCGTGCCCCGCGGGAAGTACGGGTAGGCACGACTGATCCAGAAGCCTGCTTCAGGTGGCCACTGCGGCGGAATATCATGGGCGAGATCGATAACGTGCGCGTTGGGATTGCGACTCAAAATCACGCCACGCATAACGGCAGCAAATGGACCCTTGTGACCGAAATCGGTCGTCATCGTAATGACACCTGACCATTGCATAGTGCTTAAACCTCTGCCGGATGGCGTTGCCCATAGGCGCGTTTGGCCCAATAGATAAAGACCGTGTCGATCATTGCGATCCCGATCTTGAATACATATTTGGCGGCGCCCAGCGCGATCGCCGTCTTGAGGTCGACAATACCCCACCAGGCGACCAGAGAGTAGATGACCGTATCGATTGCCTGCGAACTCAAAGTCGACCCGTTGTTGCGTAACCAAAGCCAGCGCTCGCCGGTCATTTTCTTGATCTTGTGAAATGCCCAGACGTCGAAACTTTGACTGACGTAATAGGCAAGCAATGAACCAAAAACGAATCGTGGCGTGAAATTGACGATCGTCGCAAATGCCTCGTGAATGCTGGCCGAGTACGCGGCTGTTGCCGGCCGGTCGCTGGGCAAATAGAGCAGGGCAAGGCTTAGCATGATCAGAACGATGACACTCACCGCAAAGCCCATACGTACCGCCTTATTCGCTTCGGCCCTGCCGTAATTCTCGCTGAGAACATCTGTCGCAAAAAAAATGCTTGAGTAAAAAATGACCCCAAGACTGGTTTGCATGCCGAAAATGACAGTGAGTTTGGGGCCCTGCAGATTGGCGAGGATAATGGCGGTTGCGATCGCGACCTGAAGTCCGGCTTTGCCGAACAGTCTGTACAGAATCACCGTGCCGGCCAGGTCGACCACCAGTGTTGTCAGCCAGAGCAACTCCTGGTTGCCTGCAAAAAAACTGGCGATACTGCCCGGGGTCATGAATTACTTGTGGCGGCCAATTGGTCAAGATGCCAATCGGCGTTTCCGAACATTATGTTAATGGCCGTTAATCGTTTGAAGTAGTGAGCGACATCGAGATCCCACGTAACGCCCATACCACCGTGTATCTGCACGGCTTCTTCGCCCACTCGCGTACCGGCGTTACCGATCTGATACTTCAATGAGTGCATAGCTCGGGCGGACTCATCGTTGTCATCGGCTATTGTCATTGCGGCCCACATCATTAAGGAACGACTCTGCTCACAGGCCGTATACATTTCTACCATACGATGTTGCAGGGCCTGAAAGCTGCTGATCGGCACGCCAAATTGCACTCTGCTCTTGGCGTACTCGATCGTTTTCTCGGTCAGTGCCGTCATAATTCCAACACCTTCGGCACATACTGCCAGCGTCGCGTCCGATATGGCACCTGCCAACGCAGCGTAGCCTTCGCCAATTTCGCCGATCACATTATCTGCAGAGACGCTGACGTCCTGTAGCGTTACTTCCGCAGCGCGATGTCCGTCCACTGTTTCGTAACCGCGTATTGATACGCCGTCTGTATCCGCCGCCACTCCGAACAGCGTAATACCGTCCTGATCGTTGCGATCACCGGAGGTACGCACCGGGATTATCAGGAGTTCCGCCGTGTCGCCATTGAGTACATAGCCCTTCGCTCCGTTGATTATCCAGGAGTCACCAGCTTGCATAGCACTGGCGCTGATGCTGCTGACCTGGAAACGAGCCTGGCGCTCAACAAATGCGAGAGTCGCCTGCAATTCACCAGAGATCATTGGCTGCAACCAGTCGGCTTTCTGTGCATCACTGGCAGCACGTTTCAAAATGCCTCCGGCGAGCACGACATTTGCAAGGTAAGGCTCTACGACCAGGCCACGGCCAAAACGCTCCATCACGACCATCATTTCAACCGGGCCACCATCAAATCCACCGTCGTTCTCGCTAAATGGCACGGCAGTCCAACCGAGTTCCGCGAAAGTTCGCCACACGTCCTTGCTGTAACCGGTCTCGCTACCGGCGTATTTCTGGCGCGTGTCGAAGTCGTAATCGTTGACGACAAACTTTTCGATGCTGTCAGCCAGCATCGCTTGTATTTCGTTGAGTTCAAAATCCATTTCGTACAGTCCCTAGAGTCCGAGCACGTGCTTGGCGATGATGTTCTTTTGAATTTCATTCGAACCAGCGAAAATCGTGTGTTTGCGATTATTAAAGTAGGTGAGGGCATTGATCGTTTCGGTGCCTTCTCCAACATGGTCCTCGGCCGGAAAGTCCGGATCGAACTGCTCGCGTACATACGGTAGCGCGTAGTAGCCGGATGCTTCGAGATACAGTGAATCAATTCGTTGAATCAGATCTGTTCCCGCAATTTTTAGTATTGAGGACTCCGGTCCCGGCGCTTTGCCGGAAGAAATTGAAGCAAGCGTTCGCAGCTCAGTGTATTCCAATGCCTTGAGCTCGGTCTCCGCAGCGGCGACCTTGCGCATGAAAATCCTGTCATCTGCCAGACGCGCGCCACCGTCGATGGATTCGCCTGCGAGGACCCTGAGCCGACGCAGTTTGTATTTGGAACGAGCAACGTTAGCAGCACCGGTCCGTTCGTGCTGCAGCAACACCTTGCCGTAGGTCCAGCCTTTGCCTTCCTCGCCGACCAGGTTTTCGACAGGGACCCTGACGTTATCGAAAAAGATTTCGTTAACCTCGTGCTCACCGTCCAGCAATACGATGGGTTTCACGGTCACGCCAGGCTGTTTCATGTCGATCAGGACGAAACTGATGCCTTCCTGGCGTCTCGCGACGTCGGTGTTGGTTCGTACCAGGCAAAAGATCCAGTCGGCATATTGCCCGAGGGTGTTCCAGGTCTTGCTGCCATTGACCACGTAGTGGTCGCCGTTCAGGTCAGCGCGAGTTTTCAGCGATGCCAAATCCGATCCGGCACCGGGTTCTGAGTAGCCCTGACACCACCAGGTATTGAACTCGAGAATGTCTGGCAGGAAGCGTTGCTTTTGCTCCTCGCTGCCGTAGGTATATATAACCGGCCCAACCATACCAACACCAAAAGTGAGGAAGACCGGCGCATTTACTCGCGCTTGCTCGTCGGCAAATATGTATTTTTGCGTAGGCGTCCAACCGGTGCCGCCATATTCCGTCGGCCAGTTCGCCGCTGCCCAGCCTTTCTGATAGATGTTCTTGTGCCAGCGGACAATGTCTTCACGCGTCAGCGGAATGCCATTATTCTGCTTGTCCAGGATGTCGGCCGGGAACTCGGTCTCGAAGTAGTCTCGGACTTCCTTGCGAAATTCGAGGTCCTCGGCGGAGAAATTGACATTCATTAATGATGCCTGATTATTAATGGGAGGGAGAGCTTATCAAACGAGGTGAATCGAGTCTGTTCCTATAGGCTAATAGCGGTTCTTAATGCACAATACCCGGATGAAGTCGCGCTCGAACCCAAATGAAATGCCTGCGAGGCATACCGTTCCTCTTGCTGATGCCCTGGCCAGACCGTTGCAGGATCTGCGTATCTCGTTACTCGATCAGTGCAATTTTCGCTGCCCGTATTGCATGCCCGAAGCGAAGTTTCATTCAGAATATGAGTTTCTGAAGCGTCAGCAACGCCTCACATACGATGAAATCATCAAGGTCGCTGCGGCGGCCAGCTCTTTGGGCGTCAGCAAGATTAGATTGACGGGCGGTGAACCGCTGCTCGATAAGAATATCTGCGAGTTAATCGAACGCATCGTTACGCTACCGGGTGTTGAAGACCTGGCTATGACGACCAATGGCATGTTGCTGAAATCCTTTGCGGATCGGCTTGTTGCGGCGGGTTTGCACCGGGTAACAGTCAGCCTCGACAGCATCGATAAGGACATTTTTCGCAATATGAGCGGGGGCAGAGGCGATCTTGACCAGGTTCTCGAAGGCCTAAAGGCGGCCGGAGACGCCGGTCTGGGGCCGATCAAAATTAATGTCGTCGTACAGAAGGGTGTCAACGACCATACGATCCTTGAGTTGCTTGAGCATTTCCGCGGTACGGGAACAATTGTCAGACTGATCGAGTTCATGGATGTCGGAAATCGCAATGGCTGGCAGATGAATCAGGTTGTGCCGTCGCGCGAGTTGCTCGAGCAGATTCAAAAGCGCTGGCCGCTGCGTGCGGTCGGCAAGAATTATCCCGGCGAAGTCGCACGTCGTTACGAATATGTGGATGGCGCTGGCGAGATCGGGTTTATCTCGTCGGTGACAGAACCGTTTTGTGGCGACTGCAGTCGCGCCCGATTGTCGGCCGACGGTATGTTGTATACCTGCTTGTTCGCCAACCAGGGTACTGATCTGCGGGAGTCACTCAGAAAAGGCGCTGACGATGATGAAATGCAGGGAATACTGTCCAGCATCTGGCTGCAGCGTGCGGATCGTTACAGTGAGTTGCGGCACCCGGATCTCGCGGAGCATCATGTTCTCAAGAAAGTCGAAATGTACAGGATAGGTGGATGACGTGAGCAAACTCAGTCATGTGGATAGTGAGAATCGGCCAACCATGGTCGACGTTAGTGACAAGTCCGTGAGCCAGCGGACGGCGCACGCGCAATCTGTCGTCAGGTTGCCGCAGGAGGTCTTGTCGCAGGTTAGCGGTGACGAGATTGCGACGAAGAAAGGGCCGGTTTTCGCAACCGCGATTATTGCCGGTGTGATGGCTGCCAAAAAAACGCATGAGTTGATTCCGTTTTGCCACGCGCTGGGCCTCGAGAGCTGCAAAGTCGCGATCGGCATTGCGGGAGATTCCGCGGTCATCGACTGCGTTTGCAAAGTTACTCATAAGACAGGGGTCGAAATGGAGGCTCTGACAGGCGCAAGCGTCGCTGCGCTGACGGTCTATGACATGCTGAAGGCGTTGTCGCACGATATTGTGATATCCGAAACAAGACTCATAGCGAAATCGGGCGGTAAACGGGATTTTGATCGTGGCTGACAGGCCCGTCTTTGGACTGGTGCTTGCCGGGGGCAAGAGCCGCCGCATGGGACACGATAAGGCCTCGCTCGAGCGAGATGGTCAGTCGCAGCTCGCTTATATGGTTGGCTTGTTGGAGGGCTGTGTCGACAAGGTATTTGTTTCGACGAGTTGCGAGCAACAGGACGACGAACTACGCAAGCAGTTCGAGCAGATTGTGGATCAGTACGACAACCTCGGTCCTGTCGCCGGAATTCTGTCGGCTCTCAAGGAGCATCCCGACGTCGACTGGCTGGTTGTCGCCTGTGACCTACCGAATATTGACGAGCAGACGATCAGGCATCTTCTGCAGCAGCGATCCGGGGAGCAGCCGTTCACTGCGTATATCAGTAGTCATGACGATCTTCCTGAGCCGCTGTGCGCTTTGTACCATTCCGGCTGTACCGGGATTATTGAACAGTTTGTTGATGACGGTGTGAACTGCCCGCGAAAGATCCTGATTCGCTCGGAAACGCGTCTTCTGCAGCAGCCTGATCCGCGCTCTCTGGATAACGTAAATACTCCGGACGATTTGCAAGACAGCATATTGCAGGCTACTTAATGAAGACCATTACTATTCGATATTTCGCGATGTTTCGTGAGCACGCTGGACTGGGCGAGGAGACGTTGCAGCTCGATGCGAACACCGCACTTGACGTCTTCGAGGAAACCCAGGACCGCCACGGCTCAACCGAGCCAAGCGGCCACTGCAAGGTTGCCATCAATGATGAGATGGCGGAGTGGGGCAGCGCTGTGAATGATGGCGATACCGTATTGTTGTTTCCACCGGTTGCCGGTGGCTGACATGTTTGCCGTTGCCGAAGAAAACATTCCTGTGGACAAACTGCGTGAGCAGCTGATGGATCCAGCGGCGGGCGGTCTTTGCGTATTCGAAGGATGGGTTCGCAATGAAAATGAAGGTCGCACGGTTGAGAGACTGGAGTACGAAGTTTACGAACCCTTAGCTGTTAGCGAGGGTGAAAAAGTCATAGCGGAAGCGCAGCAGCTGTTTCCGCACTTGCAGGCGGTCTGTGTACATCGTTCCGGCCTTCTTGATCTCGGCGACTGCGCTGTATGGGTCGGCGTGGCAGCGCCACATCGCGATGAAGCATTTCAGGCCTGTCGCTATATCATCGACCAGATCAAAGTCAGATTGCCCATCTGGAAAAAAGAACACTATGTTGATGGCGACTCCGGTTGGGTGAACTGCGAACGTTGTGCTAACGTCTAGAGCTCTTTAACGAACAAGAAAAACAAGGGAGTGGGCATTGCGCATCGTTACATCTGTTACTGATGCAAAAGCGCTCATTGGCGAAGAGGTTGGCCTTTCCGATTGGATTGTTATTGATCAGCACCGCATTGATCAGTTTGCGGAGGCGACCGCAGACCACCAGTGGATTCACGTTGACACCGAACGTGCGGCGAAGGAAATGCCAGAGGGCAAGACAATCGCTCACGGCTATTTGACGTTAGCGCTGATTCCCGCGTTTACCGACCATTTCGTTAAAGTCGAAAACCTCGCACGTGCGATCAATTTTGGTCTGAACAAGGTGCGCTTTTATGCGCCTGTGCCTGTGGGTTCGAGATTGCGTGGTCGGGCGGTTGTTCTAAAGGCACAGCAACGTGCCGGGGCGCTGCTGCTGACCTCCGAAGTACGGCTCGAAGTCGAAGGTCAGCAGAAGCCGGCATGCATTGCCGAGACCCTTGGTATGTATTTTTTCAACGAAGATTAACGTGCGTGCAACCAGCCCGGTAGAAATGAGTAGGGATCGCGATTCTCCGATTCAGTCCATGACACGCCGTTAGCTTTCAACAACTCTGCCATCGAGCCGTCTTTCGCCGCGTCGAAGAGCTCGGTAGCCCCACCGATATGTTTGCCACCAATATAGATTTGCGGAATCGTCTTGAGTCCGGTCTGCTCCTGAATGGCCGCGCGAATCTTGCCACCCTGGTTGGCTTCCTGGTATGCCACAGAGTCCAGATCAACGGATTGATACGGAATGCCGTAGTGGGCGAACATCTTGCGCACGGACCACGAAAATTCGCACCATTCAAGCGCGAACATGACGACAGGCTGTTCTTTATCGCTGGTAACGGTATCCAGAAATTTGCGGGCGTCTTTTTCGACTTGCGGTGGAACCTCAGCTTTCGCTTCGTCCTCTGCAGGTGCTGCTGGTGGTGGAGAGTCGAAGCGATAGTTTGGTGTTGATCGCGCTATTTCCTGCTCAGCGTCGGTCATGTCGACGGAAATGCCGTCGAATAGCGGCGTACTAAGGTAACGCTCACCAGTATCCGGGAGCATGCACAGTATATTGGAGCCGGGCTCGGCCTTGTTGGCAACGGCTATCGCCCCGGCCAGCGTGGCACCGGCGGAAATGCCGACGAATATTCCTTCTTCCTGCGCCAGTCTCTTGGACAGACTCAACGCATCGTTGCCATCGATTGGAACGATGCCGTCGATCAGCTTCGCATCGACGACGTCTTCAGCGAGCTGCGGAATAAAGTCCGGAGTCCAGCCTTGCATCAGGTGTGGACGAAACAGTGGGTGGCTGTCGCGTGGCGTACCATCCTCAAACCGTTCCTGGGGAATACCGCTGCCGAGAATCGGGGAATTGTCCGGCTCACAGACGATGATTTTGGTATCCGGGCTTTTTTCCTTCAGGACGCGGGAGACGCCCTTGAGCGTACCGCCGGTGCCGAAGCCACTGACCCAGTAATCGAGTTTTCGGTCAGCGAAGTCCGCGAGAATTTCCGGCGCGGTAGTCTTTGAATGCGCATCCGCATTGGCCTCATTCTCGAATTGCCGGACGAGGAACCAGTCGTGCTTATGTGCCAGTTCAGTGGCCTTGGCGAGCATCCCCGAGCCTTTGAGCGAGGCCGGAGTGAGGACCACCTTGGCACCCAGAAAGCGCATCATGCGACGGCGTTCGAGGCTAAAGCTTTCAGCCATCGTGACCACCAGCGGATAGCCTTTCTGCGCACAGACCATCGCGAGGCCGATACCGGTATTGCCACTGGTTGCCTCGATGACCGTCTGACCAGGTTTCAATGTGCCGTCTTTTTCAGCCTGTTCGATGACGTTGAGCGCCAGCCGGTCTTTGACTGAGCCCATCGGGTTGAACGATTCGATTTTTACGTAGATGTTGATGTCTTTGGGCCCGATCTTGTTGAGCTTGACGATCGGTGTATTGCCGATGGTTTCAAGAATATTGGAATAGAGCATTGCGGTTCACCTGATTTGTTTTCGATGCGGCAATGTAAGGCACCTGGGGCAAAGATACCTGACCAGTAAGGTTTCGTTTCCTGACTTTATCCTGACCGCGGCAATTAGTCGTCAGAGAACTCGGCTGTGGTCTGCCGTTTGCGGTTGACCACGAGTCGGGTGACGTCGGGTCTTGAGTAGTGGCCGGCGACGTCCAGGCTGTGTCGCTCTTCGAGAACTCGTTGGTGATCAAGCTCAACGATATACAGCGATTCCTCTCCTGACTGCGGTTCCAGCAGCCATTCGCCGTCGGGTGCTGCGACACAGGAGCCACCGTTGGCCATCATTTCGTCTGCGGCGCGAACGAGAAGGTCTGCATGCGGCAGATCGCTGCCAATATCCGATTTGCGCATCAGCCCGCCGACCGAAATGACATAGGAACGGCTTTCGCGGGCAATAAAGCGTGTTATTTCTTCAGTATTGCCGACATTGCCCGGCCAGATGGCAACGTGCAGGTCTTCTCCCTGGGCGTACAGCGAAGCGCGCGCGAGCGGCAGCCAGTTTTCCCAGCAGTTGAGTCCGCCAGCCGTAAACGGGCCGAGCTTGTGCGTGCGCAAGCCGTTGCCATCGCCAATCGCCCAGACCAGGCGTTCTTCGTGGGTCGGCATCAGCTTGCGGTGTACGGAGCCTATTGTGCCTTCGGCGTCGATATATATCATCGAACAATAAAGACTGTGTCCGCCGCGATCGGGCGCGCGTTCCATGATGCCGACATAGACGGAAATAGCGTGCTCACGCGCCGCCTCGCAAATGCGATCGAGGTCGCCATTCTCAATGACGATTCCCTGGCTGACGTAATGCGCGAATAGTGATTTCTGCAAGTCAGATTCGAAGCGGGCACCGTCAGTACGTTCGACCCAGAATGGGTAGCCGGGCAACAGTGCCTCGCCGAACACGACCAACGAGCATCCACTATCGGCGGACTTTTCAATCCAGAAAGCGATCTTGTCGATCGTTGCATTCCGATCAAGCCAGACAGGTGCTATTTGAGCGAGACCCACAGATATTCGAGTATCAGACATCAGTTTTTGCTGGTCCCGGTTCTTCATTGATTATTGATCAAGCGTAGCACGGATTTCCGAGTTAGAATCAGCACTCAAGCGCATGAAAACCTGATGTTTTGCCAATGCCTGGTCGAAATCAAGAATCACAAATATTGAAGGAAATTGAATGGCTGACCCCTTGCGACTTTATGGCCTGAATGCACTGGTGCTGAATGCTGGTAGTGGCATTGGCGAAGCGAGCGCGCGCACCTTGATCAAGCATGGCGCGACCGTGTTGGCGGTCGATACCAATAACAGTGGGGTTGAAAGACACTTTGCCGCCGTAAAGGGTATTACTGGTATTGCAGCTAACCTGGTTGACGCCGACCAGATGCCGGTACTGGTTCAGGAAGCGGTCGATCAGATGGGCGGAATTGATATTCTTGTCAACGAATTTCCGCTTTCGTTCACAGCGCCGATGAGTGCGGCAGCGGACAAGCTCGATCGCCTGTTGCAGTCTCGTGCCGCACTGACCTTGTCTGTTTGTCGTGCAGCTCTGCCACATCTCAAGAAAAGTCCGGCCGGTCGAATCATTAACATGGGTTTTTTGCGTAGCAGTTTTGCGGCCGATGCTAACGATGCTTTCAACAAGGCCCAGCAGGACCTTGCAAATCTTACGAGAGCGCTCGCCGTGGAAATCGGTGAGTTTGGTATCACGGCGAACTACGTTCAGCCAGGTGGTGTGATGACACCGGATAGTCGTGACGTTTTTCGCAAAGACAAAGCATTGCGCGATCATTGCATCAAAGGGTCTGCAGCGAGGCGACTCGGTGAACCCGTGGACATCGCGAAGGTGGTGTTGTTTCTCGCCAGTGATGATGCAGTCTTCGTCAGCGGTACTGGTATCGCGGTCGACGGCGGACGCACAGGCAGCTGACGTTTATGCACCCTGTGCTCGAAGATCTGATTGGGCTCCTGCGGCTGGAACGCATCGAAGAGAATATTTTTCGTGGCGATAGCCGCGATATTGGTAGTCCACAAGTATTTGGCGGACAGGTTATCGGACAGGCCTTGTCCGCTGCCCAGAATACCGTCGAAGGTCGTGTTGCACATTCCTTACACAGCTATTTTCTTCGCCGTGGCGACGTAAATTCTCCGATCATTTACGAGGTTGATCGGGCTCGCGATGGCGGCAGCTTTTCTAATCGCCGTGTGGTCGCAATTCAGCACGGCCGCCCAATACTTAATCTTGCGGCGTCGTTCCAGGTTCCGGAGGAAGGGCTTGCACACCAGGCGGAAATGCCGAATGTGCCTGGTCCGGACGGTCTGAAAGATCTCACCGATGTTGCGAAAGAAATGTTGGAGTGCATCCCGTCCGTATTGCGGCGATTCATGACGGAGAAGAGGCCGTTTGAATTCCGGCATGTTGAGCCACTGGATTTCGAGGTACCGAAAATATTGCCGCCACGAAAACACGTCTGGATCAAGGCGGTCGATGCGCTGCCGGATAATCCGGTATTGCACCAGAATTTGCTGACCTATGTATCTGATTACGAGCTGCTTGGAACAGCAACGTTTCCGCACGGTTTGTCGTTTACACGCGGTAGCGTAATCATGGCGAGCCTCGACCATGCGCTTTGGTTTCACGGTGACGTCAAGATGGACGAGTGGTTGTTATATGCGATAGACAGTCCAAATGCATCTGGTGCTCGCGGCCTGGCGCGTGGTCAGATATTCACACAGGATGGACGGCTGGTTGCTTCAACGACTCAGGAGGGGCTGATGCGGGTTGTCGATCCCGATGGGTGGCCACCACGCTCGAAACCGGGCAGCCAGAAGTAGGGTGATTTTCCCTAGCTGGATTATCCCTGCTTGGATTTTCCCTGGGCTGCCACGGCAGCCGCTGCTTTTGCAATCGCATCGGCATCGCCGAGAAACTCTCTCGATAGCGGCTTCAGGTCCGTATCGAGATCATAAGCCAGTGGAATGCCTGTCGGAATATTGAAGCCGGTGATTTCATCGTCTGAAACATTGTCCAGCATCTTGACTAGGGCCCGCAGGCTGTTGCCGTGAGCCGCGATCAATACGTTCTTTCCTGCGCGCAGCTCGGGGGCAATGACTTCGTTCCAGCACGGCAGCACCCGATCCAGCGTAGTCGCAAGTGATTCGGTGGCGGGCAGGCCTTCTATTCCAGCATAGCGGGCGTCATGGGCGGGATGACGCTCATCGTCGGCATCCAGTTCGGGTGGCGGAATATCGTAGCTACGGCGCCAGATGTGCACCTGGTCGTCACCGTATTTGGCCGCGGTTTCCGATTTATTGAGTCCTTGTAAGCCGCCGTAGTGTCTTTCGTTGAGCCGCCAATCGCGAATAACCGGAATCCACATGAGATCCATCTGGTCCTGTATGTGCCACAAGGTGCGAATGGCACGCTTAAGTACCGACGTATAAGCCGTATCGAAGTGGTAGCCAAGTTCGTTCAGCAATTGGCCTGCGGCGATCGCCTCCTGAATGCCTTTTTCCGTAAGGTCGACGTCAGTCCAGCCCGTGAACAGGTTTTTTAGATTCCAGTCACTTTGCCCGTGACGACACAAAACAAGCTTGCCAGCCATTGTTGCTCCAGTATTGATGATCTCGATAGTGTCGCAGATTAATCTGCAATCAGGTTTCGTAATTGCTGTGCCGCGACAGTAAGCGTGGCAAAATCAACTTCGTCGCGTAATTGCATTTCTTCCATCATTTGCTTGAAGCGTTCGACTTCTACCGCTTTTTTCTTCAGCCATGCCGTGGTGATCTTGCCGGGTTCCTGTTTACTTCGAGGAGCCAGTAACTTGAACGCGAGCTGTCGTCGCAAGCTATAAAATTCGTCGCGCAGACTACTGCGCGCCATCGCCTGCCAACGACCGTCAACCTCCAGGTCCTCAGCCTGATTGTGCAGCCAGTACAACGTCAATTCATCATTGAGTGCCGAGTACAGGCGTCCCGCGTCAAGAACGTCGCGTTTACGTTCAGCCGCCAGGTCAGCCATGTCGAGCGCCGGCCGTGTGAGCAACAGCAGGGACATGCGATTGGCGAGTTTCTCGGGTACACCCATGCCGATGTAGCGCTGCTCCGCTCGTTCGTGACGGGCTCTCGCTGCCCGGGAAACGTATACGGCAGAACGGGAGTAAATGCGCGCCATGTTATCTTTTAGTCGATCGACTGCTTTTACGATGTCGAGTTCATCGCCGTATTGCTCGATCAACCAGTAACAGACATGACGCAAGGTGCGGCTGACTTCGAACATCATCGATACTTGTGCACGTGCCGGGATCTGGTAATCAAGCGATTCGATTTTTCGGAGTAGTGGACCGGCTCGGCAAATTATTCGCGCTACTTCGTAGGCCCTGGCGACAGTAATGATGTTTGCCTCGGTGTCGACTTGCACGCGCTTTGCGAATGCGGGACCCATACGATTAACAAGGTCGTTAGCCACCAGTGTCGCCAAAATCTGCCGACTCAATCGATGTCCTGGCAGCAAGTCAGAATAGCGCTGCCTGAGCACCTTCGGGAAATATCGTTGTGGATCGATAGCCAGAAAATCTACAAGCGATTCTTCGGAGTCGATCAGTCCGTTGTACAGGTCAATTTTCGCGTAGCTTAGAACGACGGCCAGTTCGGGTCGGGTGAAACCCAGCTTGCGACTGCGGCGTTCGTCAATCTGTGCCTGATCCGGCAGGAATTCAATCTCGCGATTCAATAGGCCGGTTCGCTCGAGATCGGATATCAGGCGTGCCGTCTCGTCAATACGATCCGCCGACAGTGTTTCGCTAATGCTGATCGACTGTGTCTGCAGGTAATTATTCCGCAGTACAAGTTCGGAAACACTCTCAGTCATGGATTCAAGCAATACGTTGCGCTTCGCGCGTGTCATATTTTTTTGCTTGGTCGCATCACTGAGTAGAATCTTGATATTGACTTCACGGTCGGAGCAATCAACACCAGCAGAGTTGTCGATGAAGTCCGTGTTAATACGACCGCCACAAAGGCTGTATTCAACGCGGGCCAGTTGAGATAAGCCCAGATTGCCGCCCTCGCCAATCACCTTGCAACGTAATTCGTTGGCATTCACGCGTACAGCATCATTGCTGCGGTCGCCTGCATCTGCGTGACCTTCGTGGCTGGCTTTCGCATAAGTACCAATGCCACCATTCCATAGCAGGTCGACCGGCATTTTTAGAATTTCACTGATCAGCTGGTCGGGCTTCAAGGAGGTCGCGTCGATATCCAGCAGTTTGCGAACTTCGTTGCTGAGCCGGATAGTCTTTGCCTGGCGGGAATAGACACCGCCGCCCTTGGAAATCAGGGTGTCGTCGAAGTCTTCCCAGCCGGTGCCCGGCAATTTGAAAAGTCGTTGACGCTCGCGATAGCTGCGTGCCATATCCGGATCCGGATCCAGGAATATATTGCGATGATTGAAAGCTGCAACCAGTTTTATCTTGCGCGACAGCAGCATGCCATTGCCGAAAACGTCGCCCGACATATCGCCGATTCCTGCGACTGTAAAAGGGTTTTTCTGCGTATTCAGGCCGAGCTCGCGGAAATGACGTTTGACCGCTTCCCAGGCACCCTTGGCAGTAATGCCCATCTTTTTGTGGTCATAGCCGGCGGAGCCACCTGACGCGAAAGCATCATCGAGCCAGAAGCCATACTCCGCAGAAATTCCATTTGCGATATCGGAAAATGTTGCGGTGCCTTTGTCCGCCGCGACGACCAGATAGGGATCATCGCCGTCTCGCCTTACGATGCCATCAGGCGTGACGACTTTGCCGTCGACGACGTTGTCGGTGAGGTCGAGCAAGGCGCTAATGAATGTCTTGTAACAATGGATACCGTTTTGTGTGATCGCATCACGATCACCACTTGGTGCCCGTTTCGGGAAAAAGCCACCTTTGGCTCCGGTCGGAACGATGACCGTATTCTTAACCACCTGCGCCTTCATCAGGCCAAGAATTTCGGTACGAAAATCTTCACGCCGGTCGGACCAGCGCAATCCGCCACGCGCGATATCGCCGCCACGAAGATGCACTCCTTCCACCTCGGGCGAGTAGACAAATATTTCAAACTTGGGTTTCGGTAGCGGGATCTCCGGCAACTGCGCGGGGTCCAGCTTGATGGATAGTGATGGTTTCGCGTTGCCATCATCGGTCAGGAAGTAATTGGTGCGCAGGGTCGCGTTAATGCCACCGGCAAATGCAGTGAGGATTCTATCCTCATCAACATTCTTCGCCTTTGACACGCCGCGAGCGACCGCCTTTCTTACCCGTTTTAGCTCACGGCTACGGCGAGCCTTGCCAATAGCGGGATCGAACTGCAGCTCAAATTGCTCGACCAGCAACGGCACAAGACCTGCGTGTGCGACCAGTACATCTTCAAGATAGGCCTGACTGAACGGCACTCCGAGTTGCTGAATATGTTTTGCATAGCAACGCAATAGCGCGGTTTGTCGCCAATCCAGTCCACTGGCGAGGACCAACCTGTTGAGGCCGTCATTCTCCGCATCGCCGCTTGCAACCGCGAGAAAACATTCCTCGAAGCGCGCATCAACAGACTCGAAATCTACAGATCTGCCGCCCTCATGCACCAGGTGAAAGTCCTGCATCCAGAACGACTGTCCGGATGCGAGCTCCGCCTTGTAGGGTCGCTCTGAGTAAACGTCCACTCCCATGTTTTCGATGACCGGCAACGCGTCTGACAGAGATATCGGTGCGTCCGTACTGTAGACCATGAAATTTAAATGGCCGGGCTCCGAATTCGGCGGAACATACAGATCGACAGAGCGTGCAATATTGTCGGCGAGCATCGTGTCGATGCGCTGGACGTCGGAACAGGCTTCCGAAGGTAGTGTGTCAGCCTGATAGCCGGGAGGAAAGATCTTGCCGTAGGCGTTGAAAAGTCGCTGACCTTCTTCATAGTCAAACTCTTCCAACATTCTTCGTCGCAGTCGGTCGGACCAGGTAACAACAAGTTCAGCTATGCGTTTTTCAATGTCATGGATGCTGATATGCGGCCGTCCGCCTTCTACGATACGTACGATGATGTGTACGCGGGCAAGGGCGGATTCAGATATTTGTACGGCCGAATCAACGCTAATGCCATCGAATGATTCCTTCAGCAGTGCCTCCACACGCCTTCTGATCGCCGTGGTGTATTTCTCGCGCGGGATAAAAACGAGACACGAGAAGAATCGCCGAAACATATCGCGCCGCAGAAAGAACTTAACGCGCTGTCGATCCTGAAGATTCAAAATGCCGAACGTTGTGCGTGCCAGATCCTGAACGGAACTTTGAAAGAGTTCCTCACGCGGATAGGTTTCGATTATGTGGGAAAGCGCCTTGCCACGGTGTCCGTATTGGTCTACGTGTGCTCTTTCGAAGATCTTCGTAATTTTATGACGCAGCAACGGTATATTTTTCGGGCTCTCGTTGTAGGCGACGGA
Source organism: Woeseiaceae bacterium (assembly GCA_021773055.1). Classification (GTDB taxonomy): domain Bacteria; phylum Pseudomonadota; class Gammaproteobacteria; order Steroidobacterales; family Woeseiaceae; genus UBA1847. The sequence continues at coordinate 87,091 of JAJFKV010000025.1, forward strand.
CGTGAGCAGCCCAATAAATCGTCGCTCACCAACTACATTGCCTTTTTTGTTGTAGATTTTGACGCCGACATAATCGAGGAACGCCGATCGATGCACGGTAGAGCGCGAATTTGCTTTGGTCAGAATAAGCCAATCACGGGATCTCGTCAGCCGTCGCATCTCGGTGGTTAGTTCGGTAACTTTGGAGCCGCGGTCATCTTGGCTTAGTACGCCAAGGCCGCTGCCTTCAACCGAGCGAAGGAAGATGCGCTTGCCCTTGTTCGATAACTTGTATTCCCGGTACCCGAGGAAGGTGAAATGGTCGTCGACCATCCATTCGAGCAGTGCCTGGCTTTCCGTGCGCAGCAGCGGATCGACACCCTTTGGGCCATTCTCAAGTAAATCGCACGTTTCGCACATGCGTTCGCGCATCTTCTTCCAGTCGCGAACCGAAACCCGGATATCACGCAGGACTTTGCTGATCTCCTGCTGCAGTATTCTTAGTTGTTTCTGATCTGATTCACGCGAGATCGCCAAACGAATGAACGATTCTGGTGTTGCGCCTTTAGCGCCAGCTTTCGCGATTGCCGTTAATTTACCTTTGCCATTTCGCTGCGCCCAAATAATCGGGTGTACGGTGATCTGGACGGTCAAATTATGGTGATTGACTGCGGCAGCAACAGAGTCGACGAGAAACGGCATGTCGTCATTCACCATTTCAATGAATGTAAATCCCGACGTATAGCCGTGTTCTTTCTTGTTTGGGTTAAATATTCGGAGTAGTGCTTGTCCTTTACGACGTGTGGCGCCGAAATCCAGGTGATCGACGGCCGCGCGGGCCATGATCTCAACGGAGCGGCCTTGCAGGTCTTCAACCGGTACATTCTTAACGTACTGTATAAGGAATCGCTTTGTTTGAGACGGCTTGCTGAGGGTTTTCGATCTGACTCGAGCGGAGGTAATTCCATCGACGATCGTTTTTTTCATGTCGCCGACGCGACGGCCTTCTTTTGATGCCACGCTACTACTCCGGCCGGTCACGCCGACCAAAAATTTAGGGACTCGAAATGGCGCACGGCATTATAACGTAATTGCATTCGAAACCATCCCCCTGCAGAGAATGGTTAATAAAAAACTAGGGAGGCCCGATCAGACGGGCGCGGGCCAGTAATCGCTCCATGGTGTTGTTGAGATCGTCGATCTCTTCATCACTGAGTCCTTCCAGTAAGTCACGTTCGAATTGCAGCGCAAGTTCCGCAATTTCGTCGTGTAATATCTTGCCGTCTTCCGACAAATTCAAGATCGACCGGCGCTTGTCAGCATCTGCAAATTCACGATCGATACGGCCGTTCTTGATGAGCTTGGTGACTGCGCGGCTGACCGCAACCTTGTCCATCAGAGTGCGTTCGGCCACCTCAACCGCGGAAAGGCCTGGAAAGCGACCAAGTACAGCAATAACGCGCCATTCTGGTATCGAAACACTGAATCGCCGGTCATAAGCCCTGGCTACGGTCGTACTGACGGTGTTGGAAAGCACCGCTAGCCGGTAAGGTAGAAAATTCTCTAATTTGAGTTCGTTGTCCATAGCAAGAACTTATCACGCAAGATGCGGCAGGGCGAGATACTCCGAAGATTGCATTTCGATTAACCGGCTCACAGTGCGGTCAAATTCGAAGGACAATCGAGTACCTGTGTACAGCGTTTCCGCTGGCTTCGACGCTGAAATAATAAGTTTGACGCGGCGGTCGTAAAACTCGTCTACGAGTGCGATAAATCGGCGCGTCTGGTCTTCACGCATGGGGTCAAGTTCAGGCACACCCGAGACGATAATGCTTGGGTACCAACGCGCGAGTTCGATGTAGTCAGACTGACTGCGAGGCCCGTCGCAAATTGCATCGAAATCGAACCATGCAATGCCCTTGGCACACTTGTGTGCTGTGATGGGACGGCCATTGATTTCGAGATCATGCCGCTCCCGAATCTGGCTGGTGGCGGACTCGTCAAAAAAGAAGTTCAGTCCCCGCGCGGCATGATCATCATCGGGGGTCAAAAATGTGCCGGCTTTTTGCAATAATCGCAGTCGGTAGTCTGTGCCGCTATCCATGTGAATGACATCGGTGTTCTCGTTCAGCATCGCGATCGAGGGCAAGAACTGCTGTCGCTGCAAACCGTCCTTGTAGAGGTCATCAGGTTTGGCATTCGAGGTGGTGACCAGCGCGACGCCACGGCGAAACAGGCCGTCGAGCAATCTGCCTAGAATCATGGCATCCGCGATGTCGCTCACGAAGAACTCGTCGAAACATAAAACCCGGGTTTCGGTCGCGATACTTTGTGCCACCCCGTCAAGCGGGTCCTCAACGTCGCCGAGCTGGCGAAGCCGAGCGTGAATGTCGTGCATCATTCGATGAAAATGGATGCGTCTCTTCTTCTCTATTTTCAGGCTGTCAAAAAACAGGTCCATGAGAAAGGTTTTGCCGCAACCGACGCCACCCCATAGGTACAGTCCCTTGATCCTGTCGGAGTCTGACAGGGATTTGCTCGAGAAGAAATCCATCAATCCCCGGCGCGCAGGTTCACGTTCCTGAATGCGCCGCTGCAGTTCTTCGAGCCGACCTATAACGTCGACTTGGGCGGGATCACGGACATGGCCTTCCCGGGCAAGGCTGTCCTCATATGCCTGACGAATTTCCAATCTACCCTTTTACCTGTATTTTCGGCGCTGTTGCGGCCCGGCAAGATTACAACGCTGGAAATGAAGTCGCCACAAAGACTGCTAGTATTAACCTGAATCAGCCTGGGGATAAAGTCCGATGTCGGAAGCAACTGAACGCGAATCCATGGAATTCGATGTCGTCATCGTCGGCGGCGGGCCAGCCGGACTGGCTGCCGCATGTCGGCTTATGCAGCTTGACCAGGAGCTGAACATCGTTGTCGTGGAGAAGGGCTCCGAGATCGGCGCGCATATTTTGTCGGGCAATGTTTTCGAACCGACCGGACTTGATGAATTATTTCCCGACTGGCAGGACAAGGGCGCGCCCGTCAAGACTGCGGTAACGGGTGACAGGGTCCATTATTTGACCGGCGAATCGGGTGCCATGCCGGTCCCGGGCTTGTTTCTGCCCCGCCCGATGCACAATCACGGCAATTACATTATTAGTCTCGGCCAGCTGTGCCAGTGGATGGGTGAACAGGCCGAAGCGATGGGCGTTAACGTATTTCCAGGATTCGCTGCGTCGGAGGTTCTTTATGATCCCGATGGGCGAGTGATCGGCGTTGCGACCAGCGACATGGGAATCAGCAAGGACGGCGAGCAAAAGCCATCCTATCAGGCGGGCTACGAACTGCTCGGAAAGTACACCATCTTCGCCGAAGGCGTGCGCGGAAACCTGAGCGAACGAGTCATGGATAAGTTCGACTTGCGCGCCGACGCAGATCCGCAACACTATGGCATTGGCTTTAAGGAAGTGTGGGAGATCGCCCCGGAGTTACACGAAGAAGGCCTTGTTGTGCATACAGCCGGCTGGCCGCTCGACTCACATACGGAAGGCGGTGGCTTTCTGTACCACGCCGCAGATAATAAAGTATTCGCCGGATTCATTATTGCGCTCAATTACAAGAACCCGCATCTGGCACCGTTCGATGAATTTCAGCGCTGGAAGCTGCATCCAAAAATCAGGCGTTACCTCGAGGGTGGCAAGCGAATAGCATACGGCGCGCGCGCAGTGAATAAGGGCGGTATCCAGTCGTTGCCCAAACTGGCATTCCCGGGCGGCATGCTGGTTGGCTGTGGCGCGGGCTTTCTGAATGGTGTGAAAATCAAAGGTGCGCATACAGCGATCAAGACCGGCATGCTGGCCGCCGAGAGTGTGCAAAGGGCGTTAGCGGCGGGCGATAACGCTGCAGCTGAGCTTTCCGATTTCGACACCAACGTTAGAGCATCCTGGGCGTACAAGGAGATGCACACCGGCCGAAACTTCGGGCCCGGCCTGCACAAGCTTGGTAGCTTCTGGGGCGCAGCTTTTGCCTTCATCGACCAGAACATTTTCTTCGGCAAACTGCCCTTCACCTGGCGGAACCCTGACCCGGATCATGAGTCACTACTGAAAGCATCGGATGCGAAGCCTATCGACTACCCGAAACCGGATGGCAAACTCACTTTTGATCGACTGTCATCTGTTTTTCTGTCGAGCACGAACCACGAAGAGGATCAGCCTTCTCACCTGCAGCTCAAAGATGAATCGATCCCGATTTCCTACAATCTGCCCGAGTTTGATGAACCCGCGCAAAGATACTGTCCGGCAGGCGTCTACGAAATCGTGGAAGAGGGCGGTGAGAAAAAACTCGAAATCAGCGCCGCAAACTGCGTGCATTGCAAGACCTGCGATATAAAAGACCCAAAACAGAACATAGTCTGGACAGTCCCGGAAGGTGGTGGCGGCCCGAACTATTCAAATATGTAGGAGCGCGACCTCGTTACGAACATCGCACGCGTCGGCCGAGATACTATTTACTGGAATGGCTCGCTTCGCTGCGCTTTATTTCCTGAAAATAGTATCTCGGCCGCCGCCTACAGACATTGTGCGGCGCTCCTACTTGGGTTGCATCCTGATAGCGCCATCGATACGGATCGTTTCGCCGTTTACCACCGGGTTGCCGTAGATGAACGCCGCGGTGTCTGCGTATTCTTCGGGGCGGCCCAGTCTTGGTGGGAAAGGAATCTGTTTGCCCAGCGAGTCCTGAACATCTTCTGGCATACCTGCCAGCATCGGGGTCATGAAGATGCCCGGTGCGATGGTGTTTACGCGGATGCCGAACTGGGCAAATTCACGTGCCAGCGGCAGCATCATGCCGACGACACCGCCTTTTGATGCGGAGTAGGCTGCCTGGCCGATCTGGCCTTCGAACGCGGCTACTGATGCCGTGCTGATTACGACACCGCGTTCGCCCTCTGCATTTGGCTCATTTTGTTGCATGAACGCGGCCGCTTCTTTTGTCACGTTGTAGCTGCCGATCAGGTTGATCTGAATAACGCGATTGAAGTTCTCTGTCGGCCATGGACCATCGCGACCTAATGTCCGGCCAGCCGTCGCTATGCCGGCGCAATTCACTGCAAGAGTGATGCCGCCCATGAACTCATTGGCTGCCTGGATCGCGGCTTTTACTGACGCCTCGTCCGATACGTCGGTACGAATAAACAGTGATTTGTCACCCAGTTTGGCAACGCTGACTTCGCCCTGTTCTTCGTTGACATCCAAAAGGACGACCTGACCACCTGCGGCAATGACCCGTTCCGCCGTTGCGAATCCGAGCCCGGATACGCCACCTGTAACTACCGCTTTTGCATTTGCAAGATCCATGAGATTTCCTAGTTAATTTCAATTCCGATTGCGGTAGCTTCACCACCACCAATACAAAGAGATGCCACACCGCGTTTCAGGTTTCGATTCCGCAGTGCGTGCAGCAGAGTGACGATAATTCTCGCGCCAGTCGCTCCGATCGGATGTCCAAGTGCACAGGCGCCGCCGTTGACGTTAACCTTGGCGTGATCGAGACCAACATCGTTTATAGCCGCCATCGTGACGCACGCAAACGCTTCATTGATCTCGTACAGATCGACATTGTCGGGATTCCAGCCAAGCTTTTCGTGCAATGCCTTGATCGCAAATACGGGAGCGGTTGTGAACCACTCGGGTTCGTGAGCGAAGCCCGAGTGACCAACAATGCTTGCCAGCGGTTCAAGTCCGAGTTTTTCAGCTTCGTCAGCACTCATGAGAATCAGGGCTGCGGCACCATCTGAAATAGACGACGAACTGGCAGCCGTGACTGTTCCGTCTTTGGCAAAGGCCGGCCGCAGAGTCGGGATCTTCTCTGGTTTGGCAGCTGTCGGACCCTCGTCTTCGCTGACTGTGACGTCACCTTTTCGGCCGCTAATCGTCACGGGCGTAATTTCCGCGGCAAATGCACCGCTGGCCACCGCTGCTCGCGCGCGATTGACCGATTCTATAGCGAACGCGTCCTGGTCCTCGCGGCTAAAGCCGTACTTCTGTGACGTGATTTCCGCGAAATGCCCCATCATGTTGCCGTCGGAAGGGTTTTGCAGTCCATCGAAAAACATGTGGTCCAAAACTTGTTGATGACCCATACGATAACCGGCGCGGGCCTTGGGCATCATGTAGGGCGCATTGCTCATGGACTCCATGCCACCCGCAACCACAATCCCGGCACTGCCGGCTTTAATCAGGTCATTGCCCAGCATTGTGGCTTTCATACCCGAACCACATACTTTGTTTAGCGTTGTGCAGACGGCGGAGAGCGGGATACCCGCCTGTATGGCCGCCTGGCGCGCTGGCGCCTGGCCGACACCGGCGGGCAAGACGCAGCCCATCAAGACCTCGTTTATCGCCTCGGCATCCACTTTCGATTCGTCAATACAGGCGCGAATCGCCGCAGCTGCAAGGTCCGGGCTTGGGGCGCCGGATAGCGTTCCTTGAAATGCGCCCAGCGGGGTTCGCTTGGCGGCAACAATGACAACAGCGTCAGAACTCATTTCGGGTGTCTCCAGTGTGCTAAATAGAACCAGGGTGCGCTACTTTCGGGCAAATTCGAGCTGAGCACAATATAAGGAATCTGGTAGTTCTGCTTACGACTCGAAATCCAGCAAATCGGGTTCGTCAAGAACTGAAAGAATACTCTGCCTGCACGCCTCGGCTAGCTTTCGTGTTGATGCGAAATCGTCATCACCTGGCGCAATGGCCGGAAGAATATCTATCGTCAGATCTGCCATTCGAGGTAGAAACTGTCGCGAGGGCATCATTTGACGGGTGCCTGAGATCGCGATAGGTACAACCGGCATAACCCCTTTGATCGCTGCGACGAAAGCGCCTGGACGAAACCGCCCGACGCCAGGTTCGAGTAGAAAAGTACCCTCGGGAAAAAATCCCAGCGACTCGCCTCCCTGTGCAGCTTTGACGAGCTGCCGCGCATCTCTTGTGCTGCCCGTAATTTCCTTGCGTTCGACGAATTTCGAGCCCGACCGGCGCAACAAAAAATGCACAACCGGAATGTCGCGCATTTCGCCCTTAATAACGAAACCGAAGCGCGCCGGCAAAAAGCCTTTCAGGAGCGGTCCGTCCAGGTAGCTGGCGTGATTTGCGACAACAACGCAGCTATCGGTCGGCAAATTGTCGATACCGCGAATTGTGACTTTGACACCCGCCGCAACGAAGACCATCCTGGCCGCCAGAGTGACTAGTTTTTGTCGCCGGTGCAGCCCCGGGACAAGCAATGCGCCGAGCAGCGTAATGAGGCACGCCGCCACAAAGCAGAACCAGCCCCAGAGTCCCCACAGGAAATTAATGATGTGTGTGACCCAGTTCACTTTATGTTAATGCCTTATGGTTTCTGTGACGGCGGTCACGCCTCGCCCCCGGCTTCATCCTCATACTCATAAACCTTGATAAATCCGTCGCTTGGCGGTGCATCGGCAACATTGCCGGGGATCGGAACGGCGTATGCTACCAGTCCGACAGTCCGGTTGGCAGATGTATCGTGGCAAAGGATTGCGCGACTAACGAAGATGGACATTATGGGTAGTAGCAACAAACAGAGCACACCAGAGTCTTTGACAGTCACCCGTTCGGCAGAATTGGTAGATCAGTTCCTTGATGCGATCTGGATGGAGCGCGGGTTGTCCAAAAACACGCTGGGCGCGTACCGCGCTGACTTGATGACCTTGGGTCGCGCACTCGCCGTGAATGGCAAGTTGATCAACCAGGCGGAGAAATCCGATTTGCTGGAGTTCATCGCCAGTCGTGTCGAAAGTGGCGCCAAGCCACGTTCCACGGCCCGTCAGTTGTCGAGTTTCCGCCGCTTCTTCCGCTACATCTTGCGCGAAGGAATGCGTGGCAGCGATCCAACGGCCGATATCGAAATGCCGCGTATCGGACGCTCGTTACCGAAATCTCTGTCTGAGGATGAAGTCGACGCATTGTTGAGTGCGCCGAACACCGATGAGCCGCTCGGCCATCGTGATAGAGCGATGCTTGAGCTGCTGTATGCCACAGGACTCAGGGTCTCTGAACTCATCAATCTCAAGCAATCGCAAATTAACTTTAATCAAGGCGTTTTGCGTATCGTTGGCAAAGGCGATCGAGAACGTTTGATTCCGCTCGGTGAAGAGTCGCAACGCTGGCTGAAGGATTTTATCAACGGCCCGCGTATGGAAATTCTCCTCGAGCGCCAGACCGATTATCTGTTCCCGACCCGCCGGGGCGATCGAATGACCCGCCAGGCCTTCTGGCACATTATCAAGCGCTACGCCGACAAAGCCAGTATTCGTCAGAAAATGTCGCCACACAGCTTACGCCATGCATTTGCGACGCATCTCCTGAATCGTGGCGCGGATCTTCGAGTTGTACAGATGCTGCTGGGCCATAGTGACTTGTCCACGACCCAGATATACACGCACGTGGCCAGAGAGCGCCTCAAAGACCTGCATGGCGAGCACCATCCGCGAGGCTAATTCGTTTCGGCGCTGCCGCGACCTCTGTTAAACTTCGCACTGCCCACGGAACCGCCGGTGTTTGCGCTGGTCCCATACGTCAGGGTCTTTGTCTTTCAGGAATTGCCTACATGAGTCGTACCACACTTAGTTCTTACTCACTTTCACTATTCGGTTTATTGACAATCGGGTTGCTGGGCAGTGCGTCTGTCATTGCTGACGAAGCAAGCGCAGATGCGAAGCTCGAAGCCGCTCGCGCGAGAATAAATGCGATGTTCCAGGAAATCGGACCCGAGAACGTAACATTGAGCCCGGTTGATGGCTGGTACACCGTGCACAAGGGTGCAATTGTCGCGTACGTATCGGGCGATGGTCGCTACCTGCTGCAGGGCGATATGATCGACCTCGACACTCAGGTGAACCTGAGCGAGAAGAAACGGACGGACTCTCGTCGGGAGACGATGTCCAGGTTGAGCGACGACGAGGCCATCATGTTTTCGCCGGTTGAAACCAAACATCGAATAACGATTTTTACGGATGTCGATTGCACCTACTGTCGCAAGTTGCACAGCCAGATGGACGAGTATTTGGCGCAAGGCATAGAGATTCGCTACCTGTTGTATCCACGCGGTGGACCAGCGTCTCGCTCCTGGAATACGTCAGAGGAAGTCTGGTGTGCACGAGATCGAAATAGTGCATTGACAGCGGCGAAGCTGGACCGGGATTTCGAAACAAACAAATGCGACGCATCGGCGATCACCAGGCACTACATGCTGGGTCAGGATGTTGGTCTTACGGGTACACCCGCGATCGTATTTGAGGACGGAACTTTGTTAAGTGGCTACCTGCCGCCGGCAGCTTTAGCCAGCCGCCTGCAACTTACTGAGCAGGCCGCAGCGAACAACTGATTCAAAATCCACTTGAGTCAGGACTTTGCGCGCCTGAGTTCGTGGAAGTGAACGCCGTTGTTCTCGCCGCGATCCTCAAAGAATTTCTTTAGCGCAAATTTGCCGCTGTCGAACGCGAGCTCATCCCAGGGAATTTCATCCTCGCTGAATAACTGCGTGTCCAGACTTTCTTCACCGACACCAAAATTACCGACCAGCTTGCCGCAGAAGAAAATATGTACCTGGCCGGCATCGACAACGTCGACACTCGCAAACTGGTGACTGATATCCACAGTCGCGCAAGCCTCTTCAAGCGTTTCCCTGGCAGCACCACCAGCAAGAGTTTCGCCGAGTTCCATGAAACCTGCGGGTATAGTCCAGTAACCGTAACGTGGTTCGATTGAGCGTTTACAAAGCAGCACTTTGCCTTCACTCTCGACGATGCAGCCGACGACATTTAATGGGTTTTGGTAATGAACCGTACCGCAATCGTCACAGATCGCTCGTTCACGATTATCATCATCGGGGGTCCTGCGGCTATTCTTGCCGCCGCAAATTGAGCAGTACTTCATAGTGCCAGCAAGTTCCAAAGATGGTGCCGGGAGCGGGAATCGAAACCGCACTTCCGAAGAAACCGGATTTTGAAGTCGATTCCGGGCCGCCGCAACGATACTAGAGCGACCTGGAATCCACAAGATCATGGCTATTGGGTGAGTCTATTATCGTCGGGATCGGTTTAGTTCATCGGAATACTGCCCGGAGCGCCTCGTGGAATGACAGCTTTACCGCGGAAAGCGGACGCTGCTCTTTTCAACCCGACCTACGCCGAGTGCTGCAATCCTGACCACTCATCGCGAGTAATCCGATAGTTGGGGCCGTCTTCCCCGTAGCACCGTGTCAGTCCGCGATCGGCGAATCCTATTTTTTTCAAAACGTTTCGAGATGCGACGTTGCCACCTTCAAACGTTGCAACGACTTCGGTCAAACGTGACTCTTCAAACGCCATTCGAAGGAGTCGTCGACCAGCCTCTGTCGCGTAACCCTTACCCCATGCGGATCGTTTCAGAAAATATCCGATCTCAACATCACCGTCCGGTATTTGGCCCGGTGTCACAAGACTGAAGTCAGTGTCGTCTTCTTCGACTGGCATGGGCAACAGAGCAATACTGCCAAATTTTTCGCCACTGCTTCGATTTGAGATACACCAGATACCGATGCAGCCATTGCCGCCCCTTTTTGTCCAATTCGACATTTCCCTGCGAATCTCATCCTCTTCCACGACGCCGCCTGCAAACTTCAGTACGTCGGGGTCGGTGAACATCTCTATCGCAAGATCAACATCTGCCGCGTCGAACGGGGTCAACGTCAGGCGCTTGCTGTGAAGTACGAGGTTCATCAGTAAATAGTGAGTAATAAGCCTATTGAAGTCTAGTCCGTATGACCGCTTTGCGTGAAAGAGGACGTTCGGGGTGGGGATAAAAAATTTCCTCCATTTGACTGCTGTAGAGCGGCTGCTTTACCCCCGAATGCAGCCCCTGGGCTGTTAGACTGCTGAGAGACTGCTACTGACCCAAAGCAGACGGTCGCCGAAATCACTTAGCAACGATTATTAGTACAGATCGAATGACCGCTATCGCCTACAAGCAGACGGTCAGAATCGCCGCAAACTGCCTCGGTGACAGACGGTACCCAGCCAATAGCGGCCGTCCGGCAGCGGTAAGTACTGACCCATTTTGCTCGCTCGTTTTGAAGGTCTGCTTTACCTGAAACTTGCCGTTCAAATGACTATTTTGTTGCGATGGCGAAGGACGGCTGTCGGCCACAAGCAGACGTTCGTCGCGCCTTTAGATGATTCTTTTCGAGCATACAACGTCGACTTTTTTCAACTACAGTAATTTGGCTTTTACCGCTTCCAATGTGCAAGAGCTTCGCTCATTGGACCTCGCTAAAGAAGTACCAGATTCGAACCACGCTCGGAATGTTTGCGTGGAGTTCGGTGCGACCAATACAGTCTTTATGTGCTTTTCCTCCATTGCAACTTCGCTTTCTTGCACTTCTGACGTGAGAGAAAAGCGAATCAATGTGATGGTGACGTTCGGGTTATTGTTCGTGATTGAAAAATCCGAAAACAGCTTCTCAGTAGGCGGTGTTTCGGTGCTTGGGACAATTGAACATTTGTTATTCACGCGACCCGTCACCGGAGGTACGCCTTTGGCCGGCTCGGTACACGCTAGTTCGACCTTATCTAACTGTTCCGAGCTGACGTCGCTTTCTGTGTGTTGTTTCATGCTCTCAGCGATGGCTTCACGCGGTGAACAGAACGTAGGTACTTGCCATCTTCTCTGAGTGTCGAAATTGCGATCTTTGATACCTGACGGATACGCACGATATATTCGGGCGCATCGATTGCGCTTATTCCAATTGTGCCTGTAGTACTCGCTCCAAGTGACGACGCCGTCGCCTTCGCAATCCATCCTGTCGAACCAAATTAAGAAAGGATCATTTACCAGAGTACCACCTGCATGCTCCCACTCCGAGCGAGTGAGTTTGTCATCTCCGTTAATATCACGACCAACAAAGCTATCGCTTCTACCTCGAAACCCGTCGCCACTCCAATTATGATCCTCGCAGGCGACCTGGGTACTGGTAACTATGACTAACGTCGCGATCATTAACGCGCACTGTGCGTAATTCCGATACTTCATCAATTCCGATCCATACAAAGTCTTGATGAGATACTGCTCGGAGAAAGTGGCGATGCCGTGCGGTTCGCATGTCCGCATTGGGTCAACTGCAGGAATCATAACCCAAGAAGTACGACTGGCTGCTAATGCGAACCTTAGCCGCCTGTCGTTCGTTCGACGCGCGACTGTCGCAGTGCGGCCACTTGCAGTGATTCGCCAAAGACATTTGTTACCGAAACTTCGAATAGCCGCGATTTCTGCTTTCGCCTATGAGCGGACAGTCGACAAATGGAAATTGTTGCTAGTGAATCAGATCGAGGATCAACCGAATAACCCACCACCACAAGATTCCAAACTGTATGAGAAAAAATGCGAACCGTACCTCCACAGCACGTACCGACGTCGAGATAAGATGGGTCGTGGACTGAGCAACTCT
>JAJFKV010000026.1 GCA_021773055.1 Woeseiaceae bacterium
GACGCTGAGCTCAAGAAGTGGGAGATGGTCGTTAAGAGTGCCGGTTGGGGTATCGCTCTCGCCGATGCGCACACGAATAGGCTGCTTTCAATGAACCCCGCGTATGCCGAAATGCACGGATACAGTATTGAGGAGCTACAAGAAATGAATTTGGCGGAGCTGCTCTCCGAAGACGATAAGGCCCTCCTTGACGATAGAGCCCGGCGGGTTAATGAGGAAGGCAGCCTGATGCACGATTCCGTTCACGTGCGAAAAGACGGGTCTTCTTTTCCGGTCACGGCGAACGTTTGTTCCATCTGCGACGAAAAGGGAGAGGTCCTTTATCGCACTGCGAGTTACCAGGACATAAGCGAGCAAAAGGCGCTGGAGGAAAGTCTTAGGCAAGCAAAAGTAATGCTTGAGTCAAGTATCGAGAGCGCGAAAGAAATGGTCGTCTTCGCTATCGATCAAGATTATCGCTATCTCCATTTCAATTCCCTTCATCATGCCACGATGAATCGGAGCTACGCCGCGGATGTCGAAGTTGGGAAGCACAATCTGGAATACGTTACCGAGACCAGGGATAGAGAGAAACTTAAGAAATATTACGACCGCGCGATTGCTGGAGAATCGTTCACGGTCATTGATGAATTTGGTGACCTAGACCGTGCCTATTTTGAAGTGTTGTTCAACCCAATCACGACACCTGAAGGTGAAATTCTTGGGATCGTCGTTTTCGCAATGGACATTTCGGAGCGCAAGCGGGTAGAGAGGGAACTAAAGGCCAGCCTCGAGAGATATTCGACACTGGCGAATCTTGCTCCAGTTGGCTTCTTCGAGACGGACATGTACGGGAACTGTATTTTTGCCAACGACTACTGGCTGGATATGGCAGGAATGTCGATCGATGAAGCCATGAATGGTGGCTGGATGAACGCTGTGCACTCGGACGATCGCCAGCTCGTTTCCGATCAGTGGCAACGAATGGTCGAGCTTGAGGGTGACTGGGCACGTGAGTATAGATTTAGGAAACCCACAGGCGAAGTAACATGGGTCTATTCGGTGGCGACGGCGTTGCGCGACGACCGAGGCGAAATAACGGGTTACATCGGCGCGAACATGAATATATCCGATCACAAAAAAAGCGCCGAAAAGCGGCGTGATCTGGAACGGCAGATTCTTCAGTCACAAAAACTGGAAAGCCTGGGTATTCTGGCCGGTGGAATTGCTCACGATTTCAACAATTTGTTGATGACGATTCTCGGCAACGCGGACATGGCGAAGCAGAACCTGGCGGCAGACGCTGAGGCCCGCTCCAGCATCGACACGGTCGTCGTAGCGGCCCGTAGAGCCACAGAGTTATCGAATCAGATGCTCGTATATTCTGGCAAGAGCCATTTTGTTACGGTATCAATCGATCTGAATTCCCTGGTTCAGGAAATGGGCGATCTGCTCGACGTGTCGCGCTCCAAGAAAGCCGAATTGAAATATGAACTCGAGGAAGACTTGCCGCGAATCCTATGTGATGTGACGCAGGTTCGGCAGGTCATCATGAACCTCATCATCAACGCGTCGGAGGCAATTGGCGACAGCAGCGGTGTCATCAGCGTTTCTACCGGCACGCAATTCTGCAGTAAGGCTAGCCTGAATGCGGCTGAGAACATGTCGCTGTCGGGACCAGACGATCAGCCCGCCGAAGGTTTGTACACCTATCTGGAGGTGACGGACACCGGTTGCGGCATGACTGCGGAAACACAAGAGCGTTTGTTCGATCCGTTTTTTACGACCAAATTTGCCGGACGTGGCTTGGGAATGGCTGCGATTCTGGGTATTGTTCGAGGACATCACGGGACGATCAAAGTTCATAGTGAGATCAATGAAGGAACGACGATTAGAGTGCTGTTTCCTGCCCCGGAAAATGATGCGTTAGACATTGCCGCCACCGGTAACGTAAAGCAGGTTGTCGACTGGCAAGGTACCGGGCTGGCTCTTGTAGCGGACGATGATGAGTCGGTGCTAACGTTGACAAGGCGATACATGGAGCTCCTTGGATTCGATGTCATTACGGCCGCCGATGGCGAGGAGGCTGTCGAACTGTTTGAAAAGCACGAGAAGGAGATCGCATGTGTGCTTCTGGATATGACGATGCCGCGCATCGATGGAAAGGAAGCATACCGAAGAATTCGCGAGGTGAGAGAGGATGCTCGCGTCATACTGTGTAGCGGTTACAACGAGCAAGCCATTGATTTGCCGCTTGTCGATAAGGGGAGCGCCGGTTTCCTGCAAAAACCTTATCGACTGGATCAACTGAAGGACAAATTAATGTCAGTCCTTGAGTCGGAATTGTGATGTCGATCGGCTAATCCTGGACCGAAATGCCTTCTGGATAGAAGTCCGTAAGCTCACATATTGTGGCAGGCGAGACAAAGATCAGTTTGACTGGGCCCCATCGTGTAGTTCCCTGAAGCAGCACAATCATCTGAGTCGGTCTGCGAGTGCGTATTGTCCATCGACGCTTTCGCGACGGAAATCGTGGATGGGTCGACGTCTTTCAATTTATGACAGGAGATGCAGCTAACATTACCGTCAACCAGTACGATGTTCGGGTTAAGTGATGATTGGCGGGTGTACTCGCCTGGCTTGCTCGAAGCATAGGAATAATAATTCATGCCCACCGGGTGATTTCCCAGCATACCGAAATTCGAAACTTGTCTTGGCGCGTGAGTGTTAGCAGCGATGACATGTGATGCGTTACCCCCGTTATGGCAATCAATACATTGCTGTGTCACAGCGTCCAGTTCGGAGCCATGGGAGTCAAGAACGGCAGCCTCCGCTTCGGAGCCCAGGAGAAAATTCGCGAGGTTGTCTGCGAAGCTATCCGCGGATGCAATCCGACCCGTAAAAAGAAGCATCAGCAGTGCGGCAAGAAAAAGCCGACCTGCTGTGGTGTGCATTCTGTTTGCTTCGCCCACACTTCCGCTACCAAAACTATCCATGGTTTTTTCCTCGCCAGTTCCTTGGGGGGTCGCTTCAGAGTATTTATAACAAATCCATAACGGAAAGTACGGACGTAGCTCTCAAAACGCGAAAAACGCGAAAAACGAGAATTCGGATAAATAACATGCGAGCCCAAAGTTGGGCGTGGGCTTAGACCTGGGGTTGGAGATACCTAATCAGGTGCGATTCTTAAGCACGTCGAATGCTTTCGAATTCGGACAAAAATCGTTATCGTTGTCTTCGTTGCAGGTTAACCACCGCTCGCACACATCTTCGGTCGTGCAACTGCGACAACGCTTTCGCACATCGCCCATAATGGTTTCAAGTTCGCTATTTGAGGCGATGGCAGGATCGAGGCCGATGGACTCGAGCATCGACAACATTCGCCGCTCCGAGTTCGCCGCCAGATATCTTCGGTATGCGAAGATCAGGATAATAGTCACAATCGCCATTGCGATGGCTGCAACCAATTGCGTCAAAGTCAGGTCCATACATTTACTATAGGCCCGAAAACGCGGAATCGAACTAGGTAAATACCGATAGTCGGTGGACAATTCACTGGTGGAGCCCACCAGGTGTGGCCATAATCGGGACGGCATTGATCTGAATTAGAGCAGTTTGTATGGCGAAAACAATTATGAAAATTATTACGCGGGGCACGCTCGGCCTGCTGCTACTCACGTTGGTGCTATCCGGCGCCGTCTACCTGACGACCTTTCATCCGGATGCCATTGAAGACGAGTCCATAATTTCCTTGCTACCTGCACCAAAACTAAGGCCGGGTCAGCGGCTTAAAGTCCTGAGTTGGAACGTACAATTTCTTGCTGGCCGGCCGAACAATAACTTTTTCTTCGATGGTGGCAATGATGCCTGGCCGTCCCTGCAGACAGTTAGCGCGAACGCTGAAGCCGTTGCCGACATTATCAGGCAGGAAGATCCCGACATAGTTCTACTGCAGGAACTTGACGATGGAGCTGATCGGACACATTTTCGGGATCAGCTACAAATGGTTCTGAATCTGTTGCCACACGATTACGCCCAACATACATCGACCTTCTATTGGTTCGCAGACTTTGTTCCGCACAGCGAGCTTCTCGGCGGCGTCGGCATGAAGATGTCGATAATTTCGAAGTACCGCCTTGCCGAGGCGAAACGATACGCACTGCCCGCTATTACTTCTGACGATATTCTGGCACGACAGTACAACCTAAAGAGAGCGATACAGTCGATACATCTGCCGATTGAAGGGGGCGGCAAACTGAATGTCCTCAACACACATCTCAGTGCCTATGCGCAGGGGTCGGACACGATGTTGCGGCAGGTTGCGATGGTGGACAGGGTTCTCGGTGAAGTTGGCGCGCTGGGGGAGCCTGCGTTGCTAGGCGGTGATTTCAATCTACTGCCCGCCGACTCGGCCTATCAACACCTGGACGCCAATAGTCGTAAGTACTACAACATGGACGGTACCGAAATCACGCCCTTGCTCGAGCGCTATGGTTCTGTGCCATCGCTACCGGAAACGCTGGGAGACGATCGCGAGAGCTGGTTCACGCATATCGCCAACGACAATCACAGCGAAAAGCCTGATAAGACGATTGACTATATTTTCTATACCGGCAAGCTGACTTTGAATGAGCACTACGTGAGATCGTCGGACACGTTGAGAATATCGGATCATCTACCGGTAGTGGCCAGCTTCACGTTGTCACCCTGACTTCAGGCTTGACTCGGAAGAACAGCGAATACAGTACCGGTACAACCAACAGAGTCAACGCGGTGGCGAAAGCCAGGCCGAACATGATCGTAATGGCCATCGGCCTGAACATCGCCGAGCCACCCCACAACAGAGGCATCATGCCGAGCACGGTCGTGGCTGTCGTCAACATGATCGGTCTTAAACGCTGCTGACAGGCCTGCATCACAGCGTCACTTTCGCTGCGGCCAAAATCACGGATTTCAATTGCGATGCGGTCCAGCAGTACGATGGCGTTGTTGATTATTATTCCAGAGAGTGAAATAAGACCGAGTATCGTAAAGAAACCGAAGGAGGAGTTGACGACTAGCAGGCCGAAGGTAACACCGACCAGACCCAGCGGAATGGTGGACAGAATTATCGCTGGCCGCCGCAATGAGTTGAACTGCCCCACGAGGAGCAGCAATATCAACATACCGGCAATTGGTAATTCCGCGGCGATCGATGCATTGGCATCGCCGGATTCCTCTACCTCACCGCCAACCTCAAAACGGTGACCGGCGGGCCAGTTTTGTTGCTGTAAATCCAGCCAGGGTCCAAGAGTCTTCATAACCTCAGTCGCCGTGGTCGCGGCCCCAACCTGAACCTGGAGTGAGAGAGTCCGCTCGCGATCACGACGTTCGATCATGCCGGACTCGAACGCCAGCTCCACATCGGCAACCTGCTTCAGGGGAATGCCTTGTTGGGAACTCTGCGAATAAACGCTTAATCCGTCGAGCTTGCTAAAGTCCTGACGGTCGGCGGCAACAGTGCGCAACGTAATCGGGATAAGCTCATCACCTTCACGAAACTGCGTCAGCTCTATTCCCGTCAAACCGGCGTTGAGCGAATACGCGACATCTTCGCTACTGACGCCGGCACGTCGTGCCAGTTCCTGGTCGACCTTAACGAGCAGTTTCTTGGTTTGCAGCCCCCAGCTGTTTTTAACCGCTGTTACGCCGGGTATCGTGTACAACTGACCGGTGACTTCATCAGCCATCGAATACAGCGCGTCGATGTTCTGACCGGATAGTCGCACGATGATGGGATAGCCCACGGGTGGACCGTTCTCAAGCCGAGCTACCTGGGCCGATAAATCCGGTTGGTTTTCACGCACGTACTTATTTATGCCGGAAATGACTTCGTCGACGTATTCGCCAGACGTTGTGTTTACGATCACAAAAGAATTCGCCGGGTTCTGATTGGGTGGATTCAGGCTTAGTTGAAACCGTGGTCCGCCTTCACCAATGAATGTCAACCAGTTACGTACCTTTGGAGCACCGGACTCAGGCGTCAGATAGTTGTCCCTGATGAAGCCATCAACACCATCAAGAACTTCCTGGCTAGCCTCAATGGAGGTGCCGAGTGGCATTTCAAGTTTCGCAGAAAATATCGGGTCTTCTGATGGCGCAATGAATTCCTGACGCACGATTCCCATACCCACAATAGCGAGGGCAAACAGGGAAAAGATCACTGCGAGAAACCGATATGGACAGCGCAGAGACGCGCCGAGCAAACCACGATAGTAGCCGTACCAGCGACCAGAGAATGCAGCATCACCGTTCTCCGAGTGCGTCCTTACCTTCAGCGCGAATGTTGTGATCAACGGTATCAATGTCATTGCAAACAGCCACGACAACAGTAGGGCTATTCCCACGACGTAGAAAATATCCGACGTATATTCCCCGACCGCGGATTTGGCCATCGCAATGGGCATAAAGGCGATCGCAGTGGTCAACGAGGATATGAGCAGTGGCGTTCTGAGTTCTTTTCCGGACTCGACCGCCGCCTCAATGGCACTCGCCCCTTGCTCACGTCTGACCAGGATCGATTCAACGACGACAATGGCGTTATCAACCAGCAGTCCGAGCGAGATGATTAGTGCGGCCAGCGATATCTGATTGACAGTGATGTCGACCATTTCCATGACGAAGAAGGACGCGACCATCGTCGTTGGAATCAGCGCACCGACTACCAGGCCCGTACGCAATCCGAGAAATGCGATCATCACGATAATGACAATGAAGATGGCTTGCAGGAGACTCGACGTAAAATTATTGACGTTGGTGTTTACGAGGTCAGCCTCGAACCAGACGCGTTCGATCTTGACACCCCAGGGGTATCGCGCAACAAGTTCCGGCATCAGTATATTCAGGCGTTCGCCAAGACTCAGCACGTTGCCACCGTCTCGCATTGAGATTGCCAGGGCCAGAGTCGGCTGTCCGTTCGAGCGAGCGACACTTCGAGGCGGATCTTTGTAACCACGATGGACGTCGACAATATCCTGCAAATATACATGCGCGCCACCGGGCAACTGAATAACGGTGCGTTGCAAATCTTCGACTGACTCGAAATTGCCGGTGGGTTCAAGCGTTATGCGTTCGCGCCCGCTGATGATGTCGCCACCCGATGACAGGATGTTCACACCCGCAAGGGCTGCTGATAACTGCTGCGGCGAAAGTCCCAGCTCAGATAGACGCGAGTTACTGTACTCGACG
The DNA here is from genome assembly GCA_021773055.1 of Woeseiaceae bacterium. Taxonomy (GTDB): domain Bacteria; phylum Pseudomonadota; class Gammaproteobacteria; order Steroidobacterales; family Woeseiaceae; genus UBA1847. Next base: position 7,207 of record JAJFKV010000026.1, read on the forward strand.
AATATGACTTCTTGCTGCGCACCGTGAATGTTGACCTTGGCAATGTCGGGTTCTTTCAGCAGTACATCCCGAAGTTCATCGGCAACCGTTTTTAACTCGGCGTAGGAGAAACCATCGCCTTCCAGTGTGTATACGCTGCCAAAAACGTCGCCGAATTCGTCATTCACTTCTGGTGTCGAAGCACCGTGCGGCAGGTCGTCCGTGATGGAGTCCACCTTACGGCGCATATCATCAAAGATCGGCCGCAAGATTTTGTAGCTTTCTTTGAAATTGACTTTGATGATGGAGATGCCGGTTCGCGACTCACTGATGATGCTGTCGATTTCCGGCATCTCCTGGACTTTTTCCTCGATCTTGTCCGTCACGAGTTGCTCCACTCGCTCGGGACTGGCGCCCGGAAACCGGGTGGTGATCACCGCAGTTCGTACGATGAACCCAGGGTCTTGTGCTTTTGGAATGTTTTGCAAAGCGAGAACGCCGGACAAAATCACCAGTACGACGACTGTTATCGTAATTCGGTTCTTGTCTATCGCTATGCTGGTCAGGTCCATCGTATCGTTCACCGCCATATCAAGGGAGCAGGACTCGCTGACCTTCGCGAATAACCGTTAATCCGGCTGTAATAACTCTATCGCCTACGGAGAGGCCGTCGAGGATTTCGACACCCGACTGGCTCAATTCCCCGAGTGTCACCGCGCGTCGTGTGACCAGCGCCTGACCGTCTACGTTGTGCTCGGCAATAAATACAAAGGTGCCGGCAGGGCTGCGCATGATGGCAGCCACAGGTACCACGATGCCATTACCTTGTGCGGAAGTATCGAATTGAAACGTGACATCGGCTGCCAGGCCAGACCGCAGAGCTGAATGCTTTTCGATAATCTTGATGACGACGGGAAAGACGGACTGGTTGCCGGCGGAAGAAACCGCAATCTCTGAAACCCGCCCGGTGAAAACTGTATCCGCTATCGCACCAAATGTAACCGACACTGGCGTTGCTTCATCGACGCTGCCGATAACGCTCTCCGACAGATCGAGGTAAACTTCGAATTCGTCGCCGCAACTGACGGCGATGACCTGTTGCCCGGCTGATACGTTTTCATTGACCTCAGCATCAATTGACGCGATCGAACAATCGTCATCCGCGACCAAGCGAGTGTATGACTCGTTCAGACGGGCGATCTCCAGAGCTTTGCTCGCAGACGCCACCTGTGCACGCACGGCTTCTGCCTGAGCGCGCGCCTGGTCCAGATCGTTGAGCGATGCATTTTCATTGGCGTACAGGCCTTTTGTCCGGTCGTAATTTGCGATCGCATTGCGCTCATTGGCCTGCGCTTCAACCAGCGTGGCTTGTGCCTGTTGTCTCTGCAGGGAGTAACTGGCCGCATCGAGCTGTACGATCAGGTCTCCTGCGTCCAAACGTTGCCCGATTTGAACCGGCACGGCCGTAACGGTTCCGGCCACTTTAAAACTTAAACGTGACTCGCGGCTTGATTTCGATACCCCGGGAAAGTTCCGGTCACGAACAACTGCGTCGTCGCTGACCTGAACGTAGCGCACCGGTCGCAGACGCTCCTCTGCAGGAGCCTCATCGCGGCTACAGGAGGCCAGGCCACTCAAAGCCGCACACGTTACGACAATCGTGAGCATGTCCATTGGTTTCATTGCTGCCCGCCTTTCAGGTATGTGCGAAGTTCGTTGATGAATGCTGCTCGTTCATTGGCAGGTAACATGAAGTCGAAACCACCGACCGAACGTTGCAGCGCCATGATAGTAATCAGAGACTGGTGGTGCGAATCAATAACTGCCCCATTCGCGGACAGACTCGCGTCCTGTGCATCGAGCAATTCAATAATTGAGACCGTGCCACGTGCGTAAGCATCCGACACCAGGGCGAAGTTCTTGCTTGACGCCTCGTCCGCGTCAGCGCTCAGGTCGATTCTGGCCCAGGCGGCCTGTGCTTCGCTCAATCGGTCGCGTATTTCAGCCTCCACGCGTTCCACGGTTGCAGCGCGAAGTGCTTCAAGCTGTCGCACTTCGAAGCTGGCTCGGGACACATTGGCTTTTCGCAAGCCACCGGAAAATAACGGCAAGGTTGCCTGGATGCCGACACTCCAGTCATCAAGGCCCTCGCCGGCGAATGGGCCGGCGCCAGTACCCGATTGACTCAGGTTGCTCGTATAGCGTCCACCAATGCTGAATTCTGGCAACCAGAAGGAACGCTGTTCGCTTTTGAGTTGTCTGCGCTTCGCTGCCAGACGAGCATCAATCTGTCCGATCTCAGGTGCCTGGTTGAGCCCTCTATTAATCATGAACATTGAAAACCGCTCAAAATCCGCAGGTCGTTTCACGAGTGAATCGATCTCCCGCCGTGTGATAGCAAACGGCTCATTGAAGGTTGCGTCGGCGAGCGCAAATCGGTCGCTTAGCGGTCGGTGCAATATTCGGGCAAGTGCTGTCCAGGATTTGGTCACCACCGCCTGCGCATCAAATAGTCGGATCTGCGCCCTAGCGACTTCGGCATCCCAGCGATAGATGTCAGCAGGGGTCGAACTGCCGACCCTCACCCGATCCCGAGCCAGCTCACGGTTCTTGCGAGTGACGTTGAGATTGGACTCCTCGACGATAAGCAACGCGCTTGAATTCAGTACCCGATAATACGCCGTCGTTGCAGCTTGAATGATGTCGAGCCGGAACTCGTGCAGGTTTTCTTCACGATCGCGCTGCAGCTCATTCTGAATGCTCAGTGCCGCTGTTGCCGAATCGGAGTAAATCAGTTGACTGAGATTGATTGAGCCATCAGTTGATTCCTCGGCCAGTAGTCCTGCACTGACCGAGGGAGATTCGCGTCGAGTACTCACGCCTAGTCCGGCGTCGAATTGCGGCAATAACCTCGAGCGGGCGCGAGCGAGTTCTTCTGTGCCCGCGTACAGCCCAAATTGTTCCACTTGCAAGTCCAGGTTTCTTGCGAGCGCCTCGTGACTTATCTCGACCAGCCCGTATGCCTGACCCGTCGCCGTCTGTCCCTGGTTGAGCAGCGTCGCATCAGACATGATGTCAAAACTTGGGCTGAGACCGATTTTTCGCGCGGTCGCCATATTAATCGTCAACGTCGGTTTGTTCGGCGATCCAACTGGCTGATCACCGGCGCGTTCACCGAGCATGACTGCTTGCATATTGAGCGCATTGAGCCGCGCCTGACGACTGATGTCCCGTGGTTCGTTGTTGGTCGCCAGCAATCCACGTTCCACGTCGGTGCCGCCAATAAAACTATAACTTGGCAATTTGGCATCGTTGATCGCCGCGATGAGTTGATCGAATTCATCATTGGACATGCGGGGCAGACCGGAGACAAAAACTGCGTCGACCGAGTCCGGAACCCGCTTCATGAGTTCATGATCGATGCCGTCGTGCGCGACCATAATCAGCTCGACGCCTTTCGCCAGACTGGCCGCTATAGCCCGGTCTCGCACCTCCGGTATTGCTGAGGCCAGTTCCTGGTCGACGAACAATACGAGCACTTTGTAAGGCGTTATTTGTGCCAGGACATCGAGGTCACTGTTGAAATCGGCGTAAGCACTCAGGTAGTTCAAGTTTGATACGCCGGATGTGCCGGCAGGCGAGGCATCGGGCAGTAGTCCGGTATCCACGATGGTTGGCAGGAACGTCGGTTTGGGATGCTCGCCCCAGGCCGCTACTAACTGATTGGCTACAAAACCCGTGACAAGCAGCATGTCGATTTGCGGCGCATTGTAGGCATCAAGCATCGCTTGCTCGATGCTCTCTTTGGTCCAGTTCCCCCGAAATACTTCGATCGAAATATCAAATTCGCCCGAAACCAGCGTTAGTAATTCATCGACGTATTTTTGCTGCCGGGCGGCCATACGCTCGGATTCACCGTCGTACAGGACGGCTACGCCGAAATGTGGTTTTTCCGGTGCGCTCTGTGCATACGATGAGGTCAGCCACAGGGCAAAAAGACAGGCCACCGCAAAGGCGACGAGAAGGGATTTTTGAGATGTCATAGCGATGCTGGAGTTGTGCTGCTCCATTAGCTCGGAAAGGTCACAGGTTGAGCTGCAAATGGTAACCGATCCTGACCGAATTATTCGTACTCCGACAGATATTAGAGCATCGGGATAATAATTAGGCGTCAACAGCGTCGATGCATGAGTTCACGAAGCATTGCTATTTACAACACATCCCACAGGTAGCTCTCAGCCTCAAAAACAGCGTCAGCCAGGGACTTGGCAGATTCGTCCTCATTGCGCAGCATCGCCCGCAGGTTCTGATTCATTCGGCGCTTGGCTTTTTGGCTGAATATGTGTGCGATCGACACCGCCTGTTGATATTGATCGCTGCCATCTGCGTCCATGGAACTCACGCGCGATAGCACCGTCAGCCCGACGAAGAGGTCTATGACAACGTCTGCTATTCGCTTCAGTGCAAACTGTCTGTTGGCAATCGCCTTGCCATGCCGGCGCAGCAGGACGTCCGTCATGCGTGCGAGCTCGAGTGAATATTTTTCGAATATCAACGCGTCATCACGGAGTTCGTCCGAGACCGCGCCGACAATTCGTTCATTACCTAAAGACGTAATTTGCGTTATTTTCCGACCCGCGTAATCCGACATCAGGCCGAATCCCTTGATGGGATTGTTGAAAATGTCGTCTGCCGCTGACTGCAGGTCGCGCAGGAGTGTGCCGGGGCCTTTCATGCCGGATAAGGCGATGAAGAGACGGAGGATTTCGCTGGTGCCTTCGAATATCGTCAGTATGCGTGAGTCCCGCATTATCAGCTCATACGGGAACTCCTTCATGTAGCCGTTACCGGCCGCAATTTGTAAGGCTTCGTTGGCCGTGCGAGACATCGCCTCGCTGGCAAATACTTTGCTGATTGCCGCCTCAACTGAGTAGTCGGAATGCCCGGAGTCGATGTAATGTCCCACCATGCGCACGACGCTTTCGGCGGCAAAGCAGTCGACTGTCATAGCGGAGATTTTCTGTTTGATCATGCCGAATTCGGAGATGCTTTGACCGAATTGTTTGCGTTCTTTAGCCTGCTTTGCCGCAAGTGCGATACAGGTTTTCATGCCTCCGACGGAGCCGCCGCCAAGACCTGTGCGGCCGTTATTGAGAATCGCCATCGCGATCATGAAGCCTTTGCCCTCAGCCCCCAGCAGATTCTCCTCCGGAATCTCGACATCGCTAAAGTTCACGGTCGTAGTCGATGATGCGCGAATACCCAGCTTGTCCTCTTTCGGACCGGAGCTGACACCAGCGAAATCTCGCTCGATAATGAAGGCGGACAATTTTCCGGAATCGCCATCGGTGCGCGCAAACACAGTGAAAAAATTGCCTATTCCACCATTGGTGATCCAGATTTTTTCTCCGTTGAGTATCCAGCCACCACCAGGTTTCTTCACGGCGTTGGCTTTAATCGATGCCGCATCGGAACCGGAGCCGGCCTCAGTCAGACAAAACGCTGCGATCTTGTCGCCGCTGGCGAGATCGGGTAGGTATTTCTGCTTCTGCGCATCTGTGCCGAATAACAAAACGCCCTTCAAACCGATGGAGCTGTGTGCACCGATCGTCAGCGAGACGGAACTGTCGTAGCGGCTGCATTGCTGCAATACACGTGAATAGGCCGAGTTGGACAAGCCAATGCCGCCGTACTCCTCTGGGATGATCAGGCCAAATAAGCCCAGCTCACGAAGGTCCTGAATAAAGTCTTCTGGCTGCGCTCCGATTTCGTCCCACTTTCTGAATTCGTCCTCTCTGCCTTCCAGGAAGCGGTCCACTGAATCGAGGACCATTTGCAGCATTTCTTCGGTTTCCGGATTGCTCAGAGGGAAGGGCCAGATAAGAGGCTTGACGATATTGCCGTAAAACAGGGCCTTTGCCGGGCTGACGTCGCTGATGGCTTCGGTATCTGTGCCTGGATTATTGTCGTTCATGATTGCTCGCCGGTTGGTATGCCCCAAGACTGGGAGTTGGCTGGAAGCCTGCTGGCTCTAGCGCTGTAACGGTATTTTGTCACCGTAGCCGGTTCCTCACTATACGTATTACTGCACTTACGATTGGGTGATACTATCTCCGCGAACTCAATCCGGACGTTTCGAAAATGCTCGAAAAACTTGGCTCGATTCACCCCCTACTGCCACCTTCCATTGGACTGCTGGCGTTGCTCGTAATTGCGGTTATTGTCAATCTGATCGCGAAGCAAATACTGGTCCGGACCGCTCGGGCGTTTGCGAAACGATCGAGTGTCACCTGGGATGACGCCCTGGTCAC
>JAJFKV010000027.1 GCA_021773055.1 Woeseiaceae bacterium
TCCAGCCAGATCAAATCGAGAGTCTTTCCACAGAGCGGAACGAGAACGCGTTTCCCGGATGCGGTCCAGTGCTTTTGCAGGCTCAGGTTGCCTTCTGCCTCGTGCCATCCGATTTGGCCAACCTGCCAACGCTCCAACCACGGGTCCGTCATTGATCCTTACACTCCAGCCAAATGATTTCTGGCTGGATAGTGTTACAGGTAATCAGAATAGGCGCTAATGTATTTCGCCGCGTTGTCCGCTGAGATCAGAACCGCCCTGCCGTGCTTCGGTATATCCGCATGCAACGCCGCGTGCAGAACCGCACCCGTGGTGGGGCCCACCATGATGCCCTCCTTCCTGGCAACGTCGATACCGGCCTTGAAAGCTTCCTCATCGGTTACGGAGATGAGGCCGTCCAGTAGATTCGGATCGAGAATCTTCGGATAGTGCTCGTCCGGGAGCCCGGTGATTCTCTTGAGCCCTGACAAGCGATGCTGGCGGCTGGCAGGTTCAACACCGATGATTTTGATGTTCGGGTTCTGTTCCTTGAGATATCGACCCACACCGCTGATGGTGCCGCCAGTGCCGATCCCGGCAAAGAAGTAGTCTATTTCACCGTTCGTCTGCTTCCATATCTCTGGTCCCGTCGTACGGTAGTGAGCCTCCACGTTGAGTTCACTCTCGTACTGATTCGGGCTGACATACTTGCCGCCGTAGGCCTCGCTTTCGACCATGCTTTTAACAACACCGCGAGCACCTTCTGACGGAAATATGGGACAGAGTTCATCGTCTACTTCGATCAGCTCGGCGCCGAGAACACGCAGTAGTGTTTTCTGCTCCTCCGGTGCGCCATCCGGAACCGCGATCTCGATCGGCGTATTTTGAGCGTTCGCCATGGCAGCAAGCGCCACGCCCGTATTTCCCGCAGACGGTTCCACGAGTATCTGATCATCCTCAAGCTGTAGGCCCTGCAACATGAACAAGGCCGCGCGGTCCTTGATGGAGCCAAACGGATTCAACCCTTCAAGTTTCAGCAACACATCATAGTCGGCATGCGCATTGGAACGAGCACTGAGCCGGACCATCGGCGTCGGATTGTCGGGACTGGGTGCAAGCTCGACGATGCTGTCGTAAACGTGCCTCTCTTGCTGATTCGGGGCGTCGTGCAGATCGACGACTTTTTGCTGCAACTGCGCACTCATGGCCTGTGCTCCACTTGTATTATTGATCATTGAAATCGGTATTAAACTGTTTACCGATTCTAGGGCATCAATGATCACAGGCAATGCTGTGCGGAGACTGATTGGTTATGCCGTCATGCCGTTAGGTTCTGAGCAAGAGAATCGTACTAGCTGGCCACTGGCAACTTTACTCTTATCGCCCCGATATCCGATAACGCGCTCTCCAGTTGCTGCCAGCGCTGCTCGAGGGTGCCCGTATAGCCAACAGACATCCTGACCAGCCCCTCGGCGATTCCGGCAGAGGACAGGTCCTCATCCGTCATCTCGCTGGATGTGCTGCTGCCAGGGCAAGACATCAAGGTATCGAAGTAACCCAGGCTTACGGCCATGAAACCGAAGCCATATTTATTCTGCAACACATCCATCAGGTCATTGGCCTTCTGTCTGCTGCCCATATCAAGCGTCAGGATTCCACCAAAGCCATAATCATCGCAACGCAGTTGCTGCATTAACTTGTAGTCCGGGTGATCGGGCAAACCGGGATAAGACACCGGCACATCCAGCTCCTGCAGTCGCCTGGCGAATATTTCTGCCCGCTCTGCATGCTCCACGACCCGTAACGCCAGGTGAGGTATACGTAAACTGATTTTCGCGGCGACGGTCGGGTCCATCGTTGGACCGAGCATCATTAGTGGGCCCTGGTGTAGATCCATCAAACCCTGGACAAACTCGGTGCTACCGCAGACAGCTCCAGCGATGATGTCAGATGCGCCGTTGATGAACTTCGTCATGCTGTGCACAACGACATCGGCACCCATCGCGGCCGGGCTCAGGAGCAACGGGCTAAATGTGTTGTCGATGACCAGTTGCACGCCGCGCGCATGTGCGAGTTCGGCAAGTTTCGGAATATCCGCAATTCGCAGAGTCGGATTGGCAATACTTTCGGCATAGATGACGCGTGTTTCGGGTGTTATCGCCGCCGCAACCGCTGCAAGGTCGGTTACATCGACAAAGCTCGTTCGAATATTTGCCTTGGCAGGCAAGAAATCGTTCAACAACGCGTAGGTGCCACCGTAGACGGTATTGGACGCAACGACGTGGTCTCCCGTATTGCAAAGCTGCAATATCGCGGCAGAAATGGCTGCCATACCACTGGCAGCACAATACGCGGCCTCGGTGCCTTCGATCGCGGCGAGCTGCCGACCCAATTGATAGACGGTAGGATTGAAGTGCCGCCCGTATAAATAACAACCTTCGGGCGCCGCTTTCCGGCCTTCGAAGAGTTCCGGCATCGTACCGGGTTTCATGACCGTGAAAGTGGTGCTCGCCTCGACCGACATGTTCACCCCGCCGTGCTCGCCAAACTCATGACGCGTTTCAGCCAGGCGCTTGATCGGGTTTTGCGTCGTCATGATAATACCTCAGTTGATTCTGGTTTCGTGCCTTATCTTAGTATATTCTTTGGCATTGATTTACTGCGACGAATTTTATTCGTCCCGGAGGCCCTGTGGAGGCACTTGACCGAATCGACTACGAAATAGTCCGGCAGCTACGGAATAATGCTCGGCTATCCAACAAGGAACTCGCTGCGACCGTTGGTCTTGCGCCCTCGAGCTGCCTCGTTCGAGTGCGCGGATTGCAGCGGGATGGCGTGATCAAGGGCTACCATGCAGACGTTGAGCCCAAGTCTCTCGGTGTTGCCCTGCAAGCGATGATCTCCATTCGTCTGCAGCGCCATTCGAAAACCGTCGTAGAGTCGTTCCGGGCCCACACGCTCGCTCTACCCGAAGTACGCCAGCTCTATCACCTTGCCGGCGCGAATGACTTTCTTCTTCAGGTCTGGGTCCAGGACCCGGAGCACTTGCGTGATCTGATCATGACGTCCTTCACGGCGCGAGAGGAAATCGCGCACATCGAAACAGGACTCATATTCGAACACACGCACAGTCCGGACTTGCCGACCTTCTTAGAGTTCACTGCCGACGAGGACTAATCCTGGGCAAGATATTCAGCGATGGCTTACTTTGCAGAAACTTTGTCACATCGTCACTGCTTGGAATACTCGGTTGGGCGCCACGCTGCGTACACGCAAGGGCACCAGCCGCGCTCGCTCTCTCGAGAGCCTGTTGCAGTGACAGATTCTGACTGAGCGCAGCCACGAGTACACCGCAGAAGGTATCCCCGGCAGCCGTTGTGTCGATCGCCTCCACCACGAACGCCGATTGTTCGAAAATATCTTCACCCTCTTTTGCACAACAGCCGCGACTTCCAAGTGTGACGATCACACGCGGAACTTCAATACGATCAAGACAGCTCGCAACATCCCCGTCATGTCCCGAGACAATGGCCAGTTCACCTTCGTTGACAATGAGCGTATCGACTACCGCTAACAGCTCCTGCGGCAAGCTCTGCGCAGGTGCAGCATTCAAAACAACTTCCACGCCCTGCTCCTTTGCGGCACATGCATATCCGGTCACGACGGCAATGGGGGTTTCCAGCTGTAACAACAGGTAGCTGTATTCAGAGAGCGGTGGTAAGTCGTCGACAGACAGTCCGTTGTTTGCACCCGGCGCTACAGAAATTGCGTTTTCGGCATCATCAGATACCGCGATGAACGCCGCACCAGTGCGCTTGTCCGGCATGCTTACCCGATGCATTCGGACACCGGCTTTTTCCAGTGAGGTCTCTATTGGCTTCGCAAACCAATCTTCACCTACAGCGAAAAGAAATTCAGTTGGAACGCCCCCGGCTCGTGCGGACGCGATAGCCTGGTTTGCACCTTTTCCACCGGGGAAAAACGTGAGGTCTCGTCCAAGTACTGTCTCGCCCGCGGCCGGGATTTGCGGTACTTGAACAACAAAGTCAAGATTGGCTGAACCGGCGACCAGAATCATACTATTTTAGTGTCCGGGGATTGTGAATGTGATCGTACACTTTACAACATGACTGGTATTCTACAGATATATTTAGCCTGGCTGAGTTGAAATGAAGACCTCTACCCAACTACCACTCGCGCTCGGAATTTCGCTTATCGTTTTGATTCTTTGCGGATGCGAAAAAAATACTTCACCTGACAACGAAGTCGAGAACGATCCGGCCTCCATCGTTAACGCGATCGCCGACCACTATTACGCGACAACGCTTGAGCAAACACCCGAAGCGGCCTATTTTTCTGGCATCGAACTGGACAGGCATGATGGCCTGGAGGACATTGGTCCGGAGGCGCTACAGGCACGCCACGCAGACACAGTAGATATGCTCCGGCAACTTGAGGTCGTCGACGCCAGGTCGCTTGTCGGCAAAACTGAGTGGATCACGCACGCGTATCTGTTGCAGGAACTCAAGTCCTCGGTCGCACGGCACGTTTGTCGAAATGAATTGTGGAACGTCAGTCAGATGAACGGCTGGCATCTGGGTTATTCACAGATCGCGCAGCTACAACCAACCGGTACGCCGCAGCTTCGAGAGCAATCCATCACACGCTGGTCCGGGTTTTCCGCCTACATCGACCAGAACATCAAGAACCTCAAACGAGGTCTGGAACTCGGCTATTCGGCCCCGCAACCCGTCGTGGAACGTGTCATCACCCAGGTCGACGGTGTTCTGTCGCTGGCAACCGAGCAATCACCGTTTTTCTCGCCCGCTATGCGGGATGACAATGAAACATTCGTCGCAGCGACGCGAGATGTCGTCGAAGCTCAGATAATCCCTGCCTTGCAACGATACCGTGATTTTCTGTTCGACACTTATATGGATAGCGCGCGCAAAGAACTTTCGGTAACAGCAAACCCGGATGGCCTCGAATGTTATGAGGCGTCACTGCAGGCTTATACAACCCTCGATCGCTCGGGTAAGGAAGTCTTCGATTTGGGGGAGAAAACCGTTGCCGCGAACAGAGCTGCGGTCGTTGAGCTCGGCCGGGCCGCTTATGAACTCAGCGACTTTAAGGAAATTATCGACGCCGCAAAAGCTGACCCTGCCGACGGATTTACGACGAAAGAGGAACTGCTTGAATTCTCTCGCGCCAGCGTTCTCAATGCCGAAGCAGAGATGCCCAACTGGGTCGGTAGCATGCCGGCCCAAGCCGTCAGCGTTGTGCCGTTTGCAGAACACGAAGAAGGCACCGGGATGTCCGCTCACTATCGTTCCGGGTCGGCCGACAGGCCCGCGGAATACCGAATTCCGCTGCACGAACCCGAGGAACGCTCACGCGGCAATGCCGAATCAACTGCCTTTCATGAAGCGTGGCCCGGACATCATTTGCAGGTAGCTGTCGGACAGGCGAGAGATAGTCTGCATCCCATTACCCAAATCATCTGGTTTTCCGGCCCGGGAGAGGGCTGGGCACGCTACGCCGAAGGCCTCGCCGAGGAAATGGGCCTCTACGTTACAAGAACAGGACCGATACAGCGGCGTGCGTGGCCAGCACGAGGAATGGTTGTCGACCCAGGTATTCATTTGTTCGGCTGGACTCGAGAGCAGGCGAAAGAGTTCATGATGGAGTCTGGGCGATTCCCTTCTACACTTGGCGATGAAATGGTTGATCGCATCGCCGTGATGCCAGGGCAGCTAACCGCTTATGATTCCGGCGGCCTTGAGATTTTGGCATTGCGAGCTGAAGCCCAACAGGCCCTTGGGGATGACTTCGATATCCGTGAATTTCACGATCGAATTCTCGAAAACGGCACGATACCGTTAGTCCAGTTGCGTACTCACGTAGAGGCCTGGATCTCGGGATTCAAAGGCCGCGAACATTAACCCCCGGAGCTAAGCCCGCTGTCACGCAGCACTCGCAGGTAAACCGAAGGCTCTGGCCGGACCCGGTAGTTATCCGTTTGGTGTGACCAAAGTATCTGTCCACCCGCCGCCGTGATGATAACTGTCGGCATGACGGTTTCGCTATCATATCCCAGCACCTGCATGCCCATCGGCAAGCCGTCGTCATGTGCAATTCCCAACATGCGGGCAGCACCATTGCCCTCGTCGGTCAGAAAATAGAACGGCACGTTAAATTTCCTGGCAGTACCGATGGTGAACTTGTGGGGCTGTGGCGAGATCAATGCGACGCGAACGCCGAGCTCGTGTATTTGCTGATATTCCGCCACCAGCTCCTTAATCTGTGCCATGCAAAGCGGACACCAGTTGCCTCGATAGAAAATCCAGATTGTCGGCTTATCGAGCAGTGAAGCTGAGCTGATGACTTCGTCGGCAACATTTCTTACATCGAACGCGGGCAGCGACTGGCCAGCTTCCAGACTTTTGCTGGAGCGATCACCAAAACTCGAATACCAATACACATAGACGATAAACCCTGTCCAGCCGAGCAACGCCAAAAGAGGCGCCTCCGGGTTCCCACTCTGGAGATACCCCCAGACGGAAAAGACCAGACCGGCGGTCGCTAATGCGACCAAGACTGGAAAATGAGCACTTGTTCTCGCAATGTTCTTGAACACCATTATCCAGCTGAGAACCATGATGAACGGAACGGTAACCAGCAAGACACCGCCCCAGGTCAAATAGTCACCTGTATTCCATAGGGATCGTCCGGCGATGACCATTATCACCATAGCAGCCGTCATGTACGTACTGACAAATATCGATTTAAGACTATTCATAGATTTTGCTCTCCCCCACCAAGGCGCATTACCCGCATGAATGACGAGGACTTCGTCAACCGCTGTCGGCACTTCGACAGATAGCGCGTAGTTCCGAGCGGAACGTTTGATGCAGCCCGAGTAGTCGAGCGTACTCAACCTCCTCCGCCCCACCTTTCGCTCGCAATAGTTTCCGCATGGCCGCCTTCGCATCGCCTGGCCAGGCCGCCGGATTCGTCGCCGCAACTATCGGTGCGATCCGCTCGAGCCCAGACAGCTCCGATTTCGACCAACTCCTTAATGATCGAACGCGCAAATCACGCGCGACATTTCGTGCAACCCGTCGCGACGATTCCGCTCGCGTTCGCTCGCCCACTACTGCGAGTTCCCGCGTCGCAAGCATCGAACTCGTCGCCAGCCATTCCTCATCAAAAAACTCGCTTTGGAGGGCACCGGGTAAGGTCAAATGCATATCACAGCTCGCCAGCTTGCTTAGCGTTCTGGCACCACTGCGATGCGTGGGCTTGCGCATCCTTTTCGCAACCTCATCCTTCGCCAGTTTGCGCACCTTAGTATCCACCGGCCGAAATCCCAGGTGGTAATAAAACCAGAATGCGCCGCTGCTCAACGCTTCGTCGTTCCCGGCTCCAAACTGATACGGGTTAACGACATAGCGAGTGCAAGCAACGAGCGCATGGTAAACCCGCATGACCTGAACCCACAGAAAAGACGCCTCGCTGCCGCGGTACTCATCGAAAATATTTATCCCGGTATTCACCTGCAAAAACAGGGTGCTTGAGCCTCCATAGCCGACAGGCACGCCGTTCGACAAGATCAGGAATCCCAGAGTGCACTCAAGCGGGTAACGATATTCTGGTGCCAGACCAAATACAGCGATTGACACGCCCTCGCCAACGTCCGCCAGATAAACCTCGGCAGGATTCGCGTAGTTGAAGTGGTTGGTTTCGCGATGCCTGGCTGCAAGTGATGCCATAGCCACATCCATCAAATTCGCACCGTCTCTTCCGGACAATTTCCTGATCGATGACAGCGGTCGACGAATTTCTTTCTTTGCATCGCGCGGACGAGTGCGCATGCCTTCTTCACGAGCCACGGCCGTCGTAACTGGAAATACGTTTCGGGACTTCGACAGCTTGCTGTCCCCAATATCCCAGACCAGAGGCAAGTCCGCCGCATCGTAAAGTTGCGACCAGATATTCTCCATTCGCTTGCTTTGAACCTGTGCCATAAGCCAGTCGAAGTCGGTTCCCGGGAAACCCGCGCTCGCAAGCGCTACCCAGTCCTGACTGCTAACGTAACCGCTATCGAAATAATCATCTTCGGATGACTGCAAAATCTGTTGCAGCAAATCATCAAGGCACGCGCAGTCATCAATCTCCGCCCAGTCGATCGAAACAGTACCGGGCGCCTTTTTGGCGAGCCATTTTGCGACGGGGAAGGAAAAACGATAATGCAGGCGGGTAGCGGCGATGCCACTGTCCGATAACTTGCTGCTCACGCGCCTGCCGAACTGGCGCAGCTGCTCACAGGCGTCTCGATGCTCACTCAGCGTTTTGGGAAACGCGCGGCGAAAACACAGTTTGTCATGTAGTTTTTTCAATTCAGCGGTTTGTTTATGTACCAGACGGGCGTGAGGAACCGGATATTTCATCGCCCGCCCGTTGCAGGTCTTCGCCGGTATCCACACCAGTACCAGGACGAGTAGATGGAACACCGACCGCGATCGTCAGTCCCATCGACAACGCACGCAGTTGCTCCAGTTGCTCACTGACTTCCAATGCCGAAGCCTCTGCACTGACGAATTGTCGTAAGACTCCGCATCGATACGCATAAATACCGTGATGGTGTAATGCGGACTCCATCGCGACCTCAGTGGCTGCCGCATCGCGTGCGAAAGGAATCGCGGCACGAGAAAAATAAATCGCATGGTTATTCGCGTTACGGATTACCTTCACACAGTTCGCGTTTTCAAAATCTTCACGGCTGAGAAATGGTGACGCAAGAGTGGCAATGTGTGCGCTCGCATCCTTAAGCAGAGCGGCGCATTCATTGATTAATGTGGCGGGCATGGACGGCTCGTCACCCTGCAAATTCACTACGACCTGATCATCACCCCAGTCAAGAATATCGCAAACTTCTGCAATCCGCTCGGTGCCCGACTGATGTTGGTTCCCTGTCATGCAAACCGTCGCCCCGAAAATTTCAGCAGCATCGGCAATGCGCGCGTCATCGGTGGCTATTACCACTTCGCTCGCATTGCTCTCAACGCCACGTTCATAGACATGTTGCAACATTGGCTTGCCGGCGATTTCCAGAAGTGCTTTTCCGGGCAAGCGCGTTGAGGCATAGCGCGCGGGAATGACAACAACGAACGAACTCATTGCTCGCCACACTTGCGCAGGCGCGCTTCAATTTGCTCTATCAATGCGGTCGAACTTGCAGTATCCATAATCAGATCCACCGGGATAAACCAATGTTTGTCAGAAAGCTTACGGCCTAGTTTAACGGCATCCTTCTCCGTCATGAAGACGTCAAATTCATCGCCGAACTGCAGATCCGCTGGCGTTAACTTCGCGTGATCAGGAAAACTGTGCTCGATAACCTGAATGCTGTTGCTGCGCAATAAATCGAAAAAACGTTTTGGATTACCGATGCCGGCAACCGCGTGCACGGTCGTATCTTTAAAGCCGCCCAGCCGACGTACCAGTGAACCGTTTAGTCGGCTTGCTTCCGATGCCTGCAATTCGAACGCAACAGCGCTTGCCCGGTCTGTCGCGCCATTTACCAACACCTGATCAACTCTATCCAGGCGATCGGCCGATTCGCGCAATGGCCCTGCCGGTAGCAAGCGACCGTTACCCAGCCCGCGCTCACCGTCAATTACACAAATTTCAAAGTCGCGTTGCAAACGAAGATGCTGCAGCCCATCGTCCGCGACGATGACGTCGACACCGTCATCGACCAGCATAGCCGCAGCCTGCACCCGATCGGCATCAACGGCGACAGGACACTGCCCACGCCTGGCCAGCAATACTGGCTCATCGCCAACAAGCGCTGCATCGCTATCGATGTCGACCCGCATAGAAGTCCCCGACTTGCTGCCGCCATAGCCGCGACTGACAATCCCTGGCTTAAACCCCCGGATACGTAATTCATTGACAAGCCAAATGACGGTTGGCGTCTTGCCGGTACCGCCCGCTGTGATGTTGCCAACAACAATAACCGGCGCGTGCGCCTTATGTGAACGGCGTACGCCGCTGCGATACAGCAGTGCCCGTAGTTTGAGCAGCAACCAGTAGACACCGCTCAAGGGAAGCAGCAGCCACCCCGACGCCGCGTCTTCGTACCAGACTCTGTGTATCCATCTGTAGGTGGCACTCACGAAGATGACTACTCGTCGCTGAACTGCATGTGATACAAGGTCGCGTAATGACCGTCCCTGGCGACCAGCTCTGCGTGAGTGCCGGACTCGACAATGCGCCCGGCGTCGAGAACAATAATTCGGTCCGCCTTTTCAACGGTCGACAGTCGATGTGCGATTACGAGCGTTGTCCTGTCCCTCATAAGCACGCTCAAAGCCTCCTGAATACGCCGTTCGGACTGCGTATCGAGTGCAGACGTCGCTTCATCCAGAATCAACACCGGTGCATTCTTCAGCAGTGCTCTACCGATCGCGATGCGTTGCCGCTGACCACCCGACAGAAGCGCGCCTCTGTCACCGACAACTGTTTCGAGCCCATCCGGCAAGTCATCAACGAACTCATTTATGTGCGCCGCCTCCGCGGCCGCCATTAATTCGTCATCCGACTTGGAACGCAGTTGCCCATACGCCAGGTTGTTGCGGATAGTATCGTTGAACAGCACAACGTCCTGGCTGACCAGGCTGATATTACTGCGCAGGCTATCCAGAGTGAAATCCCGAATCGGGACTCCATCAATCAGGATGTCGCCCGAATCCAGCTCATAAAAGCGCGGCAACAGACTGGCCAGCGTCGACTTGCCACTGCCCGAATGCCCAACGATCGCCAGCGTCTCGCCCGCGCCAATTTCGACGCTTACGTCATCGATCACCCGGCCGTCGTCATCACCGTATGAAAACCCAACGTTTTCAAAACGGACATCACCATTGACGCCATCGATTTCCCTTGTGCCCAAATCTTCTTCGTCTTTTTCATCCATGATCGCAAACAAACTGTCCGCACCTGCCACACCGCGTTGCAATGTTGCGTTCACGTTGGTGATACGCCGGACGGGCTGCAGCATAAGCATCATGGCCGAGAAAAACGAAATAAACTGGCCCGGAGTCAACACGCCGTCAATCGACTGCCGACCTGCTACGTAGATCACCAGTGCAATGCCAAAACCGAAAACGACTTGCGTGATGGCCACGCCCAATGAACGCACCCAAATGAGCTTCAGGTTCTGCTTGCGATTGCGCTCGTCAACTTCTCCCAGTCTGTCGCGCTCGTACCCGTAACCACCGAAGGCCTTCACAACCCAGTTACCACGAATGATTTCATCCGTGACTTGCGTAACCTCGCCGATGGAATCCTGAATTCGTCCGCTGTATCGGCGAAAGGCGATACCCAAAAGCCGCACGAGTGCCGCGACGATAGGAAAAAGAACCGCAACGAAAATTGTCAGCGTAGGACTGTGGTAGAGCATTACAGTGAATGCGGCGATGACTGTGAGAATATCTCTGACGGCTATCGTAACGACGCTGGTCACAGACTCCGCTACCATCTCGACGTTATACGTAAGCCGGGACATAAGTGGCCCAGCCGCGTGCTCATCAAAAAACTTGCCGGGCAAGGTTAGAAATTTGCTAAACACTTCGCGGCGCAGGTCGCTGATAACACTCCGGCCTATCCACCCGAGCGAATACTCCGTCGCGAATCCCGACAGGCCGCGGAGCACGAATATCCCCATGAAAGCCAATGATATCCATAGTCCTGACTCAACATTCTTGGCAACCAGAGTTTCGTCCATTAATGGCTGCAACAGGAATACGAGACCGCCCTCAACCACGGCGGTTACTGTCATCGCGACAACCGCGACTAGTCCGATGAGTTTATGTGGCGTGACGTAACGAAATAGCCGGCCATAAACAACACGAACTTCAGGGTCGATGCGCTTGCTCACCTTAGCCTGATGACCTCGCTACTCAGCCGGATCATTGACGGTTGCGATACTGATCTGTGTGAACCCGAGCCGGCCGGCAACATCCATCGCTGTGACAACATGCTGATGCCGGGCATTGGCATCCGCGCTAATCGTCAATGGCAATTCACTGTTTCCCGCAGAAACTTTTTGCAATGCGTTGCGAATCGTTTCGGCACGGTTATTGATAAGCTCGCGGCCGTTGACCAGATACGTCCCGGTCGCCGTTATCATGATGTCGATCTGTTCGACGGGCGCATCTACAGTAGTCGAGCTTTCAGCCTCGGGAAGACTGATATTAATTTGTGACTGCTTTACAAAGCTGGTCGACACCATGAAGAAAATCAGCAGTAACAAAACTACGTCGATCAACGATGTCATATTGACCTCTGGCTGCGTGCGTATCCGCAGACTGAGCTTCACTTCTTGTCCTTCTCGCTGCGTCGATGCAAAGCTTCGACAAGTTTAATAGCTTCTTTCTCCATATCGACAACCAAAGTATCGACACGTGTGCGGTAATAGCGATAGCCGATCAATGCAGGAATTGCGACCGTTAGCCCCGCCGCCGTTGTTATCAACGCCTCAGCAATACCGCCGGCAAGGACGGTTGGATTACCGACGCCGTGCGTTGTAATGGCCGCGAACACCTTGACCATGCCAATAACGGTACCGAGTAAGCCAAGTAACGGAGTAATCGCAGCTACCGTGCCGAGAGTTTCAAGATAACGCTCAAGCTCATGCACCACGTGACGGCCGGTATCTTCGATCGAATCTTTGAGCACCACTCGCTCTCGATTTCGATTCATCAGACCAGCGGCGAGTATTTGTCCCAGTGGCGACCCCTGATGCAGCGTTTGAATCTGCTTCTGATCCAGCTGGTCTTTCTTAACCCAGCCCCAAACCTTGCTGGTGAGGTCTTCCGGAATGACCCGCTTTTGCTGCAGCGTCCAGAAACGCTCAAGGATTATGCCCATGGCGATGATCGCGCACAGGATAATGGGCAACATCAGCCAGCCGCCGGATTTGACTATCTCAACCATAAGAACCTGAACTGTGGGAGGAAAATGGAAATATACAGTGACGGCGCAAAGAATTCTCGCTAAAGCTGCTTCGATTCGTGCCAAAAACGGCGCTTCTGCGAGCGCTCCTCCCGCAATCGGCTAACGCCGTCTCCTTTACACAGTCGTAAACTGATAGAGCCGGAGGTCGCGGTGTCGAATACAGCAGCACCGGCGCCCCGCCAGCGCTGCATCACCGCTTGTTTCGGAAATCCCCAGCGATTCCCATAACCCACCGACGCGATCGCAATATCGGGACGCAGACGATTGACCAATGACGGACTGGATGAGGTCAGGCTGCCATGATGCGGGATCAGCACAACACTGGCCGCTGTAAATGGCAGGCGCGTCAACAGGCTTCTCTCGCCGGCACCTTCGATATCGCCAGTCAGGACCAGGCGATGGTCCCCCGCACTGATACTCAGAACGCAGGAAGAGTCATTGCCGCTGTGGGAATCGTCCGGCCCGGGGTGCAGAAATCGATACTCGATTCCGTCAACATGCCAGAATTGTCCCGCCTTGCACTGCGCGACCGGGCGGCCTACATCGGACAGCTCTTCGCCGGCGAATATGCGCCCCACACCGATGCCATCAACGAGCGCCGGCAGCCCACCGGCATGATCGTCATCGGCGTGGGAGATAACCAGCCAGTCGATCATCTCTATGCCTTTGAAGCGAAGAAACGGCAGCACGTACTGCTCTGCGGCGCTGCCGCCGCTTCGATACGAAGCACCGGTGTCAAAAATCAGCGTATGTCCAGCGCTCTGCACCACGACGGCCAAGCCCTGGCCAACTTCGAGAACGTGGGCATCAACACAGGACTGCTGTGGTCCCGGCGGCTTGTTGAGCAGCAGCGTGAGTACGCCCAGGATTGCGACTCCGCGACCCGGCCAACCTCGCGGCAAGACCACCCAGAGGGCTGGCACCAGAACAACACCCACCGCGAAGCCGTCGAATCCGTCGATTCCCGATAGGGTCGTATCGGCTATCGACAGGCTCGCAATCGCGTCGATAAACCGCTCGATAATACGAATGCTGACCGCAGCCACACGCATTGAAACGGAACTGGCGGCCGCCCATACCGGGTTCAACAACATGCTCGCAAGCGTCAAAGGGACCGTGATGAAACTGAACACGGGGACGGTAATCAGGTTCACAACCGGCGCCGCAAAGGCAATACGCTGAAAAATGAAGACTGTTAGCGGCATCAGCCCCAACAACAGTATGAATTGCATCGTAATCAGCTGAAAAAACCGCAGGCCCGGACGCGGCAGCCAGTAACTACGGGCAAACCACAGCAAAACGACCACCGCGCCAAATGACAATACAAAGCCGGGCATCATCAAAGAAATCGGATCGAGCACAAATAGGAGCAGCGCCACGCTAGCAACAATTCGGCCGGGCACAGCGCGCCTTCGAGAGAGGAATGCGATTGCCGCCAGGCCGAGCATGATGGTTGCTCGTTGCGATGGCACGGCGAAGCCGGAGACCAGCGCATACGACGTCGCCATCAAAATCGCGGCAATGGTCGCAAGATCGAGGTGATTGCCCGGCAGTCGAAAGATGCCCGACAGCAACACGACGAGGAAAAAGGCAGCCGCAGCGGCCAATCCGATATGCAGCCCCGAAATGGCCATCAGGTGGCTACTGCCAGTCTTCGCGTATCGATCCCACTGCTGGCGCGATATCAGGTGTCTCGACCCGACACCGATCGCTGCCAGCACCGACGCGGAGGAACCACCGATAGTCCCGGCACGGTCAACAAAACCCTGCCGATAAGTCTCTATCGGTGACAACACGCCGGTCCGCAGGAGACGATTGCGCTCGCCGGCAACAACATACCCGGCAGCGTGCAATTTCTCCCGGAACATCCAGTTCTCAAGACTGAACGCACCCGGGTTGCTGTTCCCGTGTGGTCGCCGCAAACGCAGCTCAAATTCCCAGATTTCCCCAAGCATTGGTATCCGGGAAGGCTCAAACCAGGTAACGCGCGACCTCGACGGTAAACGCTGGTCGTAAACCGGTTCGATGAGTAAGGCGACGGATGCGCCGCTCACTTTGGGAAAGTCGGCTATCCGAACTCGGGCCAGCATACTGTCGCCAGCGAACTTCGCATCAAGACGGGCATCGATCACTGCGTTCCCCGCTTGTACGAAAAGCACGAATCCGACAAGGAAGAATGCGACCGCACGCACACGCCTGATAACAAACAACAACAGTGTTGCAACAAAAAGTGCTGCGTAAAGGTCCGAGTTTATTAGAAGCCTGCTATGCTGCGCCGCAAAGCCTCCTGCCAGAACCAGCAGGCAGGTACGAATAACGGTTGTCGTATAGCTCGGCACAATCCATCAAAACCGGACTGCAAGGCAATGCCAAGGCGCTTTTTCAGGAAATTCGCGTTCAAACGACATCAGCTCAGTGAACAGTGGTTCATGACGCCATTCCGGCATCTACTGCACGATCACCGCCTGTGGGGCATTCGGCGCAGAACGGTGGTACCGGCCTTCGCGATCGGCCTGTTCATTTCCTTCTTGCCCATACCCGGACATATGCTCACTGCGGCGCTGTCCGCACTGGCATTTAGAGTCAATATTCCGGTCGCCGCCCTCGCGACCTGGGCCAGCAATCCGGTAACGATGGGGCCGATGTATTTTCTCGCCTACAAAGTGGGTCAGACTCTGCTCGACTCACCGCTGCAGGAATTTCAATTCGCGATGTCCTGGGACTGGGTCACGCACACATTTCTGACAATCTGGCAGCCGATGCTACTGGGTTGTTTCATCCTCGGATCTTTGGCCGCCCTGGTCGGCTATATAGTGCTGGACCTGTTCTGGCGTTCTTCAATCGCGAACTACAAGGCGCGCAAACGAGACGGCCGTCGCGGCGACGAGTCTTAAGCAAACGGTCTTAAGGCGCCGTCTTCAAGCACAAGAATTCGATCCATTTTCGCTGCTATCGAATGATCATGAGTCACGATAACCAGGCTTGTTTTCATTTCCTGATTTAGCTCAAGCATCAGGTTCAGCACGTGACCGCCGTTGCCCGCATCCAGATTGCCCGTCGGTTCATCGGCGAGAACAAGTTGCGGCCGGGTAATCAGTGCGCGTGCAACGGCCGCACGTTGGCGCTCACCACCGGACAACTCACCTGGTTTATGGTGTAGCCGCTCCCCGAGGCCGACCCGACCCAGTAATTCCCGGGCTTTTTCAATCGCTGCAGCCCGTGGTTCCCGGCGGATCATCAGCGGCATCGCAACATTCTCCTCAGCCGAAAACTCCGGCAGAAGATGATGGAACTGGTAGATGAAGCCAACGTTACGATTACGCAGATCGCCTTTTGTTTTTTCATCAGTACCGTGCATAGCCTCGCCATTGATAAAAACTTGACCTTCATCCGGTTCGTCGAGACCACCCATGATCTGTAACAAGGTCGTCTTGCCCGATCCTGACGTGCCGATAATCGCGACTCGCTCGGCTGGCTGCACCTGCAAATCCACGCCTTGCAAAACGACCAGCGTTGAAGCGCCTTCGTTAAAGCGTCGCACGACACCGCGGCAATCAAGTACAGGATCAGTCATATCGAAGAGCCTCAGCCGGCGCTGTCTTGGCAGCGACCCAAGCCGGATAAATGGTTGAAATCAGGGCGAGCGCAAGTGCGATAACAGCCACCAGCACAACATCAGGGTATTGCAGGTCCGACGGCAAATCACTGATGAAATACACGTCAGCCGCGAGAAATTTAATCCCGAACGCCGCTTCTAGAAAGCCGATGATTGCCTCAAGATTTAGTGATAACAGCATACCGAACGCGACACCGAGGAGTGTACCGGCAACGCCAACTATGCTGCCTTGCACCACGAATATCTTGAGGATACTCAGCGGGCGCGCACCAATAGTCCGCAATATCGCGATATCGGACTGCTTGTCTTTCACGACCATAACCAGTGTTGACACAATATTAAACGCCGCAACGGCAATCACCATCATCAGAATCACGAACAGAATCGACTTCGTTATCTGAATGGAACGGAAGAAATTGACATGACGGCGGGTCCAGTCATTCACGAGAACAAGCTGTCCGTTCTCCAGCGCGACTTCGCGTACGATCGCGGGCGACTCGTAAATTTCCGTCACAGCCAGTCTCACACCACTCACTGAATCTCGCATCCGATACAACTTCTGCGCATCACCGATATTGATGAACGCAAGCCGGCGATCAAATTCATACATGCCCACACGATAAATCCCGCTCACCGTAAAACGCTTCATTCGCGGCATTATTCCCGCTGGAGTAACTCTCCCCTCGGCCAGTGTCACGGTCACCTTGTCACCGACATCGACCTGCATGGCATCGGCCAACTCGACGCCCAGGACAATATTGAACTCACCGTTGGCGAGATCGGCAAGTTCGCCCGATTGCATGACATCGCCGATACGGGAAACCGAGTGTTCCTCTTGTGGATCAATGCCGCGAAGTTTAGCGCCGCTGATCTGTTTTTCGAATACCAGCAACGCCTGTCCGTCGACGTAGGGTGCGGCTGCACTAACGCGTGTGTTATCAAGTGCAAATGCTATCAGGTCATCGGCATTCTCAAGCTGACCATCGGTGCCCTCAATGCTTGCGTGAGCGGTCATGGCCAACAGGCGATCTTTGAGTTCTCGCTCAAAACCGTTGACTACGGACATGACGACGATCAATACGGTTACCGCTATCGCGATTCCCAGCATGGAAATCGCCGAGATTAGTGACACAAAGCTATTATTGCTTCGTGAGCGCACATAGCGATTGCCGATCCAGTATTCGAAGCGTTTTCCCATCAGCCGCTACTCATATCGTAGTGCGGCCGCCGGATTAACCAGCGCAGCGCGCCGCGCCGGGTAAAGCGTGGCAAGTGAGGTCAGGACAAGGGCCGAAACTGATATGACGATGACATCCTGCGACTCGAGTTCCGACGGAATTTTGGTCACGTAATAAACGTCCCCGGGCATGATTTGAAAACCAAAGAACTGCTCGAGTATCGGCACCAGCGTCGGCACGTTGATCGCCAGAATGACGCCCAGCGCTACGCCCAGCACGACACCAGCCCAACCGATGATGGCGCCCTGCACAAAGAAAATCTTCACCACGCCCTGCGGGCCCATGCCCAACGTACGCAATACCGCGATATCAGTGGTCTTGTCGGTCACGACCATGACGAGACTGGCGACAATATTGAATGCCGCTACGCCAATAATGAGCGACAGAATCAAGGACATCATCATTTTCTCGAGCCGTATCGCCCGAAAGTAGCTGCCGTTCTCAATCGTCCAGTCACTGCTGGAATAGTCGGACCCCAAAGTCGCTTGCAATGACCTGGCTATAGCCGGCGCTTCCAAAACATCCGTGGCTCTGAATCGTATCGATGTCACCGCGCCACCGAGGTCCAGAATGGACGCAACATCGTCCGCGTGCACCAGCGCGAGAACTGCGTCGTGGTCCTGCAGGCCGGCCTCAAATATGCCGCGTGTAACGAAGCGCTCCAGTACGGGTTGCAAGGTGCCGTCGCCGACCGGCTTTGGTACGAGTAACACGACGCTGTCGCCAATTCGTGCACCAAGATTGTAGGCCAGTACACGACCGAGAATTATACCGCGTTCACCTGGCTGCAGAACGTCGAAATTGCCCTCGATCATGTTGATCATGCCGCCGGACAGTTCGCGCTCATATTCCGGCACTACACCATGAACCAGCACCGCGACGAGATCCCTGCCCGACTGGATCATGCCTTCCATTTGTACGAACGGAGCCGCGGCTTCAACACGCGGCTCTGCCGCCACCTGGTCCAGTAGCGGTCGCCAGTTCTCGGTCGTGCCGTCGGCCGCCGCTACTGAACCGTGGGCGGACATGCTCAACAGCCGGCTGCGCAGCTCCCCTTCAAATCCATTCATCACCGACAAAATAACGATCAGCGCAGCCACACCCAGAGATATCCCAAGCAGGGAGATCAGCGTGATAAAGGACACGAATCGGGTGCGCCGTTTGGCCCGCAAATAGCGCAATCCTACAAAGAGTTCGACAGGATTTAGCATCGGCTCGCATTAAACCACATTCAACGACTTGTGACGCAGTTCGCATAGGGTACCGCCGCCAGCAGTGATATAGTTCTGAAACCACACATGGGAGTAGTACCAATGATCAAACTGCGAATCGTATCCGCAATCGCTTTACTCGCTGCCTTTGGCGCGGTGGCAAATGCTGAAACCGTTAATATGAGCGGCGCGACAGCAGGGTCTGAAGACGGTCGCCCAACTCGTGGCATGACGCAAGCGAGCGTCGAATCCAAATACGGCAACCCGGTTTCGATCGAGGCACCGGTTGGTGAGCCACCAATCACGCGTTGGGAATACGCGAATTTTGTCGTATTTTTCGAGTACGACAGGGTTATCCACGCGGTTGTAAAGCGCTAGTCGATTACAAGCTTTGAGGCCCGGGCCGGAAACGACCCGGGCTTTTTTGTGTCTGTGTAATAATCGCGTCCCGCAGACTTTATCTGGCCCATCAGTTCATTGACCGACACGCTACTCCTTTCCACCAAGCTTGAGCTTCCTCAAGCTGGTGATGATTCCGCCTGGGGCCGATTGATCGGCGCCAGCGGCGCCCTGGTGGCCGCCGAACTCGCGCAATTCCTGACTACCGAACGCCAGCGACCATTGCTGCTATTGGCCGAAGACCCGCGACACGCGGATCAGCTCGAAGCCGAAATACGCTTCTTTTCCGGCGACGCCATTCCGGTAGAGCACTTCGTCGAATGGGAAACACTGCCTTGGGACAGCTTCTCGCCGCATCAGGACATCATCTCGCAGCGGCTAAGGGTACTTTCGGCCCTGCCAAACATGGCCGTTGGCGTCATCATCGCAACCGTCGGAATATTGCATCAGCGTCTGCCACCACTCGATTACGTTGCTGCTCGATCTCTGTCGCTCGCCACGGGCCAGCACGTGCCGCGCGAAGATTTCACGCACTCGCTGATCGAGGCTGGCTATCTGCGTGTTCCGCAGGTTTCAGAGCATGGCGAGTTCGCCGTCAGGGGTTCGTTGATCGATATATTCCCGATGGGCACCGATGCACCTGTACGCATCGACTTCTTTGACGACGACATTGAGACGCTGCGCTATTTCTCTGCAGAGAACCAGCTATCGGGCGAAACAGTCGATGCCATTCGCATACTGCCCGCCAGGGAGATTCCGCTGGACGCCGATGCCATTACTGCTTTTCGGCACAGCTACCGTGAGCGCTTTGAGGGCCAGCCCGGAAAGTCGCGCGTGTATCGGGACATCTCTGACGGCATCGCGCACGGCGGTATCGAGTACTACCTGCCACTGTTTTTCGAGACCACGGCCTCGTTTGCAGACTATTTACCCGGGAATACGGTTGTCCTGTCGCCGGACTCCATGGACTCCTTACTCGCGCAATTCTGGGATGAGACCCGTGAGCGCTTCGCGATGTGCAGCCTGGACAAAGAGCGTCCTGTCCTGACTGCTGAAGAGACCTTCATACACCCTGACAAAATCGCATCGCGGATGAATGCATTTTCACGCATCCGGTATTCGGCACAATCTCTCAGCGGCAACGCGCTCAATTTCGATACCCAGCTACCGCCGGCCATGAAGATCGAGGCGCGCTACGAAGATGCTGCTGCCGCGCTCGTAAAATTTCTGGAGTCGTTTGACGGGCGCGTGCTTTTTAGCACCGATTCGCCCGGACGCCGCGAGCAACTGCATGAACTGCTTGCGGGGCGTGGGCTGGATTTGGCCCGTGTCGATGGCTGGCACGAATTTTGTGACGACAGCCACCGTATCGGTGTCACCATCGCCCCGGTGGACAATGGGGTACTGCTGCCCGCCGCGAAAACTGCGATCGTTAGCGAACAGCAACTATTCGGCGAACGAATCCAGTCACGCCGCCGCAAACGTCGCAACGATCGTGATCCCGAAACCATCATCAGGCAGCTCAATGATCTGCAGGAAGGATCACCTGTCGTCCACGCCGAATATGGCGTCGGGCGCTACCTGGGATTGATCACTCTCGACGCCGGTGGCATCAAGGCCGAGTTCCTGCACCTGCAATATGCCGATGGCGACAAACTTTATGTGCCGGTACACGCTCTGGAATTAATTTCCCGCTATACCGGCGCATCACCTGAAAACGCACCCTTGCATCGCCTCGGCAGCGATCAATGGGAAAAGGCCCGTAAACGGGCGATCAAAAAGGTCCGCGACGTTGCCGCCGAGCTACTCGACATTTACGCCCGCCGCGCTGCTCGCATCGGCCACCGGTTTCGCTGGCCTGAAAATGAATACCGATCTTTCGAGGCGGGTTTTCCCTTTGAACTGACCGAAGACCAGGCACAAACGATAGTCGAGGTCCTCGATGATCTGGCGTCCGACAAACCGATGGACCGTGTGGTGTGTGGGGACGTTGGCTTTGGCAAGACCGAAGTAGCACTGCGTGCGACCTTCGCTGCGATTCATGGTGGCAAGCAGGTTGCTGTACTTGTCCCGACAACGCTGCTCGCGCAGCAACATGGCCAGAGCTTTCGTGACCGTTTCGCGGACTGGCCTATCCGGGTTGAAGTACTGTCCCGATTTCAATCCGCGAAACAGGTAAAGGACATCGTCGCCGGATTGAAATCCGGCACGGTAGACGTCGTTATTGGCACGCACCGATTGCTGGGGCATACCAAAGACTTCAATGATGTCGGGCTCGTCATCGTCGACGAAGAACATCGTTTCGGTGTGCGGCACAAGGAATCGATCAAGTCACTGCGCAGCGAAATTGACGTATTGACCCTGACCGCGACACCCATTCCACGCACCTTGAACATGGCGTTCGGCGGCATTCGGGAAATGTCATTGATCACGACGCCACCGGCTGACCGGCTTGCCGTCAAAACCTTTGTTTCCGAATGGAACGATGTCGTAATTCGCGAAGCGTGTTTGCGAGAAATCAAACGAGGCGGCCAGGTATATTTTATTCACAATCGCGTTCAAGACATCGGCCGGATCGAGGAGCAACTGGAAAAACTGGTACCCGAAGCCAAAATTCGTATTGGACACGGCCAGATGCGTGAGCGAGATCTGGAACAAGTCATGCTCGACTTCTACCACCGGCGCTTCAACGTTCTGCTGTGTACTACGATCGTCGAGAGTGGTATCGATGTACCCACAGCCAATACCATTATCATAAATCGCGCTGATCGATTCGGTCTCGCCCAGCTGCACCAGTTGCGGGGCCGCGTCGGCCGTTCTCATCACCGCGCCTATGCCTATCTCGTCGCCCCACCAAAGGCGACAATGACCGCCGATGCCATCAAGCGCCTCGAAGCCATTGACTCACTGGAGGAACTGGGCTCCGGATTCACGCTGGCCACTCACGATCTCGAGATCCGAGGGGCGGGAGAACTCCTCGGCGATACGCAGAGCGGGCAGATACAGGAAATTGGTTTTTCGCTGTACACGGAGCTATTGGGGCGCGCTGTGGAATCGCTGCAGGCCGGCGAGGAGCCGGATCTCGATGCGCCGTTCGATACTGGTGTCGATATCAACCTGCATGTCCCGGCGCTGTTGCCCGATGACTATGTTCCCGACGTCCATCTTCGTCTGATGCTTTACAAGCGTATCTCCGCTGCCGAAAATGCCGAGGACCTGCGGGAGCTGCAGGTCGAACTTATCGACCGCTTCGGACTGCTACCGGACGCCAGCAAGAATCTGATCCGCATCGCCGCGATCAAGAAATCCGCACGCGCACTCGGTGTTGAAAAAATCGATGCCGCAGACCGTGGCGGATACCTCAATTTCGGCGCTGAAAGCCACATTGACCCTGTCGCACTCGTGCAATTAGTGCAAAATGACAGCCGTCGCTATCGATTGCAGGGTTCACACCGCTTGCAGATTATTGCTGAACTGACCGATGTCGAGAAGCGTTTCCGTGAAGTCGAGAACCTTTTGCAACACCTCGCGGTCAAATGAAGTGAACAGGATGATGCACCGCATGAAAAATGGAATCTCTCTTTGGCTACTGCCACTCCTGGCTGGCGGCGCACTCGCCCAGGACATCCCTGACGAAGAAGAGCAACCGCTGGTGCGGCGGTATACCGTTGAGATGATAATTTTCGCTTATGCAGAGAACGTCTCAGTTGGTAGCGAGATATTCGTTCCCGATGTCCCTCCGGCTGCGGAACTCGTTCCTGAAGACGGCGAAATTCGGGAAGTCCCGCTTGCGATCCGGGAATCGTCACTTGATGCCTTGCTGGCGCTGCAAGACGATGCAGAGGATGACCGCAAGTACGAACTTGTCATGCTGGCAGAGGAAGACTTCGTACTGGTTGAAACTTATGAGCACCTTGAGCGGCTGGATGCGTACGAGCCACTGATGCATTTCGGCTGGACGCAGCCAGCCTACCCGGACGAGGAACCCGAGACCCGTCCACTAAGGTCCTTCATGACACCACCGGAAGGCCTGCAAGGCGACCTCTCGCTGTACCTGGGCCGATACCTGCATCTCGCTGTCAATTTACAACTCGATGCGCCCGGCGACGAGGAAGCTGTCACTGACGAATTTGCAGACACTTTCTTCCGCAGCAGTTTTGATGATGCGCCCATCAGTTACCCGGTGCGTTACCGAATTGAGGAAGATCGGATATTTCGTAACGGCGAGCTGCGTTATTTTGACCACCCAAAATTCGGTGTCGTGGCGAAAATCACGCGTGTTGAAGAAGTTGAGGAAGATGATGCTGAGCTTGACGAGATACCTGACGACCTCGAAATGCTCGGCGACTAAGCGCTACTTCTCAGCGGGTCCCAGTAGCCTCTGCAGGAATTCCCCCGCACCGCAATTTTCTGCGCTGGCATCAGCAACCGAGACTTCGTAAGAAACCGTTACGAATTTGGACGATTTCGATCGCGGGTGATGCAATCCAAGTTCACGCACGGCAGCGGATATTTTGGCAGCAAAATCACGAACGCCGTCCTCGTCAGACGCATGCGACAATACTATGAATCGTTGCGCATCCGGACGCGCGACCACATCACTGGCTCGTCGCAGGCGACGCCTGATCGCTTGTCCGACCCGGCGCAAACAGGAATCGGCCGCATGCTTGCCAAAGACTTCCACATATCCTGTGAAGTCGTCCAGCGTAAGTATCACCAATGACAATTTGCCGTGTTCGCGCGCAGCAACCGCCCAATCGTGGGCAAACACATCGGCGAATGCACGTTCATTCAGCAGGCCGGTTACCGGATCATCCCGTGATAAGTCCCGTATCCGTCGCTTTGCCTTTAGCAACGTATGGTGCATTTCCGCGCCTTCGGCTGTCCCCGCTCCGAGCCCGGTACGCCAATAGGCCACATAGAATCCGGCGGTTTCTTCGTCCGGTAATTTCAGCGGCCGCAATACCAGCAGATACTCGCGGTTGTTGGCTTCGACCGGAAGACTCGTTTCCTGCTGTGACCGTATGGCCTCGCTGACCTCGAGCGCTAGTTCGCGACCGGCCAGTTTGTCGATAACGTCCGCGAAGGGCTGCGCCTGGACCGTGTCATTCGTAATTGTCTTAAACGCAGGGTTTGCCAACACGACCGGCCAGTCCGGCTGATCGATATGCACAATCAGCAATGGCTCGGTCGTCGCCGCAATGACCTGTTGCAGAATCTCCCGGTTGATGGTCTTCAACTTAGGCATTCAACTGCAACTCCGGCCGCTCACTCCAGTTTTCAAACATCGCGTGCGCCGCCTGCCATTCGTCACTCGCCAGCAGAGTCTCACGTAGCAACTTCCCGGTACCGTGCAACCTCGCCAGACGAACGAGCGAGAGTGGATTGGAGTAGTCAGGCAATGCATCGACAGCCTGATGCGCCGCATCGCGGTCATTGCAGACCAGGATCATATCGCAACCGGCATCGAGCGCCAGGCGCGCGCGATCCGGCATGCGGCCGTACTTGCTGGTCGCTTTCATACTCAGATCATCACAGAAAACTGCGCCACCGAAACTCAGCCTGGTACGCAACTCACGTTGAATCCAGTACTCGGAAAATCCTGCTGGCATGTTGTCGATATCCTGATACACGATGTGCGCCAGCATCACACCGGCGACAACACCGACGTTCATCATGCGCTCATACGGACGCATGTCATCCAGGATCAGGCCGTATTCACGCCGGTCGACCGGCAGACGCAAATGTGAATCCGCGACGACCGCGCCGTGCCCAGGAAAATGTTTCGCGACGGCTACCATGCCAGCGCTACGCAAGCCACGCGCAAATGCCTCGGCTAACTCGCTAACCGCATCGGGCTTGCTATGGAATGAACGATTGCCGATGACATCACTTACGCCCCAGTCAATATCGACGCAAGGCGCGAAACTGAGATCGATGCCAGCGGCCCGCAGCTCGGACCCGATCAGCCAGCCTGCCTGCCGGGATACCTTCAGGCCGGACGCACGGTCTCGATCATATTCACGACCGATGTGCCGCATTGGTGGCATATTCGTAAAACCCTCGCGAAAGCGTTGTACCCGCCCCCCCTCATGATCTACCGCGATCAGTAACGCCGGGCCACGCAGTGCCCGAATTTCCGTAACCAGATCGGTGACCTGCTCCGCAGACTCGAAGTTACGCGCGAACAGGATGACCCCACCCACAGCAGGTTCCCGCAGTAGATCGCGGTCCGCCGGACTCAGTGCAAGTCCATCTATGTCGAGCATCACGGGTCCCAATGACATCCGTTGCGCCTCGTGTGTCGTGGTTACGGTCGAACAAATACCGCTATTGATTCTACATGCGACGTGTGTGGGAACATATCAATGATTCCCGCTGATTCAAGTTGGTAGCCCTGCTCATGTACCAGTGTTCCGGCGTCGCGCGCCAACGTGCCCGGATGACACGAGACATAGACAATACGCTCAGGATTCAGGAGTTTCATACGCTCGACTACTTCGGCAGCTCCGCTACGCGCCGGATCGAGCAGCACACTATCCCATCCCGATTTCACCCAAGGTTCGGTACCGTCGATCTTACTCAAATCGGCGACACGAAACTCGACATTCTTCAGGCCGTTATTCAGCGCGTTTTCCGCGGCCCGGGCGACGAGGCTTTTCTCACCTTCGATGCCGAGAACTATGCCGGATTTTCGTGCCAGCGGCAGCGAAAAGTTACCGATCCCGCAATACAGATCCAGCACCCTGTCTTCGGGGCCGGGTTGCAGTTGCTCGATCGCGAAATGCACCATGCGCTGATTTATGTCGCTGTTCACTTGCACGAAATCGATGGGCTCGAAATCAATCCGGATATCGAACTCCGGTAACGTGTAATAGAGTGACTCATCCGCATTCGCAGGCTGGATCAATTGCAAGGAATCCAGCCCACCCGGTTGCAAATAAATCCTGCAATTATTGGCTTCACCGAATGCGATCAGGTGCTGCGTGTCCGCATCGTTCGGTGTATCCAAAACTCGAAACACCATCGCGGTAGAGTTCTCCGCAATAGCGATCTCGATCTGCGGTAATCGTGCTCGTATCGATAGCTTCGCAACCAGGTCGCTTAAGTCATCAATCAGTCCACCGACAGGACTGGTCAGCACCTCACAACGATGCATGTCTGTGACGAATGGGGCGTGGCGCTCGCGAAATCCGACCAGCACTCGTCCTTTCGCCGGCACATCTTTCACCGCAAGACGCGCACGACGCCGATACGCCCAAACCGGTCCCGTCATTGGTGCCAACCATGATTTCGGTTCGACCTTGCCGATGCGTTGCAGATTATCCTTTAAGGTCTGTTCCTTCATCGTGCGCTGATAGTCTTCGCTGACATGTTGCAGCGAGCAACCACCACAACGTCCGAATGCCTCGCACTTTGCGTCAATACGGTCGCCGGAAGCCTCGATGACTTGCAGCAACTCCGCCTCATCGAAATTGCGGCGAGATTTACGACGAATAAACTCGACCGTTTCTCCAGGCAATGCTCCCGCGACAAAAACCTTTTTACCACTTACCGCTGCGATACCACGTCCATCGTGAGTCGCGGATTCTATCGTCGCGACTTCCGGCTCTCTGCGTTTCTTCCTGGCCATAACAGCGCTACTCAGCCCAGGCTGCGAGAAATTCGTTCAGGTGCGGCTGGTCCATGGATTCCAGCGTACTGCGTACCAGAGCGTATTCACGTTCCAGTTCGGTCTGATCCAGATTGCCGCGCATGAACTCGAAACGCAGGTAGCAGAGCCAGGTATTGAGAACGTCGGTCTCGCAGTAATCGCGAATTTCCCGTATTCCACCTTCCTGGAATTTGTCCCACACTTTGTCACCACTCATGCCCAACTTGCCTGGAAACCCCAGCAGCACAGCCATCTGGTCCAGGCTCGCACGCCCACGCGGCTGGAATCCCGCCAGAACATCCATCAAATCGACGTGTCTCCAGTGAAACCGACTCATGTAATTATTCCATTTGAAATCGCGATCGTTTTCGCCGATCTCCCAGTATCGCGGTGCCTGAATATTGTGTTTCAGAGCGCGATAATGCAGCACCGGCAAATCAAAGCCACTGCCATTCCAGGAGACGAGGTCTGGCGTGTATTTTTCGATACCATCGAAAAAGCGCTGCACGATTTCGGCTTCATCAGAATCCTCATCGCCCAAGGTCCAAACTTTGAACGCATCGGCTGTACGAAACGATACCGAGATCGCGACAATACGTTGCAGGTGCAAGGGTAAGAAGTCCGAGCCGGTCTGCTGCAATCGCTTGAACATCATTGCGCTTGCAACCTCTTCGTCCGGTAAGCCATCAAGATTCCAGAATCTTCGCCCAAACTCGACGTCCGGGACAGTTTCAATATCAAATGAGAAGCAGTGCATTGTTATCAATCCGTATTTGCTAAAGCGAGTCCACGGTTTCGACCACCGCAAATGCCATTACTAATCCTGCATCGTCCGTCAAACTGACGTGACCTTTACCGATACCCAGTTCGTCACAAACTTTTTGGCCACGTTCGGACCAGATAATCAACGGTCTGCCCCATTCATTGCTGGTAATACCGACATCCCGTAACCAGACACCGTGTGCGAATCCGGTGCCCATCGCCTTAACAGCCGCTTCCTTGCCTGCAAAACGCATTGCGAGAAATCGCGCCGGCTGTTTGCTCCGCCTGAAAAGCTGCATCTCCTCGTCCATCAGAATTCGCTTTGCGAAATGTTCACCAAAGCGCTTCCAGGTCGATTCCATGCGGGACATTTCGACTATGTCGGTACCAATTCCAAAGATCACTTGTCAGTCATCCGCACGCGCCTCAGTCATTTGGCGCTTCATCTCACTAACTGCCGTAGCCAGCCCGTCAAAAACAGCTCTGGAGACGATTGCATGGCCAATGTTCAGTTCCACAATTTCCGGAATCTCTGCTATCGCGGCCACGTTCTGGTAATGCAATCCGTGCCCGGCGTTAATGATCAGTCCAAGTTCGTGGCCGTACGTGGCAGCGCTAACGACGCGTCGCAGTTCAGCACCCTGCTCATCACCGGTCGCATCGGCGTAAGCACCGGTGTGTAATTCGACGACCGGCGCTCCGGCTGCGATCGCCGCATCCAGCTGTTCTGAATCCGGGTCGATAAACAAAGACACACGAATGTTCGCCGCGGCAAGTCGCGTACAGGCATCTGTCACTTTGTCCAGCTGCCCTTTGACATCCAATCCGCCTTCGGTCGTCAGTTCTTCGCGTTTCTCCGGTACGAGGCAGACATCGGTCGGCTTGATTTGCGATGCGATCTCTATCATTTCGTCAGTCACAGCCATTTCCAGATTCATGTGGCTGCGCATAACTTCATTGATTGCGGTCAGATCGGCATCCTGAATGTGTCGACGATCCTCTCGCAAATGCACCGTGATACTGTCAGCTCCCGCACGCTCAGCTATCACAACGGCATCTGCAGGTCGTGGATAGGTAGTGCCCCTGGCTTGCCGCAATGTAGCAACATGATCGATATTGACGCCCAGCAATATTTGCCCGCTATTGTTCACTGATTTGCTCGCTTTTCGATTTCCGTGATTTAGTAGGCGCGATTCTACCGCGATGCAGTTCCATCAGCACCTTACGACTCTTGAGTTCCTTGCCGCCCAGATGAAAACTGATAATTTCACGTAGCATACGATTCGCAGCTCGCAATATGTCTGCGTCGTCGAATCGCTGTTCAGCAATACCGATCAGGACAGCGCCGCTGAATACCAGTGCACCTTCGGAACGATCAACCGCAACCAGACCCTGCTCCATGCGGTACTGGTAGCTGCGATCCCCATGCAGCGGGTCGTGACTGCCGAATTCGTGATCCAGGTTAACCGCGTAGCCGAGCAAACTCAGGAATTCGAACTCGAAAGATCGCAGGCTCGCCGCAACGTTTTCCGTTCTGACCAGGGCCCTGATGACCTCTTCGTACAATGCGAAGATCTCTGGCTGTGGATCGTAGCGATGCAGAAAATGCAGCAACAATTCATTGACGTAAAACGCCGACAACAACGCATCGCCCGCCATCCCGGCCGGCGGTCCGGCGACCTCAGCCCCGGTAAGTGTCCCCAAATCGGATTTTGCGACCCAGGAAATTCGTAACGGCAGAAACGGTCGCAACAAGCCCGCAAGGCGCGACTTTGAGCCTCGGCTACCACGTGCCACCACCGCAATCTTGCCATGATCCCGGGTCACCATGTCGAGAATCTGGCTCGTATCGCGGAACGGGCGGTGGTGCAGAATATAGCCCGGTTGTTGTTGGACGCGACGCGCGACACTCATGCCGGGCACACGGCTTACGGTGCCTCGTAACCGAGATTCAAAAGATCCGCGTCGTTGTCAGCCCAGTTCGACTTTACCTTCACCCACAATTCCAGGTGCACGGCCTGCCCTAGCAGTTCGGCAATTTCGAGACGCGCGGATCTGCCGACTTTCTTCAGGACGCTGCCATTCTTGCCTACGGCAATACCTTTTTGGCTGTCGCGCTCGACCCAGATTATTGCGTTGATGGCCATGCCCCGCTCTTCGGTGACCATGCGTTCGATCTGCACGGTGAGGCCGTACGGCATTTCCTGATGCAACATTAACGTCAGTTTTTCGCGAATGATCTCGGACACGTGAAACTCATCGCTGCGATCCGTCTGCATATCCTCGGGAAATAGCGGTGGTGATTCTGGCAAGTAAGCGGGAATCATCTCCAGCAGATGATCCAGGTTATCGCTCTTCAATGCCGACACCGGTACGATCTCGGTGAAATCGAAACGCGCTGACATGAGTCCAAGACCGTCCAGCAATTTTTCCCTTGGATGCACCTTATCGATCTTGTTGAGCAACGCAATCACTGGCGCACTACAGGACTTTAGCCGTTTGAGTACGTCATCATCCTCAGGTGTCCAGCGTGTTGCATCGCTTACAAACAGAACCAGGTCCGCATCTGCCAGCGCGTTCGCCGCAGTTCTATTCATCAGGCGATTCATTGCCTTCCCGGACTTTCGGTGCAGCCCAGGTGTATCAACAAAAATGATCTGTTGCGTATCTTCGGTATGTACCGCCAGGATTCGGTGCCGGGTCGTTTGCGGCTTTGCGGTAACAATGCTGACTTTGCGACCCATAACAGCATTGATGAACGTCGATTTGCCAACATTCGGCCGGCCGATGACAGCTACCAGCCCACAGCGATAATCATCAGCGATTTTCATGCCACTCCACCTGTCAGCAGCTCAATCATCTTGCGTGCTGCTTCCTGTTCGGCTTTACGCCGCGTCGTTGATCGACCATCGGTAACTGCCGACTCTTCGACAACAGTACAGGTCACCGAAAATCTTTGCTCGTGGTCCTGACCAGTGACCTTGACGAGCTCATACTCTGGCAACGCATGTTTGCGTGCCTGCAACCATTCCTGCAATCGAGTTTTGGGATCTCTGAGGTCGCTCACATCGGGGAGATTTTGATAACGATCCGCATAGACGCGATTGATGACTTCTCTTGCCGTATCGAAGCCTGTATCCAGAAATACTGCACCGAAAATCGCCTCCAGTGCATCGGCTAGTATTGACTCGCGACGGTGGCCGCCAGTTTTGCGCTCACCACTACCGAGAATCAGGTACTCGCCAAGGCCGAGTTCAAGTGCGAGCTCAGCGAGAGATTCATCTTTCACCAGCGATGCGCGCAGCTTGCTCAGGTCACCTTCCGGCGCTTCAGGATGAGCCAAAAAAACGACTTCAGATACAACAAAATCAAGAACCGCATCGCCAAGAAATTCCAGGCGTTCATTGTTGCGATTACTTGCGCTTCTGTGGGTTAACGCCTGCTGGAACAGCTCAGCGTTCTGAAACCGATATTGCAGCGTATTTTCGAGCCAGCTTTCGGCTTTGTTCAATGGATTCGCTCTTCATGTATCAGGATCACACAACTATCGACGTACCAGCGCCCGCTTATCGAAATCCACTACAAAAGAAATATTGCCAATGAACGGAGCTTTGTGCGAATACGTGGCGGCCACTTCGTAGCCACCGTCTACCTTGGTCACTTTAACGTCCCGGGCAGTAATAATACCAACGCTTTCGATATCGAAGCGGCGGGCAACTGAGCTGCGGATCGAAGCGCGGGTCGCGTTTTGGCCTTCAAACTCGGTGTGAACTCCCGATACTACGCCCGCTACTTTCATGTAATTAAGGTAAACCGGCGTGAGCCGAATTCCCGCAAACGCGAAGATTCCAACGAAAGTTACGAGGATGATCAATCCCAGTGTCGTCATGCCAGCCTGACGGTGCTTCGAACACTGTCTGGTATAGGGTTTGGCAACCATGCTGATTTCTCCGAATTAATGCGTTGTATTTAACAATATCAATCACCAGCGTAGCGCGATATTAGCGCCGAAATCAGTGACTGACACCACATTATTCGATTTTTGTGCCGATTCTGCCCCAATCCGGCATATTCCACGGTACAAAATGCATCCAGATGCGCACGGCCTCACCGACCAGGTATTTCTCCGGGATCGTGCCAATGTAGCGGCTGTCTTTACTACGATCCCGATTGTCGCCCATGACGAAATACTGGCCCTCCGGAATGATATACACGCCGTCCATTTTCGAATGGCCAGGGTCATGGATCAGCGTTCTGTGTTCACGCCCGTCCAGGGTTTCGACATAGACCGGTGCGTGCTCGAACACCTCTCCGTTGGCAGCGAGTTCCATAGTCACGCCGTTGATCGTCAAACGTTGCCGCTGAAAAGAAATTTCGTCACCAGGCAGACCGATAACTCTCTTGATGTAATTAACCTTTGGATCCGATGGCAACCGGAACACGACAACATCACCACGTTCTGGCTGGCCGGTTTCGATGATCTTGCTCTCGGAAACCGGCAATCGCAATCCGTAGCTGAATTTCTTGACGAAAATAAAATCACCTACGGTTAGCGTCGGCTTCATGGAACCGGACGGAATACGAAACGGTTCGAATATGAATGAGCGAATGACGAGGACGAAAATCAGTACCGGGAAAAATGAGCGCGAATATTCAACCAATGTCGTGATGACACTCGGCGTCGTGCGGCTGTCTTGATCAGCTGTTTTCCATACCAACTTATCCATTGCCACAACGATGCCGGTGAACAAGGTTAGCAATGTCAGAATTAATGCAAGATTAACACTCAAAATTTAGACTCACTTTTCAACTCGTAATACGGCAAGAAAGGCCTCCTGAGGAATCTCAACGGAACCCACCTGTTTCATACGTTTCTTGCCAGCTTTTTGCTTTTCAAGCAGTTTACGCTTTCTTGATATGTCGCCACCATAACATTTCGCGGTCACATTCTTGCGCAATGCCTTTACATTGCTGCGAGCGATCACCTGGCTGCCTATCGCCGCCTGTATCGCAACATCAAACATCTGTCGTGGAATGAGCTCACGCATTTTTTCAACCAGATCACGACCGCGGGTTTTGACGTTTTCGCGATGCACAATAATGGACAACTCGTCCACTCGATCCTTATTGATCAGCACGTCCAATCGGACCAACTGGGCTTCCTGAAAACGTACGAAATGATAATCGAAAGACGCGAAGCCACGACTCACTGACTTTAATCGATCAAAAAAGTCCAGCACTACTTCGGCCAGCGGAATCTCATAAACGAGTGAGACCTGGCCCCCGAGATAGCGCATCTGTTTTTGCACGCCGCGTTTGTCTATGCAAAGTTTTATCACGGCACCAACATACTTCTCCGGCACCAGGACGTTTGCCGCGATAATCGGCTCGCGTAGTTCCGCGATATCATTCGGCGGCGGTAATTTGGAAGGATTGTCTACGTGCAGAACTTCGCCGGAATTTGTCACAACTTCAAAAATTACTGTCGGAGCAGTCGTGATGAGATCGATGTTGTATTCGCGCTCAATACGTTCCTGCACGATCTCCATGTGCAACATACCGAGAAAGCCACAACGAAATCCAAAACCCAGTGCCGCGGATGATTCCGGTTCAAAATGCAAGGCCGCATCATTGAGGCGCAACTTCTGCAATGCCTCACGAAAACCTTCATAGTCATCCGAACTTATGGGAAACAGCCCTGCGAATACTCGTGGTTGGACCTGCTTGAATCCTGGGAGCGGTTCAGTGCAGGCTTTGTGAGTCGCCGTGAGCGTGTCACCAACGGGTGCGCCGTAAATATCTTTGATGCCGGCAATGACGTAGCCGACCTCGCCGGTATTAAGTTCTTGCCGATCTTCCATCTTCGGTGTGAATACACCAACTCGATCAGCGGTGTGGCTGGTACCGGTCGACATAACGGTGATTTTGCTGCGCTTGCTGATGCTGCCATTGACGACACGAACCAATGACACCACGCCGACGTAATTATCGAACCAGGAGTCGATAATCAGAGCTTGCAGCTCGCCATCCGGCTCGCCTTCCGGAGCTGGAATGACGGTAACGATTTGTTCGAGCAATTCCGGTACACCAAGACCCGTTTTCGCACTCACGTGGATAGCGTCCTGGGCATCGATGCCGATAATATCTTCGATCTCGGCAACGACCTTGTCGGGATCGGCCGCTGGCAGATCGATTTTGTTCAGCACTGGCATCACTTCCAGTCCCTGATCGATGGCCGTTGCACAGTTCGCAACGCTCTGTGCTTCGACGCCCTGGGCGGCATCGACAACGAGTAGAGCTCCTTCGCAAGCGGCCAGCGAGCGAGAAACTTCATAAGAGAAATCCACATGCCCCGGCGTATCGATGAAGTTCAACTGATAGACCTCACCCGCGCTACTCGTGTAGCTCAGGGACACACACTGTGCTTTGATCGTGATGCCTCGCTCACGCTCCAGATCCATGGAATCGAGCACCTGCTCTTCCATCTCACGATCGCTCAGGCCACCACAATGGTGGATAAAGCGGTCCGCCAGCGTCGACTTGCCGTGATCGATATGGGCGATAATTGAGAAGTTGCGAATTTGCTTCATAAATGGAAGATTTCGGTGGCTACCCGGATATGGGCCAGCCCAATTCAGCGGCGAAGTATACCGATTTCGACCGCCGAATTACGCATGTTATTCGTTGTTTTCAGGTATTCGCGCCAGGATTGAGCGGATTGCGCCGTAATCGAGCGGATACCCACTGACCAACTGACCCTCGAATTCGATAACAGGAACCCTGATATCGTATTTTTCGCACCATTCGGCTTGTGAATCGATGTCCCGCATTTCGATATCGAGGCGGCCGCGAATGAGCGGCAACAGCTCCTCAAGCATGATTTCGCACAAATGGCATCCCTGACGGGTGTAGTAGTGAATTATGGGCATTCAGTCTCTCGCTGCCGACAACCTGTCGACCACTACCGGCATGAAATCGCGCAGGCAGCGAGTATTCTTTAGCCTGATTCTTGCGACCAGTATGCCGACAACGATGCCCGCCAACGCGGCGAGCGCGCCCGCTATGTCGCTTAAGCCGATAGCAAAGGCAACGATTGCCGCCGATATGGCGCCGCCGAGCGGGTACCCATAAACGATAATCGCTGCGCGCAGGATGTTTTGCGGCTCCAGCATCAGGCTGACGTGGTCGCCGTCGCTAACGACGAGGTCTGCCGCCAGCGTCGCCTCCACATATTTGTTGCCCCCCTGTTTGCCGAGCAAGCCAGCGCCGCAGCCTTTGCCCGATTCACATCGTTCGCAGGTGATCGAAGACTTGACCTCAACAACGACTTGCCGCTCCGAGCGATTTTCGCCCATGGAGACGATTTGGCCATGTGGAATTTGCATGCGTGGAGTTTACAGGACGAAATGCCCGGCGTTACCAAGGTGCCCGGTTCAGGGCTGTCGCATGGTGGTCGCGATTTGCTCGACAGTCATCGCCGGCACCTCGCCAATCGCCGTGATTTCGTAATCGCCAAGTTCAACACTGTACGAATTCGAGCCACCAACGCGCGCAGAACCGACTGCCAGCTCG
Source organism: Woeseiaceae bacterium (assembly GCA_021773055.1). Classification (GTDB taxonomy): domain Bacteria; phylum Pseudomonadota; class Gammaproteobacteria; order Steroidobacterales; family Woeseiaceae; genus UBA1847. The sequence continues at coordinate 35,452 of JAJFKV010000027.1, forward strand.
CCGCTCTTAGCAGCAATAAAGACGGACACATTGGCGAGTCCGTCGCTGAACATTATGTGGGTCACCATTTCGTCGCTTCCGGCCATGGTTTCTTCGTGAGTGGCAACAGCGTGAAAGCCGGCGGGCAATTGATCGCTGCTCCAGCTTGATTCCACAGGAGTAGTATTGTGTCCAGAGGGTTGTCGCAGCCATGTGAATTGCTCAGTGCTGTAGGACGGCTCCAGCGAGCTGGCAAGAATTTCGTGATTGAGCGATATATCGGCGAACTTAACCTGCTCTATCGTCTCTCCATCGCTGATCAGCTTCGTTTGCAATGGAAAGCTGGTCTCGATATCCAACCAGATCCGATGCCCGTAGCGATAGCCATCATGGGGTCGAATGGCCAGTAGTATCGCTTCGCGACCGGCAACACGCTCTTGGCGTACAATCGCGACGTCATATTCATTGCCAAAACGTATATCACTGGCTGGCAGCGAAGAGAATAGAGTTGACTGCTCATCCCATTCCTGGACCAACACCGATTTTCGGTCCGGCAAGATGCAGTGCACTTCGTCGCCTTTTCGGATTATCTCCAGCCCATTGCCCTCCTGAGCAACGACCTTTTCCAGAACGACCCCATCGACGACCGTACGCACTACTTTTAGTGCTTCGGCACTGCCGTCCTGAATGCGGATCACGGTGCCTTCATAACTGGTTGACTGAACGGCGGCACCCATGTGATTCAACCAGTCCACAGGTTCGCGATCGGCTTGTACCGGAGCGCTGAAAAGCGCGCCGCCGAAGGCGACCAACAATACAGCTGAAAAGTGTGAATACGCTCTTGCCATTACGGTTGGGTCGGCGTGTCAGCTGCCTCTTCCTGCTCGTCAGCCGCATCAGCCTCGGGGTCTTCGACCACATCTTCGCTGAAGCGCAATGTAACAACACGGGAAACCAGGTCGTTAGCGCCCAGCTGTGATGACGCATTCGAATGGGTCAGGAAATACTGTCGTTGTCGTTCTTGCTGTGCATCTACGCTCGGCACTACATTGACAACTGGTCCGGGCGATACGGTGGGCAGTTCGTCTACGCCCGTTGTTTGCTGCAATGCGAATATAGCCACCAGCGCTACTGTCGCGGCCACAGCGATACCGGCTAGCGGTCGTATAGCCCGCGACACATTCATGGTCTTCGCCGTATCACCAATATCGGCTGGTTTGTCATCGATCGCGGCGGCAATTCTTTCGTGCAAACGATCAGCACCGGCTATTCCCGGTTCCGAACGAATCAATCGGCCGATAGCCAGATATTCTGCGACATCCTTCCTCAGCTCGGCGTCCTGGCTCATCCGGCGCAGCAGCAGTTCTGCTTCGTTGTCAGGAAGTTCGCCATCAACAAATGCTGAGAGCTGTTCTCTTATTGCGTCATTCATACTTCACCCACATAAGGCCTCCGGCCTCTGTCGTCAATCATCGGGGTATTCCCCGCCTAGCGTATCAGTGATCCAACTTTTTTGCCGATCGCGTCGCGTGCTCTAAATATTCTCGATCTAACCGTTCCGACGGGGCATTCCATCGTCTCAGCGATCTCCTCGTAGCTCATACCCTCCAACTCCCGCAAGACTATCGCTGTGCGTAAATCTTCCGGTAATGCTGCAATGGCGCGCTCAACCGTCTCCTGGAGTTCGTTGCTGAGCACCACCCCTTCCGGAGTGTCTGTCTCTTTTAACTTCGCATGCAGGTCGTATTGCTCCGGGTCCTGCAAATCAAGCTCTATATCCATCGGCCTGCGCCTCTGCGCCGCGAGATGATTCTTCGCCGTATTCACGGCGATTCGATACAGCCACGTATAAAACGCACTATCACCACGAAATCGCGGCAAAGCCCTGTATGCCTTGATAAATGCTTCCTGAGCTATATCCAGTGCCAGCTCCGGATCACGCACATATCGCATAATCAGGTTGACGATCTTGTGCTGGTATTTCAGTACCAGCAGATCGAACGCGCCCTTGTCGCCTTTCTGGACTCGCTCGACCAGTTTCTTGTCGGATGCCTGATTTGACACTTAGCAACGTCCTCTAGGGATCCGATACAGGCTGTTGCAGTACACGCACTCAACACCGGGATAGACCCGCTTCTGAGCGATTAGTTCTCGGATTTCACGCTTATTCATCTTTGTTCTGTGACACCGTTCCATGTGCAGTCGGCAGCGCGTGCCGGAACAAACGCTTTGCTTGTTTTTTTTGGCTGTGAGGACGATATGTTAGCAGCTTCACGGCAATGCTCCAAAATGACGCCAGATTACCTGCAAGCGGCGCCACTGGTGACTTTGACGAGCATCACCCCTGAGTAGTTCAGCGAAATTCTCTCCATCCTCGGCCCGTAGCCGCAGCCAGGCGTAATTCTTGAGTACGACGCTGCCAGATTGCAGGGTGCAGGAGCGCCATTGCTGATCACCATCAAGCACCGAAAATTGGCTGTCTGAAGACAGGCGGACGGTGGTGCAGCGCTCAAATCCGCGCTCCATCTGCAATAACTCGAATCTGCCCATGACAATCCAGGCGAGACACGCTGCCGCCCGTATCGATGCGCCGAGCTCCAGGGTCAGAATCAGGCCGGCCCCGATCAATACCAACAGGCGGCCCGAGCTGAGTACGGCTATCCGCAACCAGGGATCAGGCGCGAGGCAAGTTGAGTATGAGTTTGATGACACCAGCGACCGGCTCAGCAGAAGGAGATTGTCGCTGCAACAGATAGCCGTTTAGCTCCGGATCCGGTAGCTCCAATACTGCCCGAAACGCCGCTTTTTCGTTCTCATCCGCGATTGGATAGCGCGACTCAAGATAACGCGTCAGGAGCTCATCAAGTTCGCGCATGCCGCGACGGCATTGCCATCTTAGTCTCGATTCTTCGCTCACTCACTTACCCGCACAGGGCGCGCTCCTACAGGCACGAATCAATATTTCCGCTCTACCAGCATATTTTTGGTCTCGGCTATTGCCTGGGCCGGGTTCAGGCCCTTCGGGCAAGTCTGCGTGCAATTCATAATGGTATGGCAGCGATACAGGCGGAAGGGATCCTCGAGTTCATCGAGTCGTTCGCCGGTCGCATCGTCCCGGCTATCGACCAACCAGCGATACGATGCCAATAGAGCGGCGGGCCCCAGATAACGATCGCTGTTCCACCAGTAGCTTGGGCAACTGGTGGAGCAACAAGCGCAGAGAATGCAGGCGGCAGGCTCGTTGATGAGCTCCTGATCTGCCTTGCTCTGCAATCGCTCCTGGTCCGGCGGTGGCGGTGTTCGGGATTGCAACCACGGCTTGATCGACGCGTATTGCGCATAAAAATTGGTGAGGTCTGTTACCAGATCTTTGACAACCGGCATGTGCGGCAATGGGTATATCTTGACGTTACCCTTGACTTCATCATTGGCACGCGTGCACGCCAGCGTATTGCCGCCATCGATATTCATCGCGCAGGAACCACAGATACCTTCTCGACAGGAGCGCCGGAAGGTTAAAGTCGGATCAATTTCGTTCTTGATCTTGATGAGCGCATCGAGAACCATCGGACCGCAGTTGTCCATATCAACATCGTAGGTATCAATCCGCGGGTTTTCGTCGCTGGATGGATCGTAGCGATAGACCACGAATTTCCGCACATTGCTGATGCCATCGGCCGCCGGAAAGTGCTTTCCCTTAGTGATCCGCGAATTTTTTGGAAGTCTGAATTCAGCCACAGTCAAAAATTCCTAAATGATTCCAAATTGTCCTAGTAAATACGCGCTTTCGGTTCAACGTATTCGACTTCGTCGGTAAGCGTTTCGGCGTGCACAGGGCGATAGTCGAACGTGACCTTGCCACTAATATCCACCCAAGTAAGCGTGTGCTTCATCCAATTCTCGTCATCCCTGTCCGGGTAATCCTCTCGAGCATGCGCGCCACGACTTTCCGGTCGGTTCGCCGCCGCTTCGATTGTTGCCGTGGCATTCAGCAGTAGGTTCTCCAACTCCATGGTTTCCACGAGGTCGGTATTCCAGACCAGGGAACGGTCGCTAACGGCAACATCGCTAAAGCTTGCATATGTTTCACGCAATAATTCCACACCCTTGTTCAGGGTTTCGCCGGTTCTAAAAACCGCAGCATGACTTTGCATGACTTTCTGCATTTCCAGGCGAATCTCTGCGGTCTGGCGAGTACCGCTCGCGTTGCGAAGTGTGTCGATTCTGGCGACGCTGTCCTGCCCTGCATCAGCGGCCAGTGCTTTATGGCGCGCCCCGGGTTTCATTTCGGCGGCGCAGAAATGTGCCGCGGCACGACCGAAAACAACCAGGTCCAGCAACGAGTTTGAGCCGAGGCGGTTCGCACCATGAACGGACACACAGGCAGCCTCGCCAACGGCCATCAGCCCCTGCACAACAGATTCGGGGTCAGACCCCTTCTTGGTCACAACCTGGCCATTAAAGTTCGCGGGGATGCCGCCCATGTTGTAGTGCACGGTGGGCAGAACCGGGATGGGTTCCTTCGTAACATCAACCCCGGCAAAAATGCGTGCCGATTCAGCAATTCCGGGCAAGCGCTCTTCGATCACTTCACGGCCGAGGTGTTCAAGGTGCAGGAATATATGATCGGACTCGGTGCCGACCCCTCGACCTTCATTGATTTCAATCGTCATTGACCGACTGACAACATCACGGGACGCGAGGTCCTTGGCGTTCGGTGCATAACGCTCCATGAAGCGCTCACCGTCCGAGTTGGTCAGATAACCGCCCTCGCCGCGCACGCCCTCGGTGATCAATACGCCCGCACCGTACACGCCGGTGGGGTGAAACTGTACGAACTCCATATCCTGAACCGGCAAACCGGCCCGCAATACCATCGCGCTGCCATCACCCGTGCAGGTATGGGCCGAGGTACAGGAGAAAAAGGCGCGACCATAACCACCGGTCGCAAGGATCACCTGATGTGACCGGAAGCGGTGTAATCGGCCCGTCGCGAGATCTATCGCAACGACGCCACGACAAGCACCGTTTTCCATGATCAGATCAATGGCAAAGTATTCGATATAAAACTCGGCATCGTGTTTGAGCGACTGCTGATACAGCGTGTGCAGCATTGCGTGGCCTGTTCGATCTGCCGCTGCACAGGTGCGCTGTGCGGTGCCCTCTCCGAATCGTGTGGTCATACCACCGAATGGCCGTTGATAGATTTTTCCTTCTTCCGTACGCGAAAAAGGAACGCCGTAGTGCTCCAGCTCAATAACGGCATCCGGAGCTTCCTTGCACATGTATTCAATCGCGTCCTGATCACCGAGCCAGTCGGAACCTTTGACCGTGTCGTACATATGCCAGCGCCAGTCATCTTCGCCCATGTTGCCAAGTGCAGCACTGATGCCACCTTGAGCTGCCACCGTGTGACTGCGTGTCGGGAAAACTTTGGTGATGCAAGCCGTATTAAAACCTGCTTCCGCCAAACCGAAAGTTGCGCGCAAACCAGCACCACCGGCACCGATGACGACTACGTCGTAGCTGTGATCAATAAATTCGTAGTCGCTCATGCGCCAAGTCCAATTCTTAGAACTGAGTAAATTGCCGCCACCGTTAACAAGACGTGTGCGAAGCGGGACAGAACCAACGTCACAAGCTTCAGCCCGTGCGCGTGAACATAGTCTTCGATCACAACCTGCACCCCAAGATTCGAGTGGTAGGCCATCGTCACAGATAACAGCAACAGTAAAATGCCGTTAATGGGGCGCTGAATTTCGGCGATGACTTCGGCGTGACTGAATTCCGTCATTGTCGACAGGCTCAACGCAAACCACAGACCTAGAAAAAGTAACGCGATCGCGGAGACTCGTTGCCCCCAGAAATGCGACGTGCCGTCTTTGGCAGCGCCAAGGCCGAGTACCCTGCCAAGCGGTGTTCGCAGACTCATGACGCCATCCACCAGTACACCGCCGTCAAAACGAATGCCAACAGCAAAACAAACCAGGCCGACGCGCTGGCCGTGGCTTTTTCAAATCCACGCCCGCTGTCCCAAACCAGGTGCCGAACACCATTCGAAAGGTGAAAGAAAAAAGCAAAGGACCAACCGATGAGCATCAATTTGCCAATAAACGTGGACATGGCCGCCGCGAACGTGGAGTACGCGTCGGGCCCGGATGCCGTATTGAACAGCCATGCGACGAAAACGATGAATCCAACCGACATTGCCACACCGGTCGCCCGGTGCAGGATCGACATCGTCATGGTGATGGGCCAGCGATAAATTGAGAGGTGCGGCGATAGCGGCCTGCCGTTTTTACTCATGAAGTCCCTTCTTGTTGAGGTAGCCTGCCCTATGGTCAGGAGTATTATCCTTAAAAATCGATGCAGCGTCCTGATTTTTCCCAGTCACCGTAGCGGGTGGGCTCCAATCCATCACGGCCGCCGATCTCTTTTGGCCGCGCCTCGTCCTCCGACGGGTTATCATCCGCCTTGATTTGATCATCACAAGTAGCAGTGTCAGCTTTGGATTTTGGGTCATCTGCGCACATGGCGAGAGTATGCCAGAGCCCCACAATAGCTGCAGTACCAGTAAATACGTAGAGAGACATGCAGACGAATTCGACAGTTTCAGTTTCCGGTAGCGACACCTTTGAGTTTCTCCAGGGCCAGCTCACCAACGATCTGCGGCGCCTTGAGACAGATACGACGCTATTGTCCGCCTGGTGCAATCCCAAAGGCCGCGTCATCTGCCTGATGGTTGTGACAAGAATCCCTGAGGGCTACGCTTTCGACATCCCGACTGAACTCGCTGGTGAAATAATCAAGCGACTGACGATGTTCCGGTTCCGCTCCAAGGTGGAGTTCGATATCCAGCCAGGCCCGGTCATCGTCGACATATCAGAACAGATCGAGTCCGGGGTACCCTGGATCGGCATTGAGCAAAGTGAAAAATATACACCGCACATGCTGAACCTGGACCTGCTCGATGGCATCAGCCTCGATAAAGGTTGCTATACCGGCCAGGAGATTGTCGCGCGGACGCATTACAAAGGCGCGACCAAGAGACGCACGGTCAGACTCCGGAGCGACGAACCTGTATCAGTTGGTGACAAATTATCAGCAGATGACAGAGATATCGGAGATGTGTTGAATGTTGCTGGCAACGACCTGCTTGCTGTCGTCCCGACAGACAAGGCCAATCAGGAAATTTCGATCAATGGCATCGCGCTGGTACACTTACCGCTACCCTACCTAGAACTATAAAAACGACCGGGAGGAGCAAGTGATTCGATATATCAAGACACTCATGGCTGCATCAGTGGCCCTTTTCTGCCTGATGTACGCGTTGCAGAACATCTGGAATCTCGATGCTGCGGGCTGGTTTGTTTCGTACACGACCGGAATGGAGGGTCACGATAAATACCCCTCTCATTTTGGTCCGGCGGTGACGTCTCCAATCATTCACGGAATACTGCTGTGGATCATCATTGCGCTGGAAATTACAGCCGGTCTACTTGCAGCCAAGGGGACATACGATCTCTTCATCGCCCGTAACAGATCGGCCGACGAGTTTAACGCTGCAAAAACGTACGCCATCGCAGGCTGCGGTGTCGGAATACTTATCTGGTTCGGGTTGTTTTCCGCAATCGGGGGCGCGTATTTCCAGATGTGGCAGACTGAAGCCGGTGGCGGTGCACTTGCGAATGCGACCTGGTTTTCGATCCAGCTGGCGCTAGTGTGGTTACTGATCAGCCAGAATGACAGCTAGTCGAAGATCTCCGGCCTCATATGCGGAAACAACAACACATCCCGAATTGAAGCCGAGTCGGTCAGCAGCATAACCAGTCGATCGATGCCGATGCCGATGCCTGTCGTTGGCGGCATGCCGTATTCGAGCGCGCGAATGTAATCTTGGTCATAGGACATTGCTTCGTCGTCGCCCGCGGCGGCGTTTGCAACCTGTTCCTGGAATCGCTCTGCCTGATCCTCCGGATCGTTAAGCTCTGAGAACCCGTTCGCAATCTCCCGGCCCGCGACAAAAAACTCGAATCGATCAACAACAAAAGGGTCTTCGTCATTCTTGCGTGATAGCGGCGAGACTTCAGTTGGGTATTGTGTGATGAATGTTGGTTCGCGCAGATTTTCCTCACCGGTCGCGTCAAATATTTCGATCTGCAATTTGCCCGCGCCGTAGTTGTCCTGCACTGGCACACCGATTTTTTCGCAGTACTCAGCGAGATACCCGCGGTCACGAACTTTCGACATATCGAATTTCGGGTTATACGCCTCGATGGCTTCCTCAACCGTCATGCGCTTGAATCGCTTGCCAAAGTCGAATTCCTCGCCCTGATAGCTGACGACGGTAGTACCAAGTACTGCCTCGGACATGCCGTGCAACATCGCCTCTGTCATATCCATCCAGTCCGTGTAGTCAGCGTACGCGCGATACGCCTCCATCATCGTAAACTCAGGGTTGTGCTGTGTCGACACACCTTCGTTACGGAAATTGCGATTGATTTCATAAACGCGATCAAAGCCACCGACGATAAGTCGCTTCAGATTCAGCTCCGGGGCGATGCGCATATACAACTGCATATCCAGCGCATTGTGGTGCGTCATAAATGGCCGCGCGTTCGCTCCACCCGGCGTCGTTTGCAACATCGGCGTTTCGACTTCGAGAAAATCGGCCGCCTCAAGGAAAGAGCGCATGTAGGTAACGATTTCCGAACGCTTGCGAAATACATCGCGGCTGGAGTCGTTAATGATCAGATCAACGTAACGTTGCCGATAGCGTGTTTCCTGATCCGACAGTCCGTGCCACTTTTCCGGCAGAGGTCTGAGTGACTTCGTTAGCAAACGAACCTCATCGGCCATCACTGTCAATTCACCAGTCTTGGTTCTGAACAATTCACCCTTCGCGCCGAGAATGTCGCCAACATCCCACTTCTTGAACGCCTGATAAATGCCCTCCGGCAAGCGATCTCGCTCCAGCCGCACCTGGATCTGGCCAGACCGGTCCTGCAACTTGATAAAGCTCGCCTTGCCCATGACACGCTTCACCAACATGCGGCCGGACACTGCGACACTCACGTGCTCTTCACGTAATGCCTCGTCTTCGTGCGACTCAAATGTCTGCTGCAGCTCACTGGCCAGCGCGTTGCGTCGAAAATCATTCGGATAGGCATTGCCGCCTTCACGCAGCCCATCGAGTTTGCTGCGTCGCTCGGCGATTAGCTTGTTCTCGTCTAGGCTATTCTGATCTTGTTTCTTGTCGTTGCTCACAGGTGTTCCGCTTTTCCTACAGTCCTTGTTTGAGGCTGGCTTCGATGAATGCATCCAGCCCGCCATCCAGTACCGCCTGAGTGTTACCGGTTTCAACACCGGTACGCAAATCCTTGATGCGGCTTTGATCGAGTACGTAGTTGCGGATCTGGCTGCCCCAGCCGACATCGGCCTTACTATCCTCGACAATTGACGCCGCCGCACGGCGCTCCTGCATCTCCAGTTCGTACAACTTCGCTTTGAGTTGTTTCATCGCCGTCGCCTTGTTCTTATGCTGCGAGCGATCGTTCTGACACTGCACAACCGAGTTTGTTGGCAGGTGCGTGATGCGCACTGCTGACTCCGTGCGATTAACGTGCTGGCCTCCGGCGCCGCTGGCCCGGTAGACGTCAATTCTGAGGTCCGATGGATCGATTTCGATATCAATATTGTCATCAACTTCGGGCGATACAAAAACGGAGGCGAACGATGTGTGGCGACGATTGCCGGAATCGAACGGTGATTTTCGTACCAGACGATGCACGCCAGTTTCCGTGCGCAACCAGCCATAGGCGTATTCGCCGACGATGTGCGCTGTCGCGCTCTTGATACCGGCAACCTCACCGTCAGAGGCTTCGATGACGTCTGCCTTGAAACCATGAGCTTCCGCCCAGCGCAGATACATACGCAATATCATCTCCGCCCAATCCTGCGCTTCCGTGCCGCCGGCGCCGGACTGAATATCGAGATAGGCGCTATTGGTATCCATGTCGCCCGAGAACATGCGACGAAACTCCAGACCCGCAACGATTTTTTCGTGCTTTTCGAGGTCAGAAACGACCTCATTAACGGTGTCCTCGTCGTCTTCTTCGATTGCCATCGCCAACAGCTCGTCAGCGTCTCCCAGACCGGTACTGAGTTCATCGAGCCCCACTACGACCTGTTCCAGTTTTGCTCGTTCCTGGCCCAGCGCCTGGGCGCGCTCTGGTTCATTCCAGACGTCAGGCTGCTCGAGCTCACGCTCAACCTCGGTCAGTCGTTCCGCCTTGTTCTCATAGTCAAAGATACCTCCTCAACGCATCAGTGCGTTCAGTAAGGTCGTCTATAGACTGTTTGATCTGGCTGGTTTCCATGGTTCTGGTCGTTTCGGGAAATCTGAAGTAGCGGAAAAGGGCGCGATATTAGCACGCAGGACTGTCGGAAAGAGGAGCAATTTGCTCCACGACCAACTGCGGATTTTCAATACCTCGAAATTCGTTCACATCCAGCTTATAGGCCAGTTGCACCACGCCACGGTAAGCTGATCCAGCCTGGTTAAATGCGATCGCATCCAGGACGCCACCACCTTCTGCCGAACGGACCCTGAGCTTGAGATGATTCTCCCCGACTGTGCGTTGTTCGATCACGGTAAAATCGCCGCTCCATAGGGGCTCTGGGAATGCTGATCCCCACGGACCCGCCTCCCGCAACGAACGTGCAAAGCGCAAGTTCAGCGCTGACTCCGGTAACGGGCCATCGGTCACTATCGCGCCACTGAAGTCTGCACCCGGGTACAGGCGTTGCATTTGCTGTGCCGCTGATTTTTTGAATTCATCGAGACCGGCGGCGGCGATCGTCAAACCCGCAGCCATTGCGTGACCACCAAATTTCTCGATAAGACCGGGCTTTACGGTCGCAACTGCCTCAAGCAAATCGCGTATGTGCACGCCCGGAATGGATCGCGCAGAGCCCTTCAGGAAATGCTCATCTTCGCGTGCGAAGGCGATGACAGGACGATGGCAACGCTCCTTAACGCGCGCAGCGATAAGCCCAACGATTCCCTGGTGCCAGCCGCTATCGTAAACGCAAACACAGCTCGGCCAGCGCTGCTCACCCAGCCGATCGACGTATTTGAAAGCCTGCTCCCGCATTGTCGCCTCGATATCACGGCGTTCGCTATTGATCTGGTCCAGTACGCGCGCGTACTCGCTGGCAGCTTCATCGCTGTCAGTCAGCAGGCACTCAATACCAACGGAAATATCATCCAGCCGCCCAGCCGCATTAATACGGGGCCCAATCGCAAAACCAAAATCAGCGCTGATGCAGCGACTCAACGAGCGACCGGTTTGCTGCATCAGTGCCTTGATCCCGGGTACGGCATGTCCAGCACGAATCCTTGCCAGACCCTGCTGCACAAGGACTCGATTATTATGATCCAGTGGCACCACATCGGCGACTGTCCCGAGCGCCACAAGATCCAGATAGCGCGCCGGAATTTTCGCCGCGCCGGTCTGCCCTGCATCTTCAAGCATGCGCCCAATTCGAGCCATCAGATAAAAGGCCACACCGACACCGGCCAGGTTACGGCTTGGGAAAACGCTGCCGTTGAGATTCGGATTGACGATAACCTCGGCGGCGGGAAGCTCATTTCCTGGTAGATGATGATCTGTGACCAGTACCTTGATACCCAGCTCATTCGCCCTGGCGACGCCGTCAACACTGGAAACACCATTATCTACAGTAATCAGCAACTGCGGCGACCGCTCTGCCGCGACATCGACGATCTCAGGCGTTAGCCCGTAGCCGAATTCGAAGCGATTGGGTACCAGGTATTCGACATTCTTGAAACCGAATTCGCGAAGACACCGCAGTACGAGCGCCGTACTCGTTGCGCCATCAACGTCAAAATCACCGACGACAATAATTCGCTCGCTGCGATTGGAAATTGCCAGGCTCGCGGCAACATCGATATTCTCGAGCGCACTCACTGGCGCCAGCTGCGCAAGCCCGTAGTCAAGCTCAGTGGCTGTCGTCAGTCCGCGCATGGCGAAGAGTCGCGCATGCAACGGGTCAATGTTGCCGAGACCCTCAATAGCGGACTGCGGTGGATTTGGTCGGCACAGGACAGGTCTGACAGCTTTCATGCGTCGCGTGATTCCTCAAGTAATCGTGAACTGCGGCGCCACACGCGCACAGCGTGGGAGCGACGAATATGGGCGCGTATGCCATCACGGAACAATATTGTCACGCTGCTGAGACGCCCCGATTGCAATGCGTCTCGTAATTCCGCGAGACAGGACTCCAGTAGCTCTGGCCTGTCATCAAATTCAGGCGTCTCTGCTATGAACCCTGCCACCGACTCCTCAATACACGCATCGATACTGCCGAGCCATGGCTCCGCGACACCGGTTGCGGAATACCAGTAACCGGTCAACAACGCGTCATCTGAGAACAACGGAGGCTGCGCACGTGTGGTTTTTTCAGGAGCCGTTCCACCGCCCCATAACCATAGCGAGTTGATAGGGAGCTGCCCATCCGCTTCCCGCGCAAAATTTACTTCGTGCTCGTGCAACGCCATTTCGATTTCGCTGTGCAGATTCCGGTGTTTCGCCGTGTCGTCGCCCGAGGGCAAAAACTCGTCCGGCTTCTGCTGATCGACAACATAGGCTGGCAGCGTCGCTGTCGCGATGGGGTTTCTTGAGCTGAGATAACCGTACGAACCCAAGCGGGTAAACCCATACTCCGTGCCAATTGCGAGTGTCGCCTGTAGATGATTGAACAAAGCCCGCATCTCACCGGCTGCGACACCAGCACGACGCAACTCATGCAGACACAGATGATCGAGGCGCGCCTCCAGATACACGGGATCAGCAGCAGCAATCCAGTTGGCCGGTCGATCGCCGGTTTGTCCCCACATCCTCAGCGCAGCAAAGCCGCGCAGAGGATAAGGCAGACCTGTTTCCCGGACGATTCTCGCCAGAAGTTCTTTCGGTCCGTTCTCGCGTGTCAGATCTGACTGCGCCAACCACGTTTTCAACGCGGAGTTTTGCAGGCGGCCGTTAGCGACGGGTGGCAGTACAACCACCGCGGCATTTTTGTCATATGATGCGTTCATTGATGAGCGCAGATGGTAAGGGAAGCGCGTTTGAAATTCACAAGAGAATTACCAGGCACCTTGACCGTGCGTAACGTTGCTGCGGAGGGTATCCGTATCAATGACCAATGGTGGTCGAAAACGGTCGCTTTGACGCCTGACGAAATTATTGCGCCGTGGGATATAGTACCGCTGGCTGAACTGACGGAAAACGATTTTTCTGCGTTGTTGGACCGATCACCCGAGCTTGTCATTGTTGGCAGCGGTGCAAAAAGTGTATTTCCGCCGCGAGAATTGATGTTCGCCTTCGCACGCCGGGGTGTGGGGCTAGAGGTCATGGATACCGCCGCCGCGGCAAGAACTTTCAACGTTCTGGCCGTCGAAGGCCGACACGTAGTGGCAGTCCTATACCCACTGTAGGAGCGCGCGCTCCTACCAATCCAGGATTGTGTCGCTCGAAATGCCGTCGTTTTCCATCATCGTGCGTAAGTTTTTCAATGCGTCGAGCTGAATCTGGCGAACGCGTTCGCGTGTCACACCAATCTCATTTCCGATTTGCTCCAGCGTGGCCCGCCGATAACCGTGCAAACCAAAGCGTCGTTCCAGCACGGCCCGTTGCTTTTCGCTGAGCTCACCAACCCAGTGCTCGACGATATTGTTCATCGCCTCCTTCTGCACACGACAAGATGGCTCAGCATCGCGTTTCGCACGCAACATATCGACCGGGCTACTACCCTCATCGTCACCGGGTGAGGCACGCAGTGTGACCCGCAGATGCAGGCCCATAAGCCGCTCGACATCAGCCACATCGCGTTCCAGATAGGTCGCAATATCGGCATTTGTTGGCGCAACCGAGCTATTCTGTCGCAGGTGGCGCGCAGCACGCAGACAAGTATTGATGTCCTTGATGACATGAATTGGCAATCGTACGGTTCGCGATTGATTCATGATGGCGCGCTCGATTGTTTGCCGTATCCACCACGTCGCATAGGTCGAAAATCGAAACCCTCGCTCGGGATCAAATTTCTTGACAGCGTGAATCAGGCCGAGGTTCCCCTCTTCGATCAGATCGAGCAACGGCAGGCCCCGATTGAGATAACGACGGGATATTTTTACGACTAGGCGAAGATTACTTTCAATCATCCGCTGTCGCGCCGGCTCGTCGCCGATTTGCACAAGCCGGGCGTAGTACTTTTCTTCGTCCGCACTCAGGAGTGGCGAGATGCCAATCTCGTCAAGGTATTGTCGCGTCGGGTCGAGCAGTTGCCCCACTTCTTTTACCCCCCAATTTGCAAGGCGGACTGCGGGGACATCAAGGCTCAGTAGCGTATCGATTTATCTCGCTGACAAGTACTGTCGCGGGTCAACCGGCTTGCCATTGCGTCTGATCTCAAAATGCAGTCGCGGCTTACGTTCCGGCCCCTCACCCATGGTCGCTATCTTCTGGCCTTTTTTTATTTGATCGCCTTCTTTGGCCAGCAGCGACGCGTTGTACCCGTAGGCACTCAGGTAGGTGTCGTTGTGTTTGAGGATAATAAGCTGGCCATAACCAATCAGTCCACTACCCGCATAGACGACCCGACCGGATGCCGCAGCGTAAATGGGCTGCCCCGCCTTGCCGTTAATTAAAACACCGGTTCCAGTACCGGGTTTTGCGCCAAATTTGATATCGATACGCCCCTGGGTGGGCCAGGACCACTTCGGCGATGGCTGCGACGGGATGGATGGCAACGGATTGGTTTCGCGCCTCGTTCTCGTATTTGATGGCGTCGAGCGACGCGTGGACGCCGCAGTTCCATGCAAGTGGAGGACCTGGCCCGGGTAGATCAGGGAGCCATCGCCGAGGCGATTCCAGCGAGCGATATCCTGGGTGCTTTTGCCATAGCGCCACGAAATCGAAAACAGCGTTTCGCCCTTGCGCACAATGTGGGTTTGCGGATTATCCCGCCAGGACGAGTGCGAACCACAGGCTGTGACAAATAGCAGCAACGTGAGCGCTGTTAACAGGCGCAGCGTCATTGTCCACGCATCATCAACCACGCAATCACAATCGCCGAAACCAAGACGACTGCCCAGCCAATGCGCTCAACGTGTTTTGCCAGCCCGTCTTCGAAACTTTGTCCCCCGGCCCGAACGAGACCTGCGACCAGAAAGAAGCGTCCTGCGCGGCCTATCAGCGACGCAATCAGGAAGCCCGGCAGGTTGAGGACCGCGACGCCGGCCGCGATCGTAAAGACCTTGTAAGGAATAGGCGAAAATCCGGCGACAAAGACAACCAGGACGCCGTAGTCGTCGAACCAGCTGCGGCTGGTCTGATAAGCACCCCAATAATGCGACTGCCGGAGCCACGGCTCGATGCTGTCGAACAAGCCGTAGCCAATGCCGTACCCAGCCAGTCCACCGAGCACCGAAAACAGGGTCGCGATCGTCGCCAGTCGTATCCAGCGATCACGCGCGGCGAGAACCATTGGTGCCAGCATGACATCGACAGGAATGGGGAAAAACGAAGACTCGGCAAAACTCATCGCGCCGAGATAGCGCTCCGCATGCCGGTGACGGGACCATTGCAAAACACGTTCATAGACGGGTGCGAACAGCTTCATATCACTCGAAACACTCATAAATTAAAGTATAATTTACTTTAATATCTACTTGTAATCGATTGTTTTTTATATCTTATTTACCTTGAACTAATGGAACGAAACTTACCGATCCCAATGATACTTGCTCAAAGCGATCCGGATGATTTACGACCATCGTAAGATCCTGCTGGCCTTTTGGTCCGATAGGAATAATGAGGCGTCCGCCCGGCGCAAGTTGTTGCAGCAGTTTCTGCGGCATTGACGAAGCCGCTGCTGTCACGATGATGCCATCATAGGGGCCATACTTGGACCACCCCTCCCAGCCATCACCCGGCCTGGACTGGACGTTGTAGATATCGAGATCCCGGAGTCGCTGGCGGGTCTTTTTGAGCAACTCCGGAATGCGTTCAACCGTGTAGATTTTTTTCACCAACGGCGCAAGAACCGCCGTCTGGTAACCACAACCCGTGCCAATTTCCAGCACCTTTTCACCCTCAAATCCGGCCAGCAGCGCCTCGGTCATACGGGCAACGATGAACGGCTGGCTAATCGTTTGCCCCAACCCGATAGGCAGTGCCGTGTCTTCGTACGCGCGGCTGGCCAATGCCTCATCGACGAACAGATGCCGTGGGACGTTTCTGATTTGATTCAACACTGCTTCGGACCTGATGCCCTGGTCCATCAGTCGCTGCACCAGGCGGTCCCGCGTCCGCGCGGAGGTCATGCCTATGCCCTGCCGTGATGCGGGTGTAGACACTCAGCTGATCCCCAACCAGTCAGACAGATCGTCGATGGCACTGTATCTCGTCAGATCGACCTTCAGCGGTGTGACGGATGCGAACCCCTGCCCAACAGCATAGAAATCCGTGCCCTCTCCCGCATCCTGACCCTCCCCGGCAGGGCCAACCCAGTAGATCGGCCGTCCATAAGGGTCTGTGTCCTTCAGGATCTGCTCGGATTTGTGGCGAAACCCCAGTCGTGTCGCCTGAATTCCCCTCAGCTTAGCAATCTCAATGTCGGGTACATTGAGATTGAGCACGACATCGGACGCCAATGGCGCCCGTTCAATTTTTTGTACCAGTTCACTCGCAATGGCAGCTGCCGTCTCGAAATGCTGCAACTCATTGCCGACCAGAGACACCGCAATAGTGGGTAAACCGAGAAAACGCCCCTCCATTGCGGCCGCGACGGTACCCGAATAAATAACGTCATCACCCAGATTGGCACCGTGATTAATACCTGACACAACGAGATCAGGTTCAAAATCGAGAAATCCTGTGACCGCAAGGTGCACACAATCCGACGGCGTGCCGTCGACTTTGTAGCGATTCGGGGCAACTTCCGAAACTCGCAGTGGCACTTTCAGGGTCAGCGAATTACTCGCGGCCGAACGATTTCGGTCCGGGGCAATCACTACAACGTCAGCAACTTTTTCAAGCGCCGCCGTCAGAACATTGATGCCCGTAGCGAGGTAGCCGTCATCGTTACTTACGAGGATTTTCATTTTGTGTTGGACGGTTAGGCTCGTGATATAAGAACGCGCTCACTATACTTAATGTTCACCGCGCACCATAGCCTCAAAGACATAACCTTGACCGACGAAGACACAGAAGCGTTTCGAAATGCGATGTCTGGCGCAAAGCCGCTCAAGGCTGACGATCGTGTGCCGACAGATAAACCAAAACCCAAGCCGAGAGCGAAATTCAGGCGTGCAGACGAATCCGCTGTGCTCGCCGAGAGCCTGGATGACGATATAGACACTGTTGAGCAGCACTCCGGCGGCGCCCTGCGCTTCAACCGCCAGCACGTCGGCCGTCGTACAATGCGCAAACTGGCTCGCGGTGGCTACAGCGTGCAGGCCGAAATAGACCTGCACGGCATGACGCTCGCAGAAGCCAAGCCGCGGCTACGGGATTTTATCCAGTACAGCGCAGGGCAAGATCACCTCTGCGTGCGAGTCGTTCATGGAAAGGGCCTGGGCTCCGGCGAACGCGGACCGGTGCTGAAAAGTGCTGTTAATTCCTGGTTGCGCCGCTGGGATAACGTCATTGCGTTTGTTTCGACCCGACAGGTTGACGGCGGAACCGGGGCTATATACGTCTTGCTGCAGCGCGATTAGCGCGCGCTATCGACCAGGCCAGCGATACAGGTCAACTCTTCGACGTGTCCCGCAATTGCTATTCTGCCGGCCTTGGTAAGGCCGGCCCACATTCGCTCACATCCAGTGCATCGTGAAGTACCTGGAAATCGGCCTCCTCCAGCGGCGTCAGGAAAGCGCAGATTTTCAGACGATTATGAGGCGCTGCCCTTCAGCTAAGGTTCCGCGCGTCAGTTGCTGTGACAATTTCACGCAGGACCGATGTTGCGAAAGCGCCGCGCGTCAATCCAAATGTGAGTATCAATGCTTCATCATCGAGCTGCCATTGCAGCTCGATGACTCTTAGCCTCAGGCTTCGGCGCGACGGTTTCACTCTCGCTTTGCTAAGCGCTCGCAGCCAATTATCGTGGCCCGGCGGCGCCGCGTCGGCGGCGGAACCATCGCCCCACAACAACTCGGTCGGATGTATGTCCAGAACAGCGCAGCGCTCTCGCAATTCATCATCGGCATCCTCAACATCAAACACGCTGCCAGAGCCGTCCAGGTTGGCTACCTCTCCCGCAACGAGCTTATTCCAGGACTTATCGGCAACACGCGCGGCGAGCAACTCATTGAACATGTAAGAGCGTGCAGTCGAAATCGCGATACTGCGCTTGTGGCGTGGCAGTCGCTTGCCCGCGGCCCAACTGTTTGCCAAGTCAATATTGCCGGCATCACGACCAAACCGCTGCTCGCCGAAATAGTTCGGCACACCCACTTCCCTGATCCGCTGTAGCCGCTCAACTAAATAGGGCTCAGACCCCTTTGTCGGGCCGCGCAAAACTATCCGAAAATGGTTGTTGCGATGCGCTCCGCGGCGCAGTTTTCGTGCATTTCGACTGACTTCCAGAATAGCGGCGCCGTCGACATCGAACGCCACCCAATCGGGCTGATTCCAGCGCGGTACGCTAAACCATTGGCGGGTAACGGCATGACGGTCCTTGAGGCCCGAATAACCGACCTCTCTGGCGGCTACGTCCGCGAAACCGGCCAGTTGTCGAGCGAGCCACTCTGTGTTGGTGCCGGTTTTCTCGACATACAGGTAGTCATGCTCGCCGTCTCCAGAGAGCTCGAAACCAAGTTCTTCGGTGACGTCAAAGTCGTCGGGCTGTGCGCGAATAATTGCCGCAAATAGCGGCGCCCCGTGCGCGCGGGTCCAGGCAGGTAAGGACATGGGTGATTCTGCTACCCGGCCGAGTCGACGACAGGCACTACCTGATAAAAAGTTTCGCGCTGCCCGATCATGCCTAGATCGGTGCGCGCGCGTTCTTCGGCGGCATCCACACCCTGCTTGAGGTTGATCACCTCCGCATCCAGCGCAGCGTTGCGCTCACGAAGTGACTCGTTCAGTGCCAGCTGCTCGGCAACGGCCGAACGTAACTTGAGAGTCTTGAGGTAACCGTCATCCGAAAACCAGAGTTCAGCCTGTAGACTGAGCCCCGCAATCGCCAGCATTAGCAATAATCCGCGCGAACTGAACAAACCGCCTACCCCAAACCAGTAACCAGGATCGCTTATCTAGCCGATCTCGACCGAAAACGCCTCGCGGGCCGCATACCCTGCATCTGCACCCAATTTTTCTTCAATACGCAGCAGCTGGTTGTACTTGGCGATTCGATCAGACCGGGACAGGGAGCCGGTCTTGATTTGTGTCGCCGTCGTGCCTACTGCGATGTCGGCAATCGTACTGTCCGAGGTCTCCCCCGAGCGGTGCGAGATTACCGCGCTAAACCCTGCGCCATCAGCCATAGTAATCGCATCAAGAGTTTCGCTTAAGGTACCGATTTGGTTAGGTTTTATCAATATCGAA
>JAJFKV010000028.1 GCA_021773055.1 Woeseiaceae bacterium
GGCATGCCGCCAGCGTTCAATCTGAGCCAGGATCAAACTCTTCAGTTTAAAGCTTGGAGCTTTTACTAAAGTGCGTAATCACCAGTACTCAATTACTTAAAACTGACTATTTGGTTCTTACGTCTTCTTTGCCTTCGCAAATTCCGACGCAAGCACCCACACAAATTATCTGATTGAGTTGTTAAAGAACGAGCCCTAGTTGGGTGACAGCCTTGGCTGTCGCTTGATTAGGGCGGACCCACCATTATACAGGCGAAGGAGGTCTTAGCAATAATCCTCTTGCGCCTGCGTGTATCTTTTGGGGTCCGCTGAAGTCCACCGTGTCCCTCAGCGAGCCGCGCATTATACGGCGCATTTCGTTTCCGTCAACACCTTTTTCAAGTTTTTTTTTAATTAGCTGAAAACCCCGTCTGGCGGGGCCTTCGGCGACGCTGCCGAAGACCCAAAAGGGCCACTTTTCCCCCGGAAATAAGCCGTTCTGGAGTTTCTGTGGAGTCACGTCCAATAAAGCCTTTGAGGGACCGCAGCGTTATAGTCACAGGGGTAATGGCATGGTAAATGATGGAAACCCGCACAATCAAATGGGGTCAGAGCGGCAACCGGGCAGCGGCAGGATTGGTATTAACGCCTTGTTCCGCTCGATTCGTTGAAAGTGTGCCGTTGCGCGCGGCATAAACCGCGCTCCGGAACCCCGTCTTCTGGCCCCAGACGGCACTTCATTTCACTTACTCTCGGCCGGCCCGCCAGTCCTTGAATTCCTGGCTACCGGCCAGACTTGCAAACGCCCTGTATTTGTCGCGCCTGAGCTTTGCCTCATCCAGTCGGTGATCGAAGTTATCCTCCAGGTACGTCATTGCCTCGAGTGCGCCTTCAAAATTCTTGGCCGCTGCCCGGGCACGCAGCAAAGACCACCAGCCGAGCTCCAGTTCCGGCTCATTGACGGTGGCAGCAACAGCGAATTTTTCCGCCTCATCGGGTTTGCCAGTGGCCAATGCCAGGGCGGACAGCTTCGCCGGAAGCGCACCCTCCTTTACGTTGAAGTACTGGTAGTACCTCTGCAGTGACACGAAAGAACTCTCGTAGTCCTCGACCACCACGTAGAAATCTGATGTCATCAGGGCCAGATTGGGATCTTCCGAGTGGACCTCGACGAAAATGTCGAGACTGCGAGCGAACCGGTCTGTGTCCTTCAACCGGTACGCCATAAGTGTTGCATGTTTCGCGATTAATGGCTCCCGCTTCAGTCGCTCATCGAACTCGTCGTAAATCTCAAAGAACCGGGGAGGCTGGCCGTCCCGCGTAGCCTTAAGAATCTCCGTCACCTGAAACAGCTGCAGCTCAGTCGGATCACTAATTGTTAGCAATTCACGAGTAGATGCCTTGGTCGGCATTACAGTAATCAGTTCTTCACCGATATGGGCAGAGAACGACTGTCCGTTGCTGGAATCAAACCAATCGACGATCTTGATGCGGCCGCGACTGTCGTGGCGCAGCTCGAAGACCTGGAATGTATATTCGTACCTGGGAAGATTGAATCGCACACAGGCTCGACCACGACCGTCCTGAAATTCAAACTGGACGAGTTCTGCTTTGGTCGTCGACCCCACCGGCGGCAATCCCTGGAGAAATCCGGACTCGATTATTTCCCAAAACTGGCCCCTGAATATCTCCCGGACGCCGTCCGTAATGGGCTGATGACTGTAAATACGGTTTGCGAGGTCTGTCTGGTCGAGTGCCTTCCTGAACATCTCGAACGACTTTTGATCGACGCTTTCCAGGATATCCTGAAACTGCCCAATGGCTTTGGCGTCATCCTCCGCTGCGAATAGCGGCGTCGCCAGAATCGACAACACCATAACCGTCACGATCTGCTTTAGATTCTTCATATCTGCACCTCCCGCCAGTTCATGTGCCAGCCGAGTCCGCGCAATTATTCAGACGCGAATTTTCAGCTCAGGCTAACCCGGGCAAACTTGCGCTTGCCCACCTGGTAGACGCATGTCGTACCAGCGTCCAGCTGTAGCGACCGATCCTCAACCCGTTGGCCGTCGATCCTGACCGCTCCCTGCTTGATCATCCTGAATGCATCGGACGTACTACTCACCAGGCCAGCACCCTTCAAGAGATGGGCAATACCCAGCTTCCCTTCCTGTGTTTCCAGAGTAAGGTCTGGAATCTCCTCGGGCATCGCACCTTGCTGGAATCGTGATATGA
The DNA here is from genome assembly GCA_021773055.1 of Woeseiaceae bacterium. Classification (GTDB taxonomy): domain Bacteria; phylum Pseudomonadota; class Gammaproteobacteria; order Steroidobacterales; family Woeseiaceae; genus UBA1847. Next base: position 2,215 of record JAJFKV010000028.1, read on the forward strand.
ACTCCTGCTTGGCGCCGTCCGCCGCTGCCTCACTATGGAATCTGGCAACTATTTCCTGCCCAAGTTCAAATTTTGCATCACGCGGGTTCATACCCTCCGCCACCGATTGCTTCAACGCATTGATATCGTCAAGCGAGCGGAAGCTTAGAACTTCAAAATATCGCCACATCAGATCGTCCGAAATCGACATGATTTTTCCGAACATTTCGCCCGGCGCATCAGTTATGCCAATGTAATTGCCCAGCGACTTCGACATCTTCTGCACACCGTCCAGACCTTCGAGCAGTGGCGTTGTGATGACTACCTGCGGTTTCTGACCATAGTCCTGTTGCAGTTGGCGCCCAACCAGCAAGTTGAACTTCTGATCGGTGCCCCCGAGTTCGATATCAGCCTTCAGCGCAACAGAGTCGTAGCCTTGTACCAAGGGGTAAAGAAACTCGTGTACGGCGATCGACTCGCCACCCTTGTAGCGCTTATTGAAGTCATCGCGCTCGAGCATGCGAGCCACCGTATGACGAGCCGCGAGCCTGACCAGACCGGCAGCACCCATCTCGTTCATCCATTTCGAATTGAACTCAATCCGAGTCTTCTCTTTGTCCAGAACCTTGAATATTTGTTCGGCGTAGGTTGCAGCGTTCCTCTGAATATCTTCAGGCGACAGCGGTGGCCTGGTTGCGTTCTTGCCCGAAGGATCGCCGATCATGCCGGTAAAGTCGCCGATCAGAAAAACAACGTCATGACCAAGCTGCTGGAACTGCCGCATCTTGTTCACTAGTACCGTATGGCCGATGTGCAGATCCGGAGCGGTCGGATCGAAGCCCGCCTTTACGACTAATGGCCGACCTTCCTTAAGCTTTGCCAGAAGCCCGTCTTCGGGAAGTACCTCTTCAGTACCCCTTGTTAGCTCGGCGATTTGTTGCTTGATGCCTGTCATGCCAGTCGTGCTCATTTTTGATGGTCCGCGGGTGCGAAACTGTAGCATTTCCGGGCTGGTTAACACCATGAGTTATAACACCTTTTCTTTGACCTCAAAAATCCGGCACGGTAGAGTAACGACTTCCAGTCGCTTAAGGGACGCAGACTTGCATCGTCCAGTTAGCCCACTACTTCACGATTACAAGCAGTCTGCTTCAGGCCAGCCCAAGAAATCCAAGGCCCTTCAATGGTTTGCGGTGGGCCTCGGCATACCGTTAATCGCTGTTGCGCTTAGCAGCACACTCAACAACACGACACCGCAAGAGCCCCCGCCCGGGATCAGCGCGCCAATCATGATGGCCAGCAAAGATGAGCCGCTTATCGTGCCGCAGGTTGATCAGGCCGCCCTGCTCGCAGAAGCGGCTGCTCTAATGCCAGAACCCGTCCGCGAGTTCGATAAGCTCACCCTTAAGATCGCCTCCGGCGACACAATGGAAAAGCTGTTTCGCAAGCATAATCTCAGCTTGGGGCATCTAATGATGATCGCCGAACTCGACGAAGCGAAGCAACGTTTTCGCAGAATCAAACCAGGCGACGTTTTTGAGGTAATTCACGACGGCAATGAAGTCATCAGCCTCTACTCGCAACTGGACCTGACCAGCGCACTGCAGATTGAAAAGCAAGAGGCGGGATTTAGCGCCGAGATCATCGACCGGCCTATCGAAACTCGCAAGCGCATGGTCCATGGGGTTATCGAGACATCCTTGTTTGAAAGCGCCGCTACGGCCGGCCTGTCCGACAAAGTCATCATGAACATTGCTGGCATTTTCGCCTGGGACGTAGATTTCGTACTCGACATCCGACAGGGCGATAATTACTACGTGCAGTTTGAAGAAATCTGGCAAGACGGGATATACGTGTCAGACGGTGAAATCATCGCGGCCGAGTTCAATAACAATGGGCGGACCATCCAGGCGATACGCTTCATCGACGACAACGAACACAGTGAATACTTCACGCCAAGCGGTGATAGTGTTCGAAAAGCATTCATACGTGCGCCAGTTGATTTCACCCGCATCAGCTCCAACTTTAATCCGAATCGGAAACACCCCATCCTCAACAGGATCCGGGCACACCGCGGCGTTGACTACGCAGCCCCGCGAGGCACACCTATTAAGGCTTCTGGCGACGGTAAGGTGATTTTTCGCGGCACCAAGTCCGGTTATGGCAAGACGGTGATTCTGCAACACGGCGGCAACATCACAACGCTCTACGCTCACATGTCCAGTTACGTGTTGAAGGCCCGGGTAGGAACACGGGTCCGGCAAGGTCAGGCTATCGGTTTTGTCGGCAAGACAGGGTTGGCCACGGCAAACCACTTACATTACGAGTATCGCCTGAATGGCGTTCATCGCAATCCGCGTACGGTTAATCTGCCCGACGCGGAACCCATCGATGAGCAATACCGGGAACGGTTTATGGCCACAGCCGAACCGATCCTGAAGGAACTCGAACAGTTCAAGAGTACGCAGACGGCGTCCGTCGCGTACAACAGTCAATAAAGCGATGGCGGATTTCTATGTCGGTTTGATGTCCGGCACAAGCATGGACGGAATTGACGCCGTCCTGGCGAGCTTCGGTGATGCCAGCGTCAACATTCATGCCGTGCACTCAGAACCCTATCCGCAAGAACTGCAAAATGCATTGTTTGCGGCGATTCGCGAACCGCTGGATGTTGCACTGGATCCGTCTGGCGAACTGGACCAGAAGGTCGGCGAGGCTTTTCTGCGGGCTGCCCACGCTGTCATCGAAAGGAGCGGTGTTCCCGGACAGGAAGTCGCTGCGATAGGCAGCCATGGACAGACCTTACGGCACCAACCCAACGCTGTTGAACCGTTTTCACTGCAGGTCGGAAACGCGAGCATCATCGCGGCCGGTACTGATACGACGACGATCAGCAATTTCCGGGCAGCCGATATCGCGGTGGGTGGCCAGGGGGCGCCGCTCGTACCGCCGTTTCATCAATGGTTGTTTGGTTCCAGCGACAGCAATCGAGTCATCGCAAATATCGGTGGCATCGCGAACATTACGGTATTGCCGGCTGACGGCGATAGGGTTATCGGGTTCGATACCGGACCGGGCAACGGTTTGATGGATGCGTGGATATCCCGGCACCTTGCTAAATCATTTGATAATGAAGGCGCGTGGGCGGCCAGCGCGACGGTTGATCAATCCTTACTGGGCTGTTTTCGCGATGACCCCTACTTCAGTCTGCGTCCACCCAAGAGCACCGGTTTCGAATACTTTAATCCGGGATGGCTGCAAGAATTCCCGACCGACGATGCTGATGCCGCGGATGTGCAGGCGACCTTGTGCGAACTTAGCGCCGCGACGATAGCAGCTGCGATAGCTGAGCATGCCGGCGATACTCAGGAAGTGTTTGTTTGCGGTGGCGGTGTTCATAACTGTGAACTTATGCGACGCCTGCGCGACCATCTCCCGGACGTTTCTGTCACGAGTACACGGGGCGCTGGACTGGACCCCGATTGGGTCGAGGCCGTCGCCTTCGCGTGGCTGGCAATGCGCAGCTTGCACGGACAGAGCGGAAACTTGCCCAGTGTGACAGGGGCAACGCACAAAGTGGTGCTGGGCGATATACACTCCCCCAAGCTATGAAAGATCCATATATTAATCGCGAACTCAGCCTGCTTGAGTTCAACAAGCGTGTGCTTGCGCAGGCCCAGGACCCGAATATACCGCTGCTCGAACGGCTGCGATTCATGTGCATCAGTTGCACTAATCTCGACGAGTTTTTCGAAATCCGGGTCGCCGGACTAAAGCAACGAATTGAAATCGGCGCGCCTGCCCAGGGACCGCAGAAACGGCCTTCTCAGGACGTATTTGACGAGCTGCGTGGTGGCCTTTCGGAGATGGTTCAGCGGCAATACCGGGTACTTAACGATGAGCTGTTCCCGCAGCTTGCTGATGCGGGTGTTCGATTCGTCCATAGCGACGACTGGACGCAGGAACAAAACGAGTGGCTGGCAAGATATTTCAACGACCAGGTGGTACCGGTTCTCACGCCACTAACGTTTGATCCGTCTCGGCCCTTTCCGCGAATACTTAATAAGAGCCTGAATTTCATCGTGCGCTTGCACGGCAAGGATGCTTTTGGTCGACGCCGACATCGCGGCATGGTGCAGGCACCGCGTTCTTTGCCGCGGGTCATCACACTTCCGGACAGCATCAGCAAGCCCGGCGAACACAACTTCGTTTTTCTATCCTCGATCATTCGGGTACATGTTGAAAGCCTGTTCCCAGGGCTCGACGTTGATGGTTGCTACCAGTTTCGTGTAACTCGCAACAGCAACCTGTACGTCGACGATGAAGAAGTCAGCGATCTGGTTCGTGCCCTGGAAGGACAGCTTGAGGCGAGCCGCTACGGCGCCGCTGTCCGCATCGAAATCGGGCATGAGTGCCCGGACGACTTGCGTGAGTTTCTGCTCGACCATTTCGAACTGACCGATGATGACACCTATATGGTCGACGGGCCCGTGAACCTCAATCGCCTGTCGACAGTGTGCGAGCTTGAGGACCGCCCGAAGTTGCTTTACACGCCGTTCATTCAGGGCTTACCGGAAGAGCTTCGCAGTGATGAGAACATTTTTTCGATTCTGGATAAGAAGAATGTACTGCTACACCACCCGTATCAGTCATTTGCTCCTGTTATTGATTTCATTGGAGCCGCGGCCGCAGACCCGGACGTTCTTGCCATTAAGCAAACGCTCTATCGTACTGGAGCTGCTTCACCCGTTGTCGATCATCTGGTTACAGCGGCGCGCTCGGGAAAAGAGGTCACTGTCGTCATTGAACTGATGGCGAGATTTGATGAGGCAGCTAACATTTCCCTGGCCAATCGATTGCAGGAAGCGGGTGCTCATGTTGTCTACGGCCTGGTCGGGTTCAAGACGCACGCCAAGATGACTCTGGTTGTGCGGCGCAATGAGGGGCAACTCGTGCGGTATATGCACCTCGGCACCGGCAACTACCACCATGCCACGACATCCGTATATACGGACTATGGCTACCTGAGCAGCAGCAAGCGTCTGGGTGAGGACGTGCACAAACTGTTTCTGCAATTGACCAGCCTGACGCGGGCGGACGATATGACGCGCATGCTCGCGTCCCCCTTCAGCCTTTTTGATGCGCTACTCGAGAAAATTCGCCGCGAAACTGAGAACGCCAAAGCAGGCAAACCTGCACGTGTCATTGTCAAAGTGAATTCTCTGAACGAGCCGCAGCTAATTGACGCCATGTACGAAGCATCTCAAGCCGGTGTACAGATTGACTTAATATTGCGCGGAATATGTTCGTTGCGTCCAGGTGTTAAAGGATTATCCGAGAACATCCGCGTTCGCTCGATTGTTGGGCGCTTTCTCGAACACTCGCGCGTCTATTACTTTCTGAACGATGGCGAGGAAGAGTTTTACTGTTCAAGTGCCGACTTGATGGATCGGAATATGTTTCGTCGCAACGAGTCATGCTTTGAGATTCGCCAGAAAGCGATGAAGGAACAAATCCAACGTGATCTTGAGCTGTTCCTTGCCGACAATTGCCAGTCCTGGCTTCTCAATGGCGATGGCAGTTACGAACGCCTGTCACCGGGTACGAGCGAGCGGGTTTCCGCGCAAGAGACGTTTCTCGAAAACCTAGCTGCGCCGAAACTCATTCAGGACTGAATCGATCAACGTGTCTATCAGTTTGACCATCGAGAAAGCACCGCCCAGATAAAGCTTACCCGTGAGCGCGAGAATGCAAATACCGTGAATACCACTCCACAGGGCTGTTGCCGTGTGGTCGATTTCCTGTGTGTTTCGACGGGGTGATATTTCACTCAGATTATCTGCCACCATTTCGAACATGACGTCGCGACGCTCTTTCATTTGCACGGGCGTCGGTAGACCGCGTGGGGCCCGGTGCTCAAAAACCAGACGCCAGCGATCCGGATGGTCCGTCGCAAACCGCACATAGAATTCCGCCATTGCTCGAATCCGCACCTCCGGATTCCGCTTTCTGCGCGTTTGCTGCTGAATTAGTGCCGCCATTTCGTCGATCGTCTGTGCGTTCAGGTGGATGACCAGATCATCGAAATTGCGGAAGACATGGTACAGGGTACCTACCGTATAGCCGATCTTGCCTGCAACTTTTCTGGCGGTAAGTGACTGAAAACCTTCCATTTCGACGTGTTCGGCGGCAGCGGCAATCGCCATGTCCCGTATCTCGTCACGACTGTGGTCGCTGCGTCTGCCCATGCATTTTGTCCAATTGAAAAGCCCCAATTCAAGCCAAACACTAACATTATTTGAACAACGTTCAATATATGTTTATAAATTGAACACCGTTTAATAAAACGGTTTTTCTTTCACTAATAATTGAACGTTGTTTAATTGGAGTAAAGTCATGAAACCCAAGAGCTATGTCAATCTCATCGCTGTCGTTTTGGCCCTGTTTGCTGTGGGCACAGCCGACGCCGCCGGCTTGCTGACACCGAAAGGACAGTCCGACTCCCTGGATATTCGCGATCACAAAGTGAAGGTCGTCGTTGAAGACGGCTATGTAACTACGGAAATCGACCAGGTCTTCATAAACACAGGCGCCAACGATATGGAGGCCGTTTACAGTTTTCCGGTCCCCTCCCACGGTGCTGTGGCTGAGTTCACCTATTGGATTGATGGTAATCCGGTCACAGGTGAGGTGTTGAAGAATCAGGAGGCTCGTGATCTTTATGAACAGGAAAAAGCCGCAGGGCGCGAAACTGCTCTGGCCGAGAAGGACGAATATCGAACTTTTGATATATCGGTTTACCCGGTACGGGCGAACTCAGACGTTCGAATACGCCTCGTCTACGTGCAAAGCGCGAGCACCGACACAGGTATCGGGCGTTACGTTTACCCACTGGAGGAAGGCGGCGTTGACGAGGATCGAAACGCCTTCTGGGAAGTACGCGATACCGTTACCGGAAACTTCAGCTTCGATCTGGAGCTGAAATCGTCCTACCCCGTTGACGCTGTTCGCCTGCCGGAACAACCGAATGCGGCCTTGAATCAAATTGATTCAGGTCACTGGAAGATTGCTTTGCACTCGCTCGGTTCATCGCCTGCACAAGAAGAATTCAGCGCACAGGTCGCTGCCCTGGAGGCAGGTGAGAGCCCGGCCCCGGCGACCACCGCGTCGGGCGTTGCAAATCTGGACAAAGATATCGTTGTCTACTGGCGACATACGCCGGACCTGCCAGGAACAGTCGATCTCGTAACGCACAAACCCGATGCATCAGGACGCGGTACGTTCATGCTGACGTTTACGCCAGGCGATGACCTGCCGATCATTGAGAACGGTCGTGACTGGGTTTTCGTTCTTGACGTATCCGGATCGATGCAAGGTAAGTTTGCAACCCTGGCGAACGGCGTGCAGCAAGCGCTCGGCAAGCTGAACCCGAATGATCGCTTCCGTATCTTCACGTTCAATAATTCTGCACGCGAGCTAACCGGCAATTTCGTTACGGCGAGTCCTGAGAACGTCATACATTACACGGACCTCGTGGGACGCCTTCATGCAGACGGCGGCACCAATCTTTACGCGGGGCTGCGGGCCGGACTCGACGGTCTTGATAGTGACCGTACGTCCGGAATCGCGCTCGTTACTGATGGTGTCGCCAACGTCGGCGTCACTGAGAAGAAGGAGTTTCTCACGATGATGGGGCAATACGATGTACGTCTGTTCACATTCATCATGGGCAACAGTGCAAACCGTCCGTTACTCGAGGCAATGACCGATGTCTCGAATGGCTTTGCATTGGAAACATCCAATAGCGACGACATCGCAGGTCAGCTCATACAGGCGACGGCGAAAATTCGTCACGCGGCCCTGCATGATGTGAACCTGACTATCGACGGATTAAAGGTCGCCGATCTGACTCCCGAGAAAATTGGCAGCCTTTACCACGGCGAACAGCTGCAGGTACTCGGCCACTACTGGGGCAGCCGTGAGGCGCAAGTGCGACTGAACGGCAAGGTCGCCGGTAAGGATGTTGAATACAAGACGAGCTTCGCAATGCCCGTGCAGTCGGACCTGAATCCGGAGTTAGAGAGAATCTGGGCCTATGCCACGATCGAGAATTTGCAGTCAAAGATGGATTACTTTGGCGCAGACAAGGATACCGAGGACGCGATCACGGATCTTGCGACAGAGTATGGTCTGGTAACCGACTACACGTCCATGATTGTTGTTCGCGACGAAGTATTCGCCGCAGAGGGCATCAAGCGCAGCAATCGTGACCGGGTCGCAACTGAACGAGCGGCGCAACAGACCCGCGCCAAGCAGGCGCCGCAAAATCGTCGGATTGACCAGAATAAGCCGATGTACACCAAGAAACGTCCGTCCACTGGCGGCGGTGGTTCCGGTGGCGGCGCTGCAGGACTGCCGATGATCCTGGTCTTGTCTGGTCTATTGGCGCTACGTCGGCGAAAACAGAAAACGATATAGTGCTTGTGGGCCCTTCGGGGCCCTTTTTTTGTCTGCGGCCGGTTACTTCTACTTCACAATCAGTTCGTATTCGACTTGCTCCAGGAAATCCCGCTCTCTTTCCAGATCTGCAATTGTTAACGGATTGTCCCTTAGCCAGTCCGCGTTAAATCCAAGCGACAAGCTATCGTCGCAAACGCAAATAGTCACATCAGGTAACTCCGCGGCATTGCGACTTCTATTCAAAAGCACAGCCAATCGCAGGAGCATTAGCAATCGAAGACCTGGATCGCGCCACGACTTTGGCAGCGCCTTCAATTGGGACGGATTAATGCGGTGCCTCTGGCCACCGATCAACAACGCGAGAAAGCGTTGCTCCGCCTGCGGAAATCCGGGCATGTCGGCATGCTCAGCGATGTAAGCACCGTGCCGTTGATAGCCGTCGTGCGATATATCGAGTCCGATCTCATGGAGTCGGCTGGCCCAGTCGAGCATCTTGCCGGACAGTTCGCGGCCAATGCCCCATGTTTCAGCACATTGCTTGTGCAGTTTATGTGCTGTTTCCGCAACGCGATCAGCTTGCTCGCTATCGATCTGGTAACGCGACGTCATCGCCATTATGGTTCGTTCACGTGCATCTTCATGCTGCAGGCGGCCGAGCAGGTCATACAGCAGCCCTTCGCGAAGAGCGCCGTCCGAGACTTTCATTTCCTCGATTCGCAAGGTTTTCAGCAGTTCGGCGAGAATAGACAAGCCACCGGGCCAGACCTGTGCACGGCGCTCGGACAGGCCCTTCAAAGACAGGTCATCAACCGACTGGAATTCCAGAACCTTGGCGATCAGTGACTCGATCGTCTGCAAGGTGATGCCACTATCGACAAGCTCCAGTTCCTGAGCAACAGCTTCCGTTGACCGGATGGTTCCTGACGTGCCGATCGCTTGTATGTCGGTGGCACCCCGAAAAAACGCCTTGATCGGCCGCAATTCCAGGCGCGCTGCCATGCGGGCCCGCTTGAATCCCGTCTCCGTAATTTCGCCGTCGGGGAAAAACTTCTCGGTCATGGACACGCAGCCCATATGCAGACTTTCGAGTGCGCGCGGCAGAGCAGCGTGCCCGAGAATAACCTCGGTGCTGCCGCCCCCAATGTCGGTCACCAGCCGCATACCATCCGTTGGCGGCAAGCTGTGTGTCACACCGCTATAAACCAGGCGTGCTTCTTCGATACCGGAGACGACCTCAATGGGGTGGCCGAGCAGCGCCTCTGCCTCGGACATAAATGATGAGTCTTCGCGTGCTCGGCGAATGGTGCTGGTACCGGCCGCGCGAACGCTGCCTGCTCGCATATCCCGAAGACGTTCGCCGAATCTCGACAAGCAATCCAGTGCACGTTTGCGGGCATCAATTGAGATATCGCCTTTCGAGGAAAGCCCTTCGGCGAGTCTGACCGTTTCTCGAATGCGGTCGATAATCGCGAGCTGACCATGGCGCAGTTCGCCGACGATCATATGAAAGCTGTTTGAGCCGAGATCTACGGCCGCAATAATTTCTGGCTGACTGGTCTCAGACAGTGAACGAGGACCCGCAGCCGCAGGTGGTTTGTGCATTCGGGTTCCGGATGATGAACTGCGCGCCTTGCAGGTCATCCTTGTAATCGATTTCCGCGCCCATCAGGTATTGCACGCTCATCGGATCAATCAGCAACATTACCCCCTGATTTTCTACCTGGCTATCGCCATCCTCAACGCTCTCATCGAAGGTGAAGCCATACTGGAAGCCGGAGCAACCACCGCCCGACACAAACACCCGCAACTTCAGGTTGGGGTTGTCCTCTTCAGTAATCAGTTCGCCCACTTTGTGTGCAGCAGCATCTGTAAAAATGACGCTGGGGGGTGGGGGTGTCTGTGTTGTCGCTGTATCCATATTATTTATCTGCTACTCGCCGGACGCTGCCGCTTTTTCATCGATTCGGGTGGTCTGTTCCAGAAGCGGTACCTGCCCTTCAGGCTGGTGTACCAGTTTACCGTTTATCTCGGCACCTTCTGCCATCTGGATCAGATTGTAATACACATTGCCTATGACGCGCGCAGTTGTCCCAAGTTCGACACGCTTACTGGCGAAAACATCGCCTTTAACTATGCCATTTAACACGACATAAGGCACGGTGACGCCGCCATCCACGTTGCCAATGTCGCTTATGCTAAGCGCCGAGTCCGTATCCGGGTCTGCCGTTACACTGCCTTTGACAGTGCCGTCGATATGACAGCCGCCCTGAAAATGCAGGTCGCCATGTAGCTTGCTGTTTGAGCCGACGAGTGTTTCTACGACTGTGTGCCTGCGTTGTTTCTTGCTGAACATCTGGTTCTCCGTGTTACCGCTTCGCGGCTTAATGTTGCTAGCCCTGGCTCGTTGCCCAGGCAAAACTTTCTTCGATGCTGGATATCGATCGCGTTCGCGATCGTACCTCAACGGTTATGCGCTCCGGCGTAAAGCCGTCCGGCAATACCAGCTGCCGGTCAAAATCCTGAAAATATCGGAACGAATACGCCCAGGCCTTCTCTGCCTCATCCGGAATTAGATCTACAAAGGCATAGGTCGTCTCAACACCATTCTGATCGCCCACGATACTCAGATTGACGTCTCCCGATACCTTGCGATCATGCTTCATTGCCTGCACCAGCACGAGCCTGACGTTGAATTCGCGTTCAGCCTTGCCGCGCGAGAGTTTCAGATCCTGAACCCGCAATCCGGAATTTCCGTCGGACGGCGAGACGATGCCTCGGTAAAACGCAATGGCGTCGCGCTGCTCCTGAATCTTGGCCTGCAAGGTGGTCAGGCTGATTTCGACTTCCTTATACGATTCGCGATCGACTTCGCGATTGGTCTCAAGTAGTGCAACATCTTGTTTGAGCTTAATAATTTCACTATCAAGCTGTGCAATATGGTTTTCGTAGGCCTGGCCGATATTGCCCGCTTCGATTACGTCATAGCCCGCTCTAATGCGACCGAACTCAAACACGAGATAGCCGATAAACAAAATCAACGCAAAAACGACGGCTCGAACCACCCAGATTCTGCCGACACCATGTTGTTGATAAGGAGACTTTATTGCCACTTGGACGCTACGCCTGATTGCCCACAAAAGACGTTATGTTACGCGGGTCCCCCAACGAACAGAAGTGCGCTAGGTCACGGATTGTGAAGAAACCGGATTAGCCCTACTCGTGTTCCGCCGCCGCAATATCCTTGTCAAAGACCGCGCGCCAGCGCCTGGGCCACCATCGCGGTCGCTCCGGCAAGCCATCAGGGTGTACCGCCGGACCAAGTTCATGAAGCGCGCGAGCGTAGACGCGGCGTTTGAAATAGATGACCTCATTAACGGGCCGCCAGAAGTCGACCCAACGTACTCGGTCAAATTCGGGCTTGTCGCAGCGATCGAATCGAACGACGTCCTCGTTGGAAACAAGTCGCAACATGAACCAGCGTTGCTTTTGACCTATGCAGAGCGGCTTGCTGTGTCGCCGAATGAACTTGTTCGGCAGCTTGTAGCGCAGCCAGTCATTGGTGACGTCCAGTATATTGACGTCGGCCTCCACAAGACCAACCTCTTCGTGAAGCTCACGAAACATTGCCTCGACGGGTTCTTCGCCTTCTTCCATGCCACCTTGCGGAAACTGCCATCCCTTTGCGCCTACCCGACCACCAAGCAACAGCTTGTTATCGGAGTTCGCAAGTATGATGCCGACATTTGCGCGAAACCCTTCGGCGTCTATCCAATCGTTGCCCATAGCAACCGTACTGAAACTCTAACTGCTGTTTACTTTACACTATCCGTCGCCAACCGCCTCAGGAGATTTTCTTGTCAGGATGCCGTCCATGAATGCCGCACGCAACGGGGCCCTGTTCTCGGGCCTTCTGGTGCTTGCTGCCATAGCTTTCATCGCGGCACTGGCAAGCGGCAGCGCCGACGTAACTTTCAGTGAATCAATTGATGCCTTGCGAGGTGCTGCGCCCGACCATATTCGCTCACTCGTCATGGATTTACGCCTCCCCAGAGCGATGACGGCCTTTGCTGTAGGCGGCCTGCTGGCCGTCGCCGGCGTCCTGATGCAGGTGTTACTCCGTAACCCTCTCGCGGAGCCATACATACTTGGCAGCTCCGGAGGCGCCGCTGTTGCAGCGCTGCTGGCTATGATGTTCGGCATGGGCAGCCTGGTGATTGATCTCTCGGCGTTTGGCGGTGCGATGGCGGCAACCTTGCTGGTCTTCGCCATCGCACACGGCACCGGTAGCTGGGCACCTGCACGTCTGCTATTGACCGGGGTTGTACTGGCGGCTGGATTCAGTGCTGCAACAACCATGTTGCTCGCGCTGTCACCGGACCAAAACTTGCGCGGCATGCTGTTTTGGCTCATGGGCGATCTGAGCTTTGCTTTTGATCCGTCCCGATGCCTGTGGCTGCTGGCCATCCTGCTTGTCGGCGGTACTGCTTCTGCCCGACACCTTAATGTGCTGTCACGCGGCGAATTGCAGGCCGCTATAGTCGGTCTTCCAGTGAAAGGGTTTCGCTACCTGATTTTCTCGGCCGCTGCGCTCGCAACCGCCCTGTCGGTAACAACCGTCGGGGTCATCGGTTTCATCGGACTTGTAATACCACACCTTATTCGACTGGTCGCTGGCAGCGACCATCGCATCGTCTTACCTGCATCCGCTCTCGCCGGCGGCACACTACTGGTTATCGCCGATACGCTTGCCCGCACGCTAATGGCACCTCGGCAATTGCCGGTTGGTGCATTGACGGCCGCAATCGGCGTACCGTTATTCCTGATATTGATGAGTCGTAGCCGACAAGGCCGCTATCGATAACCGGCGCGCTCTGCGAGCAATCTCGCATCCTCGTCGCGCCAGCCTGCGATGCCAACCGAGCTTGCGTCAGAATCGCCAGTGGGCCGAATGCTCTTCTTGCGCAACAGCCATCCGACCAGCCGTTGTGCTGATTCCGGATGCCGTGCGTGGCGGGCAACACCAATGCCGTCAATATCCATGGTTGTCGGCTGCGGTTTGAAGTACATCAGGTCGTCTTCGTTCGGCCACCACTCCAGTATCCCGTAGTCGCACAGGCCTCCGCGCATGGCCGTGATCAACGCGTCCTGGTTCGGGAATGGCGCTGCCACGAGATTTTGCATCCAGCGTCGCACCAGGCGTTCGGTCTTCTTCGCTCCCCGTTCATCAATGAGCATTGCGATCAAGGATCGATTGATGTGCAGCTCGGATGATGACAGGCAAACTCGCCCACGCAGTATCGCCCCTGCCAGCTGATCGTAACTGGCGACGAGCGGGCGGACTTGTCCGCTTGCCATGGCGATGACATGGACTCGCATCTCGAGCGCCGCCCACAGGCCATCGGAGTCTTGCAGAATCGGCGCTACATTCTCGAGCGCTTTAGGCTCAATTGGCCGCAGCACTCCCTCGTCTGCTGCCCGCCAGATATCCGCAACATTCGTGGTGATGATCACATCCACCGAATCATCGACGTTGTTCAGCAGCCTGTTCGTGTTCTCAGTTGAATCACCCCAAACTACAGAGACGGGTATGTCGGTTTCTGATGAAAAGTTCGCCAATAGCAGGTCAATTTCCGACCCGGCTTCGCCCGTCGCGAGAACGACGATCGGCGCGGACGGCACTTTCGACTCACACGCGACCAGTAGCAGAGTCGCCAGCGCTGCCACAATCACGGGACGCATCACGCCACCTCTACGACGACTCGATCGCGACCGGCTGATTTGGCGGCATACAAAGCAACATCGGCCCGCGCAACCAGTAAATCGCCAACTGTTTTGAGGTCTTGGTCGTTCGGCCCGGGGCTAACCTCGGATATGCCGATAGATACGGTCACTGTCACCGTGTCACCGCAAGGCAGGTCGAACGGGGTTGCGGATATTGCTTTGCGAATGCGCTCTGCCAGCAGCTTCGCCGAATCGACCTCAGTATTCGGCAACAACACTACAAATTCCTCGCCACCGTAACGAGCGGCGACGTCGCTGGCGCGCACTTGCGACTCGATACGTTGCGCGAGTTCGCGCAATACGGCGTCGCCAGCCGCGTGGCCCCAGTTATCGTTCACGCGCTTAAAGAAATCGGCATCCAGCATCAGGCAGCTAATCCCGACTTGATCACGGCGCGCTCGCGCAAGCTCTTCGCCCAGTCGCACGCTTAGATAGCGACGATTGTTCCAGCCCGTCAGGACGTCCGTAAAACCGCTGCGTAACAAGCGCGCCCGGTTGACGGTGTTCTCGACGCAGAACGAGGCGATGATACCAAGGTGCGCAAGAAAATCGCTCGCATGTTCCCGAGTGAAGCGCAGCGCTTCGCCGCTGCCAAAATTGATGCTGCCGATAAGTTTGCCGCGATGTTTGAGCGGAATCATCGCAACGCTCTTGACGCCCTCCGCTCCCGGGTAAATCATCTGATGATCGCAAGCCGCGTACGCGCCCAGCCAGGGTTGGTGCAGCGCAATATACTGCGGCGCCAGGCCAGTTAGCGATTCGACAATCAGTAAGTTTGAAGAATCTTCAGCGGGCGTGCCGTTGGCTAACAGCAAATGACGAACATCGTGGTCGGGATCACAGAGCACCACGCTGACGTACTCCAGCCCGTAACTGGCCCGAAGACCATCGACCAATACGGTCAGCAGTGAATCGAGATCATCCGCCTGCAGAAGTTGTAGCTCTCGCCGCTGCGTGCGCAGAAACTTGTCTTCATTACGAGCAACCTCTTCCGTCAGCTCGTCCAGCCGGCGGCGAACAGCAGCGAGCTGCGCCTCTAGCTCCGCTGCCGACAGTTCCACTTTTAATTGCATGAGCAGCCTCTCCCTAGCGTCTCATTATCCCCTTAGTGCAAGGTATTCGCGGCCCTTTTGCATGAGCTCCACAAATGCCTCTTCGTCACCGCCCGCGACTGACTCGCGTATTCTCCCTGCGGCTTCACACAATGCATCGAGCGGTCCCAGCCCGAACTTGTTCAGATTCTGAATCTCAAAATACAGATGCGGATTGTCCTGCGCAACAGCCGCAGACACCAGCAACTGCGAATCAAACGTTGTTGACGACATTCTCGCGAGCTCGGGCGCGGCCTCGCCGCTCTCGGACAGGGCCGTAAAAAAGGCAATGTTGAGCGCATGCGACAGACCGAGCACGTAGGCGATCAGTCGGTCGTGATCTTCAAGCCCCATGTCCAGTTTCTCAACCATCGTTGCAGCGAACATCTCTTTCGCAGCGGCGGTTGATTCCGCGTCCCCGACATCGCAGAAAATTAAGTGACGTCCGGACAACAGGCGTGTGTTGGGGCCGTACATCGGATGTAATGACGTTACACGGCAACCAGCTGACAGCAACTCCCGGAGCCCGTCGATAAGCGGCGACTTCAGCGACCCAATATCAAATATGAGGCCTTGTGGCTTCAAGACAGCGAGTTGTGCGAGGATTCTTCCCGAAACCGCAAGCGGTGCGGCAACGATAATGACGTCGAAATCGACACCCGCATCGGTCCATACCTTGAATGCAGTTGGCCCGTCCTCGACCATCGGGTCGGCAATGGTTGTGGCGTACCCCTGGGACGAGAAAAACTCCGCAAACCAGCGACCCATCTTGCCAGCACCGCCGATGACCAATGCGCTCCTGCCATCGCCCTTGCCTTCCGCGATTACGCGATCGCGCTCCTGGCTCTCGAGCGACGTCCGAATCAGCATCTCCAGTAATTTTTCGACCAGATCGGGATCGACACCCATCTCGGCCGCCTGCTGGCGGCCCATATCGAGCACATCCTTCTCACGCCCATAATCGCGAGTGCCGGTACCAGAGGATTGCTTGATCTTACCGATGTCGGCGACGATGCGTTGTCGTTCAGCAATCATCTCAACCAGGCGTCGGTCAACAGCGGACAGGTTTTTTCGAAGATCGTCGAGGCTCATTGGCAACCTTTTTACAGGAGTGATGAGCACAGTGAAAGCCGACCCGAAAAGTTTCGGGCCGGCGATACTGTTCAAACAACATTGTTACATTCGTTAGTGTCTGCGATATCGGTAGTAGGAGTGTTCCGTACGGTATATATCGAACAGCTGGTGCCACGACAAACGGCGATTCTTACGTAAGCGACTATGATCCAGCCAGCGTCGGAATGACCTGTCACGTTTCAGCCAGCGTGGCATTTCCTTCGCCCTCTTGTAGCGGTTGCTGTAATAATCGTGCCTGTAGCCATCGCGATAAACCTCGCGGCGGTTGTGGTCTTTGCGGTAGGAATCGCGACCGTATGAGTCGTGCGACTTTGCGCGATGGTGGCCATCCCTGTCCTGGTGGGCCGAGGCCTCGGGGGCGTTCAGGAGCAACAGACCACAGGCCATTACTGTTGAGACGAATAACTTGTTCATGATTAAGCTCCGGTTTGTTTTGTACAGTTGCAGAGTAGGCCGCATGGGATGAACCCATACTGAATTCAACTCGTTGTTTTTATTAATTTTATGAACGCGAGATGAACAAGCCGGGTAATCGTGAGAACATGCCGTTCACAAGAATTGTTAGACATCTCTGGGAATACAAACGATGAAGACACGCGCCGCCGTCGCCTGGGAAGCAGGCAAACCGCTTGAGATAGAAATGCTGGACCTGGAGGGTCCAAAAGCGGGCGAAGTTCTGGTTCGAAACGTCGCGAGCGGTGTTTGCCACACCGATGCGTTCACGTTGTCAGGTGAAGACCCGGAGGGGATTTTCCCTGCCGTTCTCGGGCACGAAGGTGGTGCGGTCGTGGAAGATATCGGTGCAGGGGTAACTTCTGTCAGCGTTGGTGACCACGTGATTCCGCTATACACGCCCGAATGCGGTGAATGTAATTTCTGTATTTCCGGCAAGACCAATCTGTGCCAGGCGATTCGCGCCACCCAGGGCCAGGGCCTGATGCCTGACGGCACATCGCGCTTTTCCCTTAGCGGCAAGCCGATTTTCCATTACATGGGTACGTCTACCTTCAGCGAATACACCGTCCTCCCTGACATCGCGCTCGCAAAAATCAGCAAAGAAGCTCCGCTTGAGAAGGTTTGTTTGCTGGGCTGCGGAATCACAACAGGGATCGGAGCCGTTCTGAATACGGCGAAGGTTCAGGCCGGTGATACGGTTGCTGTTTTCGGCTTGGGCGGCGTTGGTCTTAGCGCCATTCAGGGCGCAACGATTGCGAATGCCGGCCGCATCGTTGCGGTCGATATTAACGAAGGCAAATTCGAGCTCGCTCGACAATTCGGCGCGACAGATTGTGTCAATCCGAAGGACTACGACGACCCGATTCAAGACGTCATCGTCGAACTGACTGGCGGAGGCGTCGACTTCTCGTTTGAGTGCGTCGGTAATACCAGCCTGATGCGCGCAGCGCTTGAGTGCTGCCATAAAGGTTGGGGCGAATCGGTGATCGTTGGCGTCGCTGGTGCCGGGCAGGAAATTTCCACGCGGCCGTTCCAACTGGTTACAGGGCGCGTCTGGCGCGGTACGGCTTTTGGGGGCTGCAAGGGACGCTCACAGCTGCCCGGCATGGTCGAGCAGTACATGGGCGGCGACATCAAAATCGACGAATTTATTACCTACACGATGCCGCTAGAGGACATCAACAGGGCATTTGATCTGATGCACGAAGGTAAGAGCATTCGCTCGGTTATTCATTATTAGAATACTCCGCTAATGGCCAATGTTGCAGTAGCTACGACCTCTCAGCTGGCCGCTGAGGCGGCGCGCGAGGTTGCCGCTGCCGGCGGCAATGCGGTCGACTGCGCCCTGTCCGCGGCACTATTGACGATGAATACCGAACCCGGTGTTTGCGCGCTGGCGGGCAGCGCCTTCATTACCGTTTGGCCGGAGAGCCGCGACCCCGTCACGATCGATGGCAATGTCGCTGTACCAGGTGCTGGCCTTGCTGCAGCGGAGCATGGTCGCGGTGCAGTGAACGTATCCATTAACTACGGCGGTGGCATCGAGACTCTGATCGGCCCGGGATCGGTATCGATACCTGGCTCGCTCGCGGCCATCGAATATGCCTGGAAAAAATACGGCGCCGCAAGCTGGGAATCGATCTTCGCTCCGGTTATTCGCGCGACTCGAGAAGGCTTTGCTCTTTCCGCCGCATGCCACTATTACCTCGGTTATTCGGGTAATTGTATTTTTGGCCGTAGCGACGACGGGTATAGCGCATTACACCACGCCGATGGGTCGCTGCGCGATGCTGGCAGTACCATCTTGATTCCGCATCTCGCCGACTCGCTGGAAGCCATCTCCAAAGAAGGTGCTCGGCTGTTCTATGAAGGCGAGCTTGGTGCAAGAATATCGGACCATTGCCGTGCAGGTGGCGGCATGCTGACTCGTGAAGACCTTGCCACCTACAGAGCGATCGAAAGGCAGCCGCTGCTCGCCACAATCGGAGACTGGTCTATCGCGACAAATCCCGCACCCGCGGTCGGCGGCGCGGTGCTATCTGCGATGCTCATGTCCTGCTCTGAACTGCAACCGCACGTCTGGACTCGCACCACACTCGAACGGCTGATCCAGACACAACGAGCCTGCCTTGATTTTCGCGTGCAGCGCCTCGACCTGGCTGAAGACGTTGGTGCTGAGGCTGGGCGCTTGATCGAGTTGGCTCGAAGCGGACAACTATTAAGTCGATGGACTTCGGCTTCGACAGTGCATACCTCCGTTGTTGACAGTTCGGGCACTGGATGCGCTATCACGGCCTCGTCAGGGTACGGCTCCGGCGAAATGCCGTTGGGAACCGGCTTGTGGCTCAACAACTGCCTCGGTGAAATTGAACTAAATCGCCGCGGTCTGGATGCCGGGCCGATCGGCTCGCGGTTGCCGTCAAACATGGCACCCAGCGTCGCGCGCAGCAACGGTTCAGTACTCGCCGTGGGGTCGCCGGGCGCCGATCGTATAACCACAGCACTGCAGCAGTTTCTTATCAACTACCTGCTTTTCGACATGCCGCTCGAAGATGCGATCGCTCACCCGCGTATTCATGTTGATACCAGTGGCGGGACAGTGAAACTCATGGCGGAGCCAGGCCTTGACCTCCCGGACACCGACCTGCCTGTCACAGTCTTCCGCGATCTCACAATGTATTTTGGCGGTGTCGGCGCGGCGGTTTACGACAAGGTTTCGGGACTGGCGTCAGCAGCCGACCCAAGACGCGAAGGTGGCACGTGCATTTACGAACACTAGTCGTTGTTGCCTTTGGCTTGTTTTGCTCCGCGATCGCTGACGCGCAAATCACGATCACGCGAGGAGCCAGCCTGTCGGTCGACGCCGCAAGCGATGGTCGACTGGCAATTGACCTGCGCGGCGACCTCTGGATAGTACCGGGCGGTGGCGGCGAGGCCCGCCAACTAACTCAGGAGCTCAAGTCCGTGCAGCGACCACGCTGGTCACCCGACGACCAGCAGCTCATTTATCAAGCTGTTGTCGATGGTCGGCAGGGTATATGGGTATACGAATTTGACAGCGACGAGTCACGGCAACTCAGCACGAACCCCAATCTCGATTTACATCCGAGTTGGCACCCTGACGGCGATCGCGTGCTGTTCTCGTCAGATGCTAGTGGCGCCGGTTTCGATTTATGGGAAATAGATTTGCCGACGGGACTGCGTTGGCGTTTGAGCGATCGACCCGGCGACGAGACTGAAGCGGCCTGGTCATCTGACGGTCGCGATCTGGTCTATGTCTATCACGATGGCGCGCAATGGTCTTTGATACTGCGGCGTCACTCGCAACCCGAGGAAGTACTACTGAGCTCTTCAAACAAGATTGCGGCACCGTCCTTTAGACCGGATAACAGCCTGATCACTTTCTTCCAAAGCGATGATGGCGATGTGTCGCTTGATATGGTTATTTTGTCGCGCCCGCGTTTGATTCGCTCCTACGCAAGCACCGAGCAGTTTGTCGTTACACCGGTTAGTTGGCTGGACCGTGACCGTATGTACTATTCAGCCAATGGTCAGATCCGACAGCGCCTGTTCAACGCCTGGAACTCAAGTCCATTGCAATTTCGCGCGACCATTCAGCCGGTCATCCAAACGGCGGTACGGCGCGTTCGCCCTGCGCTGTCCTGGCCGGATGAGCCCGCCGGAACGCTGCTTATTCACGCGTCTCAATTATTCGATGGTGTCGGTGCCGGTTACCAACACAACAAGGACATTCTTATCAAGGGCGGTCGAATAATTGCCCTGGAGGACCACCGGGATCGATCCGGGGCAATCGTCATCGACATGGGTGACCTCACTATTCTCCCCGGCTTGCTCGATGTCGATGCGCGACTACCCAGTCAACTGGCGCCCGGTCACGGACCAGATATGCTAACGATGGGCATAACAACGATCATCGCCAGTCATCCACAAGCCGAACACCTCAACACACTCTGGTCTGGCAAAGTAACTCCGGGCCCAAGATTGCTAAGCGGTGAGCAGTGGCTCGCGGGGCCAACGTCCAGACCGGAACTCGACGTAACGGCGGCCGTCGTCACCAGTCGATCAACGGGCCTGCCGACCGGCGCAGCGTTGCCAACCCAGCTCCGTGCCATGCAGATCGCAGGTCTGACACCGGAGCAAACTTTGCGCGGTATGGGTGTCAATTCCGCGGCACTGGTACAGGCCGATCCCTACCTTGGTCGCATCGCCACCGGCGCCGCCGCCGACCTCGTTTTTGTCGACGGTGATCCACTGTCCGACATCAACGCGGTGCTAAATGTGGTCGCTGTGGTCCGAAATGGGCGCTTCTACAGTGTCTCAGGGCTGATAGACCGGGCTAAGAGCGCGGAAAGTGTCGAATAAATTTACAAAAATTGCACAAATACGGCTCGTTCTCAGTTGTGGCGTCTAATTGGACATAATGTACCTCGCTACATCCCACCACTTATTGATCGTTGCAAACTCACGACCCAAAATTCGTCGGTTTTCTTTACAGATTCGCCGTAGGTCGAGGAGGGGGCTTGATTGACCGATCGCTAAATCATTGAATTCGTGGTGCGCCGAGGTCACTTGGCACAGCTCTTGCTTTTAATACTATGCCCAAGCGAAACGTAACTGCGATTTATAACAATAACGGTCACAAACAGGATTTAGACGCCAGAAGAAAAACAACAACAAAAATAAGAAGATCCGGATCCAATAACAATAAAAAAAGACTCTGTCACCGGTTATCGAATTTGCAGTTACCTCTTTTGAAAAAAAGAGAAATTCAAACCCCACCGCTAACGCCGTGGGGTTTTTTCTTGGCTGCTCACTTACGACTGCACTTTGCCCTTTCGTGCCGGTCTGTCTTTCATCGCGAAGCCCTGGAATGAGAAGCAGCTCATAGAGATCGGATACGCTTTTGAGCAGACTAGCGGAGTCCGTAAGCCACCTGAACTCTGATCAATGTTTAAAGCTATACGCATTTCGATATTGTTGTTTATTCTTTTGTTCGTCGTCCTCAGTGCGTTCCTGACGCAGGCGAGGAGCACCGACTGGAACAACAGTTTGTGGATTAAGGTTTACCCGATCAATGCCGACGGCAGCCCCGAAGCTGCCAAGTACATCAAGGGCCTATCGACCTCGAACTTTAGTGGTATTGAGACGTTTCTCGCTCGAGAAACGGAACGTTATTCGAGGAATCTCAGCCGCCCGGTTCGTATCGAGCTCGGCAGGGAAATCATGCAACAGCCACCCGAGATGGATCAACGGCCAAACGCGTTGTCCGTCATGCTGTGGTCACTAAAGATGCGTTGGTGGGCTGGCAGTGTGACCGACGATCAGGATCGAATTGATCCGGACGTACGTATTTTTGTTCGCTATCACAGACCGAATTTAGACGTGGTGCTGGAAAATTCAGTCGGCCTGCAGAAGGGTATGGTTGGTATCGTAAATGCATACGCCAGTCGCCGTTACCGCGGCACCAACAACGTCATCATCGCGCATGAATTTCTGCATACCCTCGGCGCATCAGACAAATACAGCGCCATAAGCGGGCAACCGATCGGTCCCGATGGCCTCGGCGAACCCGATCGACAGCCTCTGTTTCCACAACGCTATGCAGAAATCATGGGTGGACGCATAGCCCTGGCCACAGATGATTCGGTAATTCCCAAGAGCCTGAAGTACGCCGTTATCGGCACACTTACAGCCAGCGAGATAAATCTGACTGAGTAAGCTACGCTTCCGTAATGCTCGAGCAGGCGCCAGTTGTTTTCTCATGTTCTGACCTATCCGTAGACGTCGCCGGACGCTCGCTGGTGGCGGAGCTAACGCTGGCAGTCGCGCGCGGCGAGCTGGTCGCCGTATTGGGCAAAAATGGGTCTGGCAAGTCGCTCTCTCTGCACACACTGGCAGGGCTCCGCTCCGCCACTGCCGGGTCGATCAAAATGCTCAATATTGATGTTGCCTCCAGCAAGCGTCACGAGCTGGCGAGACATCTGGCGTTATTGCCACAACACGTTGATGACATATTTCCGGCGACGGTTATCGATACGGCACTGATAGGCCGACATCCGCACATCGGCCGCCTAAGCTGGGAAACGTCTGACGATATCGATGCTGCAAGAGCGGCACTGGCGGCCGTTGATCTCGGCGATCTGGCTACACGTGACGTACTAACGCTTTCCGGCGGCGAACGCCGGCGCCTGGCCATCGCGCAGATTCTCACACAAGCTCCGGACCTCTACCTGCTGGACGAACCAACCAATCACCTGGACCCGCAGCACCAACTGGATGCCTTAAGGTTATTTCGCGCTAAAGCAGACGACGGCGCAGCAGTCATCGCCAGCCTGCACGACGTTAATCTTGCCGTTCGTTTCGCGGATCGCTGTCTGCTGCTGTACGGAAACGGCCGCTGGGACCTCGGCGCTACTGCAGAAATTCTTGATTCCGACCGCTTGAGCCAACTCTATTCCACACCTATGGAATCCGTCACGTGGCGAAATCGCGAATTGTTTGTTGCCTCAGGCGACAAAGCCTTTTAGCTGACTGAGGTACTTTTCGTGCAGGGAAGGATTGGCTGCGAGAACAGAGCGAATTTCGAGATCGGGCACTTCGCCATTCAGATTGGTGAAAACACCACCTGCCTCGTTAACGATCACAGATAATGCAGCAATATCCAGAATATTGACGTCCGATTCGATGACTGCTTCGATCTTGCCTGCTGCGAGTAAATGGTAATGATAGAAATCGCCGTAGCCACGAATTCGATCAGCGCACTTCACGATATTACCCAGCGCCGACCAGCCAGCACTCGCCGCCAGCGATTTCAGATTACCTGTGGAGACAGCAGCCCGATCCGGATCATAGATACCACTGACCGTTAGGCGCTGACCATTCAACCAGGCGCCTTGTCCTTTTTCAGCCCACGCGAGTTCGTCCATCATGGTGCCACTGGATACGCCCAATATCAGCTCGCCATCGTGCATGAGGGCGATCTGGGTCGAGAAGAACGGATACTGGCGAACAAAACCCTTTGTGCCGTCGATCGGGTCGACCAACCAGAGATATTCCGCATCAGCCCGTGTCTGACCGGTTTCCTCACCGTAGAAACCATGCTCCGGAAATGCGCTGAGAATAACTTCGCGGATTGCCTGCTCGCATTCGACATCGGCTTGCGTCACGGGCGTCATATCCGCCTTCGTCGTAACAGTAAAATTACCGGCGTAATAACTACGACTGATCGCCGCTGCCTTGTCGACCGCCGCCAACGCTACCTTGAGGTAGTCGGACGCATTTTCCGCGTTATAGCTTTCCATCGGACTTTCAGACCCCGAGCTGGTAACAGACGGCGCAACTATGGCTGCTGTTGCGGTCAGAAACAAGCGCCCTGTCTTGACAGTCCACGGGCGCCTACCTATCGTCTCCGCATGGGAAATCGACTTAGTAAAATATATACGCGCACCGGCGATGACGGCACAACCGGGCTTGGCGACGGCAGTCGCGTCGCAAAGGACTCGGTTCGGGTTGAGGCCTACGGTACGGTGGATGAGGCTAACTCGGCGATCGGTATTATTCTGGCCGCGGACTCCGTGCCTGACGATGTCCGAAAGTGCCTCACTGAAGTGCAACACGATTTGTTTGAACTCGGTGGTGAACTCTGCATTCCGGGACACAGTGCAGTGACACAAGATTTCATTGATCGATTAGAGTCAGACCTCGATGGCTTCAACGAAGATCTGCCGACGCTCAAAGAGTTTATTCTCCCAGGCGGCGGACCTCTGGCGGCCGCTTGTCATCTTGCACGCACCATCGTCAGACGTTCGGAACGCCGTGTCGGAACGCTGGCGGGAGTCGAAGATGTCCGGCCTGAGGCCGGAAAATACCTGAACCGTCTGTCTGACCTGTTGTTCGTACTGGCACGCGTGCTCGCGCGCGCTGAATCAGGCCAGGAAGTTCTTTGGAATAGAGACAGGTAGCGCGAGACGCACGTGCAATGACGCGAGATATAGAATAGTGAACAATAAACCGGTCGCGATCATCACTGGCGGCAGTCGAGGTATCGGCGCGGCGACGGCGAAACTGTTAGGAGAAAAAGGCTATCGAATCTGCGTTAACTACCGCCGGGACGAAGCTGCTGCCAACGCTGTGGTTAACGACCTGAAGGCGTGTGGTGCATCGGCGATCGCCGTGCAGGCAAATATCGCTAAGGAAGAAGACACGCTTCGCCTGTTCGAAATTATTGATCGGGATTTGGGTCCGGTTACCGCCCTCGTGAATAATGCGGGCATCCTGCTGCCGCAGATGCGAGTCGAGGATATGGCCGCCAGCCGAATAAATGAGATTCTCGAAACAAATGTGACCGGCACGTTTCTTTGTTGCAGGGAAGCGGTCAAACGGATGTCGACCAAGCACGGCGGCTGCGGTGGAAGCATCGTGAATGTTTCCTCTGCTGCATCGCGAATTGGCGCTGCCGGAGAATACGTGGACTACGCAGCGTCCAAGGGTGCAGTCGATACACTCACTCGTGGTCTGGCTCTTGAGGTCGCTGCCGAGGGAATTCGGGTGAACTGCGTCAGGCCTGGATTCATTTACACCCGGATGCATGCCGATGGTGGTGAACCTGACCGTGTTGCTCGCCTTGCTGACAGCATCCCCCTGAAACGCGGCGGCACCCCCGAAGAGGTAGCCAACGCGATCTTCTGGCTGCTGTCAGACGACGCGTCATATTCAACGGGTTCCTTCATCGACCTGGCGGGCGGTCGCTAGGACTTGAAAGACCTGCGAAAACGTTAGAGGAAGTTTATGAGAAGTAATAGATCAGGGCCTGAGGGCGTTGTTCACAGACGACGAATAAAAAGCGCCCTCCTCAATGACAATCTACTGGGCGATCCAAGTGAGCGGATCGTCGATATATATGTACCGCACGGTCAGAGTGGTGCAGGACTGCCTCTCCTTGTCGATCTTGTAGGCTGGACTGGTGGCGGCCCGGGGCATACAAACTGGAAGAATTTCGGCGAAAACGTCCCGGAGCGACTTGATCGCTTAATTAGTGAGGGCGCCATGCCTCCGGCGATAGTTGCATTTCCTGACTGCATCTCGAAGCTTGGCGGCAACCAGTACATTAACAGCGCGGCAATAGGGCCCTTCGCAGATTTCCTGATCCAGGAAGTAGTGCCATTCGTGGAAGACGAATTCGACTGTGGTGGATCGGCACGACGTGGGGTCTTTGGCAAGAGTTCCGGTGGCTATGGGGCGATCGTACACGCGATGCTCTACCCTGACTTCTGGGCTGCGGCGGCGTGTCATTCAGGCGACATGGCTTTCGAAACAACTTATCTACCGGAGATCACTTCGACGTTAAACGTCATCGCGAAGGCTGGCGGAACAAAGCCGTGGCTTGATGAATTTTTCGCGAGGCTTAAAGTTCGGGATGAGGACATTTCGCATCTCGAAATGCTGGGGTTGTGCGCAACTTACGATCCCGATCCTTCAGCTTACCTGGGTATTCGTCTGCCATTGCATCAGGACACTGCCGAGATCATCCCGGAGCGCTGGGAAAATTTCCTGGCATGGGATCCCGTCAACATGGTGAAGACGAAAGGGGCGGGGCTGAAGAATCTTAAAGCACTGTTTATCGATTGCGGCGATGTTGATCAATTCAATCTTTTCTATGGCGCGAGGCGGTTCGTACGCTCGCTGCAGGAGCTCGGCGTGCCACATCGGTATGAAGAGTTTCCGGATAACCACTCAAATGTGGATTATCGAATGGATATTAGCCTGCCTTATCTGGCTGAAGCTTTGTCGAGGTAGCACGGTGAAGAAAACTTAAACTAAGGTCTCTTCGACATCAGTACGGCATCTGCCGGACAAAGACCTGAAAACTCCCTGGTGTTTCGAATCACGTCAGGTGCGTCGGCCCGGTCTCGGGTCGCGTACCCCAGTTTCGCGAAAAACGCTTCTGCATCAATCGTCAGCAACCAGAGCTCGCCAACGCCATCCGCCAGACATGCCGTCTCCAGAGCGGTGACGAGCGCAGGTCCGATGCCGGTCCCGCGAGCATCGCCGGACACAAGCAATGAACGCAGTAGCGCAATATCAGCGTAGACTTCCCGACCAATAACGCCTTGAATTTTTTCTTCTTTTTCTGCAACCAGCGCCAGACTCCCTGCTTTCAAATCTTCCACAGGCAAGCCCGCGTCGGCCAACAGCTCGATCGCCGGATCCAGATCGGCAGGTGTTGCGGCCCGGATCGTCAACGTCATTCTTGCGCTTCGGAAGCACGATTGTTGCGTGCCTGTTGCAACGCCATACACATCGCATTGCCGGCCACGATCAGCCGCGTTGTTGCTCTCCCGATCTCGTCTGCCGGCAATAAGAAGAGATTGCCCAATCGATTCGCCGTCATATCCGGCCAGCGCTGCCACTCAACGAACGCGTCGTCACCCGCATCGGTACTCGCAAGCATTACTTCAGGGTCGCGGTCGACAACCGCTTCTACGTCTACCGTTGGTGCGAGCTCGCTCAAGTCTTTGAAAATATTGTCGCCGCCACACACAGAAATCAACTCACTAATGTAATGCTCATTATTAACGGTATACAGCGGGCGTGCGGCAACCTGATAGAAAACTCGAACGGGGGGGAGGCTTTGATACCGACTTTGCAAAGTCTGTAATTGATCCCGGTAATCCGTCGCCGCTATTTCCGCTTGCAAGGTATGCCCCGTGAGTCTGCCAATTTGCAGGAGTGCTTCAGCAACATCGTCGAGGTCGCGAGTTCGAATCCGTACAACCTCGTAACCGACTTGCCGCAGCTCATCGACAACATGTGCCGGTGTACCGCTTTCCCAAACGAGCAGCAGATCCGGTCTTGCCAGCACGAGCTGCTCCTGGTCAACGGTGAACGCATCACCAACAACCGGCAGATCCAGGACCTCACGCGGATAGTCTGACCATGCGCTAACGCCAACCAGCTGCTCACCAGCTCCAACCGTGTAAACGAGCTCGGTGATACTGGGTGCGAGGGAAACTATGCGTTCTGCGCTTGCAGATTCTGGCTGACTAACTTGTTCATCTGAACAGGCCACCACTACGACCAGCGCCGCCAGCAGTGCCAGCGGTGGCTTCACCGCGTCAGGCCGTACAACGTCATTGCAGAAATGATGACCGCCCAGATTAACAGCAGTCGAAACACCAGTCTGTTCGCTGCTCTCGCCCCACGAATTCCACGTTCGGTGATTGTCTCTTCCGATCGATCCTGGCACGCAAGGGCCGCGACACCCACCCGGGCGAGCAAGTGTTCGCTGTGCTCCGACATAGAATCGTCGCGCTCTTCGGTGGGTGCACGTAGTGCAGCGATGGCTTCATCAGCGTGCCCCGCTGCAGCGTAGCCAAGTGCCGTCAGCCGCGCTGGCACCCAGGCCAGCAGGCCGTGTACGACTGCAGCCGCATCACGAATCCGTTCAGTACTACCGCCCGCCTGGTCATCACGTGCCGCGCTGAAGACAGCCCGCCGTCGAATCAGGTCTGTGACACGATAGGTCCACGCGGCCAACGGACCAATAGTGCCGGAAACCGCTCCGAGGACGACGAACCAGAACACAACGGCAAACAGGCGGTTATTCGCTTGCACGCAGACTGCCTCTTCGACCCGCGCGATTCGTTCACGCGCATCCGCCGGCACATCGCCTTCGATGATGGCTTTGGCCGTGATCTGAATCCGCTCTTCGTCTTCGGATTCCAGTGCCTTGCAGTACTCGTCCACTTCTTCGCCAATATCATTCGGTCCGATCGAAAACATCAAAACGATGACAGCGAGTATCAGATAGGTGAATCCCTTCAGGGTGTCCCCGAGGCCGAACATAATCGCGCCAACCGGAATCGCCATCAGCACGACCAGAACGATGACGGGTATCAGCGCCGGCCAGTTTCCTAACTTCTCGGCCTGCCGAAATCCTGCATCAATAATACGATCCAGCCAGCGCATACGGCGCCAGTGAAAATATCGCGTCGCGAATCGCTCGACGACCAGTCCAATGAGTAATGCTATCAGGTGCATAAGTTATCGTTCTCGATCTGATCTCCAAGTGCATCATACAAGCGTCTCCACACGAAAGCAGGACCTGGATCGCTCTTGCGTCCGGGAGATACGTCACAATGACCCACGATATCCTGAGCGCTCATGTCAGGATACGCTGCGAGTATTGCACGTACTACCTCCGGCAGTACCGCGTACTGGCGATCATCGTACGGCGTCTCATCTTCGCCCTCGAGCTCTATGCCAACGGAGAAATCGTTGCAGCAACTTTTACCGCGGAAACGGGACTCACCTGCATGCCAGGCCCGCTCTCCAAGAGGGACAAATTGCACCAACTCGCCATCGCGCCTGATGAGCAGGTGTGCTGACACCTGCATGCCCCGAATCTCCTTGAAATACGGGTGCGCATCCCAGTCGAGGGTATTCATGAAGAGTGATTCAATTTCCGGTCCACCGAACTCGCCGGGCGGTAAACTGATCCCATGCAATACAATCATTTCGGGCCGTGAATCCGACGGGCGCTCATCCCGGTTTGGGCAGAGACACTGCCGTGCAGGATCGATGAGCCCGGTTTCCGGATTAACGGTATAGTCGCTCGGCACTTTCAGTTCAGGCATGATTTCGAAGACATGACTACGAGGCTATTTGTTTCCGGCGCATTGATCAACGGTGCCGAGATCGAATTAGACGGGGATCGGGCTCGATACCTCGGCAAAGTGCTGCGCACACGTGTTGGAGACACCATAACTATCTTCAATGGAGAAGGTCCGGAGTGGCCGGCGACAATCGCGCGTATTAGCAAGAACTCCGTTGGGCTGGCGCTGGGAGACAGCTCGGAAGCCAACACTGAGTCGCCGCTAAAGATCCATCTCGTACAGGGCATTTCGCGCGGCGAGCGTATGGATTTCGTGGTACAGAAAGCCACTGAGCTTGGCGTCAAACGAATTACCCCGGTACTCACTGAGTTCGGCGTGGTCAAATTGAAGGCCGACCGCGCTGAAAAGCGCCGCGAGCACTGGCAAAAAGTTGCGGCGAGTGCCTGTGAGCAATCGGGTCGCACTCGCCTGCCTTTGATCGACACACCAATTCCGTTAAAAAACTGGTTTGGCAGCAAGCCGGAAAAAGTCGATGCCGAGCTGATTCTTACACCCGGGGGCGCGACGGCGCTTTCGAGTATTGCCGCGCCTGAAACCAAAATCTGTGTATTGATTGGACCGGAAGGTGGCTTTAGCGACGCCGAATACCAGGATGCAGAAGTATCCGGATTCAAAGCCGTGTCGTTGGGGCCGCGAGTCCTGCGTACCGAATCAGCCGCTATCGCAACGCTGGCGGTACTGCAGTCTTTGTGGGGCGATTTACGCTAACGAGACGATCATGACACAGCCGTAATCACATGGCCGCGCATCCTTCCTTCGACAACGCCAGTCCCGAAACGAGCTGCGATCGCCGCGGCGGCGCGATTTGTGACCTCATGCAACAGATCGGCGTTGCGCTGCTCAATTTCATTACGCAGCGGAGTACCCTGGCAATAAGCGATGGCGGGATGGCGAGGTGACGGTGCGACGCTGACCGCTTCCAGCGATTCGTATTCAACGCTGGAAAACCCAGCCTCTCGCAACTCCGAACGAATCAAGTCTTCGTCGAAGTAGCCGTGTGGTGTTCTGGGCAGAAACATGGGCGGATCGTCCGCAAAGACTTTTGCGGCGGCGGCTGTCACAACGTCGGCAAATTCATTGGTTTCGATGCGATCCCAAACGTTGAACACGAATGTACCGCCTGGCCGTAGAACTCGGCAGGTCTCCGCGTACGCCTTGACTCTGTCCGGAAAAAACATAACCCCGAACTGGCAGACGACAGCATCGAACAGATCGCTCTCAA
Source organism: Woeseiaceae bacterium (assembly GCA_021773055.1). Lineage (GTDB taxonomy): Bacteria > Pseudomonadota > Gammaproteobacteria > Steroidobacterales > Woeseiaceae > UBA1847. Next base: position 33,033 of record JAJFKV010000028.1, read on the forward strand.
ACGGAAGTTCCAACGCGTCGGCCTGACGCCAGGAAATCCGCACATCCGCTGGTTGTCTGCTAGCGGCATAGTCAAGCATCGGCTGATTGAGGTCGGTAATCGTGACTTTCGATTCGGGCGACAAGGTCTTGATCAGTTCGCGGACGACAACCCCGCTTCCGGCAGCCGTTTCCAGCACGGACCCCGCGCCAAGTGCCGCAACTCTTTCCGCCAGGTCTCGCGCGTAGAATTCGAAAATCAATGGCACGAGATAATCGTCGTATACCTGTGGAATCGAGCCTATGAAATCTTTGTCGCTGGCAGTCACGCCTGCACAGACTCGCGAGCAAGCATTTCCTCAAGTTTCTCGAGGTCTGGAATCATCGGAAACTCATTAATCATGCGCACGCGACAAAGCACCGGAGCACTTTCCGGCCAGCCATCTTTCGCCTCCAGCTTGAGCACGTCGCGATTTACGCGGACGAGTTGTGGGAAACCTTGCGTTAATACACCGAAGTACCCCGTCTTTAGCTTGCCTGTGCCGGCGTAAAACACGACCACTCGAGTACGACCAGTGGTAACCGGTACGTCCTTGCCGATCGCTCCCTCGAAAGAGACAACTGGTAATGGCCGGCCATTCCAGTTGATGGTGCCAAGCATCCAGTCATGAGCGCCTTCCTGTTGTTCCGATTTCGAAAAGCGTACAACCTCGGCCACACAGGCACGAGGCACGATCAGCCGATCCTCCGACAACGGTACAAGCAGGCTGTACAGTTCTTCTGCTGCGGTACTCATTACAACTCAATTCCCTTCTCTTCCAGCTGGCGGCGAATCGCCTCCAGTAGCTGCGTATCCTGATAGGGCTTGCCCAGATAATCATTGACACCGAGCTCGATGGCACGCGCTCGATGTTTGTCGCCCACACGCGAGGTAATCATGATGATAGGGACATCCGAGACACGGTCGTCATTGCGGACATGGGAAGCAAACTCATAACCGTCCATACGCGGCATTTCGATATCCAGCAATATGATGTCGGGCCTGGCCTCCTGCATTACTGCAATCGCATCCAGCCCGTCTTTGGCGGTCGCACAACGCAATCCATTGCGGGCCAGGAAGCGTTCTGTAACACGCCGCACCGTAATCGAGTCATCCACGACCAAGGCCAGCGGTCTTTCGTCTGTCGGTGTCGGCGCCGCTTTCTTAATTTCGACAACCGGCGCGCCGGTCCGAACCAGTGCATGAATATCGAGAATCAGGACGATGCTGCCATCGCCCAAAATTGTTGCGCCGGATATCCCACGAATACTGGCCAACTGCGGGCCAACCGATTTGACGACGATCTCACGACTCATCAACATTTCATCAACCAGCAAAGCGGCCGAATATTCACCAGCGTTAACCAGTATCACGGGAATGAACGCTTCCTCTTCGGGCAACTTCGCGGCCTGGCCACCCAGATACATGCCGAGGTGTCTGAACTTGTAGGACTGTTCGCCGTACTGGTAGCTCGGCTCTGTCTGGCTAAGCAGGTTCTCCAGTTCGGCACGCGGGATACGCGCCACACCCTCTACAGTGGGCAGCGGCAGTGCGTAGACTTCTTCGCCGGTGCGAACAATAAGTGCCTGCGTGATCGCGAGTGTGAAGGGCAGTCGAACGGTGAAATTAGTGCCCTGACCGGTTACCGAGCTTATGCGCAACGAGCCGCCGAGCTTCTTGACTTCGTTCGCAACGACATCCATTCCTACCCCTCGGCCGGCCGATTGTGTAACGGCCGTCGCTGTTGTGAAGCCGGGTGTCAGGATTAACTGCATTATCTCGTCGTCCGTCACCTTGCTATCGGGTTTCAGCAGATCGAGTTCATAGGCTTTGCGCCGAATGGCTTCTACATCCAGACCCGCACCGTCATCGGCAACATCGATGACCATTTCTGCACCTTCCCGATGCAGGCGAATTGCGATTCGACCAACAGCCGGTTTACCCTCAGACTGACGTTCGGCAGAGCTTTCGATGCCATGCACAATCGAGTTACGCAACATATGCTCAAATGGCGGCAGCATCTTGTCGAGTACCTGGCGATCCAGTTCGCCCGAGGCACCCTCAACCACAAGTTCCGCGCGCTTGCCTGATTCGGTGGCAACCTGCCGAACCAATCGGGTCAGTCGACCAACATGGCGTTCGAACGGCACCATGCGAGTACGCATCAGGCCATCCTGCAATTCCGCGGTGACGCGTGACTGCTGCACGAGCAAACCTTCCGCGTCAGACGTCACGGTTTGCAGCAAGTCTTTCAAGCTGCTGAGGTCACTGGCCGACTCGGCCAGCGCTCGTGACAACTGTTGAATCGTCGAATAACGATCCAGTTCGAGCGGGTCAAAATCACGCGCCACCAGGGTGTCCTGATGGCTATGCATGATTTGTGCTTCCGTTTCATTTTCGAGCTTTCTAAGCTGTTGGCGCAGCCGTGCAATGGTCTGCTCCAGCTCCTCAACGTGGAAATCAAACGAATTGATCTGCTGACTCAGGCGGGAATGATAAATACTGATTTCACCAGCGGCGTTCAACAGGTCTTCAAGTAACTCCGCATCGATGCGTGCAAATTCCTGCCGCGTTTCAGCTCCACGAATGGGCCGAACCTCGGAGGGCGGCTTCGGCGCTGACTTGGGAGCCGGGTCAGGCTCCTTTGTCGGTTCTGGTTCTGGTTTTGGCTCCGGTTCTGGCTCGGGTTCCGGTTCTGGCTCCGGTTCTGGCTCGGGTTCTGGCTCGGACTCAGCCTCGGATTCGGGTGACGACTCGGGCTCAGGCTCAAGCTCAAGCTCGGCCTCTGGTTCGGGTGGCGGCTCGGGCTCGGGCTCGGGCTCTGCGAAAGGCTCTTCTTTCTCTCTGCCGATTTCGCTGAGTTCGTCAGCCAGCCGCGAATTAACGATCACCATGCTGACCGTATCTTCGGGTTCGATGGTGAATTCGGCTGTCGGTGTAGCCTCGACGCCCTTTTCCTCAGGGGCGACCTCTACCTCAGCGTCATCTGCAACTTCAAAGCCTGCGTTGGCATGCCGAATGCGCTGCTCCAGTGCGGTGGATGACCTTACTGCCTTGCCAGCGATCACTGTGTCTCGCATGCGATGTAATTCGTCGATACTTCGCTGCAACAAATCCTCAACAGCCGGGGTAGCTTTAACGCGCCCTTTGTCAACCGATATCAGCAAGGTCTCAAGTTCGTGGCTCAAGTTACCCATGGCCGTGATACCCGCCATTCTCGCACCGCCCTTGAGCGTATGTAGATGGCGTTTTAGCTCGTCCATCGGCTGCTGAGAACGTTGTTTCGACCAGGTAATTAGTGCCTGGTCCGCCTCTTCGAGCAATTCTGCTGATTCTTCCGTGAAGATCGCGGCGATTTCCGCGTCGTACTCCGCCTCTTCAACCTCGTCAGCATTTTCATCTTCGTCCACCGCGACCGGGGCCTCTGCCGGTGTTACAGGGGGCGATTCGACCTGCGGCTCCGGCGCCTGAATTTCGGCGGGTTGCGCCGCATCCGACACTTTTTGGATGTGCTCGATCAAGGCCGAGTAATCCGCCCTGTCAGTAACCGGATTATTGATTTCACCAACGATTGATTCTATCGCCCGCGCTGCAGCGCGCAGCGCGTCGAGACCGGATTTCTGGAAACCGATCTTGTGGTCATAAACATGCCGTACGAAGCGGTTCAACACCGCCGCTACAGCCACGCCCCGTTCAACGTTAGCCATGTTTGCACTGCCATGCAGTGTGTGGCATGCGCGATGCAGTTTGTCAGTAACATCAAACGGCGGCTGATGTCCCTCGCAAGCCTCAAGATAGTCGGTAATAACTTTCAGATGCCCGGCTGTTTCCTTCGAGAAAATATCGTAAAGGACCGGATCCATCTCGAGAGCGGGCTTCTCTTCTATAGGTTCCAAAGAAGCTGGCGCTGCGATAGTAAGGACCGCGGCGTTCGGGTCACCGTCTGCGAATGCATTCGAACGTGCGATAAACAAACTGATATCGGATGTCGGTTCTGTGCCGACCTCCAGTTGCTCAATGAGCTCATGCACTGCGGCCGAGGCCAGTTGAATGAAATCGATCATCGGTGGTGTACGGGTTAGCGTACGGTTGATCAATCGGTTGAGCAGATTCTCCACGGCCCAGCAATATTCGCCAATACGTTCCGCACCAACCATGCGTCCACTGCCCTTCAGCGTATGAAATGAACGCCTGACGGTGATCAACACTTCCATGTCATCGGGCGCGGCAGCCCATGCTGGCAAGTGCCGCTTTATCGACGCTATTTCTTCCTTGGCCTCTTCGATGAAGAGCTCGATTATTTCGGGGTCCATCTGTACCGTTTCTTTCGACACGACCGGCAAAGGAATGACATCTGTTTCTTGTGGTTTTTGCGCGTCTTGCATTGCCGCAGTTGCGTGCTCTTCGATATTCTCGATTGAGAGCCTCTGGGTCGGGTCAGCCTGTGTGTCGCCTTGGTCCTTGAGCTCGAGCAGGCGCGCTTCGACATCGCGAAGCACTGCAAGACAAGCCTCTGCATTGTCGAGCATGTACCAGGGCTCGCTTCGGCCTGCCTTAACCGTCTCCATGTAATATTCGATACTAACGATTACGTCTGCGAGCCGATCGGTTTCTTTCTGGTTCAGTATTCGTGGGCCGCCTGCATTCAGCACTGCAGTAACCAGTCGCCCGACGCGTTCTACAACTTCCATCGCGCGCGTCTTATTGAGCATCAGTAGTCCCGATTTAATGCCACGAATCAGCGTCGGCACGCTATCGAGCCCATGTGACTCAGACTGCATATTGAAGCTTTGGCTGATGGTCTCCTTGATGCGCGCAAGGTTGATGATGCATTCACGCATGACCGACTCGGTAACTTTTTGGAACTCCGCGTCACCATCACCGGCGTCCGCTTCATCACCGGGTTCTTTTACGGCAGTCAGACGCACAAGCTGTTGATCAAGACGATCTTCGACACGTAGCAGTGTAGAAGCAATGTCGAGGATCACCTGATCATTCGCGACGCCACCGCGCTCTACCACGGCCTTGAGTCGGTCGATTTCGGCATCGACATCACCGCGCAACTCGCCTAGCCCGAGCACTCCCAGCGTGTCACTTATTTTTTTCAATAGCTCAAGTTGCGGCACCAGGTCCGACGACTTGTTCATACCGGTTCGAACAAATATATCGAGGACGTCCTTAACCCGGCTCAGGTCATCTTTAATCGCAGATGCAACCGTCTCCATGAGCTTCGCGCTCGGCGCAGACAACGCATCCCGTGCTTCCTCAACCTGCTCGTCTCCGGGCAGCAATTCGGAAAGGTTGAATGCCGCACGAATCTCGCTGATCCGTGGGCCGGAACTACTTGAACGAGCAACGTAATAGAGCAGATTATTGAGCAGATCGTCGACGGGGTGCCGTTCATAGGCAAGCAGACCCTCGTCGATTACATATTTAAGCTGCCGGTCGCTCTGGCCCAGCAGTCGCTTGACAGCAATTGATGTTTCGAGCCCACCGCTTCGCAGTGCCTCCAGTACGCCCGACACCACCCACCAAAGTTGGTACGTATCATCTCGAGTGGCTGAAACTTCGAGTGCCGTCGTTACTTTATTCAACGTATCGAGATGACGCTTGCTGTCCCCACCTTTGATCCAGCCGAGCAGTGCCAGCTGAAACTTCGGCCGCAGACGCTTCGCGACCAGAACCGGGTCTTCACCACTGCCTTCGCGCGCTTTGCCCTTCTCTTCATTTCGGCTCGGTGACAGGTTTAGTAGCAACAAGGTGCCTTCCGACAACAGCGGCTCGCCACGGGCCGCGCGCAGGTCATTGAGCATCGGCAGAAGTACCAGCGCAATGTCGCGCCCACCACCGAGCAGGCGCTCGATGTAAACCGGTAACTGCACCATGGAGCGTGTTAGTGCTTCCAGGCCGTCTTCACGCCCCTTGCCCGAACGTAAGTTCGCCAGATAGTCACAGGCCAACTCCATTTCTTCGACGAGCAATGCTGCGCCGTAGGTCTCGGTGATTCTTAATGCACCCCGAGCCTGATGCAAAAGCTCGCCGGCACGCCGCAAGGCCGCTGTACCACCACGACCATCAACGCAATCTTCCAATGAGAGGTGCGCATTGCGAATGGTCTCCATTAGCTCGACGCTGACGATCGACAAGGCGCTGGTTACGCCGCTATCTTTGCCGTCGCCGATCAATTGCTCATGAATTCCTGATTCGCCCGTCATCTGATCGTCCGTGTCCGTCGCGGTCCGTTACCCGGTTTTGGCCTGACTGCCAGCTGGTGCTGCCGCAGCGGCAGGACGAGAGGCGCTCGACGACGATCTCGATAAAGTCCCTGTCTGCAACATATCTGCAGGTAACGCGAAGCCTTCGACAGTCTTCCTCAGCTGCGTGGCAAGCTCAGATAGTTTCGAAATAGACGTCGCGGTCGCTGACGCTGCCTGGCCCGTCTGACTACCGATCTCGCGCAGCTTGGTCGTGCGCCGCGTAACGTCGGCAGCCGCCCCGGCTTGCTGCTGTGCTGATCCGGAAATATTTTGCACCAGGCTCGCGATCTGATTTGAAACCTGTTCAATTTCATCAAGCGCGGCACCCGCATTTTCAGCCAGTAATGCACCGCCCACAACGTCTGTCGTACTGCGCTCCATCGAAATTACAGCTTCGTTGGTATCGGCCTGAATGGTTCTTACCAGCACTTCGATCTGCTTGGTCGCATTTGTTGAACGCTCGGCGAGTCGCTGCACCTCGTCCGCGACGACCGCGAAACCACGTCCGGCTTCACCGGCCATAGATGCCTGGATCGAGGCGTTCAATGCCAGGATATTGGTCTGCTCGGCAATGTCATTAATGAGTTCGACTATGTTGCCGATTTCTTGAGAGCTCTCTCCGAGTCTCTTGATGCGTTTCGACGTTTCCTGGATCGTTTCACGAATAGCGTTCATACCGTCGATCGTTCGACGTACCGCCTCACCACCCTTATGCGCGACCTCCACCGAGTGGCGGGCAACGTCGGAGGAACGTTCAGCGTTGCCTGAGACCTCTTCGATCGACGCCGCCATCGATACGATGGATTCCGTCGCTGCGTTAATCTCCTTGGCCTGGTTATCTGCTGCTTTCGCCAGATGCGCTGCTGTGTTTTCTGTTTGTTTGCTTGCCGTATCAACCATGAGCGCGGTGTCGTTTACGGTGGCAACGAGCTTTCTTAGCTCCTCGATCGCGAAATTGAATGAATCAGCAATCGTACCGGTGATGTCCTCTGTAACCGTTGCTTCAACTGTCAGGTCACCATCAGCGAGACTGCCCATCTCGTCGAGCAAGCGCAAAATAGCCTGCTGGTTGCGATCATTCTGGTCCGCTTGTTCCCGCGCTGTGCGTTCAAATACTGCGCTCTTCGAGTGCAACAAGAGAAGTCCAATAATTAACAGGACGGCAACGCCGACCAATCCGATCGGCACCCATAGAATATTCAGGACTCCCGGTAATACGGTCGTCCCACCCGCGGAGTCGAAAGCCGAACGCAACAATGTGCTTGCACTGGCAGACAACTCAGCTTGTGTGTCCATAAGCCCGCTAACCTGACCTATTTTGCCAACCAGCAACGTTGACTGTTCTTCCAGACTCAACAAGCTGCTGATGACCGGCACCAGCGCAACCTCACGGCCTTGCGCATTAAGTGGACGAATATCGAGGTCACTTGGCCCGCCGTCCAATGCATTTGTGACATTTCTCAGGTAACCGATATCTTCAGCCATCGCGCTAGCCGCACTTTCTCCATCCACAAGTACGTTCGCGGACGTTTCGCGAATTCGGTTCGCGCGTTGCTGAAATTCCTGAATGGCCGCTGTCGCACCGGACCGATCCATAAGTTCGTTGCCGAGCTCAAGCAGCGACGACGCATCCGTTCCCATGCGACCCGCCGCTCCCAACACAGCTTCCACTTCCGTGCGCTTTGCCAGTATCGCCGCCGCTCGTGATTCAAGTTGCTGCCAGTCGGATGAGCGTCCTGGTGCGCCAGTGCGCCGCAAGCTTGCAACGCTCCTAATGCTACTTTCCAGCTCATCGAATGCATCGGAGTCGCCGTTGAGAGCGCGTGCGGCCTGCGCCGGGATAGCTTGCGACAAAGCCGCCAGCTTCGGTGCAGCTGGACTGCCACCTCCCGATTGAAAATAGATCAATGCGGCGGCACCGATCAGCAGGAATGCGGCAAACCCCGCGACTGCTCTAAAAGTGGAAGAATTGTCGATATTACTGGCCATGACTCACCTTCATTCCGCAGCTGCCTGCAGGAACACATTGCTTTCGACTAGATCAAACAAATTAAAAACCGGCCAGGAGTCGTCACCACGTTGGTAGACCCCGGCCAAGAATCGATCGCAGCGTACGATCGTTTCCTGAGCTTCATTTGCAAATTCATGATCCATGAAACGCCGGAACCCCAGGACTTCGTCAACGACGAGCCCGGCCGGTACTTCACGGTGGTTAACTGATATGACACGGGTCGTGCGCCGCAACGTTGTTCTGCCGCTTCCAAGCATCAGCTTGACGTCGACCAGCGGCAGCAGGTGGCCGCGCAGATTCGCGATGCCCAACATCCAGCGGGTAGCCCCGGGGACCCGGGTCATCGATTCGGGCAGCATCAGTACTTCACGGACATGCTCGCGACTAGCAACAAACTGCTCTTCACCAATGCGGAATCCAACACCCACCCATTCGGACGGCATGGCGCCCACACCCTGACCAGCGTGCGCAGTGCGACTGCGGCGCTCCATTTCCTGCAACAACTCGAAGGGCTGCTCAACCAATGCCGCGAGATCTGCGGAATTACCCATTCAGGCTGCCATCACCGTATTGATCAATGCGACAAGTTCTTTGCCCGCAATCGGCTTGACCAGGTATTCGACGGCTCCCTGGCGCATTCCCCAGATTTTGTCGGTCTCCTGATCCTTTGTCGTAATCATGATGACCGGTATGGATGCAGTCATCGGGTCTTTCGTCAGTTGCCGGGTTGCCTGGAAACCATTCATGCCTGGCATAACAACATCCATCAGAATGCAATCGGGGCGCGCGGTCCTGGCGGCCTTCAGGCCTTCCTCACCGCTGTCGGCGACAAGCGTATCGAAACCGGCTTTTTCAAGCATGTTCTGAAACAAATGCAGCTCAGTTGGCGAATCATCAATGATGAGTACAACTGCCATCTAAAATTCCTTAGTTAATCTGATTGGAGATTGCGCCAAGCAGCTCGTCTTTCGTGAAGGGCTTGGTCAGGTATTGCTCGGAGCCAACGATGCGGCCGCGTGCTCGATCGAACAGGCCGTCCTTGCTCGACAGCATGATAACGGGCGTTTGCTTGAATGCTTTGTTGTGTTTTATCAATGAACAGGTTTCATAGCCGTCAAGACGCGGCATCATGATATCGACGAAAATCAGATCCGGTTGGTGATCGGCAATCTTGGACAAAGCATCAAAGCCATCGATCGCGGTGAACACCTGACATCCCTCTTTGGTTAACAAGGTTTCTGCTGTTCGGCGGATGGTCTTGCTATCGTCTATGACAAGTATTTTGAGCCCGCTCAGGCTTCGCGATGCGTTAGCTGACACCAGATTTCCCCATGTTCAAATGCGACTTTTACCATATTGACATAAGTCCCGCTACGACGCGCGCCACTATACGCAAAATCATGATATTTCCGGTGCTTACGACAGGTTTCACGGTATAGTTGGCGGCCTCCCACCGAAACGACTCCATAAGCTTAATAGATGGCTCAAAAACCCTTCAAAACAGGCATCGTGATGGACCCCATCGGGTCGATCACAGCCAAGAAAGACTCATCCCTGGCGATGCTGCTGGAGGCCTCGCGCCGCGACTCGGAAATATATTATTTTGAGCAGCGGGATTTGCGCATGCTGTCAGGCAAGGCCATGGGTTGTGCAACGCGACTCAATGTTCGCGATAACAACGACGACTGGTTCGATTTCGGCGAGCAGCGGGATATCGAACTCGGCGATCTTGACGTTATCCTGATGCGCAAGGATCCGCCATTCGACATGGAGTACGTATATACGACCTACATTCTCGATCGCGCTGCTTTGGCAGGCGCCCTGGTTGTCAACGCGCCGCAGGCGCTGCGCGACATGAATGAGAAGGCTTATACCGCCTGGTTCCCCGATTGCACGCCATTGACACTGGTTACCAGGTCCATGAGTGAGATGAAAGAATTTCTTGCTGAGCACGGTCGAATCGTCGTGAAGCCGCTCGACGGTATGGGTGGCCGTTCGATTTTCGTCATCCAAAAAGGTGACGATAACGCTAACGTAATTCTTGAAACCTTGACCGACTACGGGCAGCAATTTGCTATCGCGCAGGTCTATATTCCCGAAATTTCGCTCGGGGACAAACGCATCCTGCTCGTCGACGGCGAGCCGGTTCCCTACGCGCTCGCACGCATACCGACTGGAGATGACAATCGCGGCAATATCGTTGCGGGAGCGACGACGAAGGGACAGGCGCTGTCGGATGCTGACAAACTAATTTGCGCCGAGGTCGGGCCAGTTCTTCGCCAGCAAGGTGTCTTATTCGCCGGCATCGATGTTATCGGCGACTATATGACCGAGATCAATGTGACCAGCCCGACCGGCATCCGCGAACTCGACCGCGAATTTGACCTGAATATTGCGGGACTTATGTTCGACGCCATCGAAAAGAACCTCGGCTAGTCGCTTGTTTATGTAAGCGAATTATCGGATTATTCGCGCGATTATGGCCAACATCGCGCTACACACAGATCCTCTCGACGAGCTGCGACTCGTTGCACCGGACGTTCCTGATCGGCTGCCAGCAATGCTGTTCCTCGCCGCACTGGTGCATGGAATTCTGATTATTGGCGTCACTTTCAACCCGGATATCGCAGACCGCTTTGCGAACGCCATTTCGCTGGAAGTCACGATCGTTGCCGATACCGACCAACAAATCGATCGCCCTGATGAAGCGGCCTATCTGGCACAGGCAAGCCAGGAAGGTGGCGGCAATACCACCGAGCAGGTTCGCCCGACGGCGCCCCTGCAGAGCGCAATGCCCGTCGACAATGAGGGCCAGGACGATGGCACAGCGGTTCTGGACGCGCAGGAACATCTGCGATCTGCCGACGAAGTGCTCGCCACGGATGATTCCAGCGACCGCCAGATCCAGATTGATCCGCGATCGGATCCAAGACCGGAAACGAGTACGGCCATAGCAATGGAAGCGGGTAGCGAAGTCACCCTGCCCTTGCCACAGGATGCGCAGGCGACGATGCTGATCCGTGATGACGAGCCGCGGCAACTGATTATCAGTGCGGATACTCGTGAGTCCGTAATCGCCGCCTACCTTGATAACTGGAAGCGCCGCATTGAAACTGTCGGTAACTCCTACCTGCCACAGCTCGGTGAACTTGACGATATTTCCGGCAGCCCGACCCTCATGGTCGCGATTGACGCATCCGGTAACTTAAGCGAGGCTGTCATCCGCAAATCCAGTGGTTCGACCGTACTCGATCTGGCCGCGCTCGATATTTTGCAACGCGCCTCTCCCTTCGATCCCTTCCCAACAGAAGTAGGCGTCGAATACGACGTCCTACGATTTGAGTACAAATGGCTGTTCGCTGATCAGCTCGCAACGAGCAGCGCAGAATAAGCACAGGAACTTGCTTGTGCCGAAGCGCGCGAGCGCAGATACTAGATTCATGGATTCGGACAGCGTTCTTACAAATCAATTACTTATCGCAATGCCTGGCATGGCTGACCCGAATTTCAGCACGACTGTCACTTTGATCTGCGAACATAACGACGACGGCGCACTTGGCATTATCATCAATCGTCCGCTGGCCCTGAAATTGTCCGGTCTTTTCGATCAACTTGCTGTTGAGGATGCCGACCCCGACGCTGCGAGCAGTCCGGTAATGTCGGGTGGTCCCGTTGGTACTGAGCGCGGCTTCGTACTCCATGGTAATGAGCACAGTTTCGAAAATACGCTCGCAGTATCCGATGTCATTAAACTGACGCTTTCTCGTGACGTAATTGATGCGATGGCCACGGGCGACGGCCCGCAAAAATCGCTGGTCGCGATTGGTTACGCTGGTTGGGAACCGGGACAACTCGAGGAAGAGATGTTGGCCAACTCCTGGCTCAACGTTACGGCCACACCGGAGCTGGTTTTCGATACACCCTTTGAGGACCGCTGGAATTCTGCTGCGCGATTGCTGGGCGTCGATATTGCCAGCATTTCTCCGGACGCTGGCCACGCCTGACTTGTCCCAGCCCAGGACAATCCTTGCTTTTGATTTTGGTTTGCGCCGCATTGGTGTCGCGATCGGTCAGGATGTAACAGGGTCCGCAAGCCCGCTGGGCGTAGTCGCCAATCGCGACGGCGGCGTCGATCACGATGCTATTGCTGCTCTGATCAAAGAATGGCGGCCGAGTGCCATTGTCGTCGGCATGCCGTCCCACGCGGATGGTTCTCCAAGTGACATGCAGGAACCGATTGAGGCTTTTATCGAGGACTTGCGGCGTTACGAGCTACGCGTCGATACCGTCGATGAACGCTATACCTCGGTCGCCGCAAAACAAGCGTTAAGAGAGGCCAGAGCCGACGGCAGACGCGGTCGCATATCGAAGGAATCGATAGATAGCGCAGCAGCCGTATTTATCGCTGAAAGATACCTCTCATGCGGGTAGAATGCCCCCGCGATGAAGCAAGACGACGCGACACTGCAATTCGACGAGAACGGTAACCTGCGACATTTATTGTCATTAAAGGGTATCGACGCGACACTGTTAACCGATTTGCTGGACGCAGCCGAGGGCTATCTCACGACACCCGGCGCACTTCCCGCGCGCAGCCAGTCTCTGGCAGGCCGCACGATCGGCAATCTGTTTTTCGAACCCAGTACCCGCACCCGTGCATCCTTTGATCTGGCAGGTCGCCGCCTCGGTGCGGATGTACTGAATCTCGATGTGAACACCTCATCGCGCAAGAAAGGTGAGAGCATCCTCGACACGATCTATACGCTCGAGGCCATGCAAGTCGACATTATGGTGGTGCGTGATGCGAGTGACGGCGTACCTGCTTATATCGCTCGCAACGTGAAAGACCATGTCAGCGTGCTGAATGCAGGCGAGTCGGATATCTCGCATCCGACCCAAGGCCTGCTCGACCTGTTGACAATTCGCCAGCACAACCCCGATTTTAAGAACCTGGTCGTCGCCATTGTTGGTGACATTCAACACTCCCGCGTCGCGATGTCTGCTTCTGAGGCTCTGCAAACTATGGGAGTCGGCGAGCTGCGCCTGATCTCGCCACCGGCACTCGCACCTGACTCAAGTCGCTTTCCCGGCACTCGTATCGCGGACAATCTTAAAGACGGGCTTAAAGACGCGGATGTCGTTATGGCGCTGCGTATCCAACGTGAACGGATTGGCAATCTCGATGGTGTTCCCGGCATTGATGAGTACTTTGCGAACTTTGGGGTCAGCCACGAGAGCATGAAATATGCGAAACCCGACGCAATCGTGATGCATCCCGGCCCCATGAATCGGGGTATCGAAATTGAAGGCTCGCTTGCCGATGGCCCAAGTTCTGTTGTTACCAAACAAGTCACTAATGGCGTCGCTGTACGCATGGCGGTACTGGATCGCATCGGCAAGATTATGAGCGCGCGGTGACGACAGCCGCTCAGCAACAAGCACAGCGCAATCGCGACACCGTCTTCGTTGAAGAGGGTGAAGTCCTTGAGGTCGACAACTTTCCAGGCGACCAATATGTCATGCGCATCCGCTCACCAAAGTGTGCAGCTGCCGCACAGCCTGGAAGTTTTGTTCATGTGACCTGCGACGACACGTTACCGATGCGCCGGCCGCTGTCGATAATGCGCGTCGACGGCGACTGCATAGAGATACTCTACAAAATTGTCGGCAAGGGCCTTCGGTGGCTGTCGAAGAAACGGCCCGGCGACTCGATCAACATACTCGGCCCGATAGGGCAACCATTCCGTCCTTCTTCTGATCGCCCAAGAACACTCCTGATAGGTGGTGGCGTCGGAATTCCGCCGATGATTTTCGTCGCAGACTCTTTGCGCCAGCAAGACGGCGACTGGGCGCCGTTGGCCATACTGGGTTCCGAACTACCGTTTCCGGCAGAGCTCGAGAAGTCGCAGCTCAAAACGCCCTGGGTTGGTGACGAGATAGACACTACAATGTCACTGCTCGAAGACTGGAACATCCCGTGCCGACTCGCGACGCTTGCCGGTTTCGACGGTTGCTTCGACGGTTATGTCACAGACCTGGCAGATAAGTGGTTAACAACTTTGACTCCGGACGAACTTCGCGAAGTGGAAATATTCTCCTGTGGCCCGACACCCATGCTCAAAGCCGTTGCGACACTGGCGGCTAAGTATGACCTGCCATGCCAGGTCTCGCTTGAGGAGTTCATGGCTTGCGCCATAGGTGGTTGTGCCGGATGCGCCGTGAAGATCAAAACGGCCAACGGCGAGGCGATGAAACGTGTTTGCGTGGATGGTCCGGTGTTCGAGGCTTCAAGCGTAGTTTGGTAGCACTCGATCGCGGTGTTTCTAGCTGGCCGCGTCGTCATGGAAAATTTCTTCAATAGACGCACCAAACAATCTGGCGGCTTTGAATGCCAGCGGCAGGCTGGGATCGAATTTACCTTTTTCGATAGCGTTGACCGTCTGTCGTGAGACTTCAAGCTCAGCCGCTAACTGAGCCTGCGTCCAGTCACGCTCGGCTCGCAGTACTTTGAGACGATTCTTCATCGGTATTTCCTGTGGCCGGCGATCATGCCAACGAGGAATGTGAGGCACATCAGAATCATCACGTGCGAAATTTCTGGTTGGGCAGTAATGAGCTGTATGTCTTCCAGCAGCTCGTAGCTGGAAGCACATATCAATCCGACACCCAGTGACAATACAGCTGCGTCGCGAAATATTTTCTGGTGCATTTCATCCATGCCCTGCAGGTGCCGTTTGGTCGCGAAGATCATTCCAAAGCCAACTCCGACATTGATCAGAACACCGAGAATCGTTAATCCAGTGTGGAAATCCCAAATAAATTTGGGGCCGAACGCAGCCAAAGCCGTGGTCAAAACCCAGGCCAGAGCCCATATCATGACTCGAGTCGTGTTTTTCGCGGTGCTCGCCTCCCAATCACTGACGTCCGTTGATTTCTTATTCATAAGTCAATTTCCTTTGTCCTAATGTAAGGTTAACTTGACTCACGATACCGTGACAAACCAATCATGTCAAGCAAACTTGACAAAAAGATTAGCAAACATGACTTACTTGGCGGCCTGATCAGGAAAACAAGGCCGGCAGCCAGCACATACCTAGCGAGCGAGCTGGCGAATTAGTACGCGTTTCTACCCACCAAAGTTAACCTTGGCCTCAAGGTTAGCCCGAGAATCAGCATGTGACATCGCCTCATCCATGGTGATAGTGCCCAGCTTGTAGAGATCCAGGAGCGCATCGTCGAACGTCACCATGCCCTGCTCGCCACTATCCTTGTGCGCTTCCTTGACGGCGGAAATATCGCCCTTAAGAATCAGGTCCTTGATGTGTGGCGTATTCAACATGAGCTCAACGGCGGCTACGCGCTTGCCGTTTCGGGCCCGTACCAGGCGTTGTGCCAATATGGCTCGCAGGTAATGAGCCAAATCCATAAAGACTTGCCCATGCTGTTCCTGCGGGAACAGGTTAATGATTCGGTCCAGCGTTTCCGCCGCATTATTGGAATGCACTGTCGCCAGGACAAGGTGACCGGTACCGGCCATATCCAAAGCGGCACGCATAGACTCAGTATCACGAATCTCACCAATCTGAATAACATCCGGCGCTGCACGCACCGCACTCTTCAGCGCGCGGTTGTAAGATTTGGTATCCAGGCCAACTTCGCGTTGGTTAATGATCGATTGCTTGTTGGGGTGCAGAAATTCGATCGGATCCTCGATCGTAATGATATGAGACGAGGTTTTTTCATTGCGATGGTTGATCATCGCCGCAAGCGTGGTTGATTTGCCGGCGCCCGTAGCGCCCACCATCAGTATTAATCCGCGCCGCAACATGACCAGCTCCTTGAGCTGTTCCGGCATGCCGAGTTCATCCAGCGTTGGTAAATCTGACGTGATGTATCGCAGGACCATCGAGACACTGCCACGCTGATGAAAAACGTTGACACGAAATCGCCCAAGACCCTTCTCTGACAAAGCGAAGTCTATTTCCAGTTCCTTGTTGAACTGATCCATCTGATCTTCGGTCATGAGCTCGAACGCCGCCTGCTTCACCATCTTGGGCGTCATTTCCAGCTTGTTAACCGGCATGATCTTGCCTTCGATCTTGATCTTGGCCGGAGAGAACGGTGCGAAGAAAAGATCCGAAGCCTTTTTCTCAACCATTAACTTGAATAGCGGTTTGACGTTCATTTATTCACTGTCCCTGTTGGCTCAGAAAATCTGGGCCGAATCCTCTTCCATGATGCGCAAACTTTCGGACTGCTGATCAGCAGCCGTCGAGTCGCGCTTGCTTTCAAGCTTAATACGCAGACGCAACTCGTTCTTCGAATCGGCATTACGCATGGCCTCTTCGTAGGAGATCGTGCCTTCCTCATAAAGCGCAAACAGCGACTGGTCGAATGTCTGCATGCCCAGTCGCGTTGACTTGGCCATGATTTCCTTGATCTGGCCGACCGCGCCTTTGAAGATCAAATCCTGAATCAATGGCGTGTTGAGCATGATTTCCATTGAGGCAACGCGGCCGATGCCACCCTCGCGTGGCACGAGGCGTTGCGACACGAATGCTTTGGCATTCAGCGATAAATCCATCAATAACTGCTGACGTCGCTCGTCAGGGAAAAAGTTGATAATTCTATCGAGCGCCTGGTTGGCGCTGTTGGCGTGCAGAGTCGCGAGGCACAGGTGACCCGTTTCGGCAAACTGGATGCCGTATTCCATCGTTTCCTTGTCACGAATCTCGCCGATGAGAATAACGTCGGGAGCCTGCCGCAAAGTGTTCTTCAATGCCGCATGCCAGGAATCCGTATCGACCCCGACTTCGCGCTGTGTAATGACACAGCCCTCATGAGGATGCACATACTCAATCGGATCCTCAATCGAAACGATATGGCCGCGCGAATTCTTGTTGCGATGACCGATCATCGCAGCGAGCGTTGTTGACTTACCTGAACCGGTACCGCCGACGATGATGCAAAGACCGCGCTTGTTCATCACGACGTCTTTTAAGATCGGTGGCAGTTCAAGGTCTTCCAGGGTTGGGATTTCTGTCGTAATGGTTCTGAGTACCGCGCCAACCATTCCCTGCTGAATAAATGCGCTAACACGGAAACGACCGATTCCTTGCGGCGCAATCGCGAAGTTCGCCTCTTTGGTCGCGTCAAATTCCTTAATCTGCTTGTCGTTCATGATTGAACGCACCATGATCGCCGCCTGATCAGCCGACAACGGCGTGTCCGTCGCTTTGTGGATCGTGCCATCGACCTTGATCGCCGGCGGGAAAGACGCCGTGATAAATAAGTCCGACCCGTCCCGTTCGACCATCTTACGCAACAGGTTTTGCGTTAGTCGTACCGCTTGCTCGCGTTCCATCGTTCTTTACTCCAATCAAGCTGCTCCGGATAAGTGCAGCCCTAGAAATTTTCCTTATTGGCAGCTCGAAATCGTGCCTCTTCCTTGTTGATGAGACCTTTCGTCAACAAGTCTTTGAGATTCTGATCGAGCGTCTGCATTCCGACACCCTGGCCCGTCTGAATCGCTGAATACATTTGCGCTATCTTGCCCTCACGGATCAGATTTCTGATCGCAGGCGTTCCGACCATAATTTCGTGCGCGGCGATTCGACCGCCACCGACCTTTTTGAGCAAAGTCTGTGAAATTACGGCCCGCAGCGACTCGGACAACATCGCACGAACCATTTCTTTCTCTGCAGCCGGGAACACGTCAACAATACGATCGATGGTCTTGGCGGCGGAGCTCGTATGTAATGTGCCGAACACCAGGTGACCAGTTTCAGCACCCGTTAATGCCAGACGAATAGTTTCCAGATCGCGGAGCTCGCCGACCAGGATTACATCGGGGTCTTCACGCAGGGCTGAGCGCAACGCTTCATTGAAGCCCAGAGTATCGCGATGCACTTCGCGCTGATTGATCAGAGATTTCTTAGATTCATGCACAAACTCGATCGGATCCTCGATAGTGAGAATATGGTCAGGCTTGTTGTCATTAATATAGTCGACCATCGCAGCAAGAGTCGTCGATTTACCGGAGCCCGTAGGCCCGGTGACCAGCACGATTCCCCGCGGATGCATCGCAAGGTCTTTGAAGATCGGTGGCGCGCCGAGATCATCGAGCGTCAATATCTCTGACGGAATAGTTCGAAATACCGCCGCTGAACCACGATTCTGATTGAATGCGTTTACTCGAAAACGCGCCAATTTCGGAATTTCGAAAGAGAAATCAGTCTCGAGAAATTCCTCGTAGTCTTTACGCTGCTTGTCATTCATGATGTCGTACACCATGCTATTGACGTCCTTGTGGGTGAGCGCCGGCATATTGATGCGTTTGATGTCACCATCAACGCGAATCATAGGCGGCACACCACCTGACAAGTGCAGGTCGGAGGCATTGTTCTTTACCGTGAACGACAATAGTTGAGCAACGTCGACGGCCATATTTCTCCCTCTTTCTGAGTAGCCGGACTTACCATAACCCGGAACTGAATTAAGCCTAGTATAGCGAAGCAACCGGACTAAAACGTGATTGGAGTCACGGAAAACCTAGCCTCGATCCGAGATTCAGTGGCGTTTTGTGCCACCGAAGCCGGGCGCCAGCCAGATGCTGTTAAATTGCTCGCCGTGAGCAAGAAACAGCCTGTTTCGAAGATTCTGGATGCCGCGAACGCAGGCCAACGCGATTTCGGCGAGAACTTCGTCCAGGAAGGGCTCGAAAAAATAGCCAAAACCCAGGGTAATAACCTGATCTGGCACTTCATCGGGCACCTGCAGAACAATAAAACACGTGTGGTCGCCGAGAACTTTGACTGGGTTCACACCATCGACAAATTGAAGACGGCAGAACGCCTCAGCAAGCAACGACCTGAGGCGCTCGGGCCGTTGAACATCTGCTTGCAGATCAATGTTGACAATGAGGTCGACAAGTCCGGAATCCCGATTGACTCCCTGCCGGATCTCGCTGCAGCCTGTGCCGAATTACCGAATATCGCGCTTCGCGGCCTAATGTGTCTGCCCGCGATAAGAGCCGAGTTCGACGAACAACGACTACCATTCGCGAGGCTTCGTGAACTCGCCGGGCAGCTGCGTGATAATGGCGTGATGACGGATACCTTGTCGATGGGCATGAGCGGCGATTATCGTGCGGCGATATTTGAAGGTGCTACCGTCGTGCGAATTGGTACGGCGTTATTTGGTGAAAGAAACAAGAGCTGACAGAAACTATGGATTACGGGAAAGTTGCATTTATCGGTGGCGGCAACATGGCACGCGCTCTGGTTGGCGGAATGCTGGCAGCAGGGTACGAGCCGGGTCACGTGTTG
Organism: Woeseiaceae bacterium; assembly: GCA_021773055.1. Classification (GTDB taxonomy): domain Bacteria; phylum Pseudomonadota; class Gammaproteobacteria; order Steroidobacterales; family Woeseiaceae; genus UBA1847. The sequence continues at coordinate 52,646 of JAJFKV010000028.1, forward strand.
ATCTCAGACCCTGTTGCGGAAAATCGCGATAGTCTGGCAAACGAGTTTCCGGGCGCTATCGTGAGCGACAGCAATGCAGAAGTCGTACGCGAAGCTGAGTGCGTGGTGCTAGCCGTCAAGCCGCAGATTCTTTCTGCTGTTTGCAAACCGCTGGCAGCTGCTGTGCAACAAACCAGACCCCTGATCATCTCCGTCGCCGCGGGTGTGCGCAGTAACGACATCGACTCCTGGCTAGGTGGCGAGCTCTCCGTCGTACGCGTCATGCCCAACCAGCCGGCGTTGCTGCGGCTCGGTGTGTCCGGCATGTATGCCAACGACAAAACCAGTAAGCAACAACGGCGAGCGGCGAACAACATTGTTTCAACAACCGGACCTGTCGTTACTGTCGCGAGCGAAGACGATATCGATACGGTAACTGCTGTCTCCGGTACCGGACCGGCCTACTTTTATCTGCTCGTCGACATGCTCGTGAACGTTGCTGTAGAGCTTGGTCTGGATCATGAATCAGCGCTCGCACTGGTCCTCGAGACCGCACGTGGCGCTGGCGAAATGGCCGAGCAATCCGGAGAGTCCATGGACACGCTAATTGCCCGTGTTCGTTCACCTGGCGGCACCACGGCGGCGGCATTCGACCACCTCGACGCCCATGGCTTTCGTGATATCTTCAGCGCTGCCGTTATTGCCGCCCGTGACCGCGCGGTCGACCTCGCCGATCAGGCACACGAAAACAGTCAGGACTAGTCATGCCGAACAATCTAGCGTCCGCGCTCGTCTATATCATCAATGCCGTGAGCAGCATCGTCCTGCTCGTTTTATTATTGCGCTTGATTTTGCCATTCTTGCGAGCCGACTTTCGAAACCCTATTGCTCAGGGCATTTTGAGAATCACATCGCCGATAGTGATCCCGGTACGAAGAGTTTTGCCTTCTTTTGGCCGCCTGGACACAGCGACGATTCTGATCGCGTTTGCCATTCAGATGCTGACTATCTGGTTGATGCTTAGAATATTTGGATCCTCAGCTCCATTGGGTGTCATGGCGTTTGCGGCGGTCATTAAATTGCTGGTCCTCACTGTCAATCTGTTCATCTATGCGATCATTATTCGCATCGTTCTCAGTTGGATAGCGCGCGGCCAGTACAGCCCGGTGACAGCAATCGTCAGTACAATAACCGAACCGGTGTTGCGGCCATTTCGCCGCATCATCCCGCCGCTGGGTGGATTCGATATTTCGCCGGTATTCGCGGTAATTTTACTCACCGCCTGTACTATCGTTATCAGCGGATTCCTGCCATTCTCAATCTAGCCCCGGAAATGAAACAATGTACCCGCCCGCAGGGTGAGGACATTGTCATCGCGGTGCGCGTCCATCCGCGGGCGAAACACAGCGAGATTGCCGGTATTCGCGACGGGCAGTTACAAATTCGCACTACCGCCCCGCCAGCCGATGGCAAAGCAAACAATGCCGTCAGGAAAATGCTCGCCAAATACCTTGGCATTGCGCCGTCCACGCTAACGCTGCTGCGCGGGGAATCGCAACGGAACAAGCAATTCCTCATACGGGTCTAAATGGTTTATAGTGATTTGAACCAGAGGGGGCAGGTGTCATGATTCGAAGAACACTACTTATTTCCATGTTTGCGCTGATTTCCGCTTGCGGCGGACCCGGCGATTCCGGAGATGTCCCTCAGGCACAACCCGCAGGAGCGACCTCTGCAGATATCGGAAATCACGTCGTACACTTCAGTGCACAGTCAACTGACCAATTGCCACCTGCAGTTGCCCGCGAATACAACATCGTTCGCAGCAAGAATCGCGCAATGCTGAATGTTTCGGTGATTCGTAAATCGGATAGTACGCCGACGGTCGCGGACGTTTCTGTCAACACGGTTAATCTCACGGGACAACTCAAGAACATCACAATGCGTGAGATCAAGGAAGGTCGAGAGGGAGGCGATGAAGCGGTCGCTATCTACTACATCGGCGATACAACCGTCGCCAATCGCGAAGTTCTGGTATTCGATATCAGCGTCAAACCTGACGGTGAAGAAATAGCTTCCAAAGTTCGCTTCAAGAGACAGTTCTACAGCGACTAACACATTCCGCCATACCCGGACAGGCCTTGAATAAAAGGCCTTTCTTCGGTTACGCGCACCGAAAACATATGTTATCGTCGCGCTGCTTTCATTGCGGGCAGCAGCCCGTTTTTGTTTTTATCCAGGAGTCAGTTTTTCATGGCAGCAAACACCAAGAAGCCACCAACCAAGTCTGAGATCTACGCAAAGATTGTTGACGACACGGGTTTGGCGCGCAAAGACGTAGCAGCAGTTTTCGAATCACTCAACGGCCAGATCCAGAAGAATCTTGGTGGCCGCGGCGCCGCAGGAATGTTCACCGTTCCCGGTTTGCTGAAAATGCGGGTTGTTAAGAAGCCAGCTCGCAAAGCTCGCAAGGGCACCAACCCGTTCACGGGTGAAGAGATGATGTTCAAGGCGAAGCCAGCAACCAAGGTTGTTAAGGTTTCTGCGTTGAAGGGCCTGAAAGATATGGTCTGATGTAGGTGCGGCTTGATGCCCATTGCGCGTCATGCTCGCGAAGTTTCGCGCACAGGGCGCACTCCTACAGAGAAGCCGGGCTTGTCCCGGCTTTTTTTATGCCTGTGACTCCTCCACGAAGAGCGCGACAGCTTCTCGCAGTTCGAGCAATCTGCCGTGAAAAAAATGCTCGCCGTCCGGTATGACCAGCAGCTCTGGTCCTGGCTCAAGTTTGTCGACCCATTCGACCGTCTCGTCGATATCCACGAGTTCGTCCTGGTCGCCCTGCACGATAAGCCACGGGCACCTTGGCTGCGAATCAAGGCCCGACGCGAAACGGGATATAGCCGGTGCGACGCTGATCAGGCCATCGACCTCGGTGAGAACCGCGGCTTTGACCGCGATCGCGGCTCCGAATGAGAACCCGGCAACCCAAAACGCCCCTTGTGGATAATGCGCACGCATCCACTCAATAGCCGCCTGTGCGTCGTCAAGCTCACCATTTCCGCCGTCGTATTCACCTTCACTATCTTCTGTTCCTCTGAAATTGAAGCGCAGCGCTGCAAAGCCCATGCGTGCAAAAGCGCGCGCGAGGGTGTGTGCGACCTTGTTATGCATCGTCCCGCCGTGCTGCGGGTGCGGGTGACAAACGACGACGCTGCCGACCGGCGATTGCTCGACCGGAAGCTCCAAAATAGCCTGCAAACGGCCAACGGGCCCGTCGATAAAGAGTCTTTCAGCGAGCGGTGGTTGGGGCATCGGGCATTCCGGGGTGGATAGATTCGTGAATACTGCTGTAAAATTATGATCTTATGTAATGTTGGAAGCAATCAATGCCTGAGCTCAACGTCGTACATATCGCCATAATCGCCGCGATGACCGTTATCGGCGCCATTGTCGGCTGGATTCTCCGGAGCAATCGGTCGCAGGAAGAGAAAGCAGCGGTAAGCGCCGGCTGGCAGGAACAGATAAACGCGCAACGCACTGAACATGATCGTTTGACGGACCAGAACAAGGCCCTAATGGAGCAGATCAGTCAGTACCAGGCCTCCAACACAGACGCGAAAAATCGCGCCCGGGAACTATCCGAGGCGATCCAGGAGGCCTTCGCCCGCCGAGATGAGTTACAGCGCGAGATCAAGAATATCCGCGGCAATCTTGAAGTAGCGATGACTGAGCGCGACCAATTGCAATCTGACATGAATTCAAAGGAAGACGAGACCGCGAGTACGCAAGAGAAGGATGCACGCATCAATAGGCTGCAGCTTGAACTCGATAACTGGCAGAACAGACTACCGCCACTCATTGAAAAATTTCGGCAGAAAAATGCGGACGCGGAACAACTGCAGGCAGACCTGACCGCCGCCGAAGAGCGCATCGCCGAGCTCGAGCAATCAGCTGAACCGAATTCAACCCGCATCGAACCGGTGCGTAACCCTGACACCTTGACCGACGGTCGTGATGCATCGAATGATCCCGATGAAAATGATGCTGTAGACGATGAGCCCGACGAAGAAGTCGATCTCGTATCCGAAGCCGAGATGCAGGACGACGATGACGACGACGACGAGCAATCGACGGATGCACATGTCAATAGTGCACGAGATAATCTGAAAGCCATCAAGGGCATCGGTCCGGCCATCGAAAAGACGCTCAATGAACTGGGCATATTCCGCTTCCAGCAGATCGAGGATATGAGTGAATATGATATCGATCGTATTGCGAAACGCCTGAAGGGCTTCCGTAGTCGCATTTACCGCGAAGACTGGATAGGACAAGCGCGGGAATTACGTGATCAAGATCTCGGCGACTAGGACCGTCGCCGCCGCCGTTCTCGCCGGTGGTCTCGCTGTTGCACCGCTGCTCGACAAAGGTGAGCAGACGGCCACTCCTGTAAGCGAACCGCTACCCGCACAGGCACCACAGTTTCAGATCAACTGGCATCAGGGTGAATTGAGACTGTCTGGCCACACCATGTCCCTGGAACATGAGCAAAGCCTGCTGCAGCTCGCCGCATCTTCCTATCCCGGAGACCCGGTCCTCGACGATTTCCAGCCACTTGGCATCACACCCCTCCACTGGGAGAACACTACGCTCCAGGTCCTCTATTTGCTCGCGGAAACCGTATCTGCGCAGGCCGATTTATCCCCTGATGAAATCACCATTCACGGTGTCACGATCAACAACCTGGCGTGGCAACGCCGCCTGAGGGCTCTGAAAAGCACCCTGCCACCTCATGTCTCTGTTAGCACCGACACACTCTTCGTTGATCCCAGGGTCAATTCGTCGGAAGTGTGCGGGCGTGCTTTCGCTGCATTCGAGTTGGGCTCAATTAATTTCGAAGAATCCAGTGCCAGTTTTCGAAGTTCAGCATACCCGCGACTGGATCGGGTCATCGCGCTCGCGAACACTTGCAACAATGGATGGCTTTCGATTACCGGGCACAGCGATTCATCGGGCAACGCGGCATGGAATCAACGCCTGAGCCTGCAACGCGCGAACGCCGTAGGTGATTACATCGTCAGAGGCGGAGTTGCTCGCGAGCGCCTGCGAGTCACCGGCGTGGGATCAAGCACACCGATCGCTGACGACAGCACCCGCTATGGGCGCAGCCTCAATCGTCGCATCGAAATTGCTCTGACAGATGCCGACTAACTTAGAGCTCGCACTTGGCGATCAGTATCATTCGGCTGCGGTTAGTTTTAACAGCTCGATAGTGAAAATAAGCGGTGTATTAGGCGGAATCGCACTGCCTCGCCCTGCCGCACCGTAGGCAAGATCTGACGCTACTACGAGTTCGCGTGTTTCGCCCTCAAGCATGCACGGCACGCCCAGGTCCCAACCTTTGATCACCTGGCCAGCACCAAGCTGGAATTGAAAGATGTTGGCACCTGATTCCCAAACGAATTGCCCGCGACGGTCTGCAGCGGTCTCATCAAACTGCCAGAGCCACACGTTGGTATCTGCGTAGTCGCCTTTTACTGCCGCACGACCATAGCCGGATTTCACTATCCTCGCAGACAAACCCGGAGCAACGTCTATATTTCCCGATTCATCAGCAATCGGACAGTCCAGCTTCACGGTCGCTATATCTGTATCAGCAGCTGAGTGGTTCGCTGCTGCACTCTCCCCTTCCGGTGTATTACATGCCGACAATGCCATGGCAGCAACTATCATAACGGGTACAAAATACTTGTTCATTCTTCTGAGTCCTTGAAGTCCAGGGATGCGGAGTTGATGCAGTATCGTAAACCACTTGGTTGCGGGCCATCTTCGAAAACGTGACCCAGGTGCGCGTCGCAATTCTTGCACACGACCTCACGCCGCACCATACCGAGACTCGTATCTTCTTTAACGCTCACCGCATCTCCCGCCATTGGTAGCCAAAAACTCGGCCAACCCGAGCCCGAGTCATATTTGTGATCCGAATTGAACAGCGCAGCATCACAGCAAACACAGCGATAGGTGCCGTCCGCCTTGTGGTCGACGTACTTGCCTGTAAACGCACGTTCTGTTGCCGCGTTCTGCGTGACATTAAATTGCTCGTCATCCAGTTTGGCGCGCATCTTCTCGTCGTCAGGACTATTCATTGTCTGCCCCATTATCGGTGCCCAGCAAAAACTCGTTCATCCGTTGCACGTATTCCGCGGGATTCGGAAGCTGCGAGCCTTCCGCAAGTAGCGCATGGTCCAGCACGATATTCGATAATGCGCCGAATCGCCCATCATCGGTCTCACCGGACAATCGGGTTACCAGTGGGTGTCCGATATTTATTTCCAGAATCGGTTTCGCTGCTGGCAGCTCCTGGCCGCTGGCCTCAAGCATGCGTCGTACCTGCGGGTTGAGGTCCTGTTCACTTGCTACCACGCAGGCCGGTGAATCGACCAGTCGGCGACTGGCGGTCACAGATTCAACTCGCTCACTGAGTTTGCCCTGCATTTTCTGCAGCAGGCTCTTTTGCTTGTCGTCGAGTTCGTCCTGTGCTTTTTCATCGCCTTCATCCGGTATATCGAGCGCCTCGCGAGCGACGTCGACCAGTGTCTTACCTTCATATTCAGCCAGGCTCTCTGCCAACCAGGCATCGATTCGATCCGTCAACAGCAACACCTCGACGCCGCGACTTCGCAACTGTTCTATGTGTGGACTGGCAATTGCCGTCGCGTAGGTCTCGGCCAGTATGTAGTAGATTTTTTGTTGCTCGTCTTTGGCGCGTTGCAGATAGTCGTCCAGCGACTGGTCCTGTGTGTCGTTATCGTTATGCGTTGTCGCGAATCGCAGTAATTTTGCAAGCTTGTCTTTGTTGCCACTATCTTCAACAAGACCTTCCTTGAGTACCTGACCGAACTCACCCCAGAATTTCTGGTAGTCCTCTTTATCCGCCGCTATTTTCTTCAGCATGTCCAGCACGCGGCGAGTCAGCGCACTGCGCATCGCCGTCAGATCCGGGTTTTGCTGTAGTAGCTCACGCGAGACATTCAGTGGCAGATCGGAAGAATCAACTACGCCTTTTACGAAGCGCAAATATAGCGGCAGGAACTGCTCTGCATCATCCATGATAAACACGCGCTGCACATAGAGTTTCAGGCCGCGCGGAGCTTCCCGGTTCCACATATCGAACGGCGCCGCGCCCGGTATATAGAGCAGGCTCGTATATTCTCGCTTTCCCTCTACGCGGTTGTGACTCCAGGTCAACGGGTCGGCGAAGTCGTGAGACAGGTGTTTATAAAACTCCTTGTACTCATCCTCTGTGACCTCAGAGCGCGAGCGCGTCCAAAGCGCGGTCGCTGAATTGACAATTTTTGCCTCGGCCGATTCTTCATCGATGGCGGACAATGAAACGGGGAAACCGATATGGTCGGAATATTTTCGAATCAACGACTCAATGCGGGGGGATTCAGCAAACTCGGATTCGTCATCCTTCAGGTGCAATGTAACTCTTGTGCCACGTTCTTCGCGCTCAATATTCTCTATCGTGAACTCGCCCTCGCCCGCAGATTCCCAATGTACGGCGGCATCGGCATCCGCGCCAGCGCGGCGCGTTTGTACAGACACCTTGTCGGCAACAATGAATGCTGAGTAGAATCCAACTCCGAACTGACCAATCAGGTGCGCGTCGTGTTGCTTGTCACCGGTCATCTGCTGCAAGAATTCAGCGGTACCCGATTTCGCGATTGTGCCGAGGTTATCGATAAGCTCATCGCGAGACATGCCAATCCCGTTGTCAACTACAGACAGCGTACGCTCAGCCTTATTGACCTCGATACTAATGCCGAGATCGGTGTCGTCCGCCGACAAGTCAGGGTTAGCCAATGCCTCAAAGCGCAGCTTGTCCGCCGCGTCCGATGCATTCGAAATCAGCTCACGCAGAAAAATTTCCTTGTTGCTGTACAGAGAATGGATCATCAGCTGTAGTAGCTGACGTACTTCGGTCTGAAATCCAAGGGTTTCGCGCTGCTTGCTCACGCAATCGTCTCCCAACGTAGAAAGGGACAGATACGATATAGGCTTCACAGCCTATTTCAAGGCCGCGTGGGTGGTTCGGGCAAGGTTTTTTCAGGCGGTTTGCGGCCAGCTCACGGCCGGCGCGGTGGCTGATCGATACAACAGCATTACGAATAACAGGAGGGAGGTCGCAAGAGCAATCGGCGGATGAAGTAGTGCAAGCCATACGCCTGCTACCACCCCCGCACTTAGCAACAGGTACTTGAACAGGGCGTAGACGAAACGGCGCAGCCGCTCATTGATCAGTCCGACCATTCCGTAGAGGTCGTCAAGATCGTCGAGATACAGTAAGAATCGTTCCAACGAATAGGCCTTTGTTGTCTTTGTCTAGCGGACGATAGTCAGCAGGGGGCCGGCGCTTTCTGTATCCACGCTGCGCGAGTCGCCATCATCCAGTAATGCGTTATTGGATTCCTTGGCGTGCGCGATGGCACGATGAAACAGCTCCCAGCGTTGGCGGGCTGATTCGCTCGTTAGCGCCTCTATTGGCGATTCATCTTTTGGATGCTTCTTTGTCATACTCACGTCATCAGTTTTTCAGGTGGTGAATGAACTATAAGTAGACTGGGTTTGTCACTCCGTGAGGCATGTCACAGCTTGCTTTAGAACTTGCCTCAGAACGGTCCTTTTGCCCAAAAGTAAGACGCAGTTCCGGTGTTTTTGCGGACTCATTTCACAGTCGGCCGGCCGGCCATGATGGCGTTACCTTATTACGTAAAACGCCGGCACTTGGCCGGCGTCTTAGAATATACAGTGTGTTGTTTCGAACGCTTATTCGTTGCTGTCTTGATCCTTTGACCAATTGCGCTTCACCTGGTCCGACCAGTCACGATAGCCTTTCCAGGAGTACAAAGAAGGATCAATACCCGAACGTCGTCCACGAGGTGTTGGCGCTTTCGATATCCAGCGACGATACTGCTGCCACCCATCCGCGTCATTCGCAGCTGGCTCTTTGCTGTCCAGCGTTGCGTCCTTGTCGTTGGCGTCTTGCCCGGCTTCCGTACCGTAGCTTTCCGGCCACTTCATGTGCTTGCTATCTGACATGTATTTGCCCAGTCATTCCTTTGAACAAATGCTAAATGTCATTCACCATAAATCACAGGAACTGCATCACAATGCGGTTGCACGATTTTTTGTTGTATATCAGTAACTTAAGAGTCGGTTTTACTTAATCACATAGCACGGGTCGTAATCTTTGCCCGAAATCTTCATGCGTCGCTGCAAAACGAACGCCGCCAGCAGCTTGTCCAGCATAGTCATTATTCGCCCTGAGCCGCTAATCTGAAACGGTCCGTGCAGTTCGATTCTCTCAGCCGTGTCGTCACGAACATTGCCCGAGACGATGCCAGAAAAAACACGTCGAAGATTAGCCGCCAAAATATGGATGGGCAGACCTTCACTAATATCGAGATCTTGCATCGACTCGTGCGTCGCAACAAATGGCCTCTGAAATTCGCGGGCTACTTGCAGCCGCCAGTTGAAATAAAACGCATCGCCGTGCTGTTTGCGAAAATCAAGCACTTCGTCGAGACGACTCTTGATTTTTCGCGCTACGGCACGTGGATCATCAATAATTATTTCGTAATGTTTCTGTGCTTCTGCTCCCAGGGTCGCTGCGACAAATTCATCAATCTGTCGAAAGTAGGATTGGGAGCTTGCTGGCCCGGTCATGATGAGAGGCAATGGTTGTCCGGCATTATCCGGATGCAACAAGACGCCTAACAGATACAGTATTTCTTCCGCCGTACCGACGCCGCCTGGAAATACCACTATGCCGTGGGCTATTCTGGCAAATGCCTCCAGGCGCTTTTCCATGTCCGGCATGATCACCAGCGAATTTACGATCGGATTGGGTGATTCGGCCGCAATAATCCCGGGTTCTGTGATTCCAACGTAGCGACCGTTGCTGATGCGCTGTTTTGCATGGCCAATGGTGGCGCCTTTCATCGGCCCTTTCATGGCACCTGGTCCGCAACCCGTGCAAACATCGAGGGCGCGCAATCCCATTTCATAGCCTACCAGCTTGGAATAGTCATATTCATCGCGACTGATAGCGTGCCCCCCCCAGCAGACGACCATATTGACCCGTGCAGGCACGTCCAGAAGCCCCGCATTTCGAACGATGTGAAATACGGCGTCCGTTATGCCCTCCGATGAATCGAGGTCGAAGCGCCCACTTTCCAGGATTTCATGGTGTGTAAAAACAATGTCGCGCAGTACTGCGGACAACAGCTCACGCGTGCCGCGTATCATCCGGCCATCTACGAATGCATCGGCCGGCGCGTTCTTAAGAGATACTTTGAGCCCCCGGTCCTGCTGAATAAAGCTTACCTCGAAGTCACTGTACTTCTGCAGTACCTCCTTGGCTCCATCCGATTCGTTGCCCGAAGTGAGCACCGCCAGCAAACAGCGCCGCAGCAAAGGGTACAAACCTCCCGCTCCGCCGCTCTTCAGCAAATCAACCTCGCGTTGGGACAGGACTTCCAGGCTGCCCTCGGGCCAAACCTCTGCGTCCACGCTATTCGGGGCAGCAATCACCGCTCAGGGCCGAATTTCTATAGGCGTATTTTCGCTCGTCATCAGCCAGATATCGATCATGTCGGAATTTGAAACGGCGATGCAGCCGTTGGTCCAGTCCTGAGTTCGATAATAAGCCTCGGAACGAGACGGCAAGTTGGGCTGACCATGAATCATGATCGCACCACCCGGGTCAACGCCGCCCTGATTTGCTTCACGGCGATCCACCCCATTGGGATACGAGACGTGGATCGAAAGAAAGTAGTCACTATTGGGATTGCGGGTATCGAGTAGATACCTGCCCTCGGGCGTCTTGAAATCGCCTTCTTTTTTCTTGTCACCTTCAGGGCGGATCCCCAATGCGATCTTGAAGGTACGAAAGACCTTGCCTTTGCTCAACAGGCGCAACTCACGGTCCGACTTGTCGATGACGACCGCGTCTGCGACCGGAAACTCGCCGGCCTGCATTAAGCCCGGCAGCAATAACATCAGGGGCAGGTAATATACTTTCAGTCGATTCGTCATTGTTCTAGCCTAACAAACCTCTGCGTCTCGGAATACGGTCCATATCACACCAGCGATTTTCTAGACGTTACGCCCGACTATCCATCCGATCGCGAAACCGATACCGCCCGCCACCGTTGTATAAATGGGCAGGTACTGGAACACACGACCAGGAAACTCAGCATCCGAGAACATGTCGTTGAGGTTTACGGAGTACGCATAGTGTAAATAAAGCTCAAGCCCCAACGCGGGAATAGCGAAACCAACAAGCCCCAACGGTAAGCGGCTGCCAGCCCCGGTCCATTGCCCGCGACCGCGAATCAAAACAAGGCCGGACAGCAGCAGCAGAATTGCGAGCGGAACCAGGTTGCGTAAAACGTAGGGTCCGCCATCTTGCACGTCGTTGAACCAGAACGCTGCCGCCACAACGCAAAGCAACACCGGTAGCAGGCGCCAGACGATGTATTTGCCCCAATCAATCACTAGCCGCGCTCGATAGTCGTCAGCAACGGAATCTGCACCTTTGTGCCCGGACGTACTTTGTGCATATCGACTCCCGGGTTGTACTGCCTGAATAACCAGATCGGCACGTCGTGCTTGCGCAGCGACAGTATCCAAATCGCCTCACCGGACCGGATAGTATGCTCGGTAACGCCAGTTATGACGTGCTCACGAAAGAAACTGTCCTGTTGTGCTCGATGATAGGCGATCCGCCGCTCTTCAAATACTTTGGCGTCGACGGTGTTCAAATCCAGCCTGATGCGCTGTCCAAGCGAAACAGGCGTGCGAAAAGCCAGCCGATTCATGTCGCGCAGTCGTTGGGTTTTTATTTCCAGCCAATCGCCAAAATGGCCGAGAGTTTCCAGCGCTTGTACTTCGATCGTGTTGTCGGCGGCCACCGAATAATCGCTCGGATCCGATAGTAATGAGGTCTGAATATTACTAAGCAATGACGACGCGAAATCGCTCGTCAGAGTACTGGTCGATGTATCCGCAAGCGCAGGCTCCGGCTGGAGTTCGGGCTGGGGTTCGGGCTTGGGTTCCAGGGCGGCCTGGACGCTCACAACAACCGGGGCCGGCCCGGCAGCAGGTAGCCGCAGGCTCTGGCCGGCGCGAATGCGGTGACTGCTATTGAGATTATTGAGAGCCACCAGGGTGGAGACGCGTGTTGAGTAGGTTGCTGCTATTTGCGACAGGGTGTCACCACGCGATACCTGGTGAAACATATCTGGCAGCTGCTTTGCAAAAACGGCGTCGGCAGGCAACGATCCAATAACTTTAGCAAGTGATTGCTGCATATTATCCGTCGGAAAACGCAACTCGTAACCCTTGGGCAGATATTTGCTTTCCTGCCAAACCGTCGCCTGTAGTGCGGGATTGTGGCGCGCCAGATTTCGAGCTGTTGTACCCATTGCTTGCGTCAGGCCAGAGACGGAAATATAGCCCGTCAGACGGGCGACCGAATAATCGGTCGGTGAGTCTGCGGTGAGGCCAGGGAAGTACTTTTGCACATTTTGATCGACTTCTTTTGCCGCCAGAAAAGCAACGTAAAAGTTGCGTGATGCGAAACCAAAGGTACGACCTTTGTACTTTCTCAATATATCAACATAGGCCGTGTCGCCGTACTGACGCATTGCGCGCCGTACACCGCCAAGGCCATGGTTGTATGCCGTGATGGCCATGGGCCAGTTGCCAGTTATCGAATAATTATAGGCCATGAGCCGGCCCGCTGCACGCGTAGCGGCGAACGGATCGTTGCGTTCATCGACCACGTGATCGACGCGCATGAATCGTCGGCCCGTACTCCGGGTAAATTGCCAAATCCCGGAAGCACCGACATGTGAGCGTGCGTTCGGGTTGTAGGACGACTCTACGTGCGGCAATGCGGCGATCTCGATCGGCACATTCAATGCCGAGAATTCCTTGTTGACGTGCTCGCGCCAGCGCCCCGACCGCCGCAACCCCTGCTGGAATCGATCCCTGAGCCCCTGCTGAAAACGAATTCGACCAACCGCGTCTTGCAACGCCTTTTTGCTCACGCCCGCCGGCCATAAAGCGAGAACACGCGACTCTTCTGCGCTCAGGTTGTCGCGTTTGCCTGTCGCGAGCAACCTTAGGACCGTCTGCAGCTCTTTGCGGCGCTTATCGACACGCCTCTGGCGCTCGCGCCGCGAGGTCTTCTCCGGCATTGCGAGGCGTTCGTAAACAATGCCGAGATCGCGGTTATCGTGCAGCACACCCTCGTCATTGCTATAGGTTGTGAATACATCAATCCAGAAGTCGACATCCGGTCGCAACTCTGGCGGCTGCGGAAACAGTTCGTCAGCGAGCGACAGGCTCGAAAAAGTCAGTATTAGCAGTAATAAACAGGGTCTGGATCTTGTCATTTATATTGATTCAAGTTTCAATCGCAAATTATTGATTACTTCACAGAAAAAAGCCGTGAAATATCGTATTTTAGGGACTCTATGAGCACCCTGTGCCGACAATCTGACATTTACAGCCGCGTTTGCCAATACCTGGCAGGTTTCGCGGTGCTGCTGCTGTGCAGCGCCGTGCATGCCGGCGAGGTTGCGGTGGACCCGGCAGACAATGGAATCGACCTGCGTCAGGATTCGACCCTTGATTTGGATTCTCGTTCCAGCGAAACATCGGCGGCAGCAGAAAACTTGCTCGAACCCACCGCAACTCGCGAATACATGGGGCCGCTGGCGGATGCAGTCACCGATGCTGAGGGTTTGGCTGAGCCGCTCAAAATTCTAGGCTCCGAGGTTGCTCCGGGAACCTCGCAACGACTGTCATGGTCCGCTACAGAATTATTCGAAGGGGTGCCGGTCTCCACACCGGTGCTGATCGCTAATGGCAGCGCCCCGGGACCGACGGTATGCCTGACAGCGGCTGTACACGGTGACGAACTCAACGGCATCGAGATGATCCGTCGGGTCTTCCACGATATAGAGCCCAGGAAACTTTCCGGGGCCCTGATCGGTGTACCCATCGTCAACGTGCAGGGCTTTCGCCGCGGTTCGCGGTACTTGCCGGACCGTCGCGACCTCAACCGTTATTTTCCGGGCAATCCGAACGGCAGTGCTGCAGCACGCATCGCTCATGCGCTGATCAACGATGTTATTACACACTGCGATGCCCTCATAGATTTACATACGGGTTCATTCGAGCGAGCGAATCTACCGCAACTTCGCGCAGACCTTCGCAATCCTGATGTAGTAACGCTCACACACGGTTTCGGCGCAATGGTCGTACTGCACAGCAAGCCGACGGTCGGCACGCTCCGTTATGCGGCAACGCGCGCCGGTATTCCTGCCGTTACCGTTGAGGCCGGTGGTCCGTCGCAGCTTGAACTCGTCGAGGTGAAGCACGGCGTGAAAGGCATCGAGTCCCTGCTGACGAGACTGGGCATGACACGGCGCATGCGACTGTGGGGCGACCCTGAACCGGTTTACTATCGCTCTTCCTGGGTGCGCGCCGACAACGGTGGCATCCTGCTGTCTGATGTCTCACTCGGCAGCACGGTTCGCAAGGGAGACTTGCTGGGCTCGATTACAGACCCCATGAGCAACGCCCGAACAGAACTTCGCTCACCGTACTCGGGCCGTATTATCGGCCTGGCACGGAATCAGGTGGTCATGCCCGGTTTCGCTGCCTTCCACGTCGGTATAGAAACCGATGAGGTATCGGCGAGTGAAGAAGAAGTTGATGTCGTACGAAAATCTGTAGATGGTGGTTACGTAGACGGCATGTCCGAGTAAACTGCGGTCGCAATGACAGTGGAACGCAGACCCCTTTCGAGCTACTGGGCTCCAAAATACTGGCCGACATGGATCGGTATGGGGCTTCTGCGCCTCCTGTGCCTGGTACCCCATAAAGTCGCGCTTGCGACAGGCCGTGCAATCGGGCGCCTGGTTCACCGGCTGGGCGGATCACGGCGAGCCATCGTGCGCCGCAATATCGAGTTGTGTTTTCCCGCACTTACATCCGTGGAGCGCGACGCACTCGCATACGAACATTTCAAAGCTCTGGGAATGACGCTTATTGAGATGGGCCTTGGGCGCTGGGCCAGCGACGAACATCTGGCTTCGATCACAAAGCTCAAGGGCATCGAGCACCTGACGAGCGCCCTTGAAAATGGAAAGGGCGTCATCTTGCTGAGTGCTCACTTCACTACGCTCGAAATCAGCGGACGAGTCCTGGCACAGAACAGTCCGCCGTTTGATGCGGTTTTTCGCAAGAACCGCAGCGCGTTCATTACTGAATTGCAACGCAGTGGGCGCGAACGTGCTGCTGAAGACACCATCGAAAAACGAGACATCAAGACGATGGTGCGCAGCCTGCGAGCCGGTCGGCCCGTCTGGTATGCGCCGGACCAAAGCTACAATCGAAAAGGCGCAGAAGTTATTGAGTTTTTCGGCGTGCCGGCGATGCATACAACCGCCACCTCAACACTTGCGCGTCTTGGAAAAGCAGTTGCGATTCCTTTTTTTCCGCGACGCTTACCAGACGGCAGTTATGAGATGACCTTATTTCCGCCGCTTGAGGGTGTGCCGGGCGATGACCCTGTGGCAGATACGCAGCTCTATATTGACGTGCTCGAAGCACATATTCGCACCTGTCCAGAGCAGTATTTCTGGATTCATCGCAAGTTCAAAGATCTGCCGGCTGAATACCCTGATTACTACTCTGACCTGGCGGCATTGAAATAACCCTGTAGCAGTTGCTCCCAGTTAGCGGCGCGAAAGTGCAGTCTCGGGTCCAGATCCAATATCTTTTTCAGCGATCGATGCAGCCGGCTGAGCGTTTCCTGCTGCCACGGGCCAGGCGATTTCAGAGCGCCCTTGTCAAAATCGAGCATCCAGACATCACCATCCTTGTCGATCTGTACGTTGTAGGCGTTCATATCCGAGTGATACACGCCCGCCTCATGAAATTTCCGGATTGCAGCACCGACGGATTGCCAAAAGCCTTCACCGCGATCGGCCACCGCGATGTACTGTGACAGGGACACCACGTCCGGAATTCGTACCGTAATGAGATCCGCAGTATAAAAGGTGCCGCGGCGAATAAAGCGCGCAGCGGCAGGTCGTGGCACATTCATGTTATTCGCTGCAAGCTTGTCGAGCAGGCGCCACTCCATGAACGAGCGCGTCAAGTCTTCACCGGAAAATATGTAGGTATCGCGCACCAGCTTGCCAAGAAGACCGCCACGCCGATAATGTCGCAGCACGAACTGGCGCGGCACATTACCGACGAACATCGTGTTGCCGCGCCCACCAGAGCGCAATGAACCGGTCAAAATCTCCGCATGTGGCCAGCCTTCCGGCGTAAAGCGTTCAGCCGAAATCTGGTTGATAATCGCCTTATCGTATAGGATGGCGCCGGTCTTGGTTCTCTCGACGGTTTCGGTCAACGGGTCCGTCCTTCTCTCTTGTCAGATCTGATTCTAAAATCACAGCCGAAAAAAATATGTGTCATTCGCCTCTCCGCGATTGGTGATACCTGTCACGCGCTTGCTGTTGTCCGGCGAATTCAGGATAACTGGCCTGAAGCAAAAATCACCTGGATCATCGGTAGGACTGAAGCTCGGCTATTGGCTGATATTCCGGATATCGAGTTTATCATCTTCGACAAATCCAAAGGCCATGGAGCGTACAACGATGTTCGGCATGCGCTTGGCGACAGGACTTTTGACGTCGCCCTGTGCATGCATGCGTCGATGCGCGTCAATTTACTCTACCCGTCTATTCGTGCTCCGATACGACTTGGTTTCGATCGCAAGCGCGCGAAAGATTTTCAGTGGCTGTTCACGAACAGGCGCGTTGCCGCGGCGCACGGCGAGCATGCTCTCGAAGCAATGATGTCATTTGCGTCGGCTATCGGGGTGACGCCGCAGCCCATTCGCTGGAATATACCGCTTGCTGATGAGGATCGGAAATTTGCTGCCGACTACTGCAATGCGAGCAAACCGCTGATTATTATCAGCCCTTGCAGCAGTAATCGCAGCAGAAACTTTCGCAACTGGAGCATTGAAAATTACACCGCAACAATTAAACATCTCGTTAGCAGGGGCTGTCGTGTCGTGCTAACCGGCGGCCCCAGCGAGCTCGAAAAAGAATACGGTGCAGCTTTGTCTGCCGGTGGGATTGCCGACGACCTAGTCGGCAGGACGTCACTCAAACAACTGGCGGCGTTAATTGATGCAGCCGAGCTTGTGATCTGTCCGGATTCAGGACCGGCACACATGGCGACGGCATTCAGCACACCAGTACTCGGCTTGTACGCGACCTCCAATCCCGATCGAACGGGTCCCTTCGCCTCGCGCGAACTCACCGCTAATCGCTATCCGGATGCGGCCGAAAAGTATCTCGGCAAGCCCGTGGCCGATCTTCGCTGGGGGCAACGTGTCCGCCACCCCGATGCGATGGATCTCATTACGGTCGATGAAGTCATCGGGAAGATTGATCGCCATTTCGATATCGATTCGATGCCGGGCGATACACGGTGAAACTATCGATCATTACGGTCAACTACAAATCCTGGGGACACCTGGAAGCAGCATTGTCGGCGTTGCAATCCGATCTTCCGACTGATTGGGAAATTATCGTTGTAGACAACGAATCGAACCCCGCTGAGTTTGATGCCTTCGCCGCCCGCTTTCCCTGGGCAACGTTTATTGCCAACCCGGACAACAGCGGCTTCGGCCACGGCTGTAATATCGGTGTGGCTAAGGCCATTGGCGAACAGCTGTTATTCATGAATCCGGACGTTGTTGCGACGTCGGCCGATATTCAGAAACTCCTGCAAATCAAAGAGCAGCACGACGTCGGCATCATTGCACCCAGACAGGTGTCTGCGACCGGCAAAGCGCAAAAGGTTTTCGATGATTTCCCGAGTCTTCTGAATCAGAGCAAGACGCTAAAAGCACTGCTGCGATTCGTTCATCCAGCGCGATTTCGCGATCCACGTGCCGAATACAGTGAGCTTACGACGTGTGATTGGGTGACTGGTTCGGTCCTGCTCATCGAGCACGCAGATTTCGATGCTATCGGCGGCTGGTCCGAAGATTACTGGATGTATGTCGAGGACGCCGACCTCTGCCGCAAGGCGCACGACTGTGGTATGAGCATTGCTTACGCACCGGAAGTCGAAGTGATTCATGCTCATGGTGGCTCGAGTCGGCTGAATGTTGTGGTGAAGTCGATGACCAAGCTTGAGGTTATCATCTCAAAACACGTTTACACCCGCCATCACACACGTGGCCTCGAACGTTGGCTCACGCACACGCTCATCATCTTATTACGACTACCCATGCTGGTCGTCGCAGGCATCCTGGACCTGATTACATTGCGACAGATTCCTACGTTGCGGGTACGCAGCCGAATGCTGGTCGGATTGTTGCGTTATTATGGCGGTGTGGTTCGTACAGGCTCATGGCTGAGCCCGCGAGCATTGGCAAATCAACCTGCGGCAGAATAGTTCTTGCTGATCCAGTCACGATAACTGCCGTCCATCACGGCACGCCACCAGGCCTCATTGTTCAGCATCCAGTCGAGAGTGAGCTGAAAGCCTGACTCAAAATTTTCCTGCGGCTCATAACCCAACTCCGTTTCTGCCAGCGTCGCGTCAATAGCATAACGCCAATCATGACCCAGCCGGTCTTTGACGAACGTAACCAAAGACTCTGTATTCTTACCCTTGGCAGCCGGAGCGTCCGGAAACTGCTCGGCCAGGTGAGCATTAGCTGCAAACGCGGCATCAATACTCTTGCAAAGTTGATTCACAATATCGATGTTGCGCCACTCGTTGTTGCCACCCAAGTTGTAGGTCGCCCCGCGATGGCCCTTGTTCATAACCCTATCAATACCACGACAATGATCTTCGACATACAGCCAATCTCGAATGTTCGAGCCATCACCATAAATCGGTAACGGCTTTCCAGTCACCGCGTTGACAATCATCAGCGGAATGAGCTTTTCCGGAAATTGATAAGGACCGTAGTTGTTGGAACAGTTGCTGGTGGTCACCTGCATGCCAAACGTATGGTGATACGAACGCACCAGATGATCGGAAGCCGCTTTGCTGGCCGCATAGGGTGAATTCGGTGCGTACAAGGTCTGCTCCGTAAACGCAGGATCATCCGGTCCGAGTGTTCCGTAAACTTCATCAGTGGAAACATGGTGGAACAGGTGTGTTGTTGGCGCATTATCACTATCAATCCAGTGCTTCCTCGCCGCCATTAGCAAATTATTTGTTCCGATAACGTTGGTTTGAATGAAGGCATCGGGCTCATGAATGGATCGATCAACATGCGATTCGGCAGCAAAATGCACGATCGTGTCAATTTGCTCCTGTTGCATCAATTCATCGATTGCTGATGCGTCCAGAATATTGTCGTGTACGAAACGATAGTTCTCCCCAGCCGCGACAGATTCGAGATTGGCGGGATTACCGGCATAGGTGAGCGCATCCAGAACGACGATACGGTCGGTCGGATATTTTTCGCTCCAGTAGCGTACGAAATTAGCACCGATGAAACCGGCGCCGCCGGTCACCATTACTTTGCGGGAGCCGCTCATCTGAGAGTTGTCTCCTCAAGAACCCCGGACAAATACTCACCGTAACCATTCTTGCCGAGACTTTTCGCCAACTCCCTGAGCTGATCAGCATCGATCATACCGCTCAGGTAAGCTATTTCTTCCGGGCAACAGATCTTGAGTCCTTGTCGTTGTTCGATAATCTGCACAAACTGCGCGGCCTCCAGCAGTGACTCATGCGTGCCGGTATCCAGCCACGCGGCGCCACGTCCCATAAGCTCGACCCGCAGCGCGCCGTCTTCGAGGTACAAACGATTAATATCGGTTATCTCAAGTTCGCCGCGCGCCGATGGCTTAAGGTTCTTGGCGATCTCTACCACTCGCGAATCGTAAAAATAAAGACCTGTTACAGCGTAGTTCGATTTCGGCTCGGCCGGTTTTTCCTCAATGCCGATCGCCAGACCGCTGGTGTCAAAATGCACAACACCGTAACGCTCCGGATCCTTTACGTGATACGCAAAAACGGTTGCGCCGTGGGACTCCTCGGCAACCGCATGCAACTGCTGTTGCAACCCGTGCCCGTAGAAAATATTGTCGCCAAGCACGAGTGCGACAGATTCACCAGCGACGAACTCTTCACCGATAATGAACGCCTGTGCCAAACCACCAGGGTCTGGTTGCACAGCATAGCTAATAGAAACGCCCCACTGACTACCGTCTCCAAGTAGCTTGATGAATGCACCTTGATCCTCCGGTGTGGTTATCACCAGGATATCTCGAATACCGGCCATCATTAGCGTCGACAACGGGTAGTAGATCATCGGCTTGTCGTAGATCGGCATGAGCTGCTTGCTGACCGACAAGGTCAGGGGGTGCAGCCTCGACCCGGTGCCGCCGGCCAGAATGATACCTTTCGTTGTTCGCTTGCTCATATTAGGCCTTAGCGTTTGACACGATAACTTTGAAGGCCGGAATCGGAATGATGTACTTGCCTCCGGCCGCGCTGAATTCGTCAGTGCTCGCAACAATTTCTTTCGCGAAATTCCATGCCAGTATGATGAGATAGTCAGGCGGGTCTGCTGACAATACCGACCGGTCCACAACCGGAATACCGGTGCCGGGCGAGAAACGCCCGATTTTTTCCGGCGTGTCATCTACGATGTAATCGACCGTTTCGGTATCAAAACGGCAGGCATTCAATAATGTATTGCCCTTCGCGGAAGCGGCGAACGCTGCGATCTTCGCGCCACCCTGTTTCAACGCAGTAATTTTCGCGACAAAATCAGCAATCAGGCTATCAATTTCACGATTCCAGTCTTCGTACACTGCTGCATCGTGGTAACCCTCTCGTTGCTCTTTCGCAATAAATTCGCCAACAGATGACTTTACGGCATGTGTTCCCTCATTGCCGATGAAGACGCGTATTGTGCCACCGTGGATATCCTGTTTCTGCACATCAAAAACGTCCATACCCAGGCTCTCGGCAAGACGTCGTACAGGCTCAAGTAGCACGTAGCTCAGGTGCTCGAAGTAAATCGTGTCGAACTCGCGATGCTCGATAAAATCGACGCCGTATGGAAACTCGAGCATTAACGTGCCGTCTTCGCTGAGACAGTCCTTCGCCGCCGCAACGAAGCTTCGCACGTCATCGACATGCGCGAAGACGTTAGTCGCCGTTATCAGCATCGGCTTGCCATGTTCCGCGACAACTTGCTCAGCTGTTTCGGGGCCCCAGAATTTCGAAATCGTCGGGACTCCGGCGGCCTCCGCAATTGCCGCCAGATTTTGCGCCGGATCGACATTGACAACCCGGACGTCCAGTTCGTCCTTGAAAACGGCCAACAGTGCACCGTCGTTGCCGGCGATGTCGACGACGAGATCACCAGGTTTCAAGCCAAGTGATTCACGCAAGGAATGTGCCATCATGCGGCAATGGTCAACATAGGCCTGGCTGATCGAAGAGCGATAGGCATAATTGGAAAACAGTTCGCAGGGATCGATTACGACCGTCAGCTGTGACAATGAGCAATCACAGCAATATTGCACCTGCATCGGGTAACGGCGCATGGCTTTCGCGTCGCTGGATGTAGCAGCCAAATTGTTGGCCAGAGGCATCATGCCAAGATCGAGATAGAGACCAAGATCGGAGCTACCACATATCCTGCAGTTACTGATTTCACGAACGATGCCGCTGTTTTCTCGGTTCACTGAGGGACTTCTTTCCAAGGGACCGGTGAATTGTACGCGGTAGCCCGGCAATAATCATCGCAGGCGCAATTAAAATCCACTGAATTTCGCCGTGGATTCGGGCATCATTCCCAGCAGAGTCAGCCCTGAGACACTGGGAATCCCATGAGAAAACTACTAAACAAGCTGTTGGTCAGGTTTGGCCTCCTGATTACCAAGGCGCCAACGTTGCTGGCTGACAAGTCACTGGCAACGTCCGCGGCATTCCCGGTCGAACTTACCGAGAAGGTCACCGTAGACGCGGCCACCGACACGCCCGAGAACGAACTATTCGATATTTTCGCCGCGGACACCAATGTCCACAAATGGCATCACTATTTCGATATCTATACCAAGCACTTCGAGGCCTACAGAAACCGGCCCATTCGCATGCTGGAAATTGGCGTATTTCGAGGTGGTTCACTCAGAATGTGGAAAGAATATTTTCACCCGGACTCCACGATTGTCGGTATCGACATCGACAAGTCCTGCAAGGACCACGAGATAGCCGACAGAAAGGTCTTCGTCAGAATCGGCAGTCAGGCAGACCCGGACTTTCTCGCAAAGGTGAACGATGAGTTTGGCCCGTTCGATATCATTCTGGATGACGGCAGCCACAAGACGCACCATCAGAATATTAGCTTTGGCGCATTGTTCCGCCCTGCCTTGACCGAAGGTGGCTGTTACATGGTTGAGGATGTTCACACTAATTACTGGTTAAAGCACGTCGACAGTGAAGACACGTTCATCGATTTGTCGAAGCAGATGGTCGACATGTTGCACGAACCTTACTTCAATCGTATCGAGACGAACTTTCGCCATGAACATCCTGAGGCCCTGAAGCAAATGGATCTTAGCTACCTTGCTGCAAATCTTGGTGGCATCGCGTTTTACGATTCTATTGTGGTTTTCGACAAGAAAAAGCGCTATTTACCGAAGTCCGAGCTGCGTTAGCGAATGAGTTCTGCAGGCGAAAGACCCCTTAGTATCCTGTGCGTTAATGGCGAAAGCGACCCGGCCGAGACCGGGTCTTTTATCGAAATGCACCGCTTGGGGCTAGACATTACGGTGATCACGTGGCCTGGCACGGTCAATCACGATGCATTGGTCGCCGCCGGTGTGACTGTGATTCCATACGTATTGAAATGGAAAGTCAGCCCTCCGTGCATTCGTCTGATCAGGGCAGAGCTCAAGCGCAAGAAATATGATGTGCTTCACATGCTCGATAAGCGCGCAACTATGAATGGCTTGATGGCTTCGATAGGCATCGACATCAAGCTGATAGCGTACCGCGGGATCATTGGCAATCTTGCCTACTGGAGCCCGCAATCCTGGCTCTACCTGCTAAACCCAAGACTGGATCGCATCATCTGCGTCTGCGATGCAATTCGCCGCTATTTGCTCGATCTCGGAATGCCGGGACTGCGCTTGCGGCGTAATGTACCGGTGACCATTCACAAGGGTCACAGACCGGAACTCTATGAAGGCGATGCCGAAGATCTGAAGCAATATGGTATCCCCGACGACGCGTTCGTCGTTGCGTGTACGGTACGCGCAGTACCCCGAAAAGGCGTACCCGTATTCATCGAGGCTATCGACGGACTTCCGCGCGGCCTCAACATCCATGTCCTGATGGCCGGTTCGAAAATGGACAGCCCGCTACATCGAGGACTGATCGCGAAGAACACTTACGCCGATAACATACACATCTACGGTTTTCTCAAACGTATGCCCTGGATACTAAAGGGTGTTGATGTGTCCGTGTTGCCATCGCTAAAACGCGAAGGCCTGCCGCGTGCAATGCTGGAAGCAATGATCGCCGGAGTCGTGCCTGTCGTTACCAACTCAGGCGGCAGCCCGGAATTAATTGAGAAAGACATCTCGGGGTTTGTGGTTGAACCAGGTGATCCCGTTGCAATTCGCGAAAAAATTCTCGCCCTGTACAACGATCGTGAAATGTATGCCCGCATGAGCGCTGCTGCAAAGCAACGCGTGCTGACAGAGTTCACGATTGAAAAGACCGCCCGCGAAACGATCGCAGTTTACCGGGATGTGCTGCAGAACCAGTAGAGTTCGGCCAGCACGCATTGCTCAATTCGATAGCACAAGTTGGATAGCGTGCAGGGCGCGCTCCTGCAATATTGCGGTGTCGCTACAGTTGGTCCAGGTAGTGTTTCACGCCGTCTTCCACTGGTCGAAATTCGACGTCGCAACCTGACTGGCGTAATTGTGTGAGGTCGGCTTGTGTGAAGCTCTGGTACGCGCCTTTAAGGTGGTCCGGGAAGACCACGTAACGAATCTTCCCTTTACCATGCCATTGGATTACCGCATTGGCTACGTCGTTAAAACTCTGCGCGCGCCCGGTGCCGACATTGAATATACCTGATGCTCCCGGATTATCGAGAAACCACAGATTGACCTTACTGATATCGTCGATATAGACGAAGTCGCGTAACTGTTCGCCATCATCATAGCCGTCGGTCCCTGTGAAGAGATTCGCTACACCCTCTTCGCGAATCTGATTGTTGAAATGGAACGCGACGCTCGCCATCGAGCCTTTGTGTTGCTCGCGCGGGCCGTACACATTGAAATAACGAAGCCCGACGACCTGGCCTTCAGCATTCGCTGCCACGCGCCGAACGTAGCGATCAAACTGAATCTTCGAATAGCCATACACGTTCAAGGGCTTTTCGAACAACGGATCTTCAACGAATTCACTCGAGCCACCGTAAACGGCCGCAGATGACGCATAAATAAACTGCTGCCCGTGCTCAAGGCAGTGATGCAGCAACTTTTGTGAGTAACTATAATTGTTACGCATCATGAAACGACCGTCCCACTCTGTCGTTTCGGAACATGCGCCCAGATGCAGAATTGCCGTGATGCCTTTTGCGAACTTCTGGTCGCTCGACAGTCGCGCCAGAAAGTCATCTTTGTCGAGATAATCTGCGATATTGAGGTCGGAGATATTGACGAATTTGTGGCCGTCGGTGAGATCGTCAACAACTATCACGTCGTCACTACCGCGCTCGGTCAGAGCTCGAACGACATTACTACCAATAAATCCGGCACCGCCGGTAACGATAATCATGGAGCAGCTATTCGCCGCTATCCGTCATGCGGTAATCGGCACCGCAGTACGGACACTTTGCCTCACCGGTTGCCTCTACAGGCAGGTAGACCCTGGGGTGCGAGTTCCACCGATACATGCCCGGCATCGGACAGCTCAACGGCAAATCCTTAGGCCGAACGGTGTACGTATTCTGCGCGTTCGCCGGAATCAGGTTCTGGTCGACGGTTCCTGCTTTTGCTGCCACGACAGTCTCATTGCGTTAAAGGGTCTGAAGCCGAATTATATGCGCTGACACGCTTCAGCGCATCACATCAACCAGTCTTTCCAGATCGCCACAACGAAATTTCGTTCAGACCGGAAGCGCTCTGCATCACACAGCACCTTCTGGCCGTCGAGAACCAGGTGATGCAGGTGCAGTCGATAGGTGCGGTAAACATCCTGCAAACGCTCACCGGTCGCTATGTCCAGCTGCTCGGTAGCGACCAATGCGTCCAGTTGGCGAATGTTATCGGAATAAAAGGTCACGTCCGGATGCGAGTCTGCCTCTTTCAAAACAAGGTACTGAACCAGAAACTCGATATCGCCGATGCCACCTTCGCCATGTTTCAAATCGAAGTCAGTTTTGTCGCTTCGATCGAGGCCCTTACGCATTTTCCGCCGCATGGCGATTACGTCATCACGTAGCTTATCGCGGCGCACCCGGCTGGCCAGCGTTTCCTGACGGATGCGCTCGAACTCCGTCGCGATTTGAGCACTGCCCGCCACAGCCCGCGCGCGTAGCAACGCCTGGTGCTCCCAGGTCCAGGCATTTTCCTCCTGGTAGCGCTCGAATGCTTCGGTGCTTGAGACGAGCAGTCCTGATCGACCGTCCGGCCGCAAACGGGTATCGATTTCATAAAGCTCACCCGAACCGGTTTGCATGGTCAGAAAATGAACAAGGCGACGTACGAGTCGACTAAAAAACATCGTATTGTCCAACGGCTTTTCGCCATTGGTAAGCTGTTTTTCACCTTTGGAGTCGTGTAGAAAAACGATATCCAGATCAGACCCGTAGGACAGTTCAAGACCGCCCAGCTTGCCGTAGCCAACGATGCCGAAGCCGGCTTCATGGCTAACACCATCCACAACATACCGTGGTGCGCCGTGCCGATCGCACAAGTCGTTCCACGCAACGCGAAGAGCCTCATCCAGTACTACTTCGGCGAGCCAGGTCAACGCATCACTGACCTTCATGATGGGCAACTTGCCATTGAAATCCGCCACCGCGACGCGAAACATTGCTGCGCGCTGAAATTGCGCAATGATTTGCATATGCGCTTCACTTTCGATGCGCTCCTGGCCTTCGAGCCTTTGCTGCAGCTCCGCAACCAGGTCCTCTTTCGTAACACCCTCGGAGTGGATTCTCGGATCGAGCAATTCGTCCAGAAGCACCGGATAACGCGCGATCTGATCCGCGATGTACTGGCTCCGTGCGCATAAATCGACGAGCCTCGACAACGCATGTTGATTTTCATTGAGCAAAGCGAGGTATGCACTACGCCGTAAAATACGTTCGGTAACCGCTAACGTGCGTGACAAGGCGGATACCGGATGCCTCGACTTCGCGGCCAACTCGACGAGTTTGGGGAGAAAGCGTTGCAGCCGTCCATGAGACACCGAATCAATCTGTTGAGTTGTCGATGAGGACGCAAATGCCACGATTTTCTCCGCTAACGTCTCAGCGTGGCTGCCAACGAGTTCGCTCGCCCACTTTTCCTCCCCAGCACGCGACTCCCATAAGCGACCAAAGGTCTGCGACACCGAACTCTCGCCATCCTGTCCGCGAAATGCGATTGCCTCGAATTGCGTCGATATGGCTTCACGATGTTTGCTGAGATCTTCCAAAAGACCGTCCCAGGAGTCGTAGTTCATTGCCAGGCACAGACGTGCGCGATCGATTTCGTGGGCACTATCCGGAAGGTCGTGCGTTTGCTGATCACGAATCGCCTGAATAAAATTCTCCAGGCGCCGCAAGAACCGGTATGCGCGACGGATGCTTTCCGCATCTTCAGTGCTAATGCCACGATCGCTGACCAACAACGGCAGTACAGCCTGTAGTTCGCGACACTGCAGTTCTGGCTCGCTGCCACCGCGCACGAGTTGCAGGGCTTGCACAATAAACTCCGCTTCACGAATACCACCGGGGCCGAGCTTTACGTTGTCGGCAAGTTCGCGGCGCCGAACGTCAGCCGCGATCATGCTCTGCATTTCCCGAACAGACTCAAATACTCCGTAATCCAGGTAACGCCGGTAGACGAACGGCTGAATCAGGTTCGTGTTCAGCTCCTCTGCAATATGACCGGATGGCTGCGTGCCCACGATCCGGGCTTTGACGTACGCGTATCGTTCCCAGTCACGACCGTGCTGCAGCAGGTAGGATTCCAGCGCAGCGAAACTAACTACGGGGGGGCCGCTATCGCCGAATGGTCGCAGCCGCGTATCAACTCGAAACACGAAACCGTCGGCCGTTTTTTCGTCGATCAATGCGATTACTTGCCGGGAGAGCCGGGCAAAGTATTCCTGAGCACTAAGCGTCCGGTCGCCATCGGTCTCCCCGTTCTCCGTGTAGCAAAAAATCACGTCTATATCGGACGAAAAATTCAGCTCGCGGCCACCCAATTTGCCCATCCCAAGAACAACCAGCGACACAACATCACCAGCCGCGTTTCTTACCTGGCCAAATCGGGTTTGTAATTGTCTTTCTGAGTATTGTGTTGCCGCATCGAGAAGGCGATCTGCAAGCCTGGAGAGCTGCCGAAGAGTTTCGTCAAGATCCGCATGCCGTTGGACTTCTCGCCACAGAACCCGCAGTAGATAGCGGTTCCGGTAGCGCCGCAGTTCGGACTTAAGTCCTGCAATATCCGCGTCACTTGTCGAGACTCTGCCTACAAAGCTATCCAGCTCGGCATCATCGGCGGCATTCGAGAATGAGGCGACGTTCTCCATGAACCATGTGAATTCCCGCAGCAGAACATTAGCCGCGAATTCGCTGCAGGCGACGAGGCGAGTTACCGGGGCAATTTGATCCTCGGGCAGGGTAGCGCCCAGGTCGGCTAGCTTTTCAAACCACAGCGCAACGGCAGGTTGCAGCTTGTCCGGCAAGTCCGCGATGTGCGGTGCAATGGTATTCCCCATGCACGCAGTCTAACCAACGGCGTCTCCTGCCGACACCACCTTAGTCTTCGTCGAGCTTCGAATAGATACCTGAGAGGTCGGACAGTACCGCATCAAGGGTAATTGGCTTGCCGATGAAATGGCCTTGTGCGAAGTCGACACCAAGCTCACTGATTAGCGTGCGGGCATCTTCTGTTTCAACGTATTCGGCGACCGTCTTCAGCTCCATCACTTTCGCGACTTGAGTAATTGCGGCAACCATTGACTCTGAAATACGATTCTCGGTGATATCGCGAATAAAGCCGCCATCGATCTTCAGGGTGTCCACATTGAAATTCTTCAAATAGGCGAACGAACTCAAACCAGCACCGAAGTCGTCCAGCGAGATTTTGCAGCCGCGCTGCCGCAGTCGGTCAATAAAGGACTGTGCCTTATCCAGATTCGAGACTGCTGCCGATTCCGTAATTTCAAAGCAAAGTGAAGACGCTGGCAATTTGCTGGCGTCGATTTCCTGCTCAATAAACTCCAGGAAGTCGTCGTCGCCGAGCGATTGCCCGGACAGGTTCACAGCGAATATAGCGTTCTGACCAGAGACATCTTTGTGCGCTTCTGAGAGCTTCGCGATGCTATTGGAAACGACCCAGCGGTCGATCTGCGGCATCATTCGGTAGCGCTCTGCCGCCGAGAATAAAGCTTCTGTTTCGACATAGGCGCCGGCGCCATCGTCCATGCGCAACAAGATCTCGAAGCGTGGATTGGCGGAGTCTTTGGACAAGCTCGCAATCGGTTGCGCGAGTAACTCGAATTCGTCGCCATCGAGGGCCTGTTGAATTTCGGCAACCAGCTGCATGTCGTCATAACGACGTATCACACTGTGATTCCCCTCGTCGTATAATTCGATACGATCTCTACCGTGTTCTTTCGCAGCTTCACACGCCATTCGGGCCGTTGTCAGAACGTTGCCTTTGTCCGCGCTGGATAAATTGAAACCGGCGATGCCGATACTCATCGTTACCTGCAAAGATTTGTCACCTTCGAGATATCGTAGGGCCGCTGTCTTGGAGCGGATTTTATTCGCGTAATCGAGCGCCGTATCCGAGCTTGCATGCGTCAGCAGCATGCAGAAATCGTCGCCTGTCAGTCGTGACAGCACCGCACTCTTCGGCAGATCCTCTTCCAGCAATCGGGCGAAGCTCATAATGACCTCGTCCCCAGCCTTGTGACTGAAGCTGTCATTGACGAGTTGCAGATTGTCGAGATCAAAATAGATTATCTGATGCGTGTCGCCGTTGGGCTTCAATGCCTCGAATGATTCCTGCAGTTGCGCCTCGAATCCGGTGCGATTCATGAGTCCCGTCATCGCGTCGAACGACTGCTCAATGACATACTCAATTTTGCGACCAATGTGCGACATGAATCGCCGGTCACTCTTTCTGAATTTACGGTGCTCGACACGACCTAGCTGTGCGAACACACCTTCAACATTTCCTTGATTATCCAGCAACGGGCAAAGTAGCGCCTGATACCCGTTTCGTGCGCTTTCCGGGCCTTCATCGGCCGGAATCTCGAAAATTACGGGCTTTCGCTGGCCTTCCAGCTTTGGCATTAGTTGATCAACGAGATAGCGATCCAGAACCTTGCGATTCACTTTCTTCCAACTGGAATGCGTAGCGCTAATTCGAATGCGTTTCGACGGTATCAATAGCACACTGTAGTTAATACCAAGAAAACGACCACTACGGCCAACAAGTTCGGCCAGGCTTGAGTGGCGGCCTTTTACACCGTGAATTTTTTCATCGATCTCGTAGACGAGTTCCAGTTCTTTTTCGAAATCTTCGGCGTCGCGCTCAAGACTTCGCATCTCCTTCCCGACCCGAAGACTTTCGCCGATCAATTCAATAGCCGGCTCAAGGATACTTTTCAAGAGGCTTGGATTGAACGCCGAAGATTTGCCGTCATTTCTCGAAAACAACGCCACAAGCAGTCCGGCTGTCTTGTCGTTTCCTCCCGGCACGGGCAGGGCCAGAACGGTGCGCCCGGAAGACAATGTTCGACGTAAAAATTCGCCGTCATCGACTAAATTGTCCACCAGTTCGCGCGGTAAGTCAGCTACGAAATTGTCGATTTCAAAGTCTTCTGCACCGTCGCTGTTCCAGATACATATCTTGTCGAGATCGTAAAAACAGAACACCTGGGCACGCGGCACAAGGGAATGCAGCAGGCCACCGGCCTTGCTGATATTCCTCTCTGTTACGAGTACGTGAACGTCTGCTGACACTTGGGGTCCCGGCGTTGCATTTAATATGCTCAGCGCCCCACGATGCCAGCGGTCTACACCTGCTGCTGTGACTCAGGTCTCAGCTGGAACCGTTCTAAGTCCATTTTTGAGCCCTGTGTACCGTTTTTGAGCAACCGCTCACAAAGAGGCAAGCCACTCGTCATCCGAACCTTCGTTGACACCTTCGAACAATGGCGTACTTAAATAGCGTTCACCGGTATCCGGCAACATCGCCAGGATCACTGATCCCTTGGGTGCTTTCTCGGCTGTCGCGAGCGCGCCAGCCAAGGTGGCGCCCGACGAGATACCAGTGAATATGCCTTCTGTAGTTGCCAGTTCCCGAGACACTTCGATAGCACGATCGTCCGTTACCAATAGCAGGTCATCAAAAATTTTCCTGTTTAGAACCTCGGGAATGAAGTCAGGTGTCCAACCCTGAATTTTGTGCGGCGCCCAGTCGGCCCCGGAAAGCAATGACGCCTCCGCCGGTTCGACAGCGACGATACCGATATCTGGTCGGGCAGCTTTCAGAATCTCGCCTGCACCTGTCAACGTGCCGCCCGTGCCGTAGCCGGTGACCCAGTAATCGAGTCGTTTGCCAGCGAAGTCGCTCAGTATTTCCGGGCCTGTCGTATTGCGGTGGTATTCAGGATTCGCCTCATTTTCAAATTGGCGAGTCAGAAACCAGCCATGCTTCTCCGCCAGTTCTTCCGCCAACCTCACCATGCCGGTGCCACGTTCGGCGGCGGGCGTCAGGATTACTTTGGCACCCAGACCGCGCATGATCTTGCGGCGCTCGATCGAAAAAGAATCGGCCATCGTTGCAACAAACTGATGCCCCTTGGCAGCACAAACCATGGCCAATGCGATGCCGGTATTTCCCGACGTCGCCTCAATCACAGTTTGCCCCGGTTTCAATGTGCCGCGCTTCTCAGCATCCGTGATAATCGCAATCGCGAGTCGGTCCTTTACGGATGCCAGCGGGTTGAATGACTCAACCTTGACATACAGGTCGACGTGATCCGGCCCCATTTTGTTGAGTCTGACGATCGGAGTCTTCCCGATAGTTTCCAGAATATTGTTGTAGATCATTTCTTATTTCCTATTTTTGACGATCACATAACTAGGTGTAGCACAAATTTGCCGCTCGTGAAGCACTCTACAGACGCCTTGATGCGCCGCAAAGACACACTGTTTCAGCTGATATAGCTTTTGGTTATAAGAATCTGTTATACCTAGCGCAGGAATTGAAACTGAACCGACGGATGTTGGTCATAGACTGGAACAACCTAGAAAAAGTCGCTCATGAAGCTGCAACAACTCAAGTACCTTCTCGCCATCGTCGATAACGGTTTGAACATCACCGCAGCGGCTGATCGCATGTATACAAGCCAGCCCGGTGTCAGCAAGCAGCTTAAGTTGCTCGAAGAAGAGCTGGGCATGCAGTTATTCACGCGCAAGGGGAAAAGCCTGGGCGGTATCACACCGGCTGGTCACCAGGTTATTGATCGTGCTCGTATCATCATGCGCGAAACAGAGAATATCCGCAGCCTCGCCTCTGACTATTTCAAAGAAGAAGAGGGCTCGCTGTCAATCGCAACCACTCACACTCAGGCGCGATACGTACTGCCCGAAATCGTCGCCGAGTTTCGCAAGCGCTTTCCCAAAGTTGGGCTCAATTTGCATCAGGGCACGTCGGAACAGATCGCCGACATGGTTGCAGCTAATGATATCGACTTCGCCATCGCGACCGGTGCCAATGAGTTGTTTGCCGACCTTATGCTCGTACCAAGTTATCGCTGGGATCGCTCTATTGTCGTTCCCAAAGGCCACGCGCTAGCGCAACTCGATCGAAAAATCACCTTACAGGATCTCGCCGAATTTCCGCTGGTCACGTATGTGTTCAGCTTCGGTGGCCACTCCTCATTAAAACGTGCATTCGCGGACGAGGGCCTGGACCCTGACGTTGTTTTTACGGCTCGCGACGCTGATGTCATCAAGACCTATGTCCGCATGGGGCTCGGGGTGGGAATTGTTGCCAGTATGGCCGCCGACTGCTCCGACAAAGAAGACCTTCAGGCCATCGATGCGGAGGGGCTATTTCCACGCAGTACCACCTGGATCGGCTATCGAAAAGACGCTGTCTTGAGACGGTATATGGTTGATTTTATTCAACTGTTCGCATCTCACGTATCGTCACAACAGCTTGAGGATATTCGCCGCGCAACCTCGCAGAAAGAGATCGACGACCTGTTCGAGCCGTCAGAATTGCCGGTGCGTGGTGGCTGTGATGAAGACGTAACAGTCGCGGCATGATCTTGCGGCAAGACAACCTACGATTCACAGAACTGCTCGCCGAATCCTGATTCGTGCAACCCACATTCACGCTTGAGACCAAAGAACCGGGTTTCCTCGAGGGTGTTTACCTCGGCGAGTGACCGGGTGGTGTGCACATCGCCGATCGACACGTACCCCTTTTCCCAAAGCGGGTGGTACGGCAGGTCGTGTCGCTGCAGATACTCGTAAACATCTTTGTCGGTCCAGTCAGCGATCGGATACACCTTGAAGCGCTCGCCGGAGCGTTCGACGAACGGTTTTTCCGCACGCTCTGCAGACTGGCTTCGTCGCAGCCCCGAGAACCATGTACCAACATTCAGATCATCGAGTGCACGGCGCATAGGCGCGACCTTGTTCTCGCGATTGTATTCTTCCAGTCCCCGCAAACCTTTGTCCCAGCGTTTGCCGTGTCGCGCTTCCTGCCACTGGCTGGAGAGTTCGGGACGGTAGACTTTAAGGTTCAAGTCGAGTCTGACGGTGAGCTCGTCCACGAAATGGTAGGTTTCCGGAAACAGGTAGCCAGTGTCGATGAGAACGACGGGTATGTCGGGTTGCTGCTCGGTAAGCAGATGCAACATGACCGCCGACTGTGCACCAAAACTGGAACTGACAACATGCTGCCCGGGTAACTCAAGAAGCGCCGCGGTAACTCTCTGTTCAGCTGTCATGAATATTCCTGCCTGCTGTGATCTCTCTGGCAACGCCCGTGCGAACGAGAAAATCGCCGAAGTGCTCAGCGTCGTTCCGCTCTGTGGCGAATCTGGCGAGCAACGGATCCAGCGCGCTCAGCACTTGTTCCTCGTTGGCATTGTCCAGGTATGGTGCACCAAGCCGCTCGCCCGCAAATCCGGCGCCGAGATACATTGTGTAGCGGCCCGGCCCCTTGCCGACCAATCCGATTTCCGCGATATACGGACGTGCGCAACCATTGGCGCAGCCGGTCATGCGAACGGTAACAGGTTCATCTGACAGCACATGCCGTTTTAGTAAGACATCCATCTTGTCGATCAGCGTTGGCAGGTAGCGCTCACTTTCAGCCATTGCCTGACCGCAGGTTGGAAAGGCAACACAAGCCATGGAATTGAGGCGCAGTGGGCTCGCGTGCTTGCTGTTCTCAATACCGAACTCGGCCAGCAACGCCTTAATACAGGCCCTATCTTTCTCCGCGATTTTGCTGATGATCAAGTTCTGGTTCGGCGTTAGTCGAAACTCTGAATTGTGCTGCTCGGCAATGGCGCGCAGCCCGCTGAGGAGTCGACGATCACCAATGTCATCGATGCGGCCGTTTTCTATGAATAGGCCGTAATGCCACACACCAACATCATCCCGCTGCCAACCGTGGACATCTCCGTTGGCGACAAAAGAGTATTTATGCGGCTGTGCGAATGAGGCACCCGAGCGCTTTTCAACCTCATCACGAAACCAGTCCAGGCCGCGGTCCTCTATCGTATATTTGAGTCGCGCATGCTTGCGGTTTGTACGATCCCCGAAATCGCGCTGAGTAGTTACGACCGCTTCGGCCACGGCCAGAATATCGTCCGCATCAATAAATCCAAGCACATCACCAAGACGTGGAAAAGTACTCTTGTCTCCATGCGTCATTCCCATGCCGCCACCTGCGGTAACGTTGAAGCCCACGATCGTGCCGTTCTTTACGATCGTGATGAAACCCAGGTCCTGCGCGAAAATATCGACATCGTTTTGCGGTGGTACGACGAACGCCGCTTTAAATTTTCGTGGCAGGTAAGTATCACCATAAATTGGTTCGATCTCTGTCTTCGATGATTCGACCTTCGCGCCGTCCAGCCAGATTTCGTGATACGCGCGGCTCGCTGGCATCAGGTGCTCAGACAGTTCCTCGGCGAGCCTCTGCACATCGCGATGAATGGATGATGACGCGGGTAATGGTGGCGACATCACGTTGCGATTTACGTCGCCACAGGCAGCAATGGTATCGAGAGTTGCCTGGTTGATGTCCGCAATGGTCTGCTTAAGATTACGTTTTACAACGCCATGATACTGGACGGCCTGCCGGGTTGTTAGCCGAATGCTTTGGTTCGCGTGTGTGGTCGCGATCTGATCCAATCCTAACCACTGCGAAGTTGTCAGGAGTCCACCCGGAATACGGGCTCGAATCATGAAGCTGTAAGCTGGTTCCAGTTTGCGCCGCTTGCGCTCGCTGCGGATATCGCGATCGTCCTGCTGATATATGCCGTGAAACTTCGAAAGCTGCGTATCCGCATCGGCTATCGAACCAGTCAGCGGGTCCGTAAGTCCTTCGGCAATCGAGCCACGCAGGAGGCGACTCGCCGCCTTGATATTTTCTACTTCCGTCAGACTTGTGTCGCTCATTAGTAGACGTCTCTTTGATAACGGCCAGCGGCGCGCAATTCCTTGAGCTTCTGAACAGCCGTAGCTGAATCGAAACCACCATGCCAAGTAAGCACATCAGTCAACGCATCGTTCACATCGTTCGCCATTTGTTTTGCATCACCGCAGACGTAGATGACAGCACCGCGTTCGATCCAGCGATACAGCTCCGCACTGTTCTCGCGAATTCGATCCTGAACGTAGATTTTTTTCCGCTGATCCCTTGAAAAGGCAACGTCGAGCCGCCGGAGGTGGCCTTGTTTGAGATAGCGCTGCCATTCGAGTTGATATAAGAAATCGCTGTCGAGGTTTCTGTAGCCAAAGAACAGCCAGTTGTCGCCACTCGCCCGCTGTTCAACCCGCTCCTCTACAAAGGAGCGAAACGGCGCCACCCCGGTGCCGGGACCTATCATTACGATTGGCACGTCTGCTGCAGGAAGTTGGAAACGCGTGTTTCGTTCGACGAATACTGATACAAAATCGCCTTCTCGAAGACGATCGACAAGATGTGTCGATGCAGCACCCCAATGCTCACTACCGAAGGCCTCGTACCTGACTGCGGCTACCGTCAGATGCACTTCGTCTGGATTGGCACTAAGACTCGAAGAAATCGAGTATGAGCGCGGACTCAGGCGTCGCAACATCCCCGCGAACTCGTCCGCACCTACATGAGCGGGATATTGACGAACGACATCGATAATTTGATGAACAGCGACAAGATCTGCAAGGGCCTTTGTGTCATTCCCATCAAGTACGGATTGCAACGCATCGCTACCCGACAATAGCAACAGGTTCGCCCAGTCACGCAGAAACCCGAGGCTTACCGCCGTGATCTCCAATGACTCCCGGAGCACATCCGCCAGCGGCAACTGCTGGTCGCCAAGCGTCACCAGAGCATCACCATCCAGCTGCAACTCGGCCAGTAACTCGGTTACGAGCTGCGGCGGATTTTCGACGATAACCGCCAGAGAGTCTCCGGGCTCATAAGTGATACCCGAGCCTTCCAGGGATAACTCGATATGGCGAACGTCTTTGCTGGATGATCCGCCAGTGATCTTCTGGTTAGCCAAAATTTCGGCACGAAACGGGTTGGACTTATCGACTACGGATGCCGATTTGACGGCATGCAGTAGTGGTACGGCGGCTATTTCTTCGGCACCGAGCAAGTCCGGCAGCCCGGCGATAACTCGTTCCGTCCAGCCTGCGACTGCCGTATCATAATCAAGGTCGCACTCCAGCACTGCCTCGATCCGCTGCGCGCCGAGCTCATGCAAACGGCTATCGAACTCACGCCCGGTCTCGCAGAAATTAACATAGCTACTGTCTCCAAGTGCGAGTACTGAATATTGCAGATGTGAGAGCTCTGGTGCCTTTTTCGAAAACAGGTAATCGTGAATAAGCTCTGCATCGTCGGGTGGGTCACCTTCGCCGTGTGTACTAACAACGAACGTTACGAGCGATTCGCGCTTCAGATTGGCGGGCTTGTAGTCCGCGAGGCTAATCGCGTCGACGGCGAAGCCCCGAGACCGTGCCTCTGCGGCCAATGCGATAGCGATCGCCTCCGCATTGCCCGTCTGTGAGCCATACAGGATCCGTAGTTTTCTGGCGCTGAGGTTTTCCGAATCAGCAACGACCGGTTTCATGTTCGCCGCCAACTGGGGCGAACCGCCAGCCGCGGCGAGTCCCGCCGCGTAGCCAGACACCCACTGCAGCTGTGAAGGCGACAACCCGTCCACCGCCATGTGCAGATTACTTGTCTGATCGGAATCCAGTAGCATTACGCCAGCGGGCAAACTACTCATTACGGCAACTCCTGAATGCGCCAATGCCGCGCGATGCTGCGCGGCAAGTCGGAGTTACCTTAGGGGGACGCTGTTAAAGCGTAAACGGTTTGTTTGTTATCGACTTATAACCTGCACTTATATAACGAGTTCTTTTCGCAGGCGCTAATAGATTCGGATGCCGCCGTGTCGAATTCGGCTGCGGCGATCGACCCACCACATCCCAAGCAGGAGCCCGGCAAGCAAACAGACGCCTATCGCACCTGCTACCCAGGATATTGGCAGGCTGCCCCGGTATTTTTCCTCAAGCCCCTGAAGCCCCGCATTTTGATCTTGCAGCTCAACGATACGTCCTTGTGCTTCAGCAAGATTTGCGTCGAAGGCCAACGCATCGTTGCGCAAAGCCTCGATAGTTGCGGCGGGCGCCGCGAAAGCCTGTTTGGTTTCTTCAAGCTCAACGATCAGAGCATCACGCTCTGCGGTGATTTCCGCAACAATGAGTTTGGCGGGCTTGTCGTCGACCAGATAAGCCGCCTTGACCCAGCCTTCTGTCGCATTCGGCAGTCGCACGTTCGCATAGTTTCGATCGCGAGTAAGAATTTCCATCGCCTGGCCACTGTCCAGGTATTGAAATGCGCGGTCTGAAGTGTCCGGTGCCAGGTGCAGTCCCAGTCTCAGATTATCGGTGACATAGGCTGTTTCTCCCATCGCTGACAACGGCATCAACGCAAGAAGCCCAAGTAATCCCCACATCGTTGGACGCATTATCTATTTCCCTTTCCCGGTGTTCCGGAGCATCTTTTTCCAGCCCAGCGAGTGTACCTTATTGTTCATACAGCCAACGCAGCAATGCTTCTTGCACCTCTTCACCCGGCCCACGGTGAATGTCCTCAAAGTTTTGCATCGCTACCACTGCGAATCGCCGCCCGGATCGCGACTGCAGGTATCCAGCGATTGCCGTCACATGATCGAGGGAGCCTGTTTTCAGGTGTGCTTTGCCGACGAGCCCGGTATCACCAAAACGGCGCCGCAAGGTTCCGTCCAGTCCCGACAACGACAATGATGAAAGGTATTCCGGCATGTACGGCTGCCGCCACGCGAATAGCAACATATCTGCCATGTCTCGGGCCGTTGTACGTGTCTTTCGGGACAGGCCCGCACCATTTTCGATGGCGATCTTCGTTGATGCCAGTCCGTTGTCGGCCAACCACTTCGATATGACTGCTTTGCCGCTATCTTCTGTACCCGGTGCGCCGTTCGACTCGGCACCCAGCGTGTACAGCAGTTGCCGGGCCATGACATTGTTACTGTGCTTGTTGATTCGCGTGATCATTTCGGTCAGTGGCAGAGAGCTAAATGACAACAGCGGCTCTGCATCTTCTTCGACGATAACTTTCCGCCAACGACCTGAAAATGATCCGCCGGAATCACGCCACAGGGTATCGAATAGGCCGTATGCAAACTCATTGTGTGACAACGCCGTCCTGTCCATGGCGTACCGTGAACAACCATTTGGGAAGCGACCGGAGAATGTCACTGCGTCGACCATCTCGTTCATCGTAATCGTTATTCCGCGCTGGAAACCGCGGCAGCTCCCACTGGCCAGCCCGAGGCGATTATCGACGCGTACGTTTTTTAGGGGCGGGTCCAAACGGACACTGACCGCGCCGCTCTCAAAATCCGGTTCAAACCAGTACCTGATGACCTTGAAATTCATGAGCAGGGCGTTCGGAGCGACGTTATAGGCACGCAGCGGCTGATGATCGAAAGCCGCCGGATCATTTTCGCCGACATCAAACCAGCTATCATCGAGTAGTAGATCACCGGTTATTTCCTGCACACCAGCAAGCCGAATATTGCGCAATAGCTGCCACACCCTCTCGGTAACCAAAAACGGATCGCCATAGCCCTTCAGTACGAGGTCACCGTCGAGACGTCCGTTTCGCAACTCACCCTCTGTATAAACATCGGTATGCCAGCGATACGCCGGGCCCAATACATCCAGCGCTACCAGCGTCGTCACGAGTTTGATGGTCGATGCCGGGTTTCTTGGCTCGTCGCCACGCCACTCCAGAATCGATTCACCGGTTTCGAGGTCGGTGACTAGCACACTCAGCGTTTCGTGTGGCACGTTACGTGCGTCCAGCGCACTCTGGACCCGCAGAGGCAGCTCGGGCTCGGCGGCGAATGCGCCGAAGGCCCACAGCAGTATTGTTGATGCCAGCATTCTCATCCAGTCGATTCCTGTTCCAACAAATGTTTCTCCAATGTACGGGTCGCAGTTCGATGAATCACCCAGGTCGCCGCAACGATCGCTGCAATGCCTGCGCCGAGAATCCAGAAGCCCAATTCCGATGGCGCGGCTCCACCTGACAATATTTGACCCAGATCACGGGCAAGGGTGCCAAGATAAACATACAAAGCGACGGCTGGTAGCATTCCTGTAGCTGTTGCTGCGAGGTGCGTGCCAGCTCTGATCGAAGTTGCACCGTACGCGTAGTTGAGCAAATTGAACGGTATGATCAGAGACAGCCTTGTTAGCACAACAATTATGAATGCCTGTTCGTGCAGAGCCGCCTCAATTGCGTGCATATGGCGGTTATCAGCCACCGCTTTTCTTACCCAGGGCCGTGCCACCCAGCGCCCGAATTCGAACGCCCCCTGAGCACCAAACGGAATTGCTAACGCTGCGTAGATGAGCCCTGGTAAGAACCCGAACAGGAATCCGCCAATCATCATTGCAACCGAACCAGGCAAGAACAGGACTGTCGCCAGTACGACGAATAGAATGTAGGCGGCCGGCCCAGCAACCGGATGATGTTGTCCCCATTCCACCAACGCAGACACCCAGTTCGCTAAAGGCAGGAAGTAAAAACTCGTTGCCAGCGCCACAAAAACAAGCACCATTCCTGCTCGGGCAACTGAAGGCTTCATCGGATCGTCGGCCTTTTGATCTTGTACGTTCGTATTCTGTCGGCGAGCGTAGTCGGTCGGACTCCGAGTAGCTCGGCTGCTCCGCCGGCACCGGACACCTTCCAGTTTGTTTGTCTGAGTGCTTTGACGGTGTTGTTCCTCTGAAACTCGCGTATATCCTTTTCGCTAAGCACTTCGTCGTTCGCAATCGCGGCATCCGCGACGCCGTCAATATCAAACTTCAGACCCGGCATCGACAGGTCGAGTCGCAAAACTTTGCCGGTGGACAAAATAACCGCTCGTTCAATCACGTTTTTGAGCTCTCTAACATTACCAGGCCAGTCATAATTTCTCAGGTTGGCTGTTTGAGCTCGGGTCAAGGCTAATGTCGTGCGGCCAAAGTCTTTACAGGTTTGCTCCAGGAAATGCTGTGCAAGCTGCACGATATCTTCGCCACGCTCGCGCAGCGGTGGCACCTCGACGGGAAATACACTGAGCCGATAAAAAAGGTCTTCACGAAATTCTCCGTCAACGATGAGTTGTTCCAGGTCCCTGTTCGTCGCTGCGATGATACGCACATCCACACTTCGGGTTTCGTCGTCACCGACGCGTTCGAATTCACTCTCCTGCAAGACTCGCAATAGCTTGCCCTGCAACTCCAGCGGTATCTCACTAATCTCGTCCAGAAATATGGTGCCTCCATCGGCGAGCTGAAAACGACCAATTCGATCGCGGTGCGCCCCGGTAAAAGCACCTTTCATATGACCGAAGAATTCGCTCTCGAACAACTCCTTGGGGATTGATGCGCAATTGACTTTGACCAGTGGCCCGTCGGCGCGAGGACTTTGCATGTGGATTGCGTGCGCTACCAACTCTTTGCCGACGCCTGACTCGCCCTGCACCAGGACGCTGGCTGGCGTTTCCGCCACGGCCTCCACCTTCTTCAACATGCGCCGAAGCGCGGGACTTGTGCCAATTATGCGACCGAAATTCATCGCGACATTGACCTCTTCTCTGAGGTAGTCACGCTCCCGTTCCAGTTCCTCACGCAGTCGCGCGTTCTCGCCCAGAGTACGACGCAAATCTCGTTCGGCACGGCGACGATCAGTTACGTCCTTCGAAGCAACCAGCATATGATCGACATTGCCGTCTTCGTCCCGATGGGAGATCGCCGACATGACGAGATCCAGAACTGTTCCGTCCCTGGCAAGCATCTGACGCTCCAGATTATTGAAGTCGCCATCAGCTATCAGTTTCTGCAATCGCCCGCCTGAGTAGAACTGGCTATCACGAACACTGAAGAAATCAGTGATGGGCCGCCCAATCACCTCTTCTCTGGTGAAACCCAGTTTTTGCAGCCAGTGATCGGTAACCGTTACTACGAGGCCATCCCCGTCGACCGTGTGCAGCATCGCCGGAGTCGCCCGATACAATGTGCGGTATTTGAAATTCGCTCGCGCCTGATCCGATATTTCTGTGAACATCGCGACAGTTCGCAAGAACTCGCCCTCCCTGTCGTATTCAACGATCGCGTTTGCCAGACAATCCACAACATCACCGGTTTTAGTGACGAAACTTACCGGCTTGTTTTCCAGCTTGCCGGTGCGTCGCAATGCTGGTCGCAGTTCGTCGCGGAGGCGTGTCGCGGTTTCCGGCGTCGTAAATAATTCCGGATTCTTACCCACCATCTCGTTTCGCTCATAACCGAGTCGCTGCAGCATAGTGTCGTTAACGTCGAGGTATACGCCCTCTTCCGCGATGGAGGTTGCCATCGACGGCGACTTGCGAAACAGCCATTGATAGTCATCTTGAGTGATCATCGGCGCAGTATATACGGTTTTTCGTAAGTTTATTTACGATATTTCGTTATTAACGGTATTCCGTGACCATCTAGATTAGTGTAAGTCACTGTTTATAAAAGACTTGAAGGGTTGGCACGGGTTATGCATTAAAGGATTTGAGAATCATATTAACGCGGCGACGCACGGAATTAGTGGCGCGGCTCAAACTTAGGAATCGATCATGAAAAGCAAGTCAATTGAAAATTTTCTCGCCCTGCTGGGTGCCCTCGTAATCCTTGTCGGCGTATCAGCCGCGGCCAGCACAGCATTTGCTGGCGATGCCGGAACGGTTGAAATTCACGGTTCAGCCCAAAGCTTATAAACATAGCAGTACGACAAACCCCCACCGGCGGTCTGCCGGCCAGATATCTCTCCCCCCTGACAATCTGGCTTACGGCCCCGGTACTCACCGCACGGAAACGGTGAATAAACGGACCAGGATGGTCCGGCGGCGCCCCCCTGCCGTTATCTCGAAAGGCGTCGAAGATTAGTCTTCGTCGCCTTTTTTTTCGGGGCTCGACTAGCGGTGCCTCTCGGCACGGTCACCATGATTTTCTGCATTGCGCCGACTGATCAACTCACGCAATTTCTTGAGCCAATGGCGAGCCCACACGAATTCGACTGCGAGAATAGCCAACCCAACGGGTATCACGACGAACGCGGGGCCAGGCGTCACGATCATGACAATACCCAGCAGCAAGACACTGCTTCCGACAACCCCAATTACAATACGGCGACCGGTTGTATACGTGAAATGTACGACGCTTCTTATCACGCCGGAAGGTAGCTAACTGTCATCGTGAATTACCAGATGTAAGTCCAGGAACTCCAGCGTTCGTCGCCAGGCATCTTCCGCAGTCGCGGCGTCATAGTTGCGGCCGGTTGGGTTTGCGAAAGCGTGCCCAACACCCGGATATATATGAACCTCATAGTTCTTGCGCAGCCTGGCAAGCGAGTCTCTGAATGCCACAACTGTTGCGGCTTTGATACCAGCATCGTCCTCCGCAAACAGGCCCAGAATAGGAGCACCGATAGGCCGCAGCAATTCTTCGTCATCCGTTACCTGTCCGTAATAAATGACCGCAGCATCGAGCTCTTCGGGGAACAGTTGAGCGGTGTTCAGTGACCACCCGCCGCCAAAACACCAGCCCAGCGAGCCGACACGAGGCGCGCTTGCCGTGTTACTGACAAAGTCGAAGGCAGCTCGTATGTTTTCCCGAGCCGGTTCCGGGTCCTCGACCGCCTGCATCATCAAGACGCGCGCCTCTCCAGGTGTGCTGGCGACTTTGCCGCGAAACAAATCGACAGCGAATACGATATAGCCCTCGCCGGCGAGACGATCGGCCATCGCACGAATATTATCGTTCAGACCCCACCATTCATGAATCATGATGATCGCAGGCAATGGTTCAAACATATCCGCAGGTGCCGAGAAGTAACCGTAGATCAACTCATTCTCGTACTCGGTATACGCCATGGTTTGCGAAATCACAGGTCGTGCAGGCGCTATTTGTGCCCCCGGGCTGGGTTCCGTTGAATCATTTGCGTGCTCTCGAGACATCGCATCGACATTTTCGCGCCCTGCTTCTTTGGCGGACTTGTCGCTGTCGGCTTGATCGGATCCACAACCACCGAATATCAACGCCAGAATCACGAATACGGAAAGGGGTCCTGAGTGCGGAGACTTGCTGCTGTACATACGCCTAACCTGCCCAATTGAGACTTTTCGACAGGACTAAGTGTAATAGAAAAATGCTTCGATTGGCGATGCCTGCTTTAGACTGTGTCGCACCTGCTCAAAATGGACCCAAAATGACCCTGTTGGCCGAATCGCTGATATACCTTCTCGCTGCCGTTATCGCCGTACCACTAAGTCGCCGCCTGGGCTTTGGATCTGTTCTCGGTTACCTCGCCGCTGGAATCATCATCGGTCCATTCGGCTTCGCCTTTATCCGTGACACCAACCACATTCTGCATTTTGCCGAGCTGGGCGTCGTCTTCTTGTTGTTTATCGTAGGCCTCGAGCTCAAACCGTCGCGACTTTGGGTGATGCGCCGCATGGTATTCGGCCTCGGTGCAGCACAGGTTATTGCATCAGTTACGGCAATCACCCTGCTCGCATGGGTTTTCGGACTCGGCATTAACGCAGCGATGGTCGCGGGATTGATACTCGCATTGTCTTCTACTGCGTTCGTATTGCAAATGCTGTCGGAGAAAAAACAGCTTGCGGCCAGCCACGGTCGCGCTGCGTTTTCGATACTGCTTTTCCAAGACCTGGCAGTGATTCCGCTTATCGCAATGCTGCCGCTCCTCGGAGCCAGCGCATCATTCGACGATGGAATTAATTACCTGCAAATCGGAACGATGG
Organism: Woeseiaceae bacterium; assembly: GCA_021773055.1. Taxonomy (GTDB): domain Bacteria; phylum Pseudomonadota; class Gammaproteobacteria; order Steroidobacterales; family Woeseiaceae; genus UBA1847. The sequence goes on from JAJFKV010000028.1 coordinate 96,587, forward strand.
TCATTGCGATCGGTGGCCTGATCATCGGTGGGCATTACCTGCTGAAGCCGGTACTCAAAGTTGCCGCAAGCTCAGGGATCCCCGAAATTTTTACGGCCACCGCACTACTGGTCGTTATCGGCTCGGCACTACTCATGCAGTTTGCCGGAATGTCCATGGTTCTCGGTGCATTTATCGCCGGCATGTTGCTTGCTGATTCGGAATATCGTCATCAGTTGGAAGCCGACATTGCACCGTTCAAAGGATTGCTTCTGGGGCTGTTCTTTATCGCGGTGGGTATGTCCGTGAATATCGGTCTACTGCTCGAAATCCCACAACGTATCGTTCTGATTGTCGCGCTACTCATGGCAACAAAAGCTATTGTTCTGTACCCGCTTGCGCGGCTATTCGGTATGTGCGATCGCGCTGCGGCGCTAAAACTCGCCGCTGCACTCGCGCAAGGTGGCGAATTCGCGTTTGTCCTGTTCGGTCTCGCAGCCCGTGAAGCCGTTTTACCGCAGCCACTTATCGATGAACTGGTGCTTGCCGTCGCGCTCTCAATGCTGATGACGCCGTTTATTTATGCCGCGGCAGAACTGGCGGGTGGCAAGCTACACAGGCCCGCGACATCCGAATTCGACGTGCCTGTGAACAGCTATCATGACGTCTTGATTGTCGGCTTTGGCCGAGTTGGTCAAATCGTTGGTCGTCTGTTGAACGTTGTGGGCTATTCGTTCACGGCCCTTGAGCGCGATTCATCTCAGGTTGAATTCGTGCGGCGTTACGGGGCGACCGTGCATTACGGCGATGCTTCCAGACTCGAGCTACTGCGGGCAGCCGGCGCGGAGCATGCGAAGATAATCGTGCTGGCCGTTTCTAACCTCGAGGAGTCGATGCAAATCGCTGAGTCAGTTTTGCGAAATTTCCCGCACTTGAAAATCGTTGCACGGGCGCGGAATCGTCGCCATGCGCACAAGTTGATGGATCTCGGTGTTGAACACATATTTCGCGAAACGCTATTGTCCAGCCTCGCCATGTCAAAGCAGGTGCTGAACGATCTCGGGTTAGGCCGCGAAGAAACGCAGCATATCATCGATTCGTTTTGTGATCGCGACGCACAGTTATTGGTGGAACAGCACGCTATTCATGATTCCGAAGAGATGCTCATTCAATCTTCGAAAGATACCGCGGCAGAACTTGAATCTCTGCTGCGCCGCGACAAACCGAACGAATAGCCATCCAAGGAGTTATTTCTCCCCAAAGCTCGCGAGAACTGCCCCATAGACTTGCATGGCATCCCATATATTTTTCAAACGAATATTCTCGTTCTCGGCGTGCTGATTGTTGTCGTGATTTGCCAGCGGCAAAATAATGATCGGCGCTGCAAGGCGGCTGCCGAATTCATGCAACGGCAGGCTGCCTCCCATAGTTGGCGTAACAATGAGATCTGGTGCAATCAACCGCATCAACGCTGTCAGGCGCAAGGACATTGGATGATCCAGTGCCGTTCGCAGTGCAGGATAACCGGTATCGTGCCAATCGAGTTTCGCGACTTTTTCATGCGAACGAAGCGTGTCGTCGTCTGGATCCTCGTAGACGACGTGAAAGCCCTCTGTACGCAGATGCTCCTCAATTAGCGCCACTACACGCTCAGGCGTCTGGTTCGGTACTAGGCGCAAGTCCAGGGACGTGGTCGCCGACGTAAGAACGATATTGCGCCCCTTTTCACCGACGCCACCCGCCTGGATGCCGCGGGCGTTGAGTGCAGGTAAGGCAATCAACTCCTCCAGTCGTTTGCCGCCACCTTCCGGCGTATGGACGGCAAGTTCGTCTTTGAGCATTTCGGTCACGTCGGGCATGTTCGCGATAGCTTCGCGCTCCAGTTCGCCGAGCGGTGCAACGTCGTCGTAATACTGTTCGACTAAAATACGACCTGTTTCATCACGCATACTGGCCAGCAAATGGGTGAGTTGCATGACAGGGTTCGGCGCCCAGTTACCGTAGTGCCCGGAATGCAATGGCCGCGTCGCGCCGAAGGTCGTTAAATCTATCGTTGTTACGCCACGCACACCAAATACTATCTGTGCTTGCCGGGACTGATGCATTGGGCCGTCACAGAACAGCAGCAGATCCGCATCGAAGAGACTGGCGTTTTCCTCGATGATCTTCGCTATCGTGGGTGACCCCTGTTCCTCCTCGCCATCCAGCAGCAACTTCAAATTCACAGATAGCTCAATGCCGTTGGCCGCCAGTGCGTCGAGCGTATGAACCAAAGCCACTATTGGCATTTTGTCGTCGCCGGCTGAGCGCGCATAAAGACGCCACTCCGGATGAAAACTGCCATTTACACTTTTGATGTCTATGGTCTGCGCACCCGCCTGAACCGGTCCGTCCAGCAAGGTCGGAGAAAACGGCGGGTAGGCCCAGTTTTCTTCCTGCACAGGCTGGCCGTCAAAATGCGCATAAATCAAAATGGTTTCGCTGGCACCGGGCGTATTAAGTTCAGCATAAATATACGGGGCGCCACCGGCGCTCAGTCTTTGGGTCTCAAAGCCTCGTGGCTCCAGAAGACCGATTATGTGCTCAGCGTTGCGCTCCATATCCGGCAAGTGGGTCGCGACGTTGCGTATAGACAGTAAGTCGACAAAGTCCTCAAGAATCTCGGCCTCACGATCCTGTCGATAAATTTCGACCGCGTGCTTTGCAGTAAGTACATTTTCTTGGTTCTGGCCTTGCGCCATTACACTGTCTGACAAAACACCGATCGCCAGCAGCAACACCATTCTGAATAGCGTCATTAGTCGTCCTCGTCGTCTTCCCATTTCTTTAGTTTACTCTTGTCGACTTGCTCCCACTGCTTCTCGCTTTGCCGCATGTAGGCAAGGACTTTTGCGATCGTATAGGCAACGACAAGTGCAATAAAGATCAGGAGATATTTCAGACCATCAGGCATGATAGAAACTCGAGTCAGTACGGTACAACAATACAAATCATTGTAATGACTAATGCGAGCGAACAACAATTTGTCTTGCGCCGAGCGATCGCTTTTGTGCGCGAGGCGGTCCAAGACAATGAGGAGGACTTCACGTCCGGGCCGATCAGACGTGCGCTTGGCTTGCTGGCGATTCCAATGATGCTGGAGATGGCGATGGAGTCAGTCTTCGCTGTTGTTGATATCGCATTCGTATCACGTCTGGGAACCGATGCCGTTGCGGCCGTTGGCATAACAGAGGCTCTGATTACCGTTCTTTATGGAACGGCGATTGGACTGGGTGTGGGTCTCACTGCGATGGTGTCACGCCGGATCGGCGCAAACGACCCGGCACGTGCCGCCGAAGTTACCGGGCAGGCGATGTGGATCGGCGCGATATTGTCCATCGTCATAGGCATTGCCGGTGTGGCCTATGCCCGTGACCTGCTGGAGATTATGGGCGCGACGGAGGCCGTGGTAGATCAGGGCGTCGGTTTCACTGCAGTAATTCTGGGCGGCTCCATCACCATCATTTACCTGTTCTTGCTAAACGCTGCGTTTCGCGGCGCCGGTGACGCGACCGTTGCACTGCGATCGTTATGGCTCGCCAACGGTATCAACATTGTCCTCGACCCCTGCCTGATATTTGGTCTTGGTCCGTTCCCCGAGATGGGCGTAACCGGGGCGGCCGTCGCAACAACCATTGGTCGTGGTATCGGTGTGATCTATCAGCTTTGGTATCTGATGAATGGCCGCGGTCGAATCGAATTCCATGTTCGGTACCTGCAGCTAAACCTCACGCTCGCTCTGCGCATGATTCGCATATCGCTCGGCGGCATCGGTCAGTTTCTTATCGCGACAGCGAGCTGGATTGGCGTAATGCGAATTGTCTCGATCTACGGCAGCAGCGCGATCGCCGCATATACCATTGCTCTTCGAATGATGGAGTTCGTATTCCTTCCTGCATGGGGACTCGGCAACGCGGCGGCGACACTGGTCGGGCAGAACCTTGGCGCTCTGAAACCCGACCGTGCCGAAAAATCTGCCTGGCGTGCAGCGAAGTACAACGCGATCTTCATGACATTCACCGGCGTGTTCCTGCTCATATTCGCTGAATTCATTACGGGACTGTTTACGTCCGAGCCCGATGTGCTGCGTTGGGGAACGAGTTGTTTACAGATACTGAGTATCGGATTCCCGATGTATGCGGTCGGAATGGTGGTGGTGCAGTCCCTGAACGGCGCCGGTGATACGACCACTCCGGTAGTGCTAAACCTGATTTGTTTTTGGTTGCTGCAGATTCCACTAGCCTACTGGCTCGCCACCGAAACCCAGCTTGGTCCCAACGGGGCTTTCGTCGCTATTGTCGTTGCCGAGTCATTGCTAACCGTGCTAGCAGCGATCATGTTCAGAAAGGGCACATGGAAGCTGCAAACAGTGTAAATTCGCGTTTTTCGAGGACCAACTGATGACAGACTTATCACGGCTTGCCAACATGGCCGAAATATTGAGCGCGATGATTGTTGTCGGCGGTATCATTTTCGCCGTCATTCAAATGCGACAGACGCGCCAGCAACGACGCGAGCTCGCGGCTATTGAGCTATTCCGGTCATTTGGTAGCCCGGCGTTCGCGGATGCCTACCAAAACGTCTTGCACTATCCCGACGGACTCAACTCGGAACAACTGAAGCAAAAATATCCGGATTGCGAGCAATGCGCCATGCTGATTTGCACAACGATGGAAAGCGTCGGCGTCATGATGTACCAGCGCATCGTGCCGTCGGCGGTGGTCAACAACCTGATTGGCACGAGTACGATAATACTCTGGCGGAAGCTTCACATCTGGGTTGACGACCTGCGCGACGAACTCGAGAATCCGTTCGCGTTTGAGTGGTTTCAGTGGCTCGCGATGACACTGGGCGACCTGCAGGACGATGCTGACCTTCCAGCCTATGAGGCTCACACAGAATGGGTACCGAGCAATCTAAGTAGTGAGATATAGGGCAGGCGATGCCTGACCCCAAACTCATTGAGATTCACGACGCGACGATATGGCGTGGCTCGACCTGCGTGTTTGAGAATCTGAGCCTCGACATAGAACAACACGAACGTGTCGCGATTCTTGGGCCGAATGGCTCCGGAAAGACAACGCTGCTAAAGACGATCAATCGTGAGTTGTACCCGGCGGCGAAAGCCGGCTCCTACATTCGCATACTCGGCCAGCAGCGCTGGAACGTCTGGGAGTTGCGCAAGCAGATTGGTGTGGTTTCTAACGATTTGCATCAACGCTATACGCCGACAACGACGACCATTGAAGTGGTCGTTTCCGGGTTTTACTCCAGTATCGGTGTGCATGGCACACTCGCTGACCGCGTCACTCCGGACCAGGTAAGTACTGCGATGACCACGCTGGCCGAACTAGGCATCGAGTTGCTGCGTAATACACCGTTAAATCGTATGTCGTCCGGGCAGCAGCGTCGCTGTTTGCTGGCCCGCGCATTGGTACATGATCCTGTCACGCTCATACTCGATGAGCCGACTTCGGGACTGGATTTCTCCGCCAGTTTCGATTATCTCGAGCGAATTCGTGTCCTTGCACGCGAGGGTCGTAATATCGTCATTGTCACGCACCATCTGAACGAAATACCGCCGGAAGTTGACCGGGTAATTCTGCTGCAAGAAGGAAAAATAGCTGCAGACGGAACGAAAAACGATGTCCTGACTGACGAAATACTCAGTTCTGTCTATGAGACGCCTATTCGCGTGGCCGAAGTTGACGGCTACTATCTGGCCTATCCCGGCGAGACCTGACATTAATCAAAAACGTGACCTGATACGATACATGAGACAGGTACTCGGCATATTCTCTGACTGATGTTGAAAACAGCCCGAATCATTCTTAGTGCAGCACCACTGATCGCATTGCCAGCTTTGGCCGCTGAAGGCGAGTTTCAGACCGGCATAACCGGTATTGGGCCCGCCAAATTCCTCTTCACGCTGGCGATAGCGCTGTTTCTCACGCTCATATTCCGCTCCACTGCTAATCATCTGGCTCGATTCCTTACCGCAAGGATCGGCCAGTGGCGTATCCGTACAGCACTCGCAAAACGTAGCCCGGATGTATTACATGACTTCATTCTTCCCGGTGCCTACGGTGGTCTGGCCAAGCTGGACCACGCGATTCTCACCGCTGGTGGGATACTCTGCATTCAAACCAAACACTACAATGGCGTCGTATTCGGTGGCGAAGACGAGGCGCAGTGGACTAACGTGGACGGCGTCACGCGTCGACGATTTCTAAACCCGTTAATTCAAAATGAAGGTCGTGCACGTGCTCTGCGAAAAGTCGTGCCTGACGTACCTGTCGCGAACGTCGTGATTTTTTCGGGTTCCGTCGAATTCACGACACCACCGCCGAAGAACGTAATCCACATAGATCAACTTGAAAGCTACATCGCCAAGTTCGTGTTCGGGCCCAGCAAGATCGAAGACTGGCACGCCGTTTGGCTGACCGTTAATGCTGCGGCCATGGTCGATGCCGACACACGCAAGGATTTTCAGGCACAGCTCGGATTCAGCTAACAACCTCTCTGCGCGGCGCTGCCGCCGATGATCTATACTCAGCCGCAATAACAAGGTTGAGGCATAGCGAATGGAAAACCCCCAGGTTCTGATTTCTTCACCGATTGGCGTATTGGCCGTTCTCTGTGTCGTCGCAGCTTTTTTCTTTTTGCTGGCACAAGTCAGCGAGGCCAAATTTTTCAATTATGTGCCGCCCTTGCTGTTTATCTACGCGACGCCGGTCTTCCTTAGCAACCTGACTATCGAGGGACACGTTGTCCTTCCGAATGAGTCCATTATTTATGGCGGCCTTAGCAAGTTCGTCTTGCCGGTCTTCATCGTCTTAATGTTGATAAAGGTTAACGTGCCAGCCGTCGTGAAGGTCATGGGCAAAGGTGTGCTAGTCATGCTCATGGGTACACTTGGCGTAATGGTGGGTGGCGTCGTTGCGTACGTCTTGGTGCACGGCTGGCTGCCCGACGACTCCTGGAAGGGCTTCGGCACCCTCGCCGGAAGCTGGATCGGTGGCACGGCAAATATGCTGGCGACTAAAGAAATGCTTGGTGCTTCAGAAGCACAACTTGGGCTTGCCGTCGTTGCCGACAACATCATCTATATTGTCTGGCTGCCACTGCTGTTGATGTCCCGCGACTTCGCCGATAAATTCAACAAGTGGGCGCGGGTACCAGAGGACCGCCTTAAAGCGATGGATGCTGCCGCCGAAATGCATGTTGAAGAGGATCATGCACCAAGCATGCAGCAGTATCTGTATCTTGCAGCCGTGGTCTTCGGCGTCGCCGCGATTGGTCATGGCCTTGCACCTGTGATCGCAGGATGGATAGCGGAATCGGCCCCGGGAATATCAGGTATTTTCTCTGAGACGACAACGCGTATTCTGCTCGTCACAACAATTGCTCTGCTACTTTCGACGACCCCTGTTTCCCGGTTACCCAATTCAACGGCGATTGGTACCGCTATGGTGTATATATTCGTCGCCGGGATGGGCGCAAGAGCCGCGGTTTCCGGCCTTGCTGATGCGCCGGCTTTCGTACTCGGTGCCTTTATCTGGATATTCATCCATGGCCTGTTCATGCTCGCCGGTGCCTGGATATTCCGGGTGGACGTGCACAGCGTCGCAATCGCATCGGCCGCAAATATTGGCGCCGCTGCGTCGGCACCCATTGTTGCAGCACATCACCGACCAAGCCTGGTGCCTGCCTCCATATTGCTGGCCCTGCTGGGGTACGCTCTTGGAAATTATCTGGCGCCGTTGACCGGTCACCTGGCGAGAATAGCTGTAGGTCAGTAGGCGATGTGGCTTACGTATGCCAAGCGTACTGCTCTGATTGTCACCGTCGTCCTGACGTTGTTAAGCATTGCTATCATTTTCCTGTGGTGGGACCGCCCGAGCCTCGATTCAATTGACTGGCCGACACCGGCGGTCGCGTCTGCTGCCAACTCGGATGCCGTGACGGTTACGTGGCTCGGCGTTACGACATTGCTGTTTGACGATGGTGAAACGCAAATCCTTATCGATGGTTTTTTCTCGCGTCCATCCCTCGCTGAAATTGTTTTTCGTCGCCCTGTCGATAACGATGTAGCTCGTATTAACTATGCAATGAACGAGTATCGAATGCGCCGCCTCGCTGCAATAATCCCTGTGCACAGTCACTTTGACCATGCGATGGACGTTGGCGAAATTGCGAATCGATCTAGCGCATCAATACTGGGTTCCGAGTCGGCGGCTCAGGTCGCGCGTGGGGCCGGCGTACCAGAAGATCAGATTACTGTTGTTGAGACAACCACTAGCTTCGAGTTCGGTAATTTTCGCGTAACGCTGCTGCCGACAGGACACGCGCCTGTTGGGTGGAGAGGGTCTGTGCCACTCGATGGTGTCATCGAAAATGCATTGACGATGCCGCAACCAATTTCTGCCTGGCGTATGGGTGGCGGTTTCACCGTCATCATCGAACACCCGCAGGGCACTGCGCTGGTACAAGGTAGTGCCGCCTACAAGAAATACGAACTACAGAAAATCGCCGCGGATGTCGTCTTTCTGGGCGTCGCTCAACTCAATTCACTTGGCAGAAATTACGCCGAACTGTATTGGCAACACACCGTCACTGCAAGTGGCAGCCACAGCGTCTATCCCATTCACTTCGATGACTTTACGAGACCATTTGGCGAAGTAGTATTACCGCCGAAAGTGATCGATAACTTTGCGACAACAGCGAAATGGCTGACAGAGTTCCAGCAACGTTGGGACAGCGATGCGTCATTGTTCATGCCGGAGTTTGGTAAGCCGATTGCGATCTTTTCTCAGCCCGCTTCTGAGTTCTGATCTACCATTAAACTCTGTAGCTCCATACGCCCACCAATAAGAGCTTCCTTATCGCCGCGATTGAGTTGTTTGATTCGGTATTCAAGCTGCAATGCGCTGGATCTGTCACCAGCTTCTGCTGAATAAACGAGCTGCAATGGCCCGCGGCCTTTTAGATATTTGGCGCCGCGAGGACTGCTCTCATGTTCGACGATTCGTCGGGCTACATCTGCCGCAATTCCGGTGTAGTAGGTGTCGTCAGCACAGCGCACGATGTAGACGCTGTATTCAGTCTCTGCCATTACTTATCGCTGCTTCCAACTCGCTCGGTTGGCGGTGATATTCATCCCGCAGACTTGACGAGCGAATGGGGCATACTTCGAAGATGCAGCACATCAATCAGGCGTTGCCACCCACCAGAGTATCGCCGAACACGCGAAATGCGCCAGCCTCAATACTGTCGAGATTCTCAGTCGTGTCAGCCCATGTCAGTACGATATCGGAGGTGCCGTCCAGTTCTTCAGCTGGCTCGTGCAACCTTAAGGTCAACACGTTGCCTGTTAGGGCCGCCTCACGAATCAGATTGTGTCCACCGAATTGCTGTTCGTTGATTTCGATGTAAATCGACTCGTCGAATTCCTCGTCAACGGTCCGCATTAGCAAAAGGTAATCGGATATGTCGCCCTCATCCGTCGTCTTCGCAAAAAATAACATGGTTGTGTTATCGCGAACATCGAATGCAACGGTGTCGTATTGTCGGCTAGCTTCCATGAGACTCCCTCGTTTTATCGAGTATCTCATCTTTTTCAGTCCAGATTTGGCCTAACCACGCGTGCACCCGTTTTCTAAATTCGCGATCTGCTTCATAGTTACCCTCGACCAGCCAGTTTTCGAGTTTTCGCTCGCGAACGCTGACGACAACATCAACGTGGCTACCACAACACATATCCCAAAAGCTCGTCGCACCGTCCTGATAAACCATTGTGACGTCCGCAATACCCTCGAACAGGTCACCCATTGACGAAAGCGCGATCGCAAGACCGCCGGCACGTGGTTGCAGGAGATGTTTGTATGGAGACTTGCGGGCCACACGCTTGTCCTCCGAAAATCGCGTTCCCTCGATGAAATTAATAACCGAGGTCGGCGTATCGCAAAACTTTTCACACGCCCTTTTCGTCGTTTCGAGATCCTTACCTTTCATGTGCGGATTCTTCGCGAGGTAAGAGGGCGAATATCGCTTCATGAATGGCATGTCCATTGCCCACCAGGCGATGCCCAGTAACGGAAACCAAATGAGCTGCTGTTTGATGAAGAATTTAAGGAACGGAATGCGGCGATTAAACACTGCCTGCAGAACTACAATATCGACCCAGGTCTGATGATTGGAAATAACGAGATACCATCCATCGAGCCGCAGGTTGTCCAGACCACTGCTCTGCAAACTGACTGAACCGGCGACCCTCATCATCAGCCAATTCGTACTGATCCAGTTCTCGCCCATCATCATGAGGACACGTGTGATGGAGCGCCGCAGAGCCGGGACAGGCAACAACAACTTTACAACGGCCAACAGCACTATTGGTATAAACCAGATTATCGTGTTGATCGTGAAGCCGCCGAAGAAGACCACGCCACGAAGATTGCGGAAAAATGCTTTCACTGTATTCCAGAGTACCGGTTAGGAGCTGTATTTTAGCCTGAATCGCGATACGGTGACCGCATGGCTGATGCGACAACATTAGGAAACAGCACGCTGGTCCGCGGTGGTGAAGCATGACGTGGCAATCCGCCCTGCTAGCGGCTGTAAGTCTCGGTGCAATAGTTGTGGCCGTAATTGCGGACCCCGTTGCGCAAGACCCGCTCTATCACCTGTTTGCGGATGAGCGAAAGATGGCCAGTGTGCCGAACTTTATGAATGTGATGTCAAATCTGCCGTTTCTGGTTGTCGGTATATGGGGCTGGCGAATTATCGCAAGCAGCGAAGAAACCGTAATGCCGACGACCAAGCTCGCCTGGAATGTCTTTTTCTTCGGCATCGCACTGACCGCTTTCGGGTCGGGCTATTTTCACCTCGAACCCAACAACAGCACCCTGGTATGGGACAGGCTGCCGATGACGATTGGTTTCATGAGCCTGATCTCTATCGTCATTTCAGAGTACTTCTCGCCGCATCTCGGCAGAAAATTGCTGCTGCCGCTACTCTTGGTTGGTGCAGGTTCAGTAGCATACTGGGCTCACACTGAGTCTCTGGGTGTCGGCGATCTTCGACCATACGCCATCGTCCAATTTCTGCCGATGCTATTAATTCCAATGATCATCGTTCTCTATAAAACACGGAGTAACCTCGGTCGTTATGTGTGGTGGATGATCGGCTTTTACGTTGCGGCGAAGGTCGCTGAGCAACTGGATGACAACCTGTACGCGGTTGGCCAGGCTGTGAGCGGACACACACTGAAGCACCTGCTCGCATCATTGGCGCCCGCAAGCTTGCTGTACGGTCTGCTGCAACGGCGTGGCCGTGTCCAATAGCACTTACGGCGGCAGCTGCCATTGCGGCTCCATCGGGTTTTCTTATCAATGCTCGATAATTCCGGGCGAATGGTCTGTTCGCGGCTGCCAGTGTCGATTTTGTCGCTCACACGACGCCCTCAGTACTTCCGATCCCGGCTCGAGCATTGAATTCTTCTCATCTGATCCGTCACAGCTCCGTCGCTACCGTTTCGGTCTCAAGACGGCGGACTTTCTGCTCTGCCGTAATTGCGGTGTCTATATTGGTGCCGTTATCGAAACGGACAAGGGCAAATTCGGCATCATCAACACGCACGCCCTCGTACCGCAACCGAGTGAACTGGCGGGCCCGGCGCCCATCAGCTACGACGGCGAAGTCACAGGCGGTAGGATTTCCCGGCGCGAAGAGCGCTGGTCGCCTGTTAGTGGTGTTCCCTGGTAGAAACCTGCACGACACAGCGTTACCATGCGCGCGCCGGTTATATCCGGCTATAAATCAACGACTGAGGAACGTGGAAAATGACGGTTGCGAAACGAATTGATGGCAAAGCCAAAGCGGCGGAATTCGCTGCATCGATTACCAGGGAAACGGCTACCTTGCTGGACGAACATGGCATCAGGCCCGGACTGGCCGTCGTAATCATCGGCGAGGACCCGGCCAGCCAGGTTTACGTGCGCAACAAGAAGCGCACGGCAGAGTCCTGCGGCTTCCATTCGGTGCAACACAAACTCGCTGAAGATGTATCACAGACCGATGTCCTGCAGCTAATCGACAATCTCAACAATGATGACGCTATCCACGGCATTCTTGTGCAATTGCCGCTACCCGGCCATTTGGACGAGCAGGCTATTACGCAGGCAATCGAGCCATCGAAAGACGTCGACGGCTTCCATTTCGTGAATATTGGCAAGCTGACCGCCGGTCACACCTCTGATGCTTTTGTTCCGTGTACTCCAGCGGGCTGCATGCTCATGATCGAGGACGAACTCGGTAATGACTTGTCCGGTAAGAGTGCGGTTGTTATCGGCCGCTCGAATATTGTCGGCAAACCTATGGCTGCGTTGCTGCTGCAGGTCAATGCTACTGTGACAGTTACTCACAGTCGTACAAAGGACTTGCCACAGGTTGTTGCCGCTGCGGATATAATTATCGCGGCTGTTGGCCGCCCCGAAATGGTGAAAGCCGACTGGGTCAAGCCGGGCGCGATCATCATCGACGTTGGCATCAATCGCGTGGAAAAGACCATCAATGGCGAGACAAAGATGGGGCTCACAGGCGACGTTGATTTTGACGATGTCAGCACGGTCGCCGGTGCCGTTACCCCGGTTCCCGGTGGCGTTGGCCCAATGACGATCACAATGCTCATGGCAAATACTTTGCGATCAGCCCGCCTTGCCGCCGGACTGGAAGGCTAAGCGGGAAACCATGCTCCCGGTTAATGCCGAGGATTTTCGAACTATCTGGCTTTGTCCGGACGATGACTCTGTAGTTCAGATTATCGACCAGCGCCTGCTCCCGCACGACTATCATATCCAAGACCTGAAGAGATGGCAGGACGGCGTCGAAGCAATTAGCGACATGTACGTGCGCGGCGCACCGTTGATCGGCGCCACCGCTGCGTGGAGCCTGTATCTCGCAAGTTTGGATGTCAGCGACCCTGCGGCAGAGATCCGCACAGCGGCGGATGCACTGCTGCAATCAAGACCGACGGCCGTCAACCTCGGCTGGGCCATTGAGCGGGTTCTGACTGTGATCGAGGCCGCATCCAGTAGCGAGGATTTGCCTGCACTGATTCGCCGTGAAGCCGGAGACATCTGCAACGAAGATATCGAGATAAGCCGTGGCATCGGCGAGCATGGCCTGCGCCTGATCGAAGAAATTGCGGCAGGAAAGAATGGCGGCGCCGTGAATATTCTCACCCACTGCAATGCCGGTTCACTGGCTACGATCAACTGGGGAACTGCGACAGCGCCTATCTACTTCGCGCATCGAAAAGGCATCGCTGTCCACGTATGGGTTGATGAAACGCGCCCACGCAATCAAGGCTCACAACTCACCGCCTGGGAACTGGCGGCGAACGGAGTTCCACATACACTCATTGTCGATAATGCGGGCGGCCACCTGATGCAACATGAGATGGTTGATCTGGTAATTACCGGTACCGACCGAACCACGCGTTGTGGAGATGTCGCCAACAAGATCGGGACCTACCTGAAGGCACTCGCTGCAGACGATAATGACATTCCGTTTTATGTGGCGCTACCATCCACAACAATCGATTGGAAGAGCCGTGACGGGCTGACGGAAATTCCGATTGAAGAACGTGACAACGCCGAAGTAACAGACATTTATGGAGTCAGTAATGGCGAGAGAATCCATGTCCGCACGACTGCACCTAATACGCCCGTGAGCAACTACGCGTTTGACGTGACACCAGCGCGACTCATTACAGGACTCATCACTGAACGCGGCATTTGTGATGCGAGCGAGGATGGTCTGCTTGAACTGTTCCCGGAAATGCGTACCGAATGACCCCGGATGAAGGCTACATCAAGTATCAGAGCCATTGGTCTCCTGGGCCACCACCTGATATTGACGCGACACGCTTGTTGGAGAAATGGCGCATACCGCTGTTCGCCGCCGGTCTCATAGGCCATTACGCGGATCTCAACATTGGCTTCGGCAATATCAGTATTCGCAGTGGTGCGCCTGGTCAGTTTCTGATCACCGGTACGCAAACCGGGCACATCGAGCGCTCAACTGCCGAGCATTATTCGCTGGTAACGGGCTTCGATATTGACCGTAACGAGGTATCTTGTAACGGTCCGGTGCAAGCGTCATCGGAGGCGATGACACACGCCGCAATTTATGCGCTTGATCCGTTAATCGGCGCCATTGTTCATGTGCACAGCAAACAGCTTTGGGATCGATACCTGGATGTGCTGCCATCGACGGACAATGCTGTAGCCTACGGCACCCCTGAAATGGCGAAGGAATTCAGGCGCCTCTATCGGGGATCGAAGTTTCGATCGGACGGTATCGCCGTAATGTGCGGCCACGATGAAGGACTGGTCAGCGTCGGCAAAAATCTCGAACAGGCGGCTTGCAGAATCCTGAGCCTCGCAAAAGAACAGTAGGTCTTCATCAGATCACGATCGGCGCGCTGCGCTTTGGTCTGGCCGTTTGCCGAATAGTGGTAATCCGAAAACCAGGACTAGAATCAAGTACCAATACCACGCCAGACTCATCGCATCGCTGTGAAACCTGGGCCATGCGTTCATAGCGCACAAGGTGGTCAACATTGTGACTATGATGATGCTCTGCCTCTGCAGCACGGTTATCGTTATTTGCCTCTGGAGTCTTTGCCTGATTCCCATCTTGTTATCCCTCAATGCCGGTGCCGGCGTCAGTTACCCAACGCCTTCGTCGAGCGGTTCCAGAGAAAAAATAAACGTACGACAGGACTTGATCGCCTGCAGTTTTTCATCATCCTCGAGCGGCCGGAAGAATGATGCACGCACAGCGCTGATGGACGGTCTTTCAAAAGCGCGATTCGTACTGTTGCGAACCGCAATTCGTCGCGGCCTTCCTTTCCTGTCAACGTCGAAGCAAACTTCTACCTCACCTTCAACTCGATCACGCCTCGCTTTTCGCGGATATTTGGGCACGACAGTGTTAGTGGGAATGCGATGCGTGCTGCTGTCGACCACTTTAGCTACCGACGAATCTTCCTCTGCCGCGACCATACCGGCGATCAATAGCGGCACCACAAGTAACAGTGCCCGCCACATCACTCGTGCTCCCTGACTGGCGATCGCGGTTCGTTGCGTCGCTCGTCAATCGTGATTTTCTCATCAACGGGCTGTACCTCGTCGAGGTACATTCCCTTCACTTCTTTGAGTTTTTCAGATCGTGGGTTGAGTTCCTGACCTTTCTTGATATCGGCTTCCGCTTCTTCGAAGCGCTCAAGACGTAAATAGACAATGGCGCGGTTATTGTAGGTTCGCCAATGATATGGGTCTCGTTCAAGAACCCAGTTGCAATGCTCTAATGCTGTTTTTGGCTGACCGAGTAGCAGAAAGCCCGCACACAGGTTGGCGTGGCCAATTTTTTCCTCGCGCCGGCCTTGGGCTATTTCAAGCCCCTTCGATGTGAGCCGTACGCCTTCAGCAGCGTTACCCGCCTGAAGTGCGTTAGACCCGTCGTAAAGATAGATGTTGCTAGGCCCAATGACGTTCTTCGATTTTGATTCATCATCTGCAGTCACCTGCGCTGCTGCGAGCATTGTCATCGCGAACAGGAGCAGGTACTTACCCATGGTCTAGTCTTCCGGATCCAAGTGTTGTGAGAAAAACTTCGTCGACCGTTCCCAGGACAATTTCGCCGCTGCCTGATCGAAGCGGGGCGTGGTATCGTTATGGAAACCATGATCGGCGTCAGCGTATTCAAAATTGATATAGCTGGTATCAGATGCCTGCAACCCGGTTTCAAATTCAGGCCAACTGGCGTTCACGCGTTCATCGAGCTCGCCGTGATGCAACATCAACGGAGCCTTGATCAGGGCCGCTTCAGCCGGCTCTGGATGCCGCCCGTAATACGCTACGGCTGCAGCCAGCGTTGGTATTCGAATGGCCAGGCGCATCGACATTTCGCCGCCAAAACAAAACCCAACCGAACCAACCTTGCCCGTGCAGTCCGGGTGTTTGCTAACGAAATCCACCGCCGCCACGAAATCCTCGATCATTTCATTGCGATCACGTTGGCGTTGCAGCGTCCGACCATCGTCGTCATTGCCCGGGTATCCACCCAACGGCGTCAGCGCATCCGGCGCGAACGCGATGAAACCGGCGACTGCCAACCGTCGTGCAACATCCTCGATATACGGATTCAAGCCGCGATTTTCGTGGATGACGACCACAGCGGGCAATCTGTGCTGAATAACCGACGGTCTGGCGTAGTAGCCACGCATGACTCCAGCGCCTTTGGGTGAGGCATATTTCTTGTAACTCACGCTGATCGATTTATCGTCGGGATCAACCTCAGCGGCGCGCGAGTAGTCGGGACTGAGACTCGCCAGGATCGCGGCAGCGGCCGTCGCGGAGGCCGTGATCTTCGCTGTGCCGTCCAGAAACTGCCGCCGGCTGATCTGGCCGTGGACGTAACCATCAAATAGTCGCATGACGCGACGGTCATGTTTTTCGTTACTAGCCACTGATGTAGTGTTCGAGCTGCTGAATTTCCTCTTGCTGGTCGGAAATAATCGCCTGCACGAGATCGCCAATTGAAAGCACTCCGACGACTGTTCCATCATCAATAACTGGAAGATGGCGAATCTTGCGTTTGTTCATGAGGGCCATACAATCATTGACCGATTCCTGGCTGGTTGCCGAGCAAACGTCGGTGGTCATGATCTCGCCCACTGCGGTTGTTTCAGACGAGCGACCTTTGATGATGACTTTTCGTGCGTAATCGCGCTCGGTCATGATGCCCTGGAGTTCGTCGCCCTGCATGATCAGAAGTGAGCCAATTGTTTTTTCCGCCATAAGCTTAATGGCGTCCAAGACCGATGTCTCAGCCGTAACAGATATGATATTCCGGCCTTTTGAGTCGAGCAGATGTTGTACTAATTTCATGCTGCCTCCCTTTAATATGCGCCCGAGTCGCGGGCGCTTTTATGAGGAGATACTAGCATTTATGAAGCATCAGGTATCCGCGTCAACGACTCCGCGAATTTCAGCGTACTTCAGGCTGCCGCTGCCGTCGTCGACGATGACCAGGTCACCGTCGATATCCGTCACGTCAATGCTGCCGGAACCGTCGTCAACAGTTACAGATCCCGCGACGTGCTTGACGCTGATGCTGCCGGAACCATCAACAATTGAAACATCGCCCGCGGCGTTAACGATATCGATGGAACCGGAACCATCATCGATTACCACATGAGCAACATTGCTGATGTCGATCGAACCCGATCCATCGTCGATGCTCACGTCGCCGGCAACATCAACAACATCGATTGATCCGGAACCATCGTCAATATTTACCGCCATACCACGCGGAACATTAACTTCAAGAGCGATATACGGGCTGGAGCCGAATGATATCAAGCCAGACTCAAACCAAGCATCAAGTTCAGCGTCGCCGCCACTCTTCTCCAACGATAACCTGATTCTCTTTTCGATCACTTTAATGGCATCGTCCTTATCTTCATCAGGTACCACTATCGTTGCCTTGACAGTAATCCTGTCCAGACCCTCAACACCGGTTACATCCATGCTGCCTGCTCCAGCATTGATCTTGAGCTCAGAAATGCCGTCGGCGGACAAATCGAGATCGCGTACTTCTTCATAATCTGTCCAGCCCGCATGAGCCAGACTCGCGGCAAACATCGCCATTACTATGAAACTGCGCATAAGAATCCCCTTACCTGATGATTATTCGTGTCTTTGATAACAGTTAGACGCTCGTCGCGCCGATATGGTTGCAATCTCAACCTATCGAATAATTACTGGTTGGTCTGGACGACATGGCGTTCCAGACGTGCTTTGAGTTCGGTCGCTGGAATCCAGCGGCCTCGCAGCATGACGCCATGGATTCGCTCGCTGTTACGAACGTTCTCCAGTGGATTGGCGTCCAGCAATATCAAATCCGCATCTTTGCCTGTGGCGATAGTTCCGCCGTTAGACCCGAGAAAGGTCGCGACGGCAACCGTGCCGATACGCAGCGCCTCAAAAGGAGTAAGTCCTGCCGCAACCAGGGCGTCAAGCTCGCGGTGAGTCGAGAACCCCGGAACGTTGAATGTCTGGGGTGCATCAGAGCCAAGTAGCAAACCAGCCCCCGCCTTATGCAGTTCCAGTATCAATCGCCGGCGCAAGTCGATGGCAAGCGCCGCAACTTCTGGATTGAGCCCGCGCTCATTTGACTGTGCTTCTTTTTCTGCGAGCCAGCGCTGCACGGTGGCCGCTGAAATGAAACGCATTTCCGGTCGCCTTTCCAGCTCAGCCAAAGGCGTATCATCGATCAACTGCTCAATCAGTACTTCTGTCGGCACATTCCATGTCCCTGCTGCGACGGTTGCAGCAACTATCCCGGGGATCTCGTTAGCATCCAGAGCTCCTGCCAGCATAACGTCGAAAAATCCACCGAAGCCGCCGGAACCAGAATTGCCGGCCGGCAACAACGCGGCAAAATAGCCGTCGAGATGATCAATCGTCGTCATCTTGTATTGCAAAGCCTGGCGGACACCTGCGGAAGCTGGCACATGACCGGCGAACGGCATGCCAATCTCGTTCGCTGTTTTGGCCAGAGCCGAGAACTCATCACCGCTGAGACCCGGGTGAATTTTGACGAAATCATATCCGGCCGCCTGTTGCTCGCGTACCTGACGGGACGCATCTGCCGCTCCCGATACAGAGCGCCCATTTAGCGAGGGGCCGGATGTAACCAGGCGAGGACCGAATACCGCACCGCTTTCGAACTGTTCCCGCAATTTCAGGTGGCTGGCTCGACCCAGCATGCCGCGAATCGTCGTAATCCCATTGGCGACAAACAATGTCGACATCCGATCGACCCGGTCTGGGTCCGTACTGGTCACGTGCGCGTGCATTTCAGCAAGTCCAGGCATCAGATACCGATCAGTGCCGTCCACAACGGTTGAGCCTTTCGGCACCGGTACAGAATCGACATGACCTATTTGTGCGATTTTGTCGTCCACCACAACAACCGTTTGCTGGCCTAGTACGACTTCACTTGCCATTGGCACCACGTTGACGTTAACGATTACAGTCGTGTCGGCAATGGCGGCACTCGCGATGACCATCCCAATAACAGGCAGCGCAATTTTACTCAGTTCTATTTTCATCATATGCATCTTAGAGCCAATTTCTTGTTTGCGGTTCCCGGAAAGACGGATTCGCGGTTCAGGTGCCGCCCAACACTCTCGCCAGTTTGTCCTCGGAAATGTTGCCGCCGCAAACGATGACGACGACATTTTGCCCGCCAATTTTATCTTCACTGGCCAGTAAACCGGCAACCGCAACTCCGGCCGCCCCTTCGATCACGTGCTGTTCACGATCCATGTAAAGGCGCATCGCGGCTGCAATTTGTGATTCATCGACGACCACGAATTCGTCGACAACAGCCTGATTCAACGGCAAGGTAATAGCATCCGCTTCTATGCCACCGGCCGTACCATCGGACAAGGTTGGGTCGCTGGGTATATCGAGAATTTCTCCCGCCTCGACGGAACGCGCCATTACGGCTGATGCCTGTGGCTGGCAGCCATAAACTTCGATAATCGGATTGTGCGCCTTAAGAACACTGCCCACGCCGCCGATCAGTCCGCCACCGCCGACGGCGACAAACACCGCGTTTGTGTCGGGAAGCTGTTCAAGGATTTCGATACCGCAGGTTCCCTGCCCGGCGATGACCTGCTCATCGTTGTAAGGGGAGAGATACAACATGCCGTTACTATCAGCGTATTCTCTTGCATGCTGTTCTGTGTCCAGACCGTCCGTGCCGAAAAACCGCACGTCCCCACCGTAGGCTCTTATCTTGTCAGTCTTCACATCAGACGTCTGTTCTGGCACAAATATCACACCGGTCGTACCGAGCTTTTGCATCGCGCAGGCAACCGCTGCACCGTGATTGCCACTTGAGGCCGCAACGCAGCCCTTGCTGCGCTGTTCTTCGCTCAATGTCATCAGGCGATTGCTTGCGCCGCGCAACTTGAATGACCCGGTTGTCTGCTTATTTTCGAGCTTGAAAAATACATTCGCGCCAAGCGAGTTGCTAAAAGTCTCAGACCGAATCAGGTCGGTACGAACTACATGCCCACTTATGCGCGCGGCAGCTCGAGCAGCGGCTAGCGCCGTTTGTTGGATGATCTCGCTCATGTTCACAGTAGGGTGTCAGAAACCAATTACAGCGGCCGATTTTACAATAAATATATTAGTTTTTGTTTGCATTGCATCGCAGCGGCTGCCTGTGCAACGATGGCCGTTCAATTGAAAATGGCACAGCTGCTGAAAAGCAGTGTCGCAAAGCCACCGGTCTACGGGCAACCACCTAAGATAGCGGAGTTACCAATATGAAGTCACAAGGATTTCGTGACACGGGCATGATAGTTCGTCGCCCTGCGCGCCCCGGTGCATTAGCGCCAACCAACCTCGCCAAGCTCATGCGTTGCCTCGATGGCAGTCAAAACATTGCTTTACCTGTTCGTCCGCGAGGCGCCGGCTCATCGGCAACCGACTGCAACGTCGCCACGGCCGGAACCACGATCGACATGTCCGGTCTCGACCGAATAACTCACATCGATACTCACAATCAGACAGTCACCGCAGAAGCCGGTGTCCGTATCGGCGAACTGATCGCGGCGCTGGCTGAAGACGGTCTGGAACTGATCGGCAATTTCGACCAAACCGAACGCACGCTCGGTGGTGCTATCGCGGCACCCTGTATGGGTCCGGGCATCGGTGGCCATGCGTCGATGCTTTCCACCCAGGTTGTTGGGCTTAAGTCAGTTACGCCGAGCGGCAGGATGATGAAAGTATCGAATACACAGCGACATTTGCTGAGCGCATTTCGCCTGAGCTACGGCATGCTGGGGCTTATTTACGAGGTGACACTGCGCGTACGACCTATCACAACCTTTACCGCCAGCCATCGCAGCATGGATATCGATACGTTTGCACACGTTTCAGATCGGCTCGCGAGCGGCAATGTCGGTCTCAAATTTTATCTGATGCCATATCGGAATCATGTATACCTTGATTTACGCCACTACGATTCGAACAGCGGCAACGCTTACAGCGCCCCATGGAAAATCAAGGACTGGGGCGAAAGCACCGTGTTGCCAAATGTATTCAAATCTCTCAATCGAGTGATGCCGATTCCATCTGTCCGCTACCAATTGATGGACACGCTATCGGCGACAACGCATGGCCTTGTCAATTCGAAGCTCGTAAGGAACGGCAACAACGTCACGGCTGGTGGGCGACACCGCCGCAGAAAGCCGAGTAACCTGTTGTACTCCACGTGGTGCTTTCCGGCCTCCGACTTTTCAGTGGTCGTTAAAGCCTACGCAAGATTCTGCCGAGAGACCTTCGCTCATACCGCTTATCGTTGTGATTTGCCGGCTGTGGGCTATCGAGTCGCGCGGGATAACTCTGCGCTGTTGTCGCCGTCGTTTGACGAGGCGCTGATTGCCCTGCAAACAACCTCGACGCAAAAACGTGGTTGGGATGATTTCGTGCTCGATCTGTCTGAATTCGCGGAGAACTGGGGTGGCACGCCTTTATTCAATCAGACTTTGTCGACTCGCGACGCCTACGTGGCACAAACCTATGGCGGTCGGATGGAGTTTTTTAAGAAAATCCGACGCCAGCTCGATCCGGACAATCGCCTCCTTAACCCCTATCTCGCCCGTTATTTTCAGTAGCTGCCCCATATTCGCGTGATATTCACGCGATTTGTCGGAACCACCGGCAATAAAATCAATCCAAATTCGAGTCTCGTGCATCTAATACTTGAGTGACCACGTTGGTTACTCGAAGTAAATATCTAACTCGTTGATTTTTAATCTAATTGAATGGAAAGCATCAAATTGTGAAGTCAATTGTTGCGTTATACCGAGCTAGTGTTATACTTCACTACAACACCAATCAGGTAAGCAGTAAGCCATGAAGACTTTGAACCCTATTCCAGCCGCAATTTTCGCCGTTTCGCTGACCAGCGCTGCCCTGCTCTCAGGCTGCGGTGTGGGCGAGGCCAGTGTTGCCGAAACAGACGTCATCGCAGCTGCTACGCCGGTACCGGTTGAAACAGCGACACCATTTCGTTCGGATATCTACGCAACCTACGCCGCAAGTGCCTCTATAACGTCAGATGCGGATGCGCCGGTTATTGCTCGGGTCGCGGGCGAAGTCGTCGAACTGCTTGCAGAGGAAGGCGATCGCGTCGAGGCAGGCCAGATACTGGCGCGCCTCGACGGTGAGCGCCTGAGGCTTGAGATGTTGTCTGCGAAGGCGAACCTTGAGCGTGCCAAGAAAGAATACAAGCGCAATACCGATTTGCATGCGCGAGGCCTCATCAGCTCTTCACATTTTGATGGGCTGCAGTTCGACCTCGAAGCACTGAAGGCGAGCTACGATCTCAAGCGCCTCAATTATGGTTACTCAGAAGTTCGCGCAACGATTTCAGGCGTGGTGTCTTCCCGTGAAATAAAATCCGGCGAAAACCTGAGCGTCGGTCAGACCGCGTATCGAATCACAGAAACCAAGGAATTGGTCGCATATCTGCATATCCCACAAGCGGAACTGGGTAAGTTCAGCGCCGGTCATACTGCGACCGTTATAGTCGCGTCCATGCCAAACAGCGAGTTTGAAGCGGATATTGTGCGCATTAGTCCAACAATTGATGCGCGCAATGGTACCTTCCGTGCGACGGCCATCATCGATAACAAGGGTGGCAACCTGGCCCCCGGCATGTTCGGCCGATTTACAGTGGCCTACGAAAAACATGAGAACGCACTCGTAATTCCAGCTAACGCCTTGCTCGATGAAGATGAAGAAACAAGCGTTTATGTCGTGCAAGATGACGAAGTTGTTCGCCGTCCGGTCGAAGTCGGTATTGAAGAAAACGGGCGTGTCGAGGTTCTCGACGGCTTGTTGGACAACGATCAAATCGTCGTAGTCGGGCATTCCGGCCTGCGTGACGGTAGCAAGGTGCTGGCCAGCGTAACCGATTTAGGCCGATTCACAGGCTGATCTAATTCCTGCCGTGGTCTTCATAAGAAAACGACCACAGCAGCAGGAGCATAAGGGGATTCCAAATGAAGCTATTTCGCGTTAGCTCGACCGCGTTCGCGTGTGTTTTGCTATTGAGCGCCTGTCAGCAAGGCGAATCAGTTGAAGAAGAACAGCCCGATGAGGATGAGACCCCCCCGGTACCTGTAGAAGTCAGCACACCCATCCGTGGCGACATCTTCGCAACCTACAGCGGAACCGCACCCATTGAGGCGCTTGCCGAGGCGGATGTAATCGCCAAAGTAGACGGTGAGGTTCGTGAGTTGCATGTTGAAGAAGGCGACATGGTCAGCAAGAACCAGATCCTGGCAACACTTGATGGCGATCGACTGCGTCTGGAATTGAGCGAATCACAAGCCCGACTTAGAAAAATGCAGCGCGATTTTGAGCGCAACAAGGAATTGCAGGACAAAGGGCTGATCAGCGAGGGCGACTTCGAAAAAATTCAATACGATATGGAAGCGCTGGAAGCATCTTACAATCTCGCCAGCCTGGAGCTCGACTACACACAGATTCGAGCTCCCATCGCCGGAGTTATTTCGGAACGCTATCTGAAACTCGGCAATACCATTAATACAGGCGACCCGGTTTTCAGGGTTACCAGTTTTGATCCCTTAGTCGCATACCTGTTCGTACCCGAGCGAGAATTTCGTCAGATTACCGCGGGACAACCCGTACAAATCAGCATCGATGCACTCGCCGGAGCACCTGTTAGTGCAACTGTTACTCGCATCAGCCCGATCGTGGACCCGGAAACCGGTACCTTTAAGATTACGATCGAAATGCGCGGCGTCGAAGAGCGCGTCAAACCGGGGATGTTTGGCCGTATGAGCATCGTCTACGACAAACATGAGAATGTAATACAGGTTCCACGTAGCGCGATCATCGAACGCGCAGGTGAATCCTTCGTTTTCGTTGTTGAAGATGGAGTCGGCATACGCAAACTGGTAGAGACGGGTTTCGACAACAACGGAATGGTCGAAATAAGCTCCGGACTCACCGACGGTGAGAACGTCATCATCGTTGGCCATGTCGGACTCAAAAATGAAGCGAAAGTTGTCGACATCAACGCCCCGGTTGAGGACACCGAAAACGCGCCGGATGAGGACACCGAATAATGCGTCGTCTAATCGAAATCGCTACCGAACGCCGCGTTACTGTCATTATGATGATGACGGCCATCGTTTTGTTCGGCATGGTGTCGCTGTCCAGATTGAACCTGAATTTATTACCCGATATCTCTTACCCTACCCTCACCGTTCGCGCTGAGTTGACAGGCGCTGCGCCGGTCGAAATCGAAAACCTGCTGACCAAACCAATCGAAGAAGCTGTAGGCGTTGTTCGCAATGTCCGTTTGGTGCGTTCAGTTTCCCGCTCTGGTCAGGCTGATGTCACCATTGAGTTCCTCTGGGGCACCGACATGGATTTGGCCGGGGTTGATGTCAGAGAGAAGCTCGACATCCTGTTTCTACCCCTGGAAGCCAGTCGCCCGCTGTTACTCCGCTTTGACCCGTCCTCTGAGCCTATCGTCAGGTTGGGTCTCTTGTACAAAGATGGCGCGACTAAAGGCTCATCGGAGACTCAACTAAAGGCACTACGCCGCCTCGCGGAAGACCGCATAAAAGCGGAACTTGAAGCCGAGGAAGGCACCGCCGCCGTGAAGGTGAGCGGTGGGCTTGAAGATGAAATTCAAATTCGGGTCGATCAACAGAAACTCTCCCAACTCGGTATCAGCATTGGTCAGATCGCAGAACGAATTCGAGCTGAAAACGTCAACCTATCCGGCGGCCGCCTTGAAGAAGGAAACCAACGATTCCTGGTTCGCACACTGAATGAATTCCAGGATATCGACGAATTTCGTGATGCGATCGTCGCTTATGTGGCTGAGCGCCCAATTTACCTTCGTGATGTCGCAACGGTTGAACAGGGTTACAAAGACCGTGAAGCGATTACCCGGGTCAAAGGGCAGGAGTCGGTGGAGCTCGCAATTTACAAAGAAGGCGACGCAAATACCGTACAGGTTGCCGAACGCATCCAGCGCCGCCTGCAGGCACTGCAAGATTCGATGCCCAGCGACATCGAGATCATCACGATTTACGACCAATCCACATTCATATCTGCGGCCGTGTCTGATGTCCGGCTGGCGGCTATTCTGGGTGGGCTAATCGCCATATTCGTGCTCTATGGTTTCCTGCGCGACGCGCGTGCAACAATGATCGTCGGAATCGCAATACCCGTTTCCGTCATCGGCACATTCCTGCTGATGTACACCAACAAGATTTCACTGAACATCATGTCCATGGGAGGCATCGCCCTGGCTGTCGGCATGCTGGTCGATAACTCGATCGTTGTACTCGAGAATATTGTTCGCAAGAAAGAACAGGGCGAGGGTATTGTCGAGGCCGCTCAGAATGGCACGACCGAAGTCGGCGGAGCAGTCGTCGCCGCAACACTGACTACAATAGCGGTGTTCTTCCCGATGGTCTTTATCAGCGGTATCGCCGGCCAATTGTTCAAGGACCAGGCGCTGACAGTTACTTTCGCATTGATGTTCTCACTGGTCGTTGCACTCACCTTGATTCCCATGCTGGCGTCTCTCGGGGCGCAAAGCCGTTATGACGATGGTGGCGATTCACAGCCTGCTAACTGGTTTACGAGATCTGTTGCATTCGTCGTGAAACTTTTCGGCTACGTCTTTTTCGCGATTAGCAAGGTATTTTGGGTATTGCTGTGGGTACCGTCCTGGATGCTGCAGGGATTTTATAAATCGATTGCCGCCATTTACCCCGCTATCTTGGGTTGGTCGTTGCAACATCGTGCCACCGTCATTTTGATTTCAGCATTGTTGTTCGTATCAACGATGGCGTTGGTGCCACGGCTCGGCTCTGAATTAATTCCACAGTTTTCCCAGGGAGAGTTCACGGCCAATCTAAGATTGCCGCCGGGAATGCCGCTGTCTGAAACAGACGATGCTATTCAGGTTGCGCAACGTGTCGCTGCGGACATCGAGGCAGTTGCACTCAACTACTCAGTTGCGGGTACGGGTAACAGGCTCGATGCCAACCCTGTCGATGCCGGCGACAACACCGGTACGCTTAGCATCACCCTCAAAGTAGGCTCGGGCCGCGCAGCCGAAAACCAAACCATGGCAGCAATGCGTGCCGAGCTGGCGACACTGCCCGGTGTCCAGTACGAATTCACGCGACCATCATTGTTGTCATTTGCCAGCCCGTTACAGATTGAGGTTTCAGGGTACGATCTGGCCAGCCTGGCCAAAGTCAGTCAGGCGGTCGTAGAAGGTATGTCCGCCTCCGACAGGTATACGGATATCAAGACAACCGTCGAAAGTGGCAACCCCGAAATTCAGATCGTTTTCGATCAGGAACGCGCCGCGAAACTTGGCCTCACAGTGCGGGATATCGCGAACAGTGTGGTCGCCAACGTTCGTGGTGAATTGGCAACGCGTTATACCTGGCGTGACAAGAAAATCGATGTGCTCGTACGCAGCGTCGATACGCGTCAATCAAGTATCGAAGAAATTAAGCACCTGATCGTTAATCCGGCCTCCGATCGCCCTGTGACGCTCGATGCAGTCGCGGACGTGACTGTCTCCCAGGGACCCGCGGAGATTCGCAGAATCGCCCGGGACAGGGTCGCTATAATTTCGGCTAATCTCGCTTACGGGGACCTCGGAGCGGCCGCTGCAGAAGCTGGCGAAATTGTCAGCAAGATACCGATGCCATCCGGCATAAACGCTATCGTTTCCGGACAGAGCGAAGAAATGCAGGCGTCATTCAAGTCTATGCAATTTGCATTACTGCTCGCTGTATTCCTTGTTTATCTTGTGATGGCATCGCAGTTCGAGTCACTGATCCATCCTTTGGTTATTCTCTTTACGATCCCGCTTGCTCTGGTTGGCGCGGTGCTCGCCCTGTTCGTCACCGGAACCACGGTGAATATCGTGGCATTCATCGGCGTCATCATGCTCGCCGGAATTGTCGTGAATAACGCTATCGTGCTGGTCGATCTGATTAATCAACTTCGTATCCAGGGCAAGCAGCGCCTCGAAGCCATTCTCGAGGCCGGCACAGCCCGACTAAGACCCATCCTGATGACGTCTCTGACGACAACGCTGGGCTTACTGCCAATGGCGATGGGATTCGGCGAAGGTTCTGAGGTCCGCACACCAATGGCTATCACGGTGATCGGTGGACTCACTGTCTCGACCCTGCTGACACTGGTAGTCATTCCGGTCGTCTACTCAATAATGGACCGAAAATGAAACATACCGAAGTTGCGTTACGCCGCCCGGTTACGACCGTCGTCGTATTCGTAGCTTTGTCACTAGTTGGTCTTCTCGCATCGAGATTATTGCCGCTTGAAAAATTTCCGGACATCGAGTTCCCGGGAATATTCGTACAAATTCCATATGACGGCTCCACGCCTGAAGAAGTTGAAAGACTGATAACCCGGCCAGTAGAAGAAGCGCTCGCAACCCTGTCCGGTGTTGAACAGATGTTCTCGAGCTCGAACGAAAACCAGGCGCAGGTCTTTCTGCAGTTTGGCTGGGACCAGAGTATGGGTGCCAAAGGCATCGAAGCACGGGCGAAAGTCGATAGTATTCGTCACTTGTTGCCAAATGACGTTCGGCGAGTACTCGTCTTTACCGGGTCGCTCGGCGATCAGCCGGTTCTGCAGCTCAGAATTTCCTCCGAACGAGACCTGTCGGACAGCTACGAAATGCTGGACCGTCTGATGACACGACGACTTGAGCGCATTGAGGGCGTTTCGCGTGTTGACCTGCAGGGAGTCGACCCGCGTGAAATTCGAATTCTATTAAAGCCGGACCAGCTGGCTGCCCACGGGGTAGATATAGCCACCGTTCGCGACTTGTTAATGAGTAGTAATTTCTCGGTGAGCGCGGGCAAAATCACTGCAGGTGGCCAACGTTTCAGCGTGCGCCCAAGCGGCGAGTTCGATTCGGTTGACGAAATTCGCCAACTCACTCTCAACGACCGCGGTTTGCGTCTGCTGGATATCGCCGATATTGAGATGCGCACCCCGGACCGCAACTATGGCAGACATCTGGATAAGCAGTACGCGATTGGTGTAGCCATCAGCAGAGCGACTGGCGCGAACATGGTCGATGTGACCGATCGGGTAATTGCTGAAGTCGAAAAAATTGGTAAGTTGCCGGAGATGAACGGCATCAACATCTTTTCGCTGGACAATCAAGGCGCGGCAGTCAAGGAATCATTGGGAGACCTGCTAGGTGCAGGTGCCCTGGGCGGCCTGCTTGCGATCTTCGTGCTGTATCTGTTCCTGCGGCAGGTGACGACCACACTTATCGTCACTGCGTCTGTACCATTCTCTCTGATGATTACGCTGGGTGCGATGTACTTCGCGGGCCTGACTCTGAATATTCTCTCGATGATGGGCCTGATGCTGGCGGTCGGTATGCTGGTCGACAATGCCGTAGTGGTCACCGAGAGTATTTTTCGCCATAGAACCGATAATCCCGACAATCCAACTGAGGCGACCATTAGCGGCGTGAAAGAGGTCGGACTTGCAGTTATCGCTGGTACGGCAACAACCATAATTGTTTTTGCGCCTATGATCGTCGGCGCAAAGACTGACATGTCGATATTTTTGTCGCATGTTGCCATTACGATTATCGTCGCGCTGATCGCATCTCTGTTTATAGCGCAGACATTAGTGCCAATGCTGGCCGCGAGAATTGCAGTTCCACCAGAGCCTGAATCGGGCGCATGGATGTCACGCCTCACCAAGCGCTATGCCGCCAGTCTCGAGTGGATACTCGGGCACCGCTGGTGGACGGCGCTGGGCATCGGTCTGGTCTGTGTAATTGGCATTATGCCAATGGCGCTCGATCTCGTTAAGTTCGACATGTTTCCACAGGATGTTGGCCGGCGCTTATTCATGCCCTATTACGTCGAAGGACAACATTCACTGGAGCGGATTGAAGAGACTGTCGACAAAATCGAAGACTATCTGTATTCCCGCCAGGAAGAATTCAACATCCGTTCGATTTACAGTTACTTCGACCAGGGGCGCGCTGAATCTACAATTTTGCTGACCGACAAGAATGACGCAACACTCTCAACGAAGGAGGTTATCGCGCTCATCGAAGCAGACCTGCCGCAGATCGCGATCGGCAAGCCAAGCTTTTCGTTTGACCAACAGGGTGGCGGAGACGGCTTCACCATTCAAATCAGCGGCGACTCAACCGAGGTACTAAATAATCTGGCGATTGAAATTGGCCGTTCCCTCGCGACCGTAGAAGGTCTCAAAGATGTCATCAGTGACGGTGAGTCGGGTAACAAGGAAGTTCGGGTCAACATCGACCGTACTCGAGCAGCAAACGTTGGCCTGTCGACGCAGTCGATCGCACAGTCCGTCAGTATCGCCATGCGTGGCGAGAATCTTCGTGAGTTTCGCGACCAAAACGGTGAAATCGCGGTCCGCTTGGCGTTCCGTGACAACGACAAGCAAAGTATCGAACAACTTGCCAACTTGCCGCTGTACACACCCGACGGGCGGCGTATTACCTTAGGGACGGTTGCATCACTGCAAGTAGCTCGTTCACCGGATAGCATTCGGCGTACCGACCGTCAAACAGCCGTCATCATTTCAGCGAATCTGGAAGAAGACGTTGGCGCGGATGAAGTGCGTCCTCGGGTAAACAGCTTGATGGAACAAATAGAGTTGCCTCCCGGATACAGTTGGAAAGAAGGACGCGGCTTCGAGCGACAAGACGAGACGGCGGACATGATGGCAACCAATATACTGTTGGGTATTGCCTGCATTTTTCTTGTTATGGCCGCGCTATTCGAGTCGTTGATACTGCCGTTCTCCATTATCCTCGGCTCGATCGTCTTTTCGATTTTCGGCGTATTTCTTTTCTTCGCGGTGACAGGGACGACGTTCTCATTCATGGCGATGATTGGCATCATGATTCTGATCGGCGTTGTCGTGAATAACGGCATTGTACTAGTTGATCACATCAACAACCTGCGCCAGGAAGGGGTTGCCAGGGAAAAGGCTATTGTAATCGCCGGGCGTGACCGGCTTCGGCCCATTCTGATGACTGTCGCTACAACGATTGTCGGCCTGGCTCCCCTCGCCATGGGCACTACTCAAGTGGGTGGCGATGGGCCGCCATATTATCCTATGGCTCGTGCAATCATTGGTGGGCTGGCCTTTTCGACAGTCGTGTCTTTGCTGGTAGTTCCGGCGCTGTACATCTACTTCGACAGTCTTGCCGCATGGGGAAGAAAAGTAATGCGCACAGCCCGCCAGGGCCATGCGCAAACAGTAAAGGCTTAAGCGCCAACTGCTCGTGTTCGCGTGAGTCCCGCAACGCCGAGCAGTGCCAACAACCCAAGCAGGCCCAGCGATCCACCACCACCTTCATGAACGATGACTGTGGTCGTTTGTGGTGTATCCCTGCCCGCATCTTCAATCGGCAACAAGGCCAGGCTGGAAGACTCGTCTGGGCCAAAGCTGGCTACGAAGGTGCCGTCGAAGGCGTCGTACAATTCAATCAGAATATCGTACTCGCCGGTCGGGTAGCCAGATACGAGTTCAGTATCTACGACGTATTCGTCGCTGCCGGATGCGCCGAAGATCGTGAAGTCTGCTGTTGATGCATACTCATTCCAGGGACCCAGTTCGTAACTTAAGTAGAGGACAGCGTAGACATCCGCCGCGTTGTATATCGTGTCAGCGTCGAAACTCAGGTCGACGCCATAGAAAAAGCCGTCGTGATCCAGATCGGCATAGAGTTCGACGCTGGCACCGTAAATCCAGAATTCTACATTCGGGCCGCTCACCGGCTGCAGACCCGACTGTGGCTTACTGTTTGACGATGTCTGCTGCCCACTCGCGCGCGTTGACTTGCTACGAGGCCCAGTGATGACTAATGGGTCGAACTCATCATATGAGACCTTGCCATCGCGGATACCAGCGCGTTGTATTCCCTGTCCTTCTGAGCTGGTGCTAACCCGGGTTTCCGGGACTTCTTCTGACCACACGGTCGCGGCAGCTAACAACAAAACCGCCGTCGACAGATACCAGAATATACTAAATGTTTGTGTCTTCATTTCCGTGCCCTCCTGCACATTACGACCCCATTAGATGCTCTTGTCGATGAATGCTTGCTGAACATATAGGCTTCCCCGAAAAGTCGTGAGATCATGTTCAGCTCGCATTCACAAAACGATGACATTTAACGCTGTGACCGATCACACTCAACATGATCATGTCGGCCGCGCGATCGCCTGGCTATTGCTAGGCGTGTTCGGTGGCCTTGGCCTGGACTTGTGCGCCAAGGAAATTTTGCGGACTTACTCGCTGCATGAATTCGTACTAATACGCAGCATCCTTGGACTCTTGATTTTCTTAGCGCTCGCCCCGCGCTTGTTTGGTGGCATGAAGATGCTGCACACCAGTCGCTGGATGTGGCACTTGCTACGGACCTTGCTTGCATCAGGTGCGATGTTCGGTTTTTTTTACGGGCTGTCGCAGATGCCACTTGTTAATGCATTGGCGCTCGGATTCACTGCACCACTAATGATGACCGCGCTGTCGGTTCCGTTTCTCGGCGAGCAGGTCGGTTGGCGCCGCTGGGCAGCGGTGGTCATCGGATTTATTGGCACCCTGATCATACTGCGTCCCGGTGGTGGCGAGTTCTCGTTCGCATCCTTTGCAATTCTGGTTGCCGCATTTTGTTACGCCTGTCAGGCCATTACAGCGCGGTATCTGGCCACCGAATCGATGTTGTCACTTTCCGTGTATGTCGTAGCGGGACCACTGCTAATTGCCGGCGTACTAATTGATGGCGGTAACTGGTTGCTGCCAGACGTGAAAGGCTGGGCTCTACTCATTTGCGCGGGCGCCTGCTCCGTCATCGCCTGGGTGGGTTTCATCAATGGCTACCGCGGTACCTCTCCCGCGATACTCGCTCCGTTTGAATATTCCGCGCTTATTGGTGGGGCGATCGCAGGCTATTTGATATGGGGTGAAGTTCCTGATCGCTGGGTTCTTGTGGGAGCGTCAGTAATAATTACATCGGGGCTGTACGTTGTATACAGAGAAGTTGGCTCGAAGGGCGTGCCGGCCGACTAAAGACGAGCACGAAATCGCACGCAAAAAAAACGGGCCAGCGGCCCGTTTTTCTCATGATCGAACTTAAGGCTGTCAAACGTCTCCTGCCACGAGTCCTGCGATCTGCGAAGGAGAAACCTGCAAGGCCGTCGCAACTCGGTCAAAGAAATCCACCTCAAGAACGCTAACTGAACTGTCGCTGCGAAACACATCCGCGAGGGCCTGAATCGTTGCCGACCGGTTCGTATCGGTCAATTTCGTGCGCACGCTACCGAGATACTTGCGTAATGTTGATTCTGCATACAGTTCCGCACGCGCCGCCACACGAATGTCCGCTGAACTAAAGTCTTCACCAGTGTGAGACTTGAGGATCTGCTGGATTCGCTCAATCTCAACCGACTGAATACTGGTATCCGCGTCAGCGGCTCTGGCCAAAGTCATCAGCAAGACTTCTTTGAACAGCTCGTTCTGTTGATCCTCGGTGACATCGGCCCCGCCGAAGATGTTCAGCACATTCTTGAGGTCTGCAATTGCCATGTGTGTTCTCTTTATTGGATGGTTAGCTGAGCTGGTAATGATAACCCGAAAAATACGATCTGTTGAAGTGCTTTTTGAATCTAATTTTTTCCTTGGAATTTCGGGGGTTACGAGACATACTGGCGTCGGGCAAGCAAATAAAAGGAGGTGATCCATG
This sequence comes from Woeseiaceae bacterium, assembly GCA_021773055.1. GTDB lineage: Bacteria > Pseudomonadota > Gammaproteobacteria > Steroidobacterales > Woeseiaceae > UBA1847. The sequence goes on from JAJFKV010000028.1 coordinate 129,554, forward strand.
TCTCGTGGGATAACAGAGGTATCTAGAAAACCGATGGGTCTGACGCGAAAGATGGAGCACCGCACAGCACTTCGCTGACCCTCCTTTTCAGATACGCAATCTCACGGAAAGCCGCAGAAATGCGGCTTTCTTTGTATACGAGGGCCGCAGAAATGCGGCTTTCTTTGCATATGACGGCCGCCGCCGTGAACTAGTTCGATAGCAGGGCGGGTAGCACTTCGAGCAGTTCATCGATCTCGGCAATGCTGTTGTAATGTACCGGGCCGACTCTAACGACACCTCCCGTCTTATCGATGCCTAAAGTCTTGGCGACCTCGACGGCGTAATTGTGTCCGCTCCACACGAAAATATTCCGCTTCGCCAGCGCCTCCGCAATGATTGCAGGCCCGACTGTATCGTGTGTGAAACTAACTGTAGGAACGCGGCGATCCATGGCATCCTGGGTGGCAATGCCTTGAACACTTATACCTTCAATACCGGTCAGGCCGTCGATCAATCGGCTGGTCAGTGTTTTTTCGTAGTCGAAAAGAAGATCCATCGCAGCGTGAACTTGCTGCCTTTGGCCTGAAAACTGTGACCAGCTTTTCAATTGCTCCGTGGCCATCGTTTGTCCGATCAATGCGAAGTAGTCCACAGTCGCTGCGACGCCCGCCATTCCCTCATGGCTTTGCGTACCCGTTTCGAAACACCATGGCAGCTCTGCTGGTGCGGGTCGAACCTTGTAGGGCTCCAGTTGCTCGAGTACTTCGCGACGCCCCCACAGGATTCCCTGATGTGGCCCGAAAAACTTGTACGACGAGCATACAAAGAAGTCACAGCCAAGATCCTGTACATCGGTCGCAATATGCGGTGCTGACTGCACGCCATCGATGAAAGACAATACGCCCGCTGCTTGAGCCTTGGCACATATGGCCTTTACGTCATTGAGTGTGCCGGTGAGATTGCTTGAACCACCCACACAAAGCAATCGCGTGCGCTCCGTAAGCAGGTCGTCCAGAAGCTCGAGATCAAACTCGAAGGATTCTTTGTTGAATGGCAACCATCGAATCTCCAGCTCCAGATCACGCGCCAGCAAGACCCAGGGCCAGACGTTGGCGTCGTGATCCATCTGCGACAAAATGATCTCGTCTCCAGGACGCAGTAAGCGACCGATGGAACGAGACAGGTGCAAGGTCATGGTCGTCATGTTCTGACCAAAAATGATCTCGTCAGACGACGGGGCATTCAGAAAATCAGCCATCGCTTCACGCGCGGACTGGACGATTCGATCAGCGTCCGAAGAAGAGGCGAAGTAGCCACCCAGATTCGCATTTTTTGTCATCAGACAATCCGCTATCGCAGCAGCCACACAAACGGGTACCTGAGTTCCGGCTGGATTATCAAAGTAAATTCGGCGTGTGCCGCTATCCGTTAACGCCAACGCAGGGTACTGCGAGCGTATCGCTTCGAGATCGAAAGACATGAGTTATTCCGTGGGCTTGCCGCCCCATTTTTCAAGATGCGCATCTTTAGCGCGCTGGCGAACCTTAGCGTGTCGGCGGTTTAGATTGAGTGAGTCCGGGTCACACACCTCGGCTCTTATTATGCCGAGATCGCTGGCCGCGTCGAACAGACTCGGGTACCAACGCTCCCAGTTAGGGAGTAGTGCGTCAACTTTGTCGCGAAGGCTCATTGCCGCAATGTAACTGAGCCGGAACGACAAGACAATGACGCAGTGCAGGCTTTGCCTAGTCCTCGAGCAGACGCAGGCTGAACAATCCGACAGCTAACAATACTGCCCCCAGAACAATCGTCTGGAACTGCGGAATTGAGCTAGCCGCATCATTGACAAGGCCCGTCGGAATAAGGGACGAAAGATTCGACAACGCCACTACCAGGCCAGTCAAAGGCTTAAACGAGATAGCGCCACCAATTACCGCGGCAATCGGCAGCGTTAAGCGCCGCAACCATAATTGCCGATTGATCTTCCTGACGACCCTAACGCTAAATCCAGCGTCCGCCACAGGTTGCGAGTCGAACATCGACTCCAGCAGCCTGTCTTCTGCGTCTTTGATTTTTTCAGCCATGTTGATGATCTTTGATCTCAAAACTATTCCTGATCTTCTCTTTACCACGAAATATCACAGATTTCACTGTGCCCACAGGCATATCCGTTGCATCGCCAATCTCTCGATGGGACAAACCACATGCGTAAGACATAACCATAATGGCGCGTTCCTCTGTCGTAAGTACGGCCAAGTATTTATCCAGGTCTGTTAATTCATCTATCGGTTGCACTGTACTGCGCCCTTCCTGATCCGCGACCTGGCCGGCCGATTCAAGAATCTCCGCATAGCGTTTCGACTTTCGCTTCGATTGCAAGAAAGTTGTGTAAGCCACCTTTAGCAACCAGCCAATAAACGAGCCACGCCCGGAATACGTTCGCAACTTATCCCATGCGTGCATGAAACAGTCCTGCGCCAGGTCGTCCGCCAGTGCGTAGTCCCCAGTGAGCTTGCGCAGAAAATTCCGCACATGCGACTGGTGTCTGCGGACCAGCTCGCCGAAAGCAGCGGTATCCTGACCGGATACCGCTCTTGCAACGAGGTCACGATCTTCGCTGGCGGTCACTAGTCAGTATCCGACCTAATCACGATCCGTGAATTTATGCAGAATCAGGTACGCAATACCGATCACAAATGGAAAGGCTGAGATGCCCATGAAGATACTTGCCACTTCATCTTCATCCGGAATTCCAAATCCGAACGCGGTAAGGCCAATCGAAACTGCGATCCAGATGACTCCCAGACGCAAGTCCTTGTCTTTGGTAGCTTTCGGATGCCCCAGCCGGTCAATAATCTCCGGTGTCAATTCCTGACCTTTATCCAGAGCCGCCCGGAAGGTCTCATGCATCTTTTCCTTGGTCTTGTAACGAAACCAAAATACGGCGCATAAGACGATCGTCATGCCAATAAACATCACTATCGGAACCCATTCAACATTATTCACTTTGCTTCACTCCAATTAATTCATTCAGTGTTTCTTCACTGGTCAGATGCACTAAAAAGCGCTTTTGGATGCAAAATATCTTAAGCGATTGTTTTTATTAAGTAATTCCTGACCGATCTGCAAGCCTTTCGACCCGTCTAAACCCGAATACGCGCGACCTGCGTTTATATCGGGTATGAACCCAGCGAATCGTAGACTGCCCTTAGCCAAGGATCCACGTTATTACCAGATCATAGTACTCGGCTTGCTGCTGGGCTACGGCATCATCGAACTCGATTTTGGTATTCACTGGCAGAATGCCCTGATAATCATAAGCACTGCTCTTACTGCGCAGTTCCTCGGCACGCGTTTTGTGGGTCTGCCGCATTTCGATCCACTGAGCCCTCTCATAACATCAATGTCGCTAACCCTGCTGCTCAGAACCGATGTAATCGGGCTGGCGGCAGTCGCTGCGGCAGTCGCGATCGGCAGCAAGTTCCTGCTGCGTTACCGCGGCAAACATATCTTCAACCCGGCGAACTTTGCACTTGTTACGCTGATGGTATCGAGTGACCACGCCTGGGTATCGTCCGGACAATGGGGCAGTGCCGCTATTGGCGCATTTGTACTCGCCTGTCTTGGCTTCCTGGTGCTCACTCGCGCGCGTCGGGCCGAGACGACCGTCGCGTTTGTCGTTATTTATGCCACCCTGCTATTCGGTAGGGCAATTTGGCTGGACGACCCGTTCAGTATCCCACTGCACCAGATGCAGAACGGTGCGCTACTGATTTTCGCCTTCTTCATGATTTCCGACCCCAAGACCACACCGAATACAGCAGTGGGTCGCATTTTGTTTGCCGCGCTGGTCGCCAGCGTCGCCTACACGATTCAATTCATCTACTACCAACCTAACGGCCCTATCCTGGCGTTGATCACCTGTGCGCCGATGGTGCCGGTAATCGACTCGCTGCTGCGTGGCCGAATTTATCGGTGGGAAAAACCGGCTGGCCGTGAGACCAGGCCGATCAAAGGAGTGTACTAATGCGAATTATCGCAACAATTCTTGCGGCGGCGGTAACCGTCGTTTTGGCAACAACGGCACAGGCATTTTGCGGCTTTTACGTCGCTCGCGCCGACACAAGCCTGTTTAACAAGGCATCCCAAGTTGTGCTGGTGCGGGATGAAAACCGTACTGTTATAACGATGGCGAATGATTTCGAGGGTGATGTCGATGACTTTGCAGTCGTCATTCCTGTGCCGACCAAGATCGAGCGCGAGCAAATTAACGTCGGCGATCGGGCCATTGTCCAGCATCTGGATGCCTACACGGCACCCAGGCTGGTCGAATACCACGATCCTGATCCTTGTATGCGATATGAACGATTCAAGATGTCCAGCGATAACGCCTTGCCGCAATCGGCTGCCCTTGAAGAATCCCGAACAGCCGCACGCTCACTCGGCGTGACGATTGAGGCCAGCTACACCGTCGGTGAATACGACATTTTGGTCCTGTCCGCAAAAGAGAGTGGCGGCCTTATCAAGTGGCTGCAGAAAAACGAATATCGGCTGCCGCGTGGCGCTGAAAAAGTCGTTGATAGCTACCTGAAGCAGGACATGCGCTTCTTCGTCGCCAAGGTCAATCTGGAAGAGCAGTCGAAGCTCGGTTATCAATACTTGCGCCCACTGCAAATCGCCTATGAGAGTAATAAGTTCATGCTGCCGATTCGTCTCGGGACATTAAATGCTAATGGCAAGCAGGAACTCTATGTCTACGCCCTGACACGCTCCGGCAGGATTGAGACGACTAACTACCGCACTGTGAAACTGCCCAGCAACATGGATGTACCGGAATTCGTGCAGGATGAATTCGCGGAGTTCTACCGCGACATGTTCAGAAGACAGCTCGAAGCCAGGAATGAGCGCGCCGTTTTCCTTGAATACGCGTGGGATATGTCGTGGTGCGACCCATGTGCTGCCGATCCGTTAAGCACACAGGACTTGCGGAAGCTCGGCGTCTTCTGGCTTGGCGGTCAGAGCAGTGGCCAGATCGCGCCAATGCCAGCGCAGGATGTGTTCGTTACACGCCTTCATGTGCGCTATGACAGTGAACACTTTCCTGAAGATCTTGTTTTTCAGGAAACCGGCGATCGTCAGAACTACCAGGGTCGCTATGTCATAAGACGACCGTGGAAAGGCGACGCTTCGTGTGACATTAGCGAGTATCAGGCCAACCTGCGTGACCGGCAGGAACGTGAAGCACAGCAACTGGCCGACCTGACCGGCTGGGACATTGAGGATATTCGCAAGAAGATACGTTTCCCGGAAGACGGCGAGCCGAAGAAAGCCCCTTGGTGGAAGCGCCTTTGGAGCTAGCAATGAACCCCGGCAAATGCCGGGGTTTTTTACTAATCCTGCGGTTCTACTCCTGCCTGGCGATCGGCACTACCTCAAGGCCAATGCGACGACCGGCTTCTACCGCGACGACCGCGTGCTTAACTCTTGAACCTGGAGCCAGGAGGACACCGAAGCCCGCTTCCGGATTTTCTGCATGCAGGGCCTGTACGTAGGGCTCGACACTGCTCGATGTCATCGCTCGTCCATTCACGATGAACGTACCTCTGGCTTCGACAGTAATAGTGATTGACTCAATGTCGTCCGGTATATCTTTGACGCCCTGCGGCAAGGTGACGGGCAAACCGTCTTCTTTGACAAAACTGGCGACGACGATAAAAAAAATCAACATGATGAAGACCACGTCCAGCATGGGTGACAAATTGATTTCGGATTGGTCTTCGTAGGGCACGGCCTGGAATCGACTCATTACATTCTCCTGCAATGAATACTTCCCGCACGTTTTTTCGCTGCGCTTACCGGTAGCGGTTTTGCAGCTTTTTCAATTCTTTACTACCGGGGATCAATCCGTCAAGTGGTAACTGCGACAATGGTTTATCAACATTGCCCAGCAATTCGTGCATTTCTGCACGAGCCTCGTTCAGATACAGAAGACCCGTAGTAATCTCTCCGGCGTTGAACCGCTCGCGCAAATACTTGAATGAGGAGGCCCTGCTTGTCAGGTCATAATCTTTATCAACTTTGCGCAAGATTATGGTGCTGCCGTCATGCAATATGATTGGCATCGCCTCGCCTTCTGCGTATGCCGCCTCAATTTCTTCGCTTGGTCGCACGTAGTCGATCTCGGCGACATGGTGATAAAACTGCCGTGTGTGCGCGTAACTCTTGGTCGAGCCTTCGTGGTTGTTGAATGTGACGCACGGACTCACGATGTCAACCAATGCGAAACCACGGTGCATCATCGCTCCCTTCAATAACGGAACTAGTTGCTCCTTGTCACCCGAAAAACTTCTGGCAATGTAGGTGGCCCCCAAACTTAATGCCGTACTGATAGGATCGATCGGTTCCTGAGTATTCGGCAACCCCTTCTTGGGCACTGTGCCAATATCCGCCGATGCAGAAAACTGACCTTTAGTAAGACCGTACACACCGTTATTTTCGATGACGTAGCACATGTTCAAATTACGACGTATGGCATGTACGAACTGCCCAACCCCAATTGACAGGGAATCGCCGTCACCTGATACCCCAATGTAAGTGATATCGCGATTCGCTGCATTGGCACCGGTTGTCACGGACGGCATGCGGCCGTGGACCGAGTTGAAACCATGCGCCTCCTTGACGAAGTAAGCGGGCGTTTTCGATGAACAACCAATACCACTCATCTTTGCCAGCATATGTGGCTCGATACCGAGCTCAAACACCGCCTGAATAATTGCCGCGGTTACCGAATCGTGGCCGCAACCCGCGCACAATGTCGACACCGTGCCTTCGTAATCACGGGACGTCAGTCCAAGCTTGTTCTTCGGCATGCCTGGATGAGAAACTTTGGGTTTCGCGATGTAACTCATTGTCGTCCTCTCCGCTTAGGCCGCCAGGCCCTTAGCGATCTCCTTAAGCACGCTGTCCATTACAAACTCGGAATTGATCGGCATTCCGTCATAGTGCAGCAGTGAAACCAGCTTGCGCTGGTCCGCCTCAATGTCATTGATCAGTAATGTTCTCAGCTGCGCATCGCGATTCTGTTCAATAACATACACAACATCGTGCTGCTCGATGAACTCACTAACTTCTTCACCAAACGGAAACGCCTTAACTCTGCAATAATTCAGCATGACATCCTGCTCCGCCAATCGCTCAAGCGCTTCTCTGCACGCTCCGGCGCAGCTACCAATCGTGATAATGCCGGTATTATTCGACTGCGAGTAACGAATCACAGGTTTTGGCAACAGCGTACGCGCTGTCTCCCATTTAACCAGCAATCGATCGATGACCTCCTGATAAGCCGCTGAGTCTTCGGTGTAAGCACCCAGTTTGGTATGCCCGGAGCCACGAGTGAAATAAGAACCTTTTGGATGAACCCCTGGTAGCGACCGATAGGGTATGCCATCGCCATCAAGGTCCAGGTAACGATAAAACGTATCCATTTCCTCAAGTTGCTCGGCGCTCAGCACCTTGCCACGGTCGGGCACGTAGCCCTCATCCCACTCGAGTTCCGGAATCATCCAGTCGTTCATGCCGATATCGAGGTCCGACATCACGATCACGGGTGTCTGCAGACGTTCTGCCAAGTCAAACGCGTTCAGTGCCATATAGAAACACTCGCCCGGATCTGCCGGAAACAGCAGCACATGTTTGGTGTCACCGTGCGATGCGAAAGCGCAGCACAGAAGGTCGCATTGCTGTGTCCGGGTTGGCATGCCGGTTGACGGCCCGGTGCGTTGTACATTGAAAATGACCGTTGGTATTTCCGCGTAGTACGCATAGCCGATGAACTCACTCATCAACGAAATTCCCGGCCCACTGGTCGGCGTAAACGAGCGCGCACCGTTCCATGCGGCACCGATTACCATACCGATAGCGGAGAGCTCATCTTCTGCCTGAATGATGCAATAGGTGCGCTTGCCAGATTCCGGGTCAATTCGATAACGCAAACAAAACTCCCGGAACGCATCCATCAATGACGTTGACGGTGTGATTGGATACCACGCGCCGACAGTTGCCCCCGCATACATACACCCAAGCCCCGCCGCCGTGTTGCCATCGATGATGATGTTGCCAGACGTAGCATCCATCGCCTCGATATGCATTGGCAGTGGGCAAGAGATCGATTCCCGCGCCCGGTCAAACCCCAGCTGAATTGCCTGCATGTTGGATTCAATCAGGTGCGCTTTTGCCGCAAAGGTTTCCTCGATCAGTGTGGTGACTACGTCGAGATTAATATCGAGCAGTGCGGCGACGGCCCCAACATAAGCGATATTCTTCATCAGGATGCGCGAGCGCGCACCCTCAAACTTTTCGTTGCACATCCTGGAAAACGGGATGCCAATGACAGTAATGTCTTCACGATCGAGCAGCTTGCTACGCGGCCACGTCGAGTCGTAGACCAGCCACCCGCCTGGCATGACGTCAGCCATATCGCGGGTATAGGTTTGTGCGTTCATCGCCACCAAAATATCAACACGATTTGAGCGTGCCTGGTAACCCTCGCCCGTTACGCGGATCTCGTACCAGGTTGGCAACCCCTGAATATTCGACGGAAAATAATTCTTGCCGACGACCGGGATGCCCATGCGGAATATGGACTTCATTAACAACCCATTCGCACTGGCAGAGCCGGTCCCGTTTACGGTGGCAATTTTTATTACGACATCGTTTACTGTTGCCACTTGTGCTCTCTATTTACCGGAACCGGTCACGTGCAGGGGTTGCTCATCGCCAAGTTCATTTTCCGCATACGGGACGAGTATTGTCGATTTTTGCATATCCCAGGCACCTGTCGGGCAGCGTTCGGCGCAAAGGCTGCAATGCACACAAAGGTCTTCGTCCTTGACCATTACCCTTTCTGTGTGAGGAAGCTCGGTCGAAATGTATAAGACCTGCTCGCGATTCTCGGCAGGCGCTGACAAGCGGGTTCGCAACGCATCTTCTTCGCCATTTTCGGTGATCGTCAAACAGTTCACCGGACAAATATCGACACAGGCATCGCATTCAATACAAAGATCCGTAAAAAAGACTGTTTGAATATCGCAATTAAGACAACGTTCCACTTCCTGCACAGCTTGCTCTGCTGTAAAGCCAAGCTCGACTTCGATATCGATTTGCTTGAAGCGTTCCTTGAGATCAACATGCGGCATTAGTCGCCTTGGCGCACCGTCATAGTCATTCGAGAAGCTCCACTCGTGCATGCCCATCTTTTGGCTCGCAAGGTTCAGGCCATAAGGAAGGCGGTCGTTGATACTTTCGCCCTGGCAATACCGGTGAATGGATATCGCTGCCTGGTGGCCATGCTCGACAGCCCAGATAATATTCTTCGGACCGAATGCTGAATCACCACCGAAGAAGACGCCGTTGCGGCCGCACATCATGGTTGTTTCATCGACGATCGGGCAATCCCAGTCGTTGAACTCGATGCCGATATGGCGCTCTATCCATGGAAATGCGTTGTCCTGACCGATGGCGAGTACAACGTCGTCGCACGGGATAATCTTTTCACCTGTCACGGTGCCGCGATCGATACCACCGTTCTCATCGATCTTATATTCCATCAGCTCGAATTTCATCCCAACCAGCTTGCCATCTTCGATAAGGAATTCTTTGGGCGAATGGTTAACCAGTATTTCGACGTTTTCTTCTTCGGCGTCCTCGAGCTCCCACGCGGATGCCTTAAAAAATTCGCGGGGCTTGCGAGCCATTACCTTGACGTCTGTGGCACCAATTCTGAGCGACGTTCTGCAACAGTCCATCGCCGTATTGCCGACACCGATAATCAGTACCCTCTTGCCGACTTCCTTGACATGCTCGAATGCGACTGACTCAAGCCAGTCAATGCCGATGTGAATGCGATCGGAATCGTAGCGACCCGGAAGCTCGAGATTCTTGCCACGTGGTGCACCTGTGCCCACAAAAACAGCGTCGTAATTTTCCTTGAGCAATCCCTGCAAACTTTCGATGGGGTGATTGAGCTTAAGGTCCACATTCATGTCGAGGATGTAGCCTATTTCCTCATCGAGAACCTTCGGCGGTAATCGAAATTGCGGAATATTTGTCCGCATGAGGCCACCCGTCGTCTGCGACGCTTCAAAAATCGTGACTTCGTAGCCGAGCGGTGCAAGGTCGTTCGCGACTGTCAATGACGCACATCCTGCACCGATCAAGGCAACCCTTTTGCCATTGCTGGTGGCCGGTGCTTGCGGCAATTGCTCGGTGATATCATCGCGGTGGTCAGCAGCAACGCGCTTCAATCGACAAATGGCGACCGGTTTATCCTCGATCCGGCCACGTCGGCACGCTGGCTCACAGGGGCGATCACAGACACGTCCGAGAATTCCCGGAAAAACATTGGATTTGCGATTTTCCATGTACGCAGCGGAGAAATCACCTTGCGCGATCTCGCGAATATACGCGGGGACGTCAGTGTGCGCGGGGCAGCCCCACTGACAATCGACGACCTTGTGGAAGTGTTCAGGTTTAGAAGTATCTGTTGGCTTCATTCAGATGTTCACACCCGGCATCCCCTTCGCCCGGTAGTTGGTTGCGGTCGCTTAATTGGCATTAGCATAGCGACATCACAGGGAAAGTAAACAGTTTCCCATGACTCAGCGTGCGCGCCCAAACTCAAGCCTCTGTCCAGCCACAGCTCCGGTGAGTTTTCCGTCGCGATAGACAACTTCACCGTTGATGATCGTGGTATCGATACTGGCAGAAAATTTATGACCTTCGAACGGCGACCATTGGCATTTACTCAGCAAGTTCGATGACGCAACACGATACGGTTCGTTCGGATCAACAATAACGAGATCTGCATAGTAACCCTCTCGAACATAGCCCCTGTCTTTGACCCCAAAAATATCTGCCGGCGCATGACAAGCTCTGTCGGCAATGAGCTCAACGCCGATCTGATTATCGGCAACAAGATCGAATAATATTAGTAGTGCATGCTGCACCAACGGCAGCCCGGCCGGTGCCTTGAAATACTTCTCGGCTTTTTCGTCCGCGGTATGCGGTGCGTGGTCTGTCGCGATGATATCGATGCGTTGATCAATTAGCGCCGCAATCAATGCCTCGCGATCTGTAGACGTTTTTATCGCCGGATTACATTTTATCCTTGCTCCCAGCTCTCGGTAACCAGAATCGTCAAACCAAAGGTGATGTACACACACCTCCGCGGTTATTCTTTTCAAAGAGCGATGCGCCGTGGAAAATAGTCCCATCTCAATTGCAGTAGTCAGGTGCAGAACATGCAACAACGCATCGTGCCTGCGCGCCAGATCGACGGCTAATTCCGACGACTTGATACACGCCGCTGCCGATCGAATTGCCGGATGCTCGCCGAACGGCACGTCATCACCGTATTTTTCGCGCGCCGCCGCTTCGTTAGCCCATATCATCGGCGAATCTTCGCAATGGGTGAGGACGATCGTCGGTGCATGTTCGAAGAGTTTTTCGAGTGCTTCCGGGCTATCAACCAGCATATCTCCCGTTGACGCACCCATAAACGCCTTGATGCCGGCAGCCTCCCCGACCTTGAGTGCCTTGACCTCTTCGATATTGCTGTTTGTCGCGCCGAGATAAAAGCCATAGTTGACGGTACAACGCTTATTCGCGATTGCGTATTTGTCTTTCAGGGCCGAGCATGTCGTCGTTTGCGGGTTGACGTTGGGCATGTCCATGAAGCTGGTTATGCCGCCGGCGGCAGCGGCGGCAGACTCTGTCGCCAGATCACCCTTATGAGTCATGCCCGGCTCTCGAAAATGCACCTGATCATCGATCATGCCCGGCAGCAGATACTTGCCCGCGATGTCGATGACTGTCGCTCCCTCTGGTGCCACGACTGATGCTCCGATCTGGGCAATGCGCTGACCGTCTATCAACACGTCAGCGTCCCGGATGTCACCCTCATTGACTAGACGGGCGTTGGTCAGAAGAATCTTGCTCAAGATGCCATTCCTGCAGGGTCAGTTCCCGCATTATGAAAGGGTCGCTATTGACCCGTCAATACTGACTACCTCGACCACTAACTTTGCGGATGACCGCGCGGTATGCGATAACCGCCAGATGGATGCCATCAACTACCTTGATCTGATTCGCGACGCGAACGTTTATGACGTCGCCATCGAGTCACCACTTGAAGTTGCAAACACGCTTTCCGCCCGGATAGGTAATAAGGTCCTGTTGAAGCGAGAAGACCTGCAACCAATTTTTTCTTTCAAGCTGCGTGGTGCCTACAACAAGATTGCAAGCTTGACTGATGCTGAACTCGCCAACGGGGTCATATGCAGCTCCGCCGGAAATCACGCGCAGGGTGTCGCACTGGCCGCCAGAAAACGCGGCGTTCATGCGCTAGTCGTGATGCCGATCACTACACCATCAATAAAGGTCGATGCCGTACGCGATCTGGGTGGCGAGGTGATACTCGAAGGGGATGCCTACGACGACGCCTACGAACATGCTCGTCTGCTCGAAGTCGAGCGGCAACTGGTTTTCATCCACCCGTTCGATGACCCTGCGGTGATTGCAGGTCAGGGTACTATCGGCACAGAAATACTCAAACAGGCCGGCAGCGAAATCGACGCCGTTTTCGTTCCAATCGGTGGCGGCGGTCTGATTGCGGGCATAGCTGCCTGTATCAAGCTACAGCACCCGGACATTCGAATTATTGGCGTTGAGCCCGATGACTCCGCTGCAATGCGCGACTCCCTGGCTGCTGGCGAACCAGTGTCGCTGGATCACGTTGGGATATTTGCGGACGGTGTTGCTGTTCGCCGGGTTGGCGACGAGACGTTTAGGTTATGCCGGGAGTTCGTCGACGAAATCATCACAGTTGATACCGATCAGTGCTGTGCGGCTATACGCGATATTTTTGAAGACACTCGATCTATCGTTGAGCCTGCCGGCGGACTCGCGGTCGCGGGCGCGAAGAAGTATGTCAACGAACACAATCTCAGCGGCCGGACACTGGTCACGATCAGTTGTGGGGCGAATGTTAATTTTGATCGTCTCCGGCACATCGCGGAGCGCGCGGCTGTCGGCGATCAGACCGAGATGCTGATCGCGGCGGAAATACCCGAAGAGCCCGGCAGCTTCCGTCGCTTTTGCGAAGCTCTCGGACGCCGCGGCATCACCGAGTTCAACTACCGGTATGCCGACAATAAGAATGCACACATATTCGTCGGCGTACAGTTGTCGGGTGGTCGCGAAGAAGCCGACGCGCTACTGAGTAAATTATCGACCGCAGGGTTTCCTGTTGTCGATCTCAGTAATAATGAGATGGCCAAGCTGCATGTTCGGCACATGGTCGGCGGACGCTCGGCGGAGGTGCAACGTGAACGGTTGTTTCGCTTTGAGTTTCCCGAGCGTCCCGGTGCGCTTCTCGACTTCCTGAATGCGATTGGTACGGACTGGAATATCAGTTTGTTTCATTACCGTAATCACGGCTCCGATCACGGCCGTGTTCTGGCCGGCATCGATGTGCCGGAAACTGATGCCGGAAAACTCGAGGCGCACTTGGCCGAGCTGGGCTACTCGCACTGGGAGGAAAGTAACAACCCTGCCTATACGATGTTTTTGTCTTGACGCGTTTAGTCGCGAAATGACGGATCGCGTCGCTCAAGTTTTCGCAACAAGCCCGGCCAGACCAGCGAACCACCCAGACCCTTGGTCACTTGCTCGGCTTGCGCCTTTATGCCGGTGACAATCGGAGCCGGCACCTGTACCAACTCGCCGCCTGCTGACTGCGCCATCACCTGAATCTGGCATGCGGTTTCAAGCACGTACATCATAAGAAAAGCATCCGCGATCGTTTCGCCAGTAGCCAACAAACCATGATTACGCAAAATCATGGCATTGTTGTCACCCAGGTCCGCGACGAGGCGCGGCTTCTCTCCGTCATTCAGGGCGATGCCCTCGTAGTTGTGGTAGGCGAGAGTCGCGTACGGAAACAGAGACGTTTGTGAAATGGGCAGCAGCCCCTCTTTCTGAGTGGATACCGCAACTCCGGCGCGGGTATGCGTGTGAATGACACAGCCAACCTCATGCCGAGCCTCATGCACCGCACTGTGAATGACGAAGCCTGCTGGATTGATTTCATGTTTCGAATCGAGAACTTTTTCCCCGGCAAGATTCACCTTGACCAGGCTACTCGCCGTAATCTCCTCGAACAACATGCCGTAGGCATTCAATAGAAAATGATGCTCCGGCCCCGGTACCCGGGCAGAAACATGGGTAAAAACGAGATCGTCCCAGCCATACATCGCGATCGCCCGATAGCAGGCGGCAAGGTCAGTCCGGATTTGCCACTCTTCTGCTGAAACCGGGCCTCTTAAAGTGCTTTCAGTACCCATATTCACCCCTGCAACACAACCGTATATTTAGTTACCGCTGAAACGCTTTTGCGAAGCGCCTTATGCCATTTTGTTTGCAACCTTTTGTGCCCACCAGGCATCAAATGATCAGGTAAAACGTAACAAACTAAATCCCTTATGCTGTTTGTTTCGTCACTTGATGGCGGTGGCCTCGGCCACCGCCATTTTTTTTACCACATATCTCGCATGCGGGCAGCAACATCGATTTTCCTGTCTGTACAAATGTTGAATTGTCCGGCGCGGCTTTCCGGGCGCCCTTCGAAACGCATTTCCATCGTAGTGAGCAACGGCTCGGTCATGAAACGGCTGCGAGCACCATATACATGCTTGTCTCCATCCCTGCGTTGTTGAGTGACGTGATATCGCAACGGTGCAATCAATGAAAGTGACTGTTTCGCGCGGGTCATCGCGACATAAAGAAGCCGCCGCTCTTCCTCGATCATATCCACTTTACCGGTCGCGAATTCGGAGGGGAAGTTTCCGTCCGCAACGTTGAGCACAAAAACCGACTCCCACTCCTGTCCTTTTGCGGAATGTACTGTCGACAGGATTAAGTAATCTTCATCGAGCAGTGGATCCCCCGCAAGGTCACCCACTGCTGATGGAGGATCAAGGGTGAGTTCAGTGAGAAACCGCTCGCGCGTTGGATAACGCCCGGATATTTGCTCGAGCTGCTCGAGATCTGCCTCGCGCGTATCCAGGCCATCGTAAAGGCGTTCAAGATGCGCCTGATACCAGCGCCGTGTCGCTGTCAGCTGCGACTGCCATCCATGCTCTTCAATCTCGGCGCTCGACAATAATTCCAGTAACTCGCAAAACACCGGCCAGTCATTTTTCGCGGCGGCCGGCGCGCGAAACTCACGTAAGCTGCGAAACAGAAAATCACCAACAGCCAGTTGTTCGAAGCACCGCGTCGCATTTGCGGGCCCCATTCCGGGTAGCAGCTTCAGCACGCGGAAAGCTGCAACCTCATTCTTCGGGTTCTCAGCCCACTTCAGAACCGCCAGCAGATCCTTAATGTGTGCCGCCTCCAGGAATTTCAGGCCGCCATACTTCACATAGGGAATATTCCGCCGCACAAGTTCAAGTTCAAGTCGGTCACTGTGGTGGGAACCACGAAATAACACCGCTTGCTCTTTTAGCTGCATACCGTGCTCGCGATTTTCGAGAATCGATTCAACAACGTATTCCGCTTCGGCGTCGCCATCTTCAACTGTGACGTAACTCGGCTTGCTGCCATCTTTGCGTTCAGAAAACAGATTTTTCCGATATTGGCGTTCACTTTCTGCGATCAGGCAATTCGCGCTATCCAGAATAGGCTGGCTTGAACGATAGTTTTGCTCCAGCGTGATGATCTCCGCCGTCGGCATGTACTGATCCGGGAATCCGAGAATATTCTCCACATCGGCAGCGCGAAAAGAGTAAATAGACTGCGCATCATCACCCACCACAGTAATGCCAGCCCCGTCTGGTTTTAGTGCGTTTAGAATTTTCGCCTGTACCAGGTTGGTATCCTGATACTCATCCACCAGCACATGGTCGAAAGACTCTCCAATCTGCTCCGCAAATTCCTGCTCAGCGACGAGGTGGCTCCAGTAAAGCAGCAAGTCATCGTAGTCGAGCGTCTGGCTTTTCTGTTTGCGCAAAACGTAATTCCGAAACAGTTCGGCCAACTCATCTGACCAGTCGGCGCACCACGGATAACTGTTGTCCAATGTTTTCGCCAGAGGCTGTTCTGTATTGACGCAGCGCGAGTAAATTGCCAAACAGGTATCTTTTTTCGGAAAGCGCCGTGCGGTCCGCGTCAATTTCAACTCGTGGCGCACGACATCCAGCATATCCGCCGCATCACCACGATCGAGTACCGAAAACCCAGGATCGAGCCCCAGGTTGTGTGCAAATCGTCGCAACAGGCGATTGGCTATTGAATGAAAGGTGCCTGACCAGGGCAAGCCACCGGCGGGCAGTGGTGCCGCGCCGCGTCCTTTTGTCGTCGCGCGCACAATCGATTCGACCCGCCGTGTCATTTCCTGTGATGCCCGGCGCGTAAAAGTCAGCAGCAATATTCGTTCCGGGCTGACTCCTGAAATCACCAGATGTGCGACGCGATGCGCCAGTGTCATGGTTTTACCCGTGCCGGCACCGGCTATGACCAATAATGGCCCGGACGTGAATGCCTTTTCGGCGCTGGAGTTGCCGTACTCGGCCGCCTGCCGCTGTGCTGAATTCAACATCCCAAGATGGTCGTAATTCTCTTCGGCAACCTGCACGGCAGTTCCTCGCAAATATCTGTATTTTTATACAGTACTGGATATATTTACAAGGGTTTTCGGAGGAAAGCCTCTATTTGGGCCGCGAGGAGTTCAGGGGCCTCAAAGTGGATCATATGGCCGGCCCCCGGGATGGTGCAGAACTGGCTCGCGGGGAACGGTAGCGATTCCACACCCCCAAATTGCTCGGCAAATGGGCTGCTTGCGCCGCTAACGAATAGCATTGCAGCGCTGATGTTTCGCCAGCAGGCCTCCGCTTCGGCGCGCCGATACAACACCGCATTTGGCCGCTTGTGGTTCGGATCGGCACGCAACTGAACTACATCGTCTTCTTTCACCGCCCATTCACGCACCACAAAATCCGCCTGCACTTCGCTGAGGCGCGGATTGCGCCTGCGAATTCTGGTTGCCAGATCTGTAAATTCCGGATAGCTCGAAAACTCCGGAGTTGCCTGTGAAGCCTCAAGCCATTCACGATAGCGCCCCGGCGCGTCGTTCGGATCAGAGTCGCTGAGTCCAAAACCCTCAACATTCACGAGCGCACTCACCCGCTCCGGCATTGCCCCGGCATACAGAGAACACACGTTCGCTCCCATGCTATGACCGACCAGTCTTGCTGGGTCATTCGGTGAATAAACATTCAACAACTCATGCAGGTCGGCCAGGTAATCTGGAAACCAGTACGCCTGGCTTCGTTGCGACGTGCGGCCGAAGCCTCGCCAGTCCGGTGCGATGACCCGCCACTCGGCCTTGAGAGAATCAACCACAAACTGAAAGGTCGAGCCCATATCAGCCCAGCCATGCAGATAGAAAAGCAACGGCGCATCGGCATCGCCCCATTCGTTAATACAGTAATCGACGCCGCGAATGACCATCGAGCGCGTTCGTCTCTCTACCCGCGGTTCATATTTTCGGATAACACTCATGACTCATCACAACTCTCTGTCTTGGCAGCTCCAATTACTATGTTACGTCAGGTCGTGTATAAATAAGATGAATCCTCGTTTTGAACCTGCAATGCACCGAAGAATAAACGCATGACGTTCGAGATCTCGCTGGTCCTCGGCATATTGGTCATATCGCTGATACTTTTTATTAGCGAAATCATTCGTATGGACCTAGTCGCATTGCTCGTTCTCGGCGCACTGGCCGTCACCGGCCTGGTCGACTCGAATCAGGCATTCGCTGGATTCAGCAATAGCGCTGTCATCACCGTCTGGGCAATGTTCATCCTCAGCGAAGGCCTCACGCGCACCGGCATTGCCGATATTATTGGCCGCCAGGTCATGCGTGTCGGCGGCCATCGCGAAGTCACCCTGATTTTCGTCATCATGGTCACCGGCGCCGTGTTGTCTGCTTTCATGAACAATATCGGCGTTGCCGCCCTGATGCTGCCGGTAGTTGTGGAGGTTGCGAGGAGAACCGGCGTCGCTGCATCGCGCCTGTTGATGCCGCTCGCCTATTCGACATTGTTGGGCGGCCTGATGACCTTGATCGGTACGCCGCCGAACCTGCTGATCAGCGAGTCATTAGTCCTTGGCGGCTATGAGCCATTCGGACTATTCGATTTCACACCGCTCGGTGGCGTCGTTATGGTCGTGGGCGTGCTGTTCGTGGTCGTGGGCGGACGGTTTCTATTACCCAAGGTCAGCACCAAGCACGGCAAACATGTCAGCCAACGCAGCCTGCGAGCGCAGTACAAGCTACAGGAACGCACGTTCATGATGCACGTTCCGCGCGACTCGGTGCTCGTCGGCAAAACACTCGCAGAATCACGCGTCGGCTCATCGACGGGACTGATTATCCTGTCGCTGTTTCGTAATGGCCGAAATGAAACCCTGCCGGGACGCCAGACGGTCATTCGCGGTGGTGACGGGTTGCTGGTGCAGGGCCGAATTGACCAGTTTCGCGAACTGCGGCGCTGGAGCGATCTGGTCATCGAACGCGAATCGTCTGTCCTCAAATCCATGGTCGCCTCGAAGGTCGTGTACGCATCCATCGTGGTTGCAGACGGGTCACCGGTTGTCGCCGAACTTATTCGACACGCATCGTTCAGAACGCGCTTCGATGTGGCGGTCGTCGGCATTTTGCGAAAAGACGGCTACCGCCTGACGAACCTCGCTTATGTGCCAATCAGGGCCGGAGACCAGATTCTCGTTCAGGGTGAAGTTGACTCCATCGCGCAACTCGAGAAATTCCAGGATTTCGAAAACGTCACAATTTACACACCGGAGCAGCTACGCGAGACCTACCAAACGGATGAGCGCATGTTCGTTGTCCGCGTACCGAAGGACAGTGACCTCGCAGAGGAAACTCTTAACAAGAGTCGCCTTGCGGACGTATTCGATTTTCGCCTGCTCGCAGTCTTCCGCGACGGAGAGCTCAGGGTAATGCCGCGGGGCGATGAAATATTATTCGGCGGAGACTTGCTGCTTATCGAAGGACAGCAAAGCGATCTTGACGTACTGCGCGGCATGCAGGACCTTGAGATTGACACGAAGGTACCTGGCAATCTCGGCACGCTCGAATCCGAGCGTCTGACCCTGATGGACGCCACACTGGACCCGCGCACCTCACTGACCGGCAGAACCGTCGGCGAACTTAATTTTCGTGAACGCTACGGCATAGAGCTTGCGGGTATCTGGCGTGAGGGCACAACGATCGGTACTGAACTCGCCGATGAGCGGCTGCAAATCGGCGATGCGCTGTTGTTGCTAGGTCCACGCGACCGATTGAAATTGTTGTCGTCGGACTCAGACTTCCTGATTCTTACACCGCTGGGGCAGGAGCCACCCGACACGCGCAGAGCACCACTTGCCGCACTCATCATGATGGCGGTTATCGGCGCGGTGATGGCTGGTTATGCGCCAATCTCGGTTGCCGCTGTTATCGGCGGCACGATAATGGTGCTGACGGGTTGCCTGAACATGGAGCAGGCCTACCGATCAATTGACTGGCGGGCCATTTTCCTGATCGCTGGAATGTTGCCACTCGGAACCGCCATGCAGGAAAGCGGCGCTGCTACCTACCTCGCCAACCAGGTGATGGAACTGCTTGGAGACGCCGGCCCATGGCCGGTCATTATGGGTCTTTATATTCTGACGGCAATGGCAACCATGATCATTCCCACCGCTGCTCTCGTCGTGCTCATGTCGCCCATTGTTTTGTCTGCGATGGCGGACATGGGCGTGCAGCCTGAAACGGCGATGATGGCAGTTGCCATGGCGGCCTCCGCAAGTTTTACGAGCCCGATATCACACCCGGCCAATATTCTCGTTATGGGTCCGGGCGGTTATCGCTTTGTTGATTATCTGAAGGTTGGCGTGCCGCTAACAATCGTCGTGTTTATCACGGTGATGGTATTGCTACCGATTATATGGCCGCTGGTGCCCGCATAAGCAGCCGCCATTTTGTACAACCTGGAGACAGCCCGTGACTGAGAGAGTCATTATAGCAGGCGCCGGACATGCAGCCGGACAAGTAGTAGCCTCGCTCAAACAACAGAAATTTGCCGGACATATTGTCTTGGTAGGTGATGAACCTCACCTGCCGTACCAGCGGCCGCCATTGTCAAAGAAATTCCTGTCGGGCGAACTGGCTCCGGAACGTTTGTACATCAAACCAGAAAGTTTTTACGATGACCCACAGATAGAATTGCGTCTTGAAACCTCGATCACAGAAATCAACTGTGACGACAAAACGCTGCGAACCGACAGCGGAGAAATCCCCTATGACAAACTGGTAATTGCACTGGGGTCGCGAGTTCGTCGCTTACCGATCGAAGGCGCAGACCTCGATGGCGTGCACTACTTGCGGAGTATCGTCGACGTGGAGCAAATTCGGGCGGGTCTGCACAAGAAGAAATCTGCAGTGATCATTGGTGCCGGCTACATCGGCCTCGAGGTCGCTGCGGTGATCAGGCAAATGGGCCTGGAAGTTACCGTTGTGGAGATGGCCGATCGCGTAATGAGCCGCGTCGTGTCTCCGGAGCTATCGGACTTCTACCAGATCGAGCACGCCTCTCAAGGCGTAAAGCTGCGCCTGTCCACGGCTATCACTGCTTTCCACGGCGATGAGCGAGTCAGCGCTATCGAAACCGATGATGGTGAACTCATTCCTGCAGATTTGGTCGTAGTCGGCGTCGGTATCGTGCCGAACACTGAGCTGGCTGTCGCTGCAGGGCTCGTTGTTGAAGATGGAATAGTCGTGAACGACCAATGCCAGACCAGCGATCCAAACATTTACGCCGTGGGGGACTGTACGGCGCACCCGAACTGCATTTACGATCGCCAACTCCGCCTCGAGTCTGTGCACAACGCTGTGGAACAGGCCAAGACCGCCGTCAGCAACATTTGCGGCAAAGAAATACACTATTGCCAGTTGCCGTGGTTCTGGTCAGATCAATACGACCTTAAGCTGCAAATCGCGGGCCTGTCGACAGGCTACGACGACGTCGTTATACGAGGTAACCCGGCTGATCGGTCATTTGCCTGCCTTTACTTGAGAGACGGCAGACTCATCGCAACTGACGCCGTGAATTCGCCAAGAGAATTTGTGCAGTCGAAGGCGCTGATTACGGCCCGTGCGGAAGTAGATCGCGACAAGCTGGTGGACACCGAGGTACAGCTAAAAGATATGTGAGGCTGAGAATCACTACTCGTCGTCGAGTAATTCCTCATCGCCAGATGTGTCATAAACCAACGATTCATCGATCGGCAATTCGATAACCAGTTGACCCTCTGCAGCGACCGGGCCGCCGTCGACTCGCCACGCATGCATCAGCAAAGACTCAACAGCCAGCATATCCGTCTCCGCAAAATCACCGCTCCCGCCGGCGACCTTGGCGGTCCCCAATACGCCAGGACCGGCGGTCAAATTAGCCAACCAGTTGCCTGTCCAGGTATTCGCCGAATTCCGATACGCTGGTAGTACGATGCCGCGAAGATACCCCCAATAATTCTCAGACTGCTCAATAAACAGGCTACCCCTGCCGGGCAGATATACATACCAAACGCTGTTGACGAGCGCTTTACCCGAAAATAGCCGGGTCGCTTCCGATAACGACGACAACTTGATTCCCAAACCGGCGACCTGGTTGCGCCCATCGCTTAGAACCACCACTGAGACAGACGTCTGCCGAATGGATGCTTCCCATAGCTGTAAGACTTTTTCTGGTTGCGGTTTGATCCGCGACTCACCGTTATTCGAATACAGAATGCTTTCTGCCGCCACTCCGGTATAGGCGAGTGTCACGGTAGGCGCATCAGTTACTGACAGTGGTGATAGCCCTTGCTTGCTGATAAACGGATTGTAGGCGACCCCGGCAGCGAACAAAGCCACGCCGACCAGGAATCCGATAATCAATGCACTCGCGTATTTCATTCGAGAGGCTCCGGCTCCGCCGCGCCAACGTAGGTTGCACTTAACTCAATTCGACCCGAAGGCGCATCTTCTTCGCCTGACGTATCAGATACCCAGCGTTCTGCTACAAAACCGGTCAGCGTCGAAAATTCATCTGTGCCGGTTCTAAGCCGGCCAATTCGGTGACCACCTTCTCGCGGTTCCGGCTCCATATTCACAAACAATGTTCCACGGGCCGGAAAATGCAAAACCCAGTCAATGATGTTTGCATCTGGCTCCTGCGCCACTGATCGCGCGGCAATACCGATGACAACATCGCGAGCATTGCGCACTTTGAATAGTTCTGCGCCAACGCCTGCCAGAATTTCGTCTTGCGGCCAGTCGAGACCCGCCGGCAAACCCGATGTCTGACCCGCTGTACCGACCATGATCCGATCAACCGGGATATTGATATGAAAGGATTCCCGGTTGCCGCCATTTGGCGCAACTGAAACGAAAGAGACTTCGCGATGCTGGTCGACCACCGGCACCGCATACAGCGCGCCAGCCGCCACTGCGACCCCGAGCAATATCCCGAATAAGAAAGTTTTTAACAAAATTTACGCGCCTAATGTAGCTGTGGTGCTAAGTTTAGTTAAATTGCAGCTGTCACAACAACGGCTGCCGCCGAATTTGTGACGGACCGCACACGAAAAGACGACCGAACACGTTGATTTGGCAGGAATTCACTTTATAAAGCGCATTTGCCACACTTGGCGGGCCCGGTACAATTTAGCTGCCTCCGGATGCATCGCGGGAATCGATAGATAATGACAAAGCCAATCTGCTTGTGGTCAGGCCCAAGAAACGTCTCTACAGCCCTGATGTACAGCTTCCGGGAGCTGCCCGGCGTGCGAGTCATTGACGAGCCACTTTACGGGCATTATTTGCGAGTCAGCGGCGCCGACCACCCTGGTCGTCAGGAAATACTGGCGGCGATGAACTGCGATGGCAGCGATGTTATTCGAAACCTGCTGTTGCAACAGGCCGAAGACCAGTCACAAGTGCTATTTATCAAGCATATGGCCCACCATTTACGTGATCTCAACCTGGATTTTCTACACTCAACGAACAATATATTTCTGATTCGTGATCCTCTGGAAATGCTACCGTCACTCACGATTCAAGTGCCGCAAGCCACTCTTTCCGATACGGGCCTGCAACGGCAGTGGGAAATCTTCGACTCACTCGCCGAATCAGGTCGGCGGCCCGCAATTCTGGACTCGCGCGAACTGCTGATGCATCCGGAAGCTGTGCTGCGCGAACTTTGCGCGTATCTGCAACTGGAATTCACGACCGGCATGCTGACCTGGGAGTCTGGTGCGCGAGCCGAGGACGGCATTTGGGCACCGCACTGGTATCACGCCGTGCACGAGAGCACCGGGTTCGCACCGTACACAGCAAAGACAGACTTCCCCGACCACCTGCAGTCCTTACTGGATGACTGCAACCCCTGGTATGAAAAGTTGTATCAATACGCGCTGCGCCCCGCTGCAGCAGGAGACGAGTGAACAATGAACCTTCCTGATCCACGCAACGCCGATATTCTCATTCACGTTGCTGGCCAGCTTAAGCCGCGAGCAGAAGCATGTATTTCCGTTTTCGACAGTGTCGTACAAGGTGGTGATGCTGTTTGGGAGGGCTTACGTGTCTACGAAGGCCGTATTGCGGAACTGGATGGCCACCTCGAGCGCCTGCAAGACTCCGCCAAGAGCCTGGCATTTGTAAATGTGCCGTCGTCCGCTGAAGTTCGCGCTGCGATATTTGAGACACTCGCGGCCAACAGCATGCGCGATAACACCCATATTCGTCTGACATTGACACGCGGTGAAAAAATCACGTCAGGGATGAACCCGTGTTTCAATCAGTCTGGATGTACTTTGATCGTGCTCGCGGAGTGGAAGCCGCCTGTATATTCCGATGCGGGTATAAAGGTCATAACGGCATCGACACGGCGTAATACACCCGAGTGTCTGGATTCCAAGATTCACCACAATAACTTGCTCAATAATATTCTGGCGAGCATAGAAGCCAACGTGGCTGGGGTCGACGCTGCCGTCATGTTGGATGTTAACGGCTTTATTTCAGAAACAAACGATACGAATATTTTCCTCGTAAGACGGGGTCAGATACTGACCCCGCACGCGGACAGTTGCCTGCCCGGTCTCACGCGTCGAATGATTCTTCAGATCTGCGCCGATGAAGGCATCCCTGCAATCGAGCGCAACTTGTCCTTAACCGAGCTTTACACCGCCGACGAAGCGTTCACGAGTGGCACGATGGGTGAACTAACTCCTGTACTCGCAGCCGACGGACGTGTGATTGCTGCGGGATCCGCGGGGCCCTTAACTGAAAGACTACAGGCTCTGCACCGGCAATTCGCATACGAACATGGAACGCCACTACCGTCTTAGGCGAAGTACTGTCTCAGATATTCGTCCAGGGTCACCGAGTCTGCTGCTTCGATATCCCGCTGACGTTGCAGTGACTCGTCAGCCTCCCGGCGGAATTGCTCTCTGGCGGTGTCGCCTGGTTGAGCAATCGAAGCAAAATAATCGCGGTGGCCCTCCGCTACCGCAAGTGCGAACCTGAAGAAGCCGACTTTCCCATCCTCGAGCTCGGCGATAATTCGAGCAGAGGGTGTTGATTCAGTATTATCGACCAGCCCTTGCATCAGGTGAACCGCTTCGAAGTAACTGTTGTTCTTATCATGCCGATCGATTTCAGTGGCCACCGACAGCATTCCGGTGATTATCTCACTGGCCCATGCATTTAATGAAACCGGCTGACCGAAGCGAATTAACTTCAATTCCGGGTCCCGTCCATACTTCGCCGTTTGTGTCTGATTATTCGCAACTTCCTGAAGCTCTTCGTCGCTGAATTTCGGACTCTCCAGCAACAAACAGTAGAGCAGTAGCACCTCCATGACACGCATTGTATTTTGGTTGATGCCACACGGGTCGAACAGATTTATATCCAGGGATCGAATTTCAACATATTCTATGCCGCCACGTTGCAGCGCCGTTGTCGGCCTTTCGCCTGAGTCAGCAACCCGCTTTGGTCTAACCGGCGAATAGAACTCATTTTCAATCTGCAACAAATTTGCATTGAGCTGACGGTATCGGCCATCAACTTTCACGCCAATGTCTTTGTAAGACGGTTCTGCCGTTGCGATTGCCTGGCCCAGGTCTCGCACATATTCATCAAGACTGTTGAGCGAAATATTGATACGTGACTGATTCTGATTACTGTAACCAAGATCACTCATGCGCAACGAAGTGCCATAGGGCTCAAAGTAGGTTTCATCGTTGAGTGACTTCATAGCCACTACACTACCGCCTGCAAATGACTTGCACAGCGCGGGAGATGCGCCGAACAAATACAATACCAGCCAGCCCATGCGTTTGAAATTCCGAATCAACCCGAGATATTGCTCAGAGCGGAACTCGTCGACACTGGACTCGTTGCCAAGAATGTCCTGATAAGACTTCCAGAAATGCTGTGGAACGGAATAGTTAAAATGCACACCGGCTATGGTCTGCATCTGACGACCATATCGGTAACCGAGCCCACGCCGATAGATTGTTTTCATCTGCCCGACGTTGGATGACCCGTATCTTGCCAGCGGAATTTTGTCATCTTCGGGAATCAGGCACGGCATACTGGCTGGCCACAACATTTCGTCGCCAAGTTCCGAGTAGGTGAAATTGTGAATATCACATACGCAATGCAACGCTTCCCAGGTCGTCTCGTATGGTGGCGTTACAAACTCCAGCAAAGCCTCGGAAAAGTCGGTGGTAATATAGCGATTGGTCAGCGCAGATCCAAGACCGACGGGGTGATCAAGCATTGAGAGACTGCCATCAGCGGCAACACGCAAAGACTCCTTCTCAATACCTTTCCGCCCGCCATACAGGAGATCGCCGCCAGCAGCAGCCACTGCGCTCAGTCGCTTGTTAAATTCGTCTATCAAATGAGTCTTCCTGAATACCGCTGCCAGATTCGCGACCTGTTTTACCATAACCGCGCCGCACACGCGCATTTTCGCAGAATCAGCCGCCATGAACCACGGCTTCGTGGTTTGGTCTAAACTGGCATTGAGATATGGCACATGATCAAAATCAACAGACAT
Organism: Woeseiaceae bacterium; assembly: GCA_021773055.1. Taxonomy (GTDB): domain Bacteria; phylum Pseudomonadota; class Gammaproteobacteria; order Steroidobacterales; family Woeseiaceae; genus UBA1847. The sequence continues at coordinate 155,758 of JAJFKV010000028.1, forward strand.
AACATCCTCATTGGCACAATGGCCCTGCTTCTAGTACTGGCCAGCACCTCCGCGTTCGGATTTCGTTGCGGCAGAAAACTCGTCATCGAAGACATGCATGAGCTGCAGGTACGGGAAGCTTGCGGTGCGCCAACGACCTCTCGTCAACTCGGTTATGTCACGCGTGGCGTCACTATTCCCACGCAGCGAAAATCATCTCCCGGCATCACCACGGAGCGCTTTCCGGGTTACGGCCACTACACAGAGGAGGTCGTTCTGACCGAGTACGTTTACAACTTCGGACCGCGCAAGTTGATGCGACGATTAATATTTGAAGGCGGCGTGCTCGTCAAGATTGAAACGATCGGCTACGGATACCGAGAGCAGAAATCGAAATAGGGTAGTATTCGCCCGGTATCTACGTTTCATTACCTGCGGAGCAGAGGCTGCATGAACGATTCCAGACTTAGACGTATGCGCGACCAGGCGTCGGGCAAAGCTACACTCATAAACGAAGGCTGCAAAATCAGCGGCGAAATTAGCGGCAGTGGCAATTTTCAGATAAATGGCGAAGTCTCAGGTGACTGCGACGTTGACGGCACTATCCAGCTGGCCGGAAGTGGACTATGGCAAGGTTCCATCCGTGCCGACAACGTCATCGTAGCCGGCCACGTTGAGGGTGATATCACTGCGACTGGCAAGGTCGAAATAACAAAAACCGCGAAGATTACGGGAACAGTTACCGGCGAGGCGATCGCCGTTGCGGAAGGCGCCGTAGTTGAGGGCATTATGAAAACTACCGGGCAGTCGGATCCGCTTGAGTTTGTTGAAAAACGGGATAGTTAGCACATAAATTAGACCAGTCTGGATATTTGCCGTTCCCGCCGTGTGGCAGGTGCTACACTGAACACCGCCTTATGGCCGAATAATAATATGACATGATCGGCAACAGAACTCCTCGCCTGCTCCTGCTTGCGGTCGCCCTCGGGGTCACCGTTTCGGGCGTCATGCTGTCCGTATTTTATGGCCAATATCGCTGGCTTGCGGAGCAGATCGTCGCCGTGAGTTCGACGGAATACAATTCACGGGCCGAAGCGAATTTTGAAGAGCAGGCCCACATGCAATTGCAGATTGCGGTCGAGGGCCTGCAGGACTCCATAAGGAGCGATCGGTCAGCTAATATCTTTGTGGCGCTCAATACCGCTCTGATTGAAAACGAACAGCTGACTGGTATTCGCTTTGTCAACGCAGCCGATCAGGTTGTTGAGGCTGGCAGCATTCCGCTGCTCGCGGCGCCTGCGACGACGACCTGGCTGGCGCAGCGCTTGATAATATCGCAGCCCGTCGTAATTGATGACGTTGCGACTGGCGTGTTAATCGGAGCCTTTGATTTAATTGAGCTGTACGCCGAAACCACCCATTTCACGGAGGAAATCACCACCACCGAAATCGCTAGCCGAAAGCTTAGTTACCTGTGGGCGGGTGCAGGAACCCTTGCTGCGCTGTTACTTATTGGTGCTGTTGTATGGCTGGTCGTCCGCAACCAAACGAAACGTATACGTCTACTCAAACTGCAGGCAGAAAAGCTACGTGACGCCGATTTCGGAGAGCCGGTGCTTTCGACACAACACGATGAGCTCGGTGAGCTGGCCGCTGTTTTCAATGACATGCGACATCGATTACGTCAGACCACCCATTCACGCGACTACGTCGACAGTATTTTATCCGGAATGAACGAAGCGATTGTTGTCACCGGCAGCGACGGCAATATCACTCGCATAAATACGGCAACGACACACCTGCTCGGTTACGATGAAGCCGAATTACTCGGCACAAGCATCGACTATATTGTTAATACCAAGAAGAGCCGCTCGCTGGCCGATGACACTCCGTCAGGATTACCCAAAGAGGCAAGCTTCGAAAGCAAGTTTGGCGAGTCGATTCCTGTGTCCTATACCTGTTCTGTTGTCGAAGGTGGCGAAGGCGGGCCTGCGCGGCGAATATATGCGGCACAAAACATAACTGAACGCCAGCGTGCCGAGAAACGGATTCGCTATCTCGCGCGTATCGACCCGCTGACCAAAATCCCTAATCGAATGCAATTTCAGCATTTGCTGCAGCGCAGCATTGCCCGAGCCAGACGCTCCGGAAAGGCCTTGTGCCTTTTTTATATTGACGTCGATTACTTCAAGGAGATCAATGATACCTTTGGCCACCTCGCGGGCGACACTACTCTGGAAACAGTCGCCGAACGATTGAAGGGAGCATTACCCAAGCACTCCATCATCGGACGTCTTGCGGGTGACGAGTTCGCCGTCATCGTCGACGAACTCTCTCCCGATGAGAAAGGCATAGTTGAGACCAGTGAGCTGGCACAAAAATTGTTGGACCGGCTGGCTGATCCGTTTTTCGTACAAGGCCATGAAGTATTCATGACAGCAAGTATGGGTATTGCCTACTACCCGAAAGATGCGCCTAACGTCATTGACCTGATTCGCAACGCCGATGCCGCCCTTTACCACGCAAAAAAATCGGGTGGCAATATGTTTTCTTTCTACGCGCCGAAAATGAACGAGGCGTCGGTCGAAAGGTTAATGACCAAGAGCAAGCTAAAACGTGCTTTTGAACGCGACGAACTGCTCGTTCACTACCAACCCAAGTACAATCTTGAAACCGGTGAAGTATTTGGTGCCGAGGCATTAGTCCGTTGGGAACTACCTGAACGAGGTCTGATCTTACCTTCTGACTTTATTCCCATCGCCGAAGATTCCAACCTCATAATCGAAATCGGCGAGTGGGTGTTGGATAAGGTCTGCGAGGACTTCCGTCTTTGGCAACGATCTGTACCGTCGCCGGGCCGGGTATCGGTGAACCTTTCCCTGAAGCAATTGCGACAACTGAATTTCGTTAGCCGCATCAGCGCGATAATGAGAAGCCACGAAGTATCACCCACTTCTCTCGAACTTGAAATCACCGAAACCACTCTTATGGAGAATCCGGAACGTACCATCAAGATGCTGGATGAACTGTACGGGCTTGGCCTACACCTGGCGATCGACGATTTCGGCACGGGCTACTCATCATTAAGCGCTCTTCAACAATTCCCCATAAGCACTTTGAAGATAGACCAGTCCTTTGTCCGTGATGTCGTAAATAACCCGGACGACGCGACGATCGTCGACACAATCATCCAGATGGGTCGCAATATGAACATGGATGTTGTCGCGGAAGGCGTTGAAGGTGAGGCACAATTGTCGTTCCTGCAAAAAATGGGATGCACGTATGTGCAGGGCCTGTTATTTGGTGAACCTATGAGCTCTGACAACTATCTTGAGCTGCTGCTATCACAAGCTGACGGTACAGATACCTACCGGGCGCTCTTTGCCTGACTTTTCAGCGGCCCGGCAACGTGTTTAAATTGCCGCATTCATAACTGGTAGCAGCATTGCTGCGAAAACACACTCCAAACCGAAGTAGACTCAATGAATAAAATGACAAAAGTTCTGATTTCCATCCTTCTTGTATTTACGACATCACTGGCATTTGCGTGTGACTATCCGGCTCCGCCGAAAAATCTTCCCGACGGCGCCTCCTCCAGCAAAGAGGAAATGCTCGCCGGCGTAAAACTTATTTCGGCCTACCAAGAGAGCATGACTGAGTACCTAACGTGCATCGAAGCAGACGAAGTTGTCACACTGCAGGCGCTAGTCGATGACGATGAGGACGCCAAGCGGCAACACAAGAGTATGTTCGACAAGAAGTACAATGCGGCTGTGGATGAACAATCTCGCACCGTGGAGCAATTTAATGCGGAGATTCGCGCTTATAAGGCACAACCGAAGTAAGCCAGGAAATTCCCCATGCTAAAACGCCCGTCAAATGATGGGCGTTTTTTTGGATTACAGGTTGTCGATTTCTCGACCAAGGTCGTGTTTGCTCTCTGTCACTATTCTTTCAAGCACTCGAATACGCTCCTCCAGCATTTCAATTTTTGCCAGTGATTCTTCGAGTTCCGGGTCGTGCTGTTTTTCTTCGTGTTTCATCTTTAAGTACTTTTGGTAAGTGTCCGCTGCAAATACAACGGCGACGATACAAACTACATAGAACATTGTGTTCATTTGCGCATCCCTATGCTGTGGCTCAAAGCCGACTCAGTTCCTGGTCGAGCTGAAAGCGCTTCGATGTAACGTGTTTTTCCAGCAGCCTCAAGCGCTCATCGAGTGATGCACAGCGTCGATTGATATCGTCAGCTACTGATGATTCTGACTCCTGCGCAGGTGCTTTCTCTTGTTTCGATTTACGTCGCCTGCGTCGGCCAGAACGTTTTTCTGCTGGTGTAGAATAGTCGCCGCGCGATGTTGATGGTATTAGAAACACGGCGGCCAGATAAGCGATGATCGCAATCGGCATTGCGCACAAGAAGGCGATAAACGCCAGGATTCGTGTGACTTTCAAATTGAATCCCAGGTATTCCGCGAGGCCGGCGCAAACACCACCCAGTACGGCGCGGTCTCTGTCTCTGTAGAAGCGCCGGTCCGACTCAGCATTCATGGTAGTCATGATCGCCTCCAATCATCACGTTTGTAGCGATACCAGAAATCATTTTCACTATGGACACCTGAATAGACCAGAGGCTTCTCTTTGATGAGCACAGTCGCCCCCAGGTAAAGCGCCGCGGTCAACCAAAAGAACAGCATTAAAGATATGATCGCAATGACTCTGACCGTTCCGACGCGAAAATTGAAGCGCTCGGCAACCCCGGCGCAGACTCCGAATACCCAGCCGTTCTCGCGGTCACGATAGAAACCGCGCAAAGGTCCATGGTTAATATTCCAGGTTTCTCGACTCATCGATTCCTCCTCTACGATTCGATTACTCGGCTTCTGCCGCAGGCGCTTTATCCGATGCAACACGTCGCTTCAAAGCGTCGAGCTCTTCTTTGACGGACTCTTCGGCCTCAAGGCTGGCGAACTCATGGTTGAGGTCCTTCGGTAGCCCAAGATCATAGGCCTCAACCCGGCCTTCAACATCATCAATTCGGTGAGTGTATTGCTCGAATCGCACCATGGCGTCGTCGATCTTGTAGTCGTGAATTTTCTTGCGTGCTGCCAAACGGCTGCTAGCTGTTTTGTGGCGGGACAGAAGTGCCTTCTGCCGAGTCTTCGCATCCTCGAGCTTGCTTTCCAGGCGCGCAATGTCCTCGTTGAGTTTTGCCAGCCCTTCATCCACGGCGAGGTAGTCCTGCTTCAACACATCTACCGCCGTTGTAACCCGTGATTTCTCTACTAACGCCGCCTTGGCCAGGTCTTCGCGTCCCTTGCGCAATGCAAGCTCGGCTTTTTGCTCCCAGTCGCAGAGGTCGCGATCCAGCGTCTCGATCTTGCGATTCAAATCCTTCTTGTCCGCAATAGAACGAGCTGCTGCAGATCGAACCTCGACCAGCGTGTCCTCCATTTCCTGAATCATCAGGCGAACAATCTTTTCAGGATCTTCTGCCTTATCCAAAATCGCATTGATATTGGAGTTCACGATGTCGCTGAATCTCGTGAATATACCCATGGTCGTTCCTCTCGTATGTGTAAAACCTATTATTGGTATTGCAGCAATCATGCCAATCCATGCGCGAGATATAAGTTGTTGTTTATTAAGGAAAACAACTCCTTCTTAAATTTGTTCTTGCTTGACGATATTGGTTACTTTCACTACTTATTGGCTTTTTTCCCCATCTTTTGGCCTAATACGCCAAATGACTACACCATTACAGTCCCAACCCATCATCGGCGAAGCGCCCATATTCCTGGAGATGTTGGAGCATGTCTCACGCGCTGCCTCACTTTCCAAACCGGTACTGGTCGTCGGTGAGCGCGGCACCGGCAAGGAATTGATCGCGTCGAGGCTGCATTTTCTCTCCGACCGCTGGGAACAGAACGTCGTCAAGGTGAATTGCGCAGCCCTGACCGAGTCGATTCTTGAGTCCGAGTTATTTGGTCATGAAGCTGGCGCGTTTACTGGCGCCGCTAAGACCCATATTGGTCACTTCGAACGTGCCGACGGTGGCACGCTGATTCTTGACGAGCTCGCAACTATTTCGCTGCGGATGCAGGAAAAAATACTGCGAACGATAGAGTATGGCGAGGTACAGCGTGTTGGTGGCAGCAAAACGCTGCTTGTGGATGTACGGATTGTCGGCTCAACTAATGCCGACCTACAACAGCTCGCAGCGGCTGGCAGCTTTCGGGAGGATTTACTCGACCGACTGGCCTTTGACGTTATCACGGTGCCACCTTTACGCGAACGCGTGGAGGACATCATGCCACTGGCAAGCGCGTTCGCGATCAATATGGCGAGCGAACTCAAGTGGAGTTATTTCCCTGGCTTTAGTTCGCGTGTTTCGTCTGCGTTGTTACGCAATCAATGGCCGGGTAACGTCCGCGAACTCAAAAATACGATCGAGCGGTCTGTTTACAGGTCAGCCGACCAGGAACGACCAATCACGAAGCTTGCGCTCAATCCGTTCGATACGCCCTTCGAGGCTGTAGCGGCGAAAGCTCTGACACGCAGTGCCGTTATGCCGAAGCGCGCGCCACTGCTGCCGGCAGACTTGACCCAGCGATTACTGGATACCGAGGTCAATTTACTGAACGCCGCACTTGAAAAGGCTCGCTTCAACCAGCGCCTTGCTGCTGATTTACTAGGGCTTAGTTATCACCAGTTTCGAGGCAAGCTGCGGAAATTCGATATTCGCAGCAAGCCCTGAAACTGCTGACTAATCAGTTCGATAAAGTGCTTAGCTTTCGTCGCGATAACGGCGCACGTAAATTGCTCCGGTCGAAAGCAGGCCGCAGACCAGAACACCAGCCCACATCGCCGGACTCGTAAGAAACTGAACGACATCCAGGTGTGGCAATAAACTCGTAGCGCCTTCTGCAACGCGCCACTCTTCCTGGTCGAAGAACCTTTCAATATCGCCGATACGGAAGATGGGCAAGCCATCCCCACGTGCGAGCACGTTTTCCGCGAATACGTGTGTGCGCAGAATGATTCCTTCCAGCAAACCAATCAGGATCAGTGGCATGAACGCCATTAACAACGGTGATCGTTTCGTATATGCGGACACCAACAGGAACCAGCCAATGAATGGCGACATCCATATGCCACTCGCAATCACAACGATAAAAGCCGCTAGCCAATTATCCAGCAGTGAAACCGAGCCCCAGATCAACATGCCGCCGTCGCCACCTTTCATCGATACCCAAATACTGGTAATGATCAGATTGACGATATGGGTTCCGATAATGCCAATCACCGTAGCGGCTGGAATGACAATTATGGAAGTAATCAATTTCGAGATGACCGTTTCCGCATCTGTGACCGGCAGCGATCGCCAGAACAGAATGCTCTTGTCTTTCCGTTCTGCGTACAGGGAATCCAGGCAATAGAAAACGGTCAGAATTGCCAATGCGATAATGAATACCCATGAGGTACCCAGGAAGAATCCAGTCAACGCGGCTTTGCGCTCAGGGTCGCCGGCGACATTCTGAGCTCCGAATATTGCGATATCCAGTTCGGCTGCGAAACCCGACGCAAACACCAACATGGCCATTACGCCCAGCGTAACAATGGTCGCGATCGCGATTGGTGTTATGAAGATTGAGCGATGCTCCCAGACTTCACGTTTTACCAGCGCCAATTGATGGGTGATCATGCTCGAGCTCCCTTGATTTTGGCTACAAAGAGATCGGCTACCGATGGCGTTCTAAGCTCACCGTACCCGTCCAGATGCTCAGGATTCACACCCTCAAACAACATGACGGATTTGCCGAACATCTTGTTTTCAGCTATCGGTCCGAGTCCTCTCGCTTTATCGGCCTCATCGCCGGAAGCTGCTACCTCAACATATGTATCGGCGAGGGACTCCATTGAAGCATCGAGAATGATCTTGCCGTCGTTGATAAACATGATGTCTGTTAACAGGTTCTCGACTTCTTCAACCTGGTGAGTTGTCACCAGGATCGTACGTTCCTCGTCGAAGTAATCATTCAGCAGGTTCGCGTAAAACTCTTTGCGGAAAAGAATATCCAGACCCAGCGTCGGCTCATCGAGAACAAGCAGCTTCGCATCGATCGACATGATGATGGAAAGATGCAGCTGCGTGACCATCCCCTTCGACAACTCCTTTACCTTGGAGTTGGCAAGTATCTTTGTCTGCTGTAGCAGTTCTTCGGCGCGTTGGCGCGAGAAATTCGGATGTATCGCCTCAACATAGTCGAGTAATTGCGTAACCCTTATCCATCTCGGCAGTACTGCGACGTCCGCAATAAAGCAGATGTTCTGCATCAACTCCTTGCGCTGCTTAAAGGGATCCAGACCCATGACCGAAAGCTGCCCTTCACAATCAGTCAGACCGAGCAACGCCTTGAGTAAGGTCGTTTTACCAGCGCCGTTAGGGCCGATCAAACCAAGAATCTTGCCACTCTCGACTTCAAAACTGACATTGTCGACAGCTCTAAATGAACCGAAATTTTTGGATACGCCTTGTGCGCTGACCAGACTAGTCATTCTCCCCTCCAGAATCCTTGCTTGTTTTAATTTTATCCGCTTGCTGAAGCAAATCTGCTGCGTCCAGATTCAGACGCTCGATGGTCGCAATGACCTCCGGCCATTCTTTTTCGAGAAATCGTTCACGTTCGGCCTTGAGGAGCTTTACCCGTGCTCCTTCGTTGACAAACATTCCTCTGCCACGCTTCTTTTCGACGAGCTCCTCGTCCACCAGCTCCTGGTAACCCTTGAGCACCGTGAGCGGGTTAAGCCGATATTCGGCCGCAACGTTTCTGACTGAGGGCAAGGCATCGCCTTCAACCAGCACTTCCTCCAGAATCATCGCAACGACCCGGTCTCGCAGTTGCCGGTAAATCGGCTGATCTTCATTCCACTTCGGATCCATTCTCTATTTGTCCCCTGAATTCACAGGCCCTGAATACACAGGATTTGCGTGTTGGTACACGTAAAAAGGCGCCGGTTCGGATTACCGAACCGGCGCGAAAATTCCGTCGCTACTTTACTCGTCTTCGCCACGGAAATGACTCAAATCGGTGACAATAGCGATGCTGATTTGCAGTGCTTTGTCGGTCAGTTGGCCGTTAAAATCGAGACTCAATCGATTGTCCTCGGCAACTATCGGCGTAACGGGTATGGCCTCATCGGCACTATCGCTACTCGCATCCGCTTGCCCTGCCACTAATGCCACCACCATGAGCAGCATGACTGCAATGCTGACATAGTCGTTGAAATGTACGGACGGTTTGGACATTTTCTGTTTCCGGGACTGCCCCGGCCTCTTAGTGAACTGGTGTTATAGTCAACTATAACACTAAAAATTCTTTTTGCAAACCCGATTGCAGAAAACTTCTAACCCGAAGGCCCGGCATTTGGCGTTTATATAAGTAGTCACAGAACCGTGCCGAAAGAAATCAATGACTTATAGCCGAGCCTTGCGACTGGCGCCATTTGCGCTTTCCCAATTCGCGAGCGTCGCCTATGCTCCGCGGATGGAGCACAGGCCCGAAGACAGCGCCCTCATGCTGCGCTACCGCGATGGCGACGTGGCGGCTTTCGAGGTCCTTTACCGCCGTCACAAAGATTCGCTGTATCGCTATTTGCTCAGGCTTTGCCACCAGCAAGCCGCCACCGAGGACGTATTCCAGGAGGTGTGGGGCAAAATCATCAAGGCCCGCGCCAACTACCGCCCGACCGCCAAATTTACAACCTTTCTGTATCACGTCGCGCACAACTGTTTCATCGACTACGTGCGGCGCAACAAACGTCATTCGGACACCACTGACATCGAGCCTGACACACAGCCCGATGCCGGCGAGCTACCGGAGACGCTCACCGAGAAGAGCCTTGCGCGGCGGCGGCTCGATGCTGCACTAAAGACGCTGCCCGATGAGCAGCGCGACGTATTCCTATTACATGAAGAGGCTGGGCTCAGCCTCGACGAGATCGCCTCGGTTACCGATAGCAAACGCGAGACAGCCAAGAGCCGCCTGCGATACGCCATCAGGAAATTGCGTGAGGCGGTTGATGAGCCCACGGAGCTATCATGAGTAACGAGCGACATCGCCCCGACGACATCACTGACCCGATCGTGTCCGGGACCTATCGGAAACTGGCGGACGAGCGTACGCCGGAGTACCTCGATCATGTGGTGCTCAATGAGGCGCGCAGCGCGGCGCTACTGCGTCACCGCAAGACAGTTTCCTGGTTACGACCCGCTGCGTGGGCGACAACGATCGGTCTGTGCCTCGCGATCGTGCTCGAAGTCGCCGACATGTCCCGGCAAGAGCAAGCCGTGCTCGATACGCCGGCGAAGGTTCAGGAGGAATCCATTGCCGTGCCACCGGCCTCTGACGTACCTTCGGCCGAGGAAGTCCCGGCCGCCGCGCCCGAAGCCTTTGACGCTCCACAGGATGCGGCTGCAGCCATCGAGGTCGATTCGCTCAATGATGCCGACATGCAAATCATTCGCGAAGCCGAGAATCATGCTCGCCTGCAAACCGGCAGTGACGAGGAAGCCGCACGCAATTTTTTGCAGGCAGCGCCAGCGCTCAGTGTCGCAGGCGAAAATGTAGCAGAGCGGTATTGCAGTGAATCCGAAACTGGCGACCCCGATGCCTGGTTGGAGTGCATTCTGAAGCTCGAAGCCGACGGTCTTCATAAGGCCGCCCGAACTGAGCGTCAATTGTTGAAGGAAGCGTTTCCGCCGACGAAACAACCCTGAGTAGTGGTTCTACACGATGCCGCGACAGTGCTGCGGTGCTAGAATCGCCGCCCCGACTGACACATGCATCGCGTCGCAATCGCGACCCCCGGGGCGCTTGCGACTGTAACAACCGGTACACAGGGAATCAGAATGATGAAATCACCAGTTCGCGTCACCATCACGGGCGCCGCCGGCCAGATCGGCTATCAGCTCGCCTTCAGAATCGCCTCCGGCCAAATGCTCGGCAACGACCAGCCGGTCATTCTGCAGCTGCTCGAGATTCCGCCGGCTATGGACGCTCTAAAGGGCGTCGTCATGGAGCTGGACGACTGTGCCTTCGATACGCTGGCGAGCATTATCGCCAGCGACGATCCGAATGTCGCCTTCAAGGACAGTGACTTCGCGCTGCTCGTCGGTGCCCGTCCGCGCGGACCAGGTATGGAACGCAAGGATCTGCTCGAAGCCAACGCCGCTATCTTCTCGGTGCAGGGCAAAGCGATCAACGACCACGCCAGCCGCGACATTCGTGTCCTCGTCGTCGGTAACCCGGCCAATACCAATGCTCTGATCGCGAGCAGTAATGCGCCGGACATGAATGGCGCCAATTTCACGGCCATGACGCGACTCGACCACAATCGGGCAATCGCACAACTGGCTGCAAAAACCGGCAATCATGTGAGTGACGTTCGTTGCATGACGATCTGGGGGAACCATTCCGCCACGCAATATCCGGATATCAACCATGCCAGCGTTTCTGGCAAGCCGGCCGCGGAGCTCGTAGACCGAGCCTGGCTTGCCGACACGTTCATCCCCGTTGTTCAACAGCGCGGTGCTGCGATTATCAAAGCCCGTGGTGCCTCCTCGGCAGCGTCTGCGGCGTCTGCTGCTATCGATCATATGCGCGACTGGGTGCTCGGCACGCCCGGGGACGACTGGGTGAGCATGGCGATACCCGCCGACGGCAGCTATGGCGTCGAACCCGGCGTCATCTACTCCTACCCGGTGCGCTGTAGCGGAGGGAACTACGAGATCGTGCAGGGGCTGGAAATTGACGATTTCAGCCGTTCACGCATGGATGCAACCGAAGCCGAATTGCGCGAGGAACGTGCGGCAATCGAGTCGTTACTATGACGTGACGTGCTCGATGGCGCGTGCGGCGCCGCAATGATAGTGTTTCTTTTTGCCGCAAGCTACCGAGTCAGGGGTAAAAGCGCTTGTCCAGTTTCGTCATCAGTCTGTTCTGGTTGCTGCTCTTTTTGGGCGGCGGCATTTTCCTGGCGTATCAACGCATAGACCTGCGCAGCTCGACCATCGCTGCGGGCCTCGCCGTCCTCGCGTACACGATCTTCGGCGACGGCTCCATCCTGTGGAAGCTGCTGTTGTGGGCCGTATTCGGCGTCATGATCGTGCCAAATCTGATCGAGTT